>NZ_JBHRTN010000004.1:0-551287 GCF_042646265.1 Teichococcus globiformis
CAAGATCCACCAGCTGACCGGCGTGCCCTCCGCCTTCACCCCCGACTACGCGCCCGAGGAAATGTTCGAGATCGCGCAGAAGCTCTACAAGGCTTCCCGTTGATGTGACGGGGCGCGCGGCATGGTTCCGCGCGCCCCGGACTTGCACGTCAGAGTCTGGAGGACGGCGATCCGCCGCCAGTGCAACCAGCATGCTGACAAGGCAGGCTGGCGCGTCGCGTTCCCGTCCCACAGCCTGTTTGCCGCTGCACCGGCGGGCGTGCCGCGCGCCCGGTCGAGCCGCCTTTATGCAAATTTCCGCTTCAGGATGCACATCCCGAAGCCTTGAGCCCTTGGAACTTCCTGGACCATCCAGAGTTCATTGCGGCGTCGCGTGCCGGATCGGTGGCCGTGTCGATCCATCCGGAGGGCCAGGCCTGCATGCGCGTCGGCATCATTGCTCATCTGAAGTACCCCATCAGCGAACCCTTCGCCGGCGGCCTGGAAATGCACACCCACATGCTGGCGCGGCTCCTGCGGCAGGCGGGGCACGATGTGCGGCTTTACGCCGCCGAGGGCAGCGATCCCGCCCTCTCACCCGAAACCATGGGACCGCCGACCGGGGAGCCTCAGACTCAGTTGGCCCTGGAGCACATCGCGCTTGCGGAGCATCGTGCCTACAAGCGCATCCTGCAGAAACTGCGCATTGATCCGCCAGACGTGATCCACAATAACTCGCTCCACTATCTGCCCGTGGATGTGGCGCATCTGCTGCCGGCGCCCATGCTGACCGTGCTGCATACTCCACCCTTTCCGGAATTGCGCAACGCGGTGGCCGAGCAGCTGCCGGAGGCCCTTCCGCTGCTGGCCGTTTCCGCCTCCGTGGCGCAGGAATGGCGCCCGTGGCGGAAAGATGTGGAGATCGTGCCGAACGGCGTGGAGCTGGATCGGTTTCGCGCCATGAACCATTCAGTGCCGCGAAACCATGCGCTGTGGTACGGGCGCATGGTCCCGGAGAAAGGACCGCACCTTGCCATCGATGCGGCGCGCATGGCCGGAATGCCGCTACGGATGGCCGGCGCGATCTGTGACACGGACTACTGGCATGGGGAGGTTGCGCCCCGCCTCGGCGGCGCCATCAGCTATATCGGTCATCTGGACCATGCAAGTCTGGCGGAGGAGCTTGCCGCCGCGGCCGTCGCGGTCTGTACCCCGCGCTGGGAGGAGCCTTTCGGCCTTGTGGTGGCCGAGGCGCTCGCTTCCGGCACGCCGGTCGCTGGCTTCGCGCGCGGTGCGCTGCCGCAGATCCTCGATGCCGAATGCGGCGTTCTGGCGCCGGCCGATGATGTTCCGGCACTGGCCAGAAGCATCCGGGCGGCGGCAGGGCTGTCCCGTGCGGCCTGCCGGCGCCGTGCCGAGAGCATCTGCGACGCCGGCACCATGATCGCCGCCTATGAAGCCGCCTACCTTGCCTTGCTGCAGCGACGGCCGCTTCCGGGCGGGCGGGTCGCCAGCCAGTCCTTGTGATGCAACCCGCCGTCATCTGTGTTCCTGCTCGCGACGAGCGCTCCGAGATTCCTTCTCTGATCCGCACGGTGGCGGCGCAGGAGGCCGATGCGCCAATCCGCCTTGTGCTTCTGGCCAATCATTGCCGGGACGGCACTGCGGAACGGGCACGTGAGTTGGCGGCGGCCGAGCCTCGCCTTCAATTGCGCCTCCTGGAAGTCGAGTTCCCGTCGCACGAGGCCCATGCGGGCTCCGCCCGGCGCGCCGCGGTGCAGGCCGGTGCCGATTGGCTGTGCGAGTTGGGCGCCCACGAGACTGGCGTCGTGCTGAGCACCGATGCGGATGCCCGTTTGCCGCCCGGCTGGCTGATCGCCAACCTGCGTGCGCTGGCATCCGGCGCAGAAGTGGTGGGCGGACGGATCGAGGCGGAGGATACGTCCTCCAATCCCCTTCCCGCGGCCATCCGCGGGATGGCGTCGCACATCGGCGCCTATTGGCAGGCCGTACGCGCCTTGTCCGACAGCATCGATCCCTTGCCACACGATCCGCCCCCCCGACACGGCGACCACACCGGTGCCAGCCTCGCGGTGGCCCTGCCCTGGCTGCGGGCGGTGGGGGGTGTACCGCCACTGCGCAGCCGCGAGGATGTCGCGCTCGTGGAGGCGCTGGAATGGGCCGGTGCCCGGCTGCGACACGCGCCTGATGTCTGGGTTGAGGTTTCGGCGCGCCAGCATGGCCGTGCCGAAGGAGGCATGGCCGCGGAGATGAGGCGATGGGCCACTGCTCCGGCCGATGCTTACCACCTGCCCGCGGCCAGCCACTGGCTCCGGCTGGCTCGCACCCGCCGTGCCATCCGGGACGGCTTCCATTCTGGCCGGTTGCCTGATCTGGCCGGATACCTGGGCCTTGAAGCCGCCTCGCTGACCCGGATCGCCGCGGAAAGCCCCAACGACATTGCCTGCGTTGCCCGAGTTTGCCGGTTGCTGCCGACGGGCACCGCGGCACAGCAGGAGATGGTTGCGGCAATGCGGGAGATGCGCGCACTGGCTGAGCCGGAACGGGTCGCGTGAGGCCGATCGGCTACTACGTGCATCATCAGGGCTGGGGACACTGGCAGCGCGCGCGGGTCATCGCTTCGCAGCTGCGGCGTCCTTGCCGGCTGATCGGCAGCCTGCCCTTGCCGGATGGCTGCGACCCATCCTTTCTCCGACTGCCGGACGACGCACTTCCCAACGTGCCGTCCCGCCCCCGTGATCTTCCGGAGTCTTCCGCCCTGCACTACGCACCGCCCGGCGGTGCAGGCTTGCGGAACCGGGCGGCAATCCTGGCCGGCTGGATCGCCGAGAACCGCCCGGCGCTGATGGTGGTGGATGTGTCCGTGGAGGTGATCCTGTTGTCGCGCATCTGCGGCACGCCGGTGGTGTCCATGCGGCTGGCCGGCCGCCGCGACGACGCGCCGCATCTGGCGGGTTTCGAAGCCAGCGAAGCGCTGATCGCCCCGTTTCCTGAAACGCTGGACGACGCCGATCTGCCAGGCTGGGTGCGGGACCGCAGCTTCCACGCTGGCTTCCTGGCCGAGGCACCCGCGCCGCCGCCACCGCGCCCACTGGGGCGGCGCATCCTCGTGCTGCTGGGGCGCGGCAGCGGCATGCAGGATGGCGCAGCGCTTGCCGCCGCGGCGGCCGCCACACCGGGCTGGAAATGGGAAGTCGCCGGGCCGGTCCGTCCGGATGTCGGCGCAACGCCCAACCTGTGCTGGCTGGGCTGGGTGGAGGATGTCGTTCCGCGCCTGCAAGCAGCCGACGTGGTTGTCGGTGGCTGCGGCGACGGTGTGCTGTCGGAGGTTGCGGCCCACGCCAAGCGCTTTGTCTGCATTCCCGAACCGCGTCCCTTTGCCGAGCAGGAAAGCAAAGCAGCGCGCCTGCAGGCGCTGGGCGCGGCAGTGGTGCTGCCCGGCTGGCCGCCGGCAACGGACTGGCCCGCTTTGCTGGATGCGGCGCTGGCCTTGGAACCGGGACGCATCGCCGCCCTGTACACAGCCGGAGCCGCGCAACGCACCGCCGCCTTTATCGACGCACAGGCGGATGAAGCAGTAAGCCGCTACGGCATCCGCTGAGGCGGATCAGAACAGCCGATCTGGTGGACACAGTGCCGCCGCCACCTCCCTTTCCGTAGGTTGCCGCAGCAGCCGGATCTCCGCCGATCGCGGCGACCACCGGATAAAGCCGGCGTCGGCGAATTCCTGAAGCCACCCATCCATCGGCCACATGCCGTGCCTGGAATGGAAGCGGCGCGCATTGGCCAGGATATCCGCAAAGTGCTGCAGGGGCGGATCGTAAACGGGATGGTGCTGGTGGAATACCCTGGCCTGTCCGCTCAGCAGCAGTGGCAGGCCGCGCGCGGCGGCGCGGAAGGCCAGGTCGGTATCTTCGGCGCCGTATCCTGTGTAGGCCGTGTCGAAGCCGCCCAGGGCCTCGAAGCTGCTGCGCCGCACGGCAAAGGCAAGCGACCAGAACAGCCCGGTATTGGGTTCCCGCCGCAGACCGCCAGGCGGGAAAGGCCGATGCGGATGCGGAACTCCGTTCGCCTCCATCTTCCGCAGCTCGGCACCCGGCCCTCCATGGCCGGGAGGCAGGTAAAGCACCTCGCAGCAGATCAGCGCGTCATGCTGATCGAGTGTCGCCGACATCACGCGAACCAGTTCCGGCGCCGGGATGCAGTCGGCATCCAGAAAGATCAGCCCTTCGGTTGCCGCCTCGGAAGCGGCCCGGTTGCGCGCTGCGGCCAGCGGCAGTTCCGTTGCGGGGCAGTGCCGGTGGCGCAGGGGAAAAGGCAGGGTCGGCAGCGACCTCCGCTGGGGATCGAGGTCCACCAGCACGGCGGCCTCCGGGAAGGCGTCGCCCCTGACCAACCCGGCGAGCAAGCCCCGCAAGGCCTCGTTCCTGCCCTTGGCCATGGTGAGCACGGTCACATCCACACCCTATGCTCCCGATCATCGCGGCACAGCCTGCCGGCAGGCTGCAACGAAAAGGTTGAGTTACGGGTTGCAGCCGGCATGGACATCGAGCGCTATGCCGGCCTGACCCAGGCTCTGCACTGGCTGACCGCGGCCCTGCTTTGCGGCCTGCTGCCCTTTGTCTGGGTAGCGGAGAATTTTCCGCCGGGTGAGACCCGCGTCTTCTGGTACCTGATGCATGAATCCTTTGGCATCAGCGTGTTTCTGCTGGTGCTGCTGCGGCTTACCTGGCGCTGGCGGCACCGTGCGCCGGATTACCCTGAGGGCACCACCCGCTTCATGCGCATCATCGCCCGGCTGAACCACGCACTGCTCTACGCCGTGCTGCTGGTCATGCCTGTAACGGGCTACCTGATGGCGGGCAATGGCCAGCCCGTGCCCTTGTTCGGGCTGCTGTCCCTGCCGGGCCTCCCGCGGAACGATGCGCTGGGGGTGGCGGCCAACACCATCCATGTGTCGGGGCAGTTCGCCCTCTACGCTCTTCTGATCCTGCACGTCGCCGCCACGGCCTGGCACGTCGCCATCCGCCGTGATGGGCTGCTTGATCGCATGGTGCCGCCGCAGCGGCGCCGGTCCCCGTGAACCAGCCCTGGCGCCGAGTTCGCAACCTTCCTCCCGTTGCCAGGCTTTCCTTTCCCGCCGCACCGGCACCGCTGTCGGTCCCCTGCCCGAAAGGATGCCACGCTTGACCCATCTGCCGCCCGTATCCGGCCCACTTGGCCGGGACGCGATCCTGTTGCGTCGGTTGCGGCACCTTCTGCCCGCGGTGCAGGAGCGCGCGGCGGCGCTGGATGCCGACGCTGCCCCCTATCCGGAGGCTGACCTGGCCGACATGGCGGCGGCCGGGCTGATGACGGCGCCGCTGCCCAGCGAACTGGGCGGGGCTGGCTGGGGTATCGAGCCGGGCAAGGCCACCGCACTGATGACGGCGCTGCGGCTCGTCGGCCGTGGTAGCCTGCCTCTCGGCCGGCTGTATGAAGGGCATGTCAACGCGCTGCGCCTGGTGATGCTGCACGGCAACGCCGTCCAGCGGAAAGCTGCCGCCGCCGCCGCGCGGGATGGGCGGCTCTTCGGCGTGTGGAATGCCGAGATGCCGGGTGGTGGCACCTGGCTTGGGCCCGATTCCATGCTGCATGGCAGCAAGATCTACTGCTCTGGCGCCGGGCTGGTCGCCCGGGCGCTTATCACCGCGCGGCAAGGGGATGGCGGCCCGGCTTCCATGTTGCTGCTGCCGCTCGACACCCAGCAGCACCGGGCGGACCTTGCGCCCTGGACCGCCGCCGGCATGCGCGCCTCGGCCACCGGGCATTTCAGCTTTGAAGGCATGATCGTGACGCCGGACATGATCCTGGGGGAGCCGGATGCCTATTTTGCCCAGCCCGATTTTTCCGCCGGAGCGTGGCGCTTCCTTGCTGTGCAGCTGGGCGGCGCCGAGGCGCTGGTCTCAGCATTGCGCCAGCATCTGCGCGCCACCGGACGCGGCGCCGACCCGCATCAGGGGACGCGGTTCGGGCAGGCGGTCACCGCGCTGGAAACGGCGCGGCTCTGGGTCGCGCGCGCGGCGGAGCTTGCCGAGACCGGGGTCTGCGACGCCGGGCGGCTGCTCGCCTATGTGGATCTCGCCCGGGGTGCCGTGGAGGAGGCAGCGCTTGCGGTGCTGGAGTTGACGCAACGCTCCATCGGCCTGGCGGCCCAGTGCCGGCCTTCCCCCGCCGAGCGCATCTCGCGCGACCTGGCCACCTATCTGCGGCAGCCTGGCCCGGACCGTGCCCTGATGGCAGGAGCGGCCGCCTGCCTCCAGGACCCCGCCGAGCCCGGCGACATATGGGATCAGGACGCGCCGCGATGATGGCGGCGGACTACATGCGGGCGGCCGAGGCGCTGCCGCTTGTGAGCCTCGACGCATTGTTGCCGGAAGATGGCGAGGTGCTGGTTCTGGCGCCGCATCCCGACGATGAAGCCCTTGGTTGCGGAGGATTGCTGGCGGCGCTGGCCGCGGCGGGCCGGCCTGCCGGAGTACTGATCCTGTCCGACGGGGCCGGGTCCCATCCCGGTTCGCGCCGGGTGCCTGCCCCGGCGCTCCGGTCGATGCGGGCGCAGGAAGCGGCCCGGGCAGTCGCGGCGCTGGGCCTGCCGGCTGAGCGGCTGCGCCTGGCAGGATACCCGGACGGCGATGTTCCGGCGTCCGGTCCACGGCTGCGGGAGGCTGTTTCCACCATCCTCGACCTCCGCCCGCGCACCATCCTGAGCCCGCTCGGCCTTGATCCGCACAAGGATCATGAAGCGAGCTGGGCGATCGCTCAGGACGCCGCGCAGTGTTCCGGCGCCCGCCTCCTGGCCTATCCGGTCTGGAGCTGGAGGTACCTTTATCCGGAGATGGGACCCGGCATGCCCCCCCTGCCACCGCGCGAATGGCCTGGTCCGCCTCGCGGAGCAAGGCTCGATATCACCGCATTTCGCGACACCAAGTTGCGTGCCGTGGGCGAACATCGCAGTCAGACAAGCGATCTGATCGACGACGACCCAGATGGCTTCCGGCTGTCGGAGGCGGCGCTGGCGGTGTTGCAACGCCCGTTCGAAGTGTATTTGGAACCGGTAGCATGAAGGATGATCCTTCCCTGCCGAACGACTACTTCGATGCGCTCTACGCCGCCTCCGACGATCCCTGGCGCTTCGAGACCAGCGACTACGAGCAAGCGAAGTACCATGCGACGCTGGCAGCCCTGCCCCGCCGCCGCTACGGGCGCATCTTCGAGGCCGGCTGCTCCATCGGCGTGTTGACAGCGCTGCTGGCCTCCCGATGCGATAGCCTCCTGGCCATGGATGCCGCTGCCGCGCCGCTGCGCCTCGCCCGCCAGCGACTGGCCGGCAACCCGTCGGTGTGCTTTCGCCAGGGCAGAATCCCTGAGAACTGGCCCGACGGATCCTTTGACCTCGTGCTGATCTCGGAGCTGCTCTACTACCTGTCGCCGTGCGATGTCGGCACCGTTGCGCGGCGCGCGGCAGCCTGCCTGCAACCCGGCGGCGATGTGGCACTGGTGCATTGGCGCCCGTTGGCGGAACCGCCCTTCCCGCTCACCGGCGATGCCGCCACAGCCGCCTTTCTCGCGGCCGCGCCGATGCTGCTGCCGATCCACGCATCCGCCAACGCGCAGTATCGCATCGACATCCTGCGCCGGCCCGGCAGGGCCTGTCCGTCGAAGGTGCAGCCTGAATCGCATGGCACGCCCTGATCGGCGCAGGCGTTGACCCTTGCGGCGTCGCATGGCAGGCAAGGCGCATGCCGCAACTCCAGGCCACCCAGATCCCCGTCACGCCCCTGCAGCAGAACTGTGCCCTCATCTGGGACGCGGAAGCGGGGCACGGCGTCGTGATCGATCCGGGCGGCGACGTGCCGCGCATCCTGGCCGCGCTGGATCGGGCGGCCTGCAAGGTGGACCGCATCCTGCTCACCCATGGGCATCTGGACCATGCCGGCGGGGCTGCCGCGCTGAAGCGTGAATTGCAGGCCCGGCAGGGCGAGGACGTGCCGATCGAGGGGCCGGATCGCCGCGACGCATTCCTTCTCGACGCTCTGGAAGATCAGGCCGCGCGCTTCGGCATCGACGGCCTGGAGAACGTCACTCCGGATCGCTGGCTGGCTGAGGGCGACACGGTGTCCATCGCCGGACAGGAGTTCGCCGTGCTGCACTGCCCCGGACACACTCCCGGCCATGTGGCTTTCGTTTCCACCGCGCTGCAGGTCGCGCTGGTGGGGGATGTGATCTTTCACGGCTCAGTCGGGCGCACTGACTTCCCCTACGGCGACCATGCCGCGCTGATGGCCTCCATCAAGGACAAGCTGCTTCCGCTCGGCGACGGGATGCGCTTCCTGTGCGGCCATGGTCCGGGCTCCAGCTTCGGCGAGGAGCGCGAAAGCAATCCATTCCTCAACGGCCGGGCCTAGCGACGGCGCCTCGGCGGATCAGCGAAACCCGCGACCTGGCCCTGCTTTCCCGAGAACAAGGAAGGCAGGCATGAAGGTCGCAACGTTCAACGTCAACAACGTGAACCGCAGGCTGGCGAACCTGCTGCACTGGCTCGAAAAGGCCGCGCCCGACGTGGTCTGCCTCCAGGAACTGAAGGCGGATCAGCAGGCTTTCCCCCTGCGGGCCATCCAGTCCGCAGGGTACGGCGCCGTGTGGGAAGGTCAACGAAGCTGGAACGGTGTCGCCATCCTTGCCAGGGGCGCCTGCCCCGTGTTGACGCGGCGGTCGCTTCCGGGCGACGCATCCGACAAGCAGAAGCGCTACATCGAGGCCGCTGTGAACGGGGTTCTGGTCGGCTGCCTGTATCTGCCGAACGGCAACCCACAGCCGGGCCCAAGGTTCGCCTATAAGCTGGCCTGGTTCGACCGGCTGATCGGACATGCGGAGACCCTCATGGCGGCCGGCATCCCCGCGGTGCTGGCCGGCGACTATAACGTCGTTCCAACCGATGCAGACATCTACCCGACGCGCTCCTGGAGCCGCGATGCCCTGTTGCAACCTGCCAGCCGAGCGGCTTTTCGCCGGCTGCTGAAGCAGGGATGGCTCGACGCCCTGGCGGAAAAGGGCGGAGCCGGCAGCTACACCTTCTGGGACTACAAGCGCGACCGTTGGGCACGCGATGCAGGCCTGCGCCTTGATCACCTGCTGCTCAGCCCCGCCGTGTCCGGACGGCTGCTGGACGCCGGCGTCGACCGCTGGGTCCGGGGCGAGCCGGGTGCGAGCGACCATGCGCCAGCCTGGATCAGGCTCAGGCCACCGAAAGCGGCGTCGCGGCGCTGATCCTCGATGGCTTGAAGGCCTAAGTGGCTGGAAACCGTCCGTGTTCCGGGGCGATCAGGGCAGCAACGCCGCTCCGTTGCCGCCGCCAAGGCCGAGCCACAAAGGCCGGCCAGTTCAGTGGCGCGAAGTGTCGCTCATCGCCCGGTAGGCCGCTTCCAGCGCGGCCAGGGAGCGCGCGCCCTGCGCCGCCGCTGCCTTGTCGCTGCTATCCGCATCGTCGATCTGCGTGCGGGCAGCCTCGATCCCTTCGGCCAGGCTTTCGCTGCACTGAGCCAGGTACTCGTCAACCTCGCCCTGATCCATCTCGGCATCGGCGCGCCAACCGGTGACGATGCTCTGCACCTCCCTCGCCACGCGCTCAGGCGTGCCGCCCCGGCCGATGACCTCCGCGATGCGGGTCAGCGCTTCCCTGGGTGGGTTGGAGCGGGCGGGCTTCCGAACGACGCCGGACTTTCTAGGCATTGGCAATCCTGTGGCCTTTGCCCGGGCGGGCATGGCAGATCAAATGGCTGTTGGATGTTCATATAGGATGCCGCAGCGTGGTTTTCCGCCCTACGCCCGCCGACGCCATCATAACAGCCGTGCCCTTCAGCATTCGATCGCGTTGACCGCCAGCCCGCCTTCGGATGTTTCCTTGTACTTCGACAGCATGTCATGGCCGGTTTCGCGCATGGTGCGAATCACCTGATCCAGGCTCACATGGTGCGCCCCGTCCCCGTGCAGCGCCAGCCTGGCCGCGTTGATCGCCTTTACGGCGCCGATCGCGTTGCGCTCGATGCAGGGGATCTGCACCAGTCCTCCGATCGGATCGCAGGTCAGCCCAAGATTGTGCTCCAGCCCGATCTCGGCGGCATTCTCCACCTGCATGTTGTTGCCGCCGAGGGCTGCGGCGAGCCCGGCAGCGGCCATGGCGGAAGCCGATCCCACCTCTCCCTGGCAACCCACCTCCGCTCCGGAGATCGAGGCATTGCGCTTGATCAGCGAGCCCACGGCGGAGGCGGCCAGCAGAAAGGTTTCGATGCCCCGCTCATCGGCCCCCGGCACGAACTCGATGTAGTAGTGCAGCACAGCCGGCACGATGCCGGCCGCGCCATTGGTGGGGGCCGTCACCACCCGGCCGCCGGCGGCATTCTCCTCGTTGACCGCCAGCGCGTAGAGATTGACCCAATCCATGCCGCGCATCGGATCGGACTCGTTGGCCTGCGCGCGAGCCTGCAGCCTTTCATACAGGGCCGGCGCGCGACGCCGCACCTTCAGCCCGCCGGGCAGTTCGCCGCGCTGCCGCAAACCACGCGCCACGCAGTCGCGCATGGCGGACCAGATGCCGGCGATACCCGCGCTGATGGCGCCATCGTCGCGGAAGGCGCGCTCGTTCCGCCGCTGCAGCTCGGCGATGTTGACCCCAGCGGAGGCCGCCATCGAGAGCATCTCCGCCGCGGTGCCGAAGGGATAAGGGATGGCGGGTGCCGAGAAACCCTTGGCTTCCCCCTCATCCCCATCCTCGACGATGAAGCCGCCGCCAATGGAATAGAACACCCGGCGCAGCCCTGCGCCGCCGGCGGGACCGGTGACCGTGAAAGCCATGCCGTTGGCGTGCCGCGGCAGCGTTTCCCGCTTGCGGAAGACGATATCCGCTTCGGGCCGGAACGGAACCGCAAGTCCATCGCCGAGGTCAAGGCTCCCACGGGACCGCAACCCTTCCAGCAAGGCCGCCACGGCATCCGGGTCGATGGTGTCCGGCCTTTGTCCGAGCAGGCCCAGGATCACGGCCGTGTCGGTGGCATGGCCCTTCCCGGTCAGCGCCAGCGAGCCGTAGAGATCCACCACCAGGCCGCTATAGGGAAGCCGCGGCAACTCGGCCATGAAGCGCCCGGCGGCGATCATAGGTCCCACGGTGTGCGAACTGGACGGGCCGATGCCGATCCGGAAAAGGTCGAACAACCCTGCCCAGGGCAGCGGGGTCGGTGAAGCTGGGGAAGAGGGGAGCTGAGCCATGCCGTGTCACCAAAGCCTCAACAAGGGCGCGGCTCAAGCGCGATTTCAGCGGCAGCCCTCGCGCCGGCACCCCATTCGCCCGCGGCACCGAGATCGGGGGGAAACATCGCCTCGGGCACGCGCCCCGGTCCTCAGGCCGTTTCGTTGAACAATTCGCGGCCGATCAGCATGCGGCGAATCTCGCTGGTGCCGGCGCCGATCTCGTAGAGCTTGGCGTCCCGGAGAAGACGGCCGGTCGGATACTCGTTGATGTAGCCATTGCCGCCCAGCGCCTGGATCGCCTCCAGCGACATCCAGGTGGCTTTCTCGGCGGCGAAGAGGATGGCGCCGGCGGCGTCCTTGCGCGTGGCCTTGCCCGCGTCGCAAGCCCGGGCAACAGCGTAGACATAGGCTCTGGCCGCGTTCATCACCGTGTACATGTCGGCGATTTTGCCCTGCATAAGCTGGAACTCGCCGATCGGGCTGCCGAACTGCCGGCGCTCATGCACGTAGGGCAGCACGATATCGAGGCAGGCCTGCATGATTCCGAGAGGCCCGGCTGCCAGCACCGCCCGCTCATAATCCAGTCCCGACATCAGCACCCTGACCCCCTGTCCGGGCTGCCCCAGCACGTTCTCAGCCGGCACCTCGCAGTCCACGAACACCAGCTCGCAAGTGTTGGAGCCGCGCATGCCGAGCTTGTCCAGCTTCTGCGCGGTGGAGAAGCCCTTGAACCCCTTCTCCACCAGAAAGGCGGTGATGCCGCGCGCGCCCGCTTCCGGATCGGTCTTGGCGTAAACCACCAGCACATCCGCATCCGGCCCATTGGTGATCCACATCTTGTTGCCGTTCAGCACATAGCGGTCGCCCCGCCGCTCGGCGCGCAGGCGCATGCTCACCACATCCGATCCGGCACCGGGTTCCGACATGGCCAGTGCGCCGACATGCGCGCCGGAGATCAGGCCGGGAAGGTAGCGGCGCTTCTGCGCTTCGCTGCCGTTGCGACGGATCTGGTTCACGCAAAGGTTGGAATGGGCGCCATAGGACAGGCCGACCGAGGCGGAGGCGCGGCTGATCTCCTCCATCGCCACCACATGCTCCAGGTATCCCATCCCGGCGCCGCCCCAATCCTCCTCCACCGTGACACCCAGCAGACCCATGGCGCCAAACTTCAGCCAGAGATCAGCGGGAAAATCGTTCTCGACGTCGATGGCGGCGGCGCGCGGCGCGATCTCGGCCGCGGCGAAGGCGGCTACCTGCTCGCGCAACGCGTCGGCCGTCTCGCCCAACCCGAAGTCCAGACCTGACATCATGAACGACCTCCCCTTCCACGCTGAGTCGTGAACGGCCTTGACTGGCCTGGCCCAGGCTGGGGCCCCCGACCCGGATATCAGCCCGCCATCACCACCGGAGCTCGCGGCGGACCCCGGCCCGGCCTGGGAACGCGCTCCGAGCCATTCAGCTCGTTGAGCAACGCCGCACGCCGCTGCGCCACATGATCGGCGTGCCGCTTCCGGACCGGCCCGTAGCCGCGGATCTGATCAGGCAATGCAGCGAGCTGCACGGCAATCGCATGGTTGGTCTCGGTCAGCGTGGCCAGGATGGTGGCCGCATCCTGCTCGTAAGCGGTCAGCAGATCGCGATCGAGCCGGCGGTCCTCCGTGTGGCGGAAAACATCGAGCACGCTGCCGCGCCAACGCCGCATCCGGGCCAGTACCCGGAAGGCAGGCAACACCCAGCGGCCGCTGAAGGCGCGTTTACGAGGCTCCCCCGTTTCGGGGTCCGGCTTTGACCAAAGGGGTGGCGCGAGATGGAACACCAACCGGTACTGTCCCTCGAAGCCCTCGCGCAGATGCTCCAGGAAGCCGGTTTCGGTGTAGAGGCGCGCCACCTCGTACTCGTCCTTCACGGCCAACAGCTTGTGGTAGCCGCGCGCCACCGCCTCGGCGAGCGCGGTTGACCCTGGAACCGCAGCCTGCTCCGCCTGCCGCACCCGCCGCACCAGCGCGGCGTAGCGCTGCGCCAGGGCGGCATCCTGGTAGGCCAGCAACTCCTGCTCGCGCCGGGCAATGACCTCATCCAGGCTGGTGGATAGGCGCTGCTGCGGGGATCTTGCCTCGGGCGGGGTCGCCAGCCGTTCCACCGCCGCAGGGTCCAGGGCGCAGCGACGACCCCACGCGAAGGCGCTCCGGTTCATCCCAACCGCAGCGCCATTCATCTCGATGGCCCGCAGGATGGAAGCGGGCGATACCGGCAACAGCCCCTTCTGCGACGCGTAGCCCACCATGAACAGGTTGGAGGCGATCGCATCCCCCAACAGCGCCGTAGCCAGCCGCGTGCCGGGCACGAAATCGGCGCGGCCCGTGCCGACACTCTCGAGGATCTGCCGCTCCATCTCAGCCACCGGGAAGCGCGGATCGGCGATGTGCACCGCGTCACCGGTTCTGCCCTGCGCCGCCAGGGTGCGCACAACGTCGCTGGTTACAGCAAAATCGCGGTTCACCACCGCGCGCGACACTCCGGGGCGCAACTTGGAAAGGGAATCCTTTGCCACCGCGACAACGATGTCACAGCCCAGCAACAGCTGGGCCTCCCCCGTTGCGATCCGGGCGGCGTGCAGGTCCTCCTGCCGCGTGGCGATTCGTACATGCGACCAGACCGGCCCGCCCTTTTGCGCCAGCCCGGCCATGTCCAATGTCGAGACGGCCTTGCCTTCCAGCGTCGCGGCGGTACCGAGCAATGCGCCGATGGTGACGACACCGGTGCCGCCCACACCGGTCACGAGGATGCCATAGGGCGCGTGAGCCGCGGCAAGCTCCGGCTCAGGCAGGACGGCGTTCCCGTCTTCGGCAAATGTCGGCCGGCCCCATGCCGCAGCATGACCGCGGCCCGGCATCTCCTGCGCTTCGCCATCGCCGCGGCCGCCGACCGACGCATGCCCGCCTGCTGCTCCCAGTCCGCCACCCGGCTCAGCGGCACGCCCCTTGCGGAGCGCACCCCCCTCAACCGTGACGAAGCTGGGGCAGAACCCCTCGAGGCAGGAGAAATCCTTGTTGCACGAGGATTGGTCAATCTCGCGCTTGCGCCCGAACTCGGTTTCCAGCGGCACCACCGACAGGCAGTTCGACTTGGTGCTGCAGTCGCCGCAGCCTTCGCAGACCCGGTCATTGATGACGACCCGCCGCGCCGGATCTGGCATCAGGCCGCGCTTGCGGCGGCGCCGCTTTTCTGCCGCGCAGGTCTGGTCGTAGACCAGCACGGATACGCCCGGATAGTCTCGCAGCTCGCGCTGGACCGCATCCAAGCCCCGCCGGTGATGCAGCGGTACCCCGGCAGGCAAAGTCCCGGCCGGGTGGCGGGAAGGATCGTCGGCCACCACCACCACACGCTCCACCCCCTCGGCGGCGACCTGGCGGACGATCTGCGGCACGGTCAGGCTGCCTTCCACCGGCTGCCCACCGGTCATGGCGACGGCGTCGTTGAACAGGATCTTGTAGGTGATCGCCACCTTGGCGGCGACCGCCTGGCGGATCGCCAGGAGGCCGGAATGCGAATAGGTGCCGTCGCCCAGATTGGCGAAAACGTGCTTCGTCTCGGTGAAGGGCGCCTGCCCCACCCAGGGCACGCCCTCGCCGCCCATCTGGCTGAAGGTGCGGGTCTGCTCCGGATTCAGCCATAGCGCCATGTAGTGGCAGCCGATCCCCGCCAGCGCACGGCTCCCCTCAGGCACCCTGGTTGAGGTATTGTGCGGGCAACCGGAGCAGTAGTGCGGAAGACGCTGCACGGCGCTGGCTCGCGGCGCCGCCAGCGCGGCTTCCCGGGCTTCCAGCAATGCCAACCGCTCATGGATGCGATCATCCTGGTGGAAGCGCCCAAGGCGGCGTGCCAGGACGCGCATGATGACAGCGGGCGTCAGCTCCCCCGCGGCCGGAAGCTGCCAGTCGCGACCCAACTGATCCCATTCGCCCGATTCATCGTACTTCCCGGTGACGCGAGGGCGAACATCCTCGCGCCAATTATAAAGCTCCTCCTTGAGCTGGTACTCGATGACCTGGCGCTTTTCCTCCACCACCAGGATTTCCTCCAGCCCTTCCGCGAAGCGGCGAACTCCCTCGGGGTCCAGCGGCCAGGTCATGCCCACCTTGAACAGTCGCAGGCCGATCTCCGCCGCCCGCGCGGCATCGATGCCCAGCGCATCCAGCGCCTGCCTCACATCCAGGTAGGACTTACCCGTGGTGATGATGCCGAAGCGGGCCCGGGAACTGTTGAAAACGGTGCGGTTGAGGCCGTTGGCACGCGCATAGGCCATGGCGGCATAGACCTTGGAATGCTGCAGCCGCCATTCCTGGTCCAATGGCGGATCGGGCCAACGGATCGACAGGCCACCTTCGGGAACCTCGAAGTCGCCTGGCACCCGTGTTTCCACGCGGAACGGGTCCAGCACCACGGAGGCGGAGGTTTCCACCGTGTCCGCGATGGCGCGCATGGCCACCCAGCAGCCGGAAAAACGAGACATGGCCCAGCCATGCAGCCCAAAATCCAGGAATTCCTGCACACCCGCAGGGTTGAGCACCGGGATCATGGCGGCGGTGAAGATATGGTCGCTCTGATGCGGCAGCGAAGAAGATTTCGCGCCGTGGTCATCACCCACCACGACCAGAACACCGCCATGCGGCGCGGTTCCGGCCGCGTTGCCGTGCTTGAACACGTCCACGCTGCGGTCCGCTCCTGGGCCCTTGCCGTACCACATGGCGAAAACGCCGTCGTACCTGGCGCCCGGAAAAAGGTTGACCTGCTGCGTGCCCCAGACCGCCGTGGCCGCCAGTTCCTCGTTCACGCCCGGCTGAAAGTGGATGCGGTGCTCATCCAGCTTGTGTTGAGCGCGCCAGAGCGACTGGTCCAGATTGCCGAGCGGCGAGCCGCGATAGCCCGAGATGAAGCCCGCCGTGTTCAGCCCTGCCCTGGCATCGCGCTGCCGTTGCAGCATTGGAAGCTGCACAAGCGCCTGGATCCCCGAAAGGTAGGATCGGTCCGAGGAAGCGAAGGCCACGCTGTCATTGGGCATCACTCGGATCTCCGTGAGCCGGATCGTGACGACGGGATTTGATCTGGTGTGCCGGGGGCCACCGCGCATCGGGCCATCGCCGGAATGCAATCGGACCGGGCATCGTCCTGGCCCTGGCGGCCCGGTTTCCCGGTGTGCCCTGTTGCCTCATGACCGGCAGCGCACGACAGGTGCGGTCCAAGCCAGCAGGATGGAACAAGGTACCATGGCACGTCCCCCGATCCCCGGACCTTTGCGGCCTTCTGGGCATTGCACGCGATGCGTGTTGATGCTGGCACCATAAGAGCCGGGCAGCCGGCGCGATGGAAGGGGTTTCGTCCGGATGCCCGCGCTGCAACCCCGTCCAGTGCGGCCGTCAGCGAACAGGCGCCGTCATGGCTTCGGCCCGCAACAGCGAGTGGCGCAGCCAGCGGCCTTCAGGCATCACGGAGCACCTCAAGGAAGGCGCATGATGCAGACCAATGCGAGGCCACGATTCCCCGAGAACAGCCTGCTGGCCGCCATGCTGAACGAGAGCGCGCCGCACGAGGCCCGGCGTGCCTTACGTCGCTTGCGTGCGGAGGGCGCGCCAGCGGTGGCGGTCGAAGGTGATGTGACCGTTCTGGCGGGCGGGCTGGCCTCGTCCACTGTGTCGCAATCCCCTGCCGTGCTGGACGGGCTGCCGCCGCTCTTCTGGCTGGAAGCTCCCCGCGGGCATGTTCCCGACCAGGGGGGAAGAAGCGGCTGGATTGTGGAAGGAAAGCCGAACGGGCTGGTCGCCCGCCGCTTCGGTATCGCGGCCGACTCTCAGGCCCTGCCCGAGCCGGAAGGAATATGGACCGTGCGATTTGGCTCAGACATGGAGGAGGACCAGGAAACACCTGTCCTCCGAGGCCTCATCACCGCTGTCAGTCTGCCCGACATGCTGTCACGGATGGGCGAAGCATCCCCCATCGTGCTGATGCCGGCCGAGGCGCCCGACGCCCATGCCGGCTTTCTGCGCGGCTGGCGCCTGCTGGTGGCGCTTTCCTCCGACTCGATCCCGCGCTGAGGTCACCATCCGGCCCGGCCACCGCCCCTTGCTCCCGGGGAAGAACGCCGGCCGCGTCAACGATCCACGCCTGGCGCGCGGGTGATGATTCGCGGCCGCACCGCCGCCCATCGTGGCTTCCACGCATCAGGCGGCCGAAAGCACGCTCAGTGCCGCATACCGTGGCTATGGCCATGGCCATGCCCCCCGGCGCCAGCAGCCCCCACCGGTACCTCCAGCGTGATGGCCCCGGCCCGCTCAAACGTCAGTGTTACCTGCACGGAGCCGCCAGCGGGCATCGGCTCCTTCAGCCCCACCAGCATCAGGTGCAGCCCGCCCGGCTGAAGCGTGACGCTCCCTCCGGCCGGGATCTCGATGGCTTCCACCGGCCGCATCCGCATCACGTCGCCATCCCGCTGGGTGGAGTGGATTTCCGCGACGCGCGGCAGCGGGCTGGAGATACCGACCAGGCGATCGGCGCTGCCGCCCTTGTTCCGGATGGTCATGAACACGCCGCCGGTCCCGCCCCGCACGGCGGCCCGTGCCCAGGGCTGTTCAATCGCGAGCGCCCCGGAGGAGGCAGCCGCCGCCTGCTGCGCCGCGACGGGGTGGAGGGGAATCAGCGGAAGGACGGCAAAGGCAGCCAGGGACCGGCGGAGAAGCATTGTCATGGCAGAAACTCCAGGTGATTTCTCAGGACTCGGCGATGCGGCGGGACAGGCCGCCGGCCAAGGCCTCCGGCGACAGGCCGGGGTGAAAGACGGCCTGCAAGCGCCCGTCAGGCGCCAGCAGGTAGAAGAAGGAGGAATGATCCATCGAATACTCGGCAGACCCGCCGGAGTAGCGCTTTTCGGCGACCACGCCATAGGCCTGCAGCACCGGTCCGAGCTGCTCCGGCGTGCCGGTCAGCCCGGTCAATCGGGGATGGAATTGCGGCACATATTCCCCCAGAAGAGCGGGGGTATCGCGTTCCGGATCGACCGAGATGAGAACGGGGCTGACATCGCTTTCCACCTCCTCCGGCAGCAGATCCAGCGCGCCGACCATGGTGGCGAGCTCGGTCGGGCAGACATCGGCGCAGGAGGCATAGCCGAAATAGATCAGCGTCCAGCCACCTCGAAAATCGCCATCGGTTTTCGGCTGCCCGTCCTGATCCACGAGCACAAAGGAACCGCCGGCCGGCCGGCCCCCGGAGAACGACGCTTCGGCGGGGTAGGCATGGGCGGTGGCATCGCGGCCGGGATCGAACAGCCAAGCCACGCCTGTCAGAAGCAGTGACGCGAGAACAAGGTACGCGACCAGCCGGTCGCGTTTCGGCAAAAAGGACATGCGGCGAATCCATCGCAACGCGAATGGCGGTGGGCCGTCGGAGCAGGGTTCCCAGACGGCGGCGGTGTTTCGGCAATCAGGCGACGGGCGGCCCCCGGGGCAGTTGCGGCGGTCCGCGCGGCGGTGGCGGGAGCACGTTCCGCCGGGCCGGGGGATAGTCCATCGTGCTGGCAGCAACCAGGCCGAGAGATATGGCTGACGGCGCCGGCAGCCCGATCGGCGGCGCGTGGCGGCACAGCGGACAGCCCGGATGCCCCTCGTGCTGCGGCACCTCCCGACCATCCGGATCGAGCAGGACGGTGCGGTATTGGCCGGACGAACTGCAAAGTTCGACCGCTTGGGCGGAGGCGACGCTGACAAGCGCCCGAAGGCCAGGCTCCAGCGCCGCCACCCACTGCACCAGCAGCAGGGTGGTCAGGATGCGCAGCAGGTGCCTGCCCCGGTCGGTCATCGCCGCGGATCTCTACCGAAGGCCGTGCGGGATGTCACCCGCCGCCGCCATGAAGGAAGGACCGGCCTCATTCCGCCGGAAGCGGCCGCGGCGACGGCCTGGCCATTCGCCAGCGAAGAACATCCACGATCAGAAAGGCCACCAGGCTGGCGCCCGCCACAGGCAGGGCCCATGCGAAGCCTGCGGCCACCAGCGCAACAATGGCGCGGGCTGGTGCCCGCAGCTGCAGCCAGCTCTGCATCAGTGTTCGCGGAAGGGCGCCGGGTGCAGGCCGGTTCTGCCACCAGATGCGGTAGCCATACAGGGTCGCCGCGACCAGGCCGAGGCCCACAGCCGCCATCAGGATCTGGTTCGCCACGCCGAACAGGACGCCCATGTGGATGTCGATGCCCCAGCGGATTAGCTTGGCCACAAGGGGAAAGCTGGTGAAGTCGGCGCGGCTGGTCACCTGCATCGAGGCCGGGTCTATGGCGACGGTATCCACCTGCGTCGGCCAGGAGCGATCGTATTCCCGCACAAGCCATGCTCGGTCGGCTCTTGGCAGGCGGATCTCCACCAGGGGGGAGTCGATGCCCGCCGCGCGCGACACGGCCAGCACCTCGTCAAGGCGGGATGCCGCATCCACAGGAATCGCCGCCCCATTGCCATGATGCTGGTGGTGATCCGCATGGTCGCCGACCGGCACCACTGGTCCCGGCGTCAGGGCCGCCGACACGGACGGCGTCACCCAGCCCAGGGCACTGCGCAGGCCATCGATGCGCCCCCCTGCCCATTGTGACCATGTCAGCCCGGTGACGGACAGAAACAGCAGGCCGAGGGACAAGGTGACGCCAAGCAGCCCGTGCAGCCGCCGCGTACGCAACCGGGCATTCCTCGGATTCTGTTGCGACAGGCGCCCGGTCCGTCGCCACAGCCAGAGCAGGATGCCGCCAAGCGCCGCGACCCAGAGCCAGGAGGCGGCCAGTTCGCTGTACAAGCGGCCAAAATCGCCCAGCAGCAGGTTGCGGTGCAGGTAGTCCAGCGTGGTGCGGAAAGGCAGGATGCCGCTGGTGCCATAAACGGTGAGATCACCCCGCACCGCCAGCGTCACCGGATCCACGAAGATGGCGCGGCTTTCCGATTCCCCGAGGGAAGGGTCCGAGAACATCACACGCGTGGTGCGGCCTGGCGCCGTTGCCGGACGGACTGCGAAAAGGCGCGCATCGGCTCCGGCCGCGGTTCTGGCGGCCTCCGTCTGCGCCGCCAGGCTCTGCGCCGGACCCGTGGCTTCCGCGGTCAGGGCGCCGCGGTAGACCACCTCCTCCAGCTGGGGCGTGATGACGTAGAGCACGCCAGTCACGGCGGCCACCAGCAGAAAGGGCCCGACAAACAGGCCGACGTAGAAGTGCAGCCTGGTCACGAAGGCCTTGAGCTCGGCAGCCGTGGCCGTGTGGGGAGGACTCATCGGCCGCCTCGGCCGGCAAAAGGGTGGAAAAACAGATCAGCGGGCAGGAGGGCATGCGCGCCTGTCCATGCGTGGTTCATGGCAACCATAAGGGAACTCCGGAAAGCAGCGACGGGTCGGCGGTTCAGGCCAGGACGGTCGGACGCTTCAGGAGAATGGCGGCGCGCGGGAACGGTGGGTGTTGGGCGGCGGACTGAACAACAGCTGCCGCACCGCCTCCGCCATGGCCACGGACGGCGCCGCGACCACGCTCGGCTCAGGCAGGACCGGGGGTGGAAGCAAATCGCCCCCAGCCAGTGGCCCCTGGCACATCAGGCAGCAGCCCATCGCCATGGGTGGCGGCTCGACAGGCTTTCCATCGGGGCCGATCCGCACCTCGTGCAGCCCCTCGGGGGAGCAGATCACGGTGAGTTCGCCCGCCGCGGCCATGCCGCCGAGATGTGGCAAGGGCCAGCCCCCCCACTGCATCAGAAGCAGCAGGGCCAGAAGGCGAAGCATCGGGCGGGCCGGGCGCAACATGGCATGAAGTGCCTACCAACTCACCCGAAGCTTGTCACGCGGCAAGGTTGTCGCGGCTCGCAGGGTCAGCCTCTCAGCACCGGAGGGCAAAGGGTTGGGCCGGAGCCGCGATGCTTGTCCCCTTCACTGCCGCCAGTCGGCAGGCGGGACCGGAACCGCCAGGGACCCGCTTGTGGTGGCTGCGCCGGCAGGCGCATAGCGTCCTGCATTGACTTGCGACGAGGCGGTACTCCGATGCTTTCTCCACAGCGCGCCGAGATGGAGGCCGCCCCACCTCGGAGGTCCATCCCCGCCACAGTCTGGGTGCTGGGCCTGGTGAGCCTGCTGATGGATATCTCGTCCGAGATGGTGCAGACCCTGCTGCCGCTCTACCTGGCGACCGGCCTCGGCGCATCTGCCATGACCATCGGCTTCATCGAGGGCCTTTCGGTGGCCGTCGCAACCGCGACCAAGTTCCTTTCAGGGCTGGTTGCAGATTGGAGTCGCCGCAGCAAGCCGCTGGCCGTGCTCGGCTACGGCATCGGGGCGCTCTCGCGGCTCGTCTTTCCATTGGCGGCCAGCATCGACCTGATCATCCTGGCCAAGGCCATGGACCGCGTGGGCAAGGGCATCCGCGGAACGCCGCGCGACGCCATGATCGCTGCGGTCAGCCCACCCGCTATCAGGGGCGCCAGCTTCGGGCTGCGCAAGTCGCTCGACACCGTGGGCGGCTTTCTCGGTCCGCTGCTCGCGATCGCGGCGATGATGCTGCTGGCCGGCAACATCGTAACCGTGTTCTGGATGGCCGTGATCCCCGCAGCGCTCGCCGTGGCGGTTCTGGCCTGGGGCGTGAAGGAGCCGCCTGGAGAGGGCGGGGCGAAGCGCCCCGATTTCCGGCTGTCGCAGGCGTTTCGACTGAACCGTGCCGTATGGGCGGTGATCGGCATCGCCGCGATCATCATGCTGGCGCGGTTCAGCGAGGCCTTTGTGCTGCTGAAATCCCTGGAAGCGGGCTTCTCGCCCAGCTGGGTTCCGCTTTCCATGGTGATCATGCATGCGGTGTATGGATTGGCCGCCTACCCGGTCGGCCGCCTATCGGATCGCGTCGGTGGCATGGGGCTGCTGCTCTGGAGCCTGGCCTTTCTGGTTGCCGCGCATCTGGTGCTGGCCTTCGCCACCGCCGCCTGGGTCTATCTCCTCGGCACTGTTCTCTGGGGGCTCCACATGGGCTTCTCGCAGGGGCTTCTCGGCGCCATGATCGCCGGCGCCAGCCCGGAGGGGCTGAAGGGCAGCGCCTTTGGCACGTTCAACCTCGTGACCGGCCTCGTGGTGTTGGTTGGAAACACCGCGGCAGGCTGGGCATGGCAGAGCTTCGGGTCGGCGATGCCCTTCCTGCTCGGCGCAGGACTGTCGGTTCTGGCCATGCTGCTGCTTATCCTCGGCAGGCGCCAGCCGGGCAGATAAAGCCGACCGGATTCCACGCGGCTGAACGCCGCTAGGCCGACCGGCGCAGAGCGAGCCGCTCGGGCGGCGCGCCGGTGGGCGCGGCACCGAACGCCGTCCGCGCCGCCTCCGGCCACCGGGATACCCGCCGTACAGTCAGGTCGACGCACAGGAACAGCAACTCGCAGCGGGCGCTCTCGAACCCAGCTTCCGCATGGAACATGCGGTGCCGGATCAGTAGCCGCTTTTCGTCGTGCGCCAGCACCGCGCTGGTGACGGAGAGCGGATCGTCCAGCCTCACCTCGCGGCGATACGATACCCAGTTTTCCGCCGCGAAGGTGCCGAGACCCTGCGCCCGCAAAGATGGGCCGAGACTGAGGGCAGGCCAGCATGCATCCGTCGCCATGTCGAAGACGGTGACATAGAAGGCAAGGTTCATATGGCCATAATGATCCACCCATTCCGGCCGCACCCGGGTCAACACCGGCGCATCCGCGTTCCATTGCTCGGCCTGGGCCATGGGTTCTTCCTTTCTCAAGAGCCGGCGCTCCAATCGGTGGCGGCTGGCCTCCACCTTGCCAAAGCCGCACCGATCTGACTGTTCCGCTCATCTCACAGCTGGATCGTGTTCCGGTCTACCCGGGCGTGTCCCGGCAAGGCGGTCTCCCGGGGCGCGTTGGGCCATGGAAGGCAGCGGCGGAGAAGCACGGGCGAAACCGCCGTCCCGGAGCATGGTTCTTTTCCCATCTCGCTCCGGGATCAGCACATGCTCGCCTCCTTCCTGATGGGTCTTGTCGGCGGACAACGCGGCATGATGCCGTTGGCCACGGTTGCCGTTGCGGCCGCGCAAAACCGTCTGCCGCCGCACAGCGGCGCTCCGCCGAGCCTCGGACATCCAGCTATCGTGGCCGCCACCGTGGCTCTGGCAGCCGCCGAGTTAGCCGGCGACAAGATGAAATCGGCCCCCAACCGCACGATCGCCATCGGACTGGCGACACGGTTCATGACCTCCGCCATAGCCGGTGGCTTGCTCGCGCCGCGCCGGCAGCGCTGGCTTGCCGCGGCGCTTGGCGGAACAACCGCGGTGCTGGCCTCCCATCTGGGCTTGCGCGCACGGCTCGCCGCCATCTCCCGCCATGGTCAGGTTTCGACCGGCCTGGTGGAGGACGCGGTGGTTCTTATCGGCGCGATCGCCATTCTGCGCAACTTGGAACGGCTATCCGGCAGACAGGGCTTTTGAACGTGTGCGAAGCATAGCCGAGCCGCTCCACGCACGGCCCAAGCATCGTCTTTGTCCGGCCTCCGACGCGGCAACCCGACGCCGCCTCCGGGGGGGGGGAAGAAGAAGCTGATCGCGTCGCCAGCCCGTTCCTCGCTGCGCTGAGGGATGCCGTACCGCCGGCGCAGGCCGAAGCGTGGCAGCTCAGTGCCACACACCGCCCGCGCCTGGCTGCCGAACGCTGGAGTTGACCAGTAAACGAAACCTTGACCTGTCCGGCCGGTTGACCCCCTCGGGGCCTCGGGGGAAATCCAACCTGCCCAGACCTTCAGAAACCTCTTTTGGCTCTGGCAAATGCTTCCAAATTTTCATTCCAGGGCCCTCGTGATCGCACCCCTTCCCGGCCTCCCCGGCATGCGGAGCCCGCTCCGGCGGCACGCTTCCAGAACCTGCCGCGTCCGAGGATGTACCGGATCGCCCGTGGCCACCCGGAGATCCCTGCCTGATCCCAGGAGCGGCATGGTCCCCGGTCGCCGGACCTTTCAGGGCCGCCTGTTGCGGGCAGGGCGATGAGTGCGCCGGACTGGACGGAAGCAGACCGGCTCGAGGCTCTGGACCGGTACGGAGTGCTCGACACGCCCACAGAGCGCGATTTCGACGACCTGGTTCGCATGGCGGCAGAATTGCTCGAGGCACCGGTTGCCGCGGTCAACCTGATCGCCGCGGACCGGCAATGGTTCAAGGCGGAACGGGGCATCGGCGTTCGGGAAATGCCGCTGGACGATGCCATCTGCGCACGGCTTCTCCGCGCCGAGGGCAAGCTCGTCATCCCCGATCTGCGGAACGATCCTCGCTTTACCGATCACCCGCTGGTCACGGGTGGACCGCGGTTCCGCTTCTACGCCGGGGAGCTGCTGAGGACGCCGGGCGGATTGCCGCTTGGCACGCTATGCGTGCTCGACACCCAGCCCCGGCCGGAGGGGCTGACGGAGCGGCAGAGCTTCGGCCTGAAGGCACTGGCGCGGCAGGTCATGGCGCAGCTGGAACTGCATCGCGCCCTGGCAGAGCAGCGGTCGGCCGCCATGGCCATCGAGAAGAGCGAGACCCATTACCGCACCCTGATCGATGCCATTGAAACCGGCTTCTGCATTGTCGAGATGCGCTTCGACGGTTCAGACCGTGCCATCGATTACCGGATCGTCGAGGGAAATCCCGCCTTCGAGCGCATGACCGGCCTGTTCGGCTCCAAAGGCAAGTGGGTCAGCGAGATCGCACCGGATCTGGAGCGGCACTGGTTCGATACCTATGGGCGGGTCGCCCTGACCGGACTACCTGTGCGCTTCGAGAATGCCGCGGTGTCGTTCGGCCGCTGGTACGACGTGCAGGCGCTGCGGATCGGAGCTCCCGAGGAGCATCAGGTTGCCATCCTGTTCAACGACATTTCCGACCGACGCAAGGCCGAGCTGACCTTGGCCCGGAGCGAGGCGCACTGGCGCGGCCTGTTCGAGCGGCTGGAAGAGGGCATCATCCTCGGTGAGCTGATCCGCGACGATAAAGGCCTGGTGACCGACTGGCGCTACCTCGAGGTGAATCCGGCCTGGGGCCGGCTGATGAACATTCCGCCCGGCAGCGCCACCGGCCGCACTGTGCGGGAGCTGCTTCCCGACGCCGCAGACGCGTGGGTCGCGGACATGTCCCGCCTGGTAGCCACCAAGCAACCGATGACCTTCACACACCGGGTTGGCGGACTTCACCGGTGGTATGAAGGCCGAGCGCACCATGTGGAGGGCGACCGCTTCGCGGTGGTCTTCATCGATGTCACTGGGCACATCCAGGCCGAGGCCAAGCGCAACGCCCTCCTGGTACTCGGCGACAGGTTGCAGGAAGCACCGGATCTGGAGCAGATGGCCTACGCCGCCTCCGAGATCATAGGTCGGACACTCGGTGCCAGCCGCGCGGGCTATGGCACGATGGATGCCGAAGGGCGGGTGCTGACCATCACCCAGAGCTGGACACGACCCGGCATGGCCGATGTTGCAGGGCAGTTCGACCTCTGCGCCTTCGGTGACTATGTCGGGGATCTGCAGCGCGGCGACACCGTCGCCATCGCAGATGTGGAGCATGATCCCCGCACCGCTCACCGCGTCGAGGCTCTTTCGGCGGTAGAGGCCAGGGCGATGGTCAATCTACCGCTCATGGAGCAAGGCCGCTTCGTGGCCCTGTTCTTTGTCAACAACGGCGTGGGCCGCGTCTGGAGCGAGGGCGAGCTGACCTTCATGCGCAACGTCGCCGAGCGCACCCGATCGGCTATCGAGCGCCGCCGGGCCGAGAAGGCGCTGCGCAACCTCGCGGAATCGCTCGAGGAGCAGGTGGAGGAGCAGACGCGCGACCGCAACCGGATGTGGCGGCTTTCCACCGACATCATGCTTGTGGCGGATTTTCAGGCGCGGATCGAGGCGGTGAACCCTGCCTGGACCACACTGCTGGGCTGGGAAGCAGACGAATTGGTTGGCCGCGACTTCATGAGCCTCCTTCATCCCGAGGATGTCGAGGCGACATTGGCTGAGGTCGGCAAGCTGTCGGACGGGCAGACCACGCTTCGCTTCGAGAACCGGTACCGCCAGAAGGATGGCCACTATCGCTGGCTGTCCTGGACCGCTGTGCCGGACGAGCGCTTCATCCACGCCGTCGGCCGCGACATGCAGGCCGAGAAGGAGGCGGCCGAGACGCTGCGGCGAACAGAGGAGGCGCTGCGGCAAAGCCAGAAGATGGAGGCGGTCGGTCAGCTCACCGGCGGCCTGGCGCACGATTTCAACAACCTCCTGACTGGCATCACCGGCTCCCTCGAAATCCTGGGCATCCGGCTGGCGCAAGGGCGGTTCAAGGATGCCGACCGTTACGTGCTGGCCGCCGAGGGCGCCGCCAAGCGGGCCGCGACCCTGACCCATCGTCTTCTCGCCTTTTCACGCCAGCAGACCCTCGATCCCCGCCCTGTCGACGCCAACCGCCTGGTGGCCGGAATGGAGGAGCTGATCCGGCGCACCGTTGGACCCGCCATCACGATCGAGATCGTGGCCGCAGCCGGGCTTTGGGCGACTCTGGTTGATCCGAACCAGCTGGAAAACGCCTTGCTGAATCTGGCCATCAACGCCCGGGATGCGATGCCCGCTGGCGGCAGGCTGACCATCGAGACGGCCAACACCTGGATCGACCATCGCTCGGCACGGGATCGGGATATGGCACCGGGCCAGTACATCGCGATCTGCGTGACCGATACCGGTACCGGTATGCCGCCCGAGATCGCGGCCCGGGCCTTCGAACCGTTCTTCACCACCAAGCCGATCGGCCAGGGCACCGGCCTGGGCCTGTCGATGATCTATGGCTTCGTGCGGCAATCCGGAGGGCAGGTTCGGATCTATTCGGAGGTTGGCCAGGGCACGACGATGCGCCTTTACCTGCCCCGCCACCTTGGCGCGGTGGAACACCAGGATGAACCGCCGGACCTTGCCGAAGCGCCGCGGGCCGGGCCCGGCGAAACCGTTCTGGTGGTGGATGACGAACCGACGATCCGCATGCTGGTCACGGAAGTGCTGGAGGAGTTGGGCTATGCCGCGATCGAGGCGGTGGACGGAACCACCGGGCTGGAAGTGCTGCGGTCGGCTTCCCGGATCGACCTGCTGGTCACGGATGTCGGGCTACCCGGCGGTATGAGCGGAAGGCAGATGGCCGATCTGGCCAGGCTTCACCGTCCGGGGCTGAAAGTGCTGTTCATCACGGGCTATGCCGAGAACGCGGTGCTGGGCAACGGGCATATGGCTCCGGGCATGCACGTGATGACCAAGCCGTTCGCCATGGAAGCCCTGGCCAGCCGCATCAAGGAGCTGATCACCGGCCGAACGTCCTGACACACGGGGCACCAAGGGCTCGCCCGGCGCAATCCCCCCTGGAGCCCCCGCCGATCATCCGGCTGCTGACGAGGCTGCAAGGGGTTTCCGCATGAACGATGCTAACCTTCGCCGGCGCTCCGATTCTGCCGTGGAACCGCGAACACCTTTCCAATCACGCCGTCCTGTTCCCGGTAGGTGCGGAAACCGATCGCTTCGTAGTACTGCAGAGCGCCAGGATTATTCGTGCCGATCGATGCATCGATCATCGCGATGCCGGCTTCAACCGCGGCTTGGCTGCTCACCCGGAACAGCGCTGCTCCGACGCCTTGCCTGTGTGCATATGGACTGATGTTGGTGCCGATGATCCCCCAACCCTCCGCAACGCCATAGCGGTTTCCAGCGCTGGCCCTGATCAGGGACTGGAAGCCCAGAAAGCCCAGCTTGTCATCCACGGCAACCGAACATCGGATGCCGGATGGATTGAGGATGTAGCTGGCCAGAACAAAGGCGGGCTCGCTGGGACGCTGTCGGCCGGTCAGTCCGATGATGTCCTCGAGCACATGGCTCATGCTTGCGCATCAGCGGGTGTTGCGGCTCGGATGTGCATGAACTGCCTCCAGCTCCAGGGAACAATGGTCCAGTCCGGTTCACCGGCGGAACCATGCCAGGCGGCATCGGGACTGCTCAGCCTGGCGCGGCGGTCACCACGCTGGCCGACTGGCCGAAGCCGAGGCCGGCAATGAAGGCGTTCCAGTCCTCCGTTCTCAATGCACCGCCAGTCGCCTGCCGATGGCCAGAGCCGTACATCTCGTCAGCTCCCGCCGGACGATGCTCTGCCAGGAAGGCCACGAGATCCCGATCATCCCCCGAGCGCACGGCGAAATGCACCCAGCCCGGCCGGTAACCGGTATTGGCAGCCATCACGATCTTGTTCTTCAGCCGGCTTCGCCATTGCTGGGCGATCAGGGGATGGATCTGGGTGGGCGAAGCGAACCGGATCAGCGCAACCTCGTCCCGAACCAGGGGCGCCACACGGCGCGCCGCCTCCAACTCCCGCTTCACCTCCGATCGCGCGGCCTGCAGCACCGCGATCTCCGGCCAGCGGCCAGACAGCACGTCCTTTGGCCCATCCGCAACCATCAGCAGCCGCAGCGCCGCGTTGGCATCGCCTGACGCACTGCGCCGCGGCGCATTCACCAGCGCCACAACATCCCGCAGGGCCGTTATGCCGAACCGCCTCGCCGCCTCCATCTCGGGAAAGCCGGCCTTCTCGGCCATGTCGCCGATCAGCCCCAAGGCCGCCAGCCAGAGCCAGTCCTCTGCATCGGCCACTGCGCCGGCGCACCAAAAGGCCAACAGCGAGGAGGTGGGGATCGGGTCCTGCCCGTACCCGCTGATCACCGTGGCGCCGGCCGGAGCGTCGCCCGGGACATGGTGATCCACCACGACGGTGGCGATGCCCGGCTTCGGCAGCGAGTTCCGGACGCCCAGATCGGTGATGACCATCCCGCCTGCAGGCTCGTCGGCCAGCTCCTCCCGCATGGCTGCGGACCACGGGGTTTCGCCCCTGCCCACGATGCGGGTTCGCACCGTCCATCCTGCCTGTTCCAGGGCACGGGCGAACAGGGCTGTGGCGGCCAGCCCGTCCGCGTCATTGTGGCCAAGGACCCAGGCAGGCTTGCCTGGCTGGAAGTTCCGGAGTGCCTCGGCGAAAGCGGAAGCGGCCCGGGTACGCGCGACGCTGCAAGGTTCCATCCGCCGATAATGCGCGGAGGCGCGGGGGGGTTGTCAGGCCGCGGAGCGGCTTGCCTCGGCTTCGTAGATGGCCTGGAGTTCGTCGGAGCGGCGAATTTGGTTCCGACCGCCATTCTTGGCCGCGTACAAGGCACGGTCAGCCTCACTGTAGAGCTCATCGAGCGTCTTGCCATGTCCCACGGCCATCCCAGCCGAGATGGTCACGGCGACGGCCTGGCCTGCCGCCATGAGCGGGCGCTCCGCGATGCGATGGCGAAGCTCTGCCAGACGCTCCATGACCTGTCCGGGTGGGACGCCGCTGGAGATCAGCGCGAATTCTTCTCCGCCGATTCGTCCCAGCATGCCGATGTCGGCCAGCGAGGTGTCCATGATCCGGCTGACCTCCCGCAGCACCGCATCCCCCGTGCGATGGCCGTACACATCGTTCACCTTCTTGAAGTGATCGATGTCCAGAATGACCAGCACCATCAGGGTTACGTGCGACTGCTCGGCGCGTTCCAGCAGAGCCCGTCTGTTGGGAAGGCCCGTGAGCGGATCGGTGCGGCTCAGCGCGTCAACCTGTTGCTTGGCCTGGTACAGCGCCAGATGCGCCTTCCCGATCCATGACAAGATCGGCCCGGCGATGACGATCGCGACCCCGATCGTGATGATCCACGACCTAACGGCCGTAGGCCAGTCATGGAAGAAGGTGAGCTGGTTGACGATGTCCAGCACCAGGGCCATGGCCACGGCCAAGCCCGACGCCAGGAAGACGTATCGGATGAGGTCCTGGCGGTCCTTCAGCTCCGGAGCTGCCACGAGAGTCCACAGCCTGCGCAAAGGTGTACCCCCGCCTGTCCCTGCCCAACCCTTGATCGCGCGACCGGGGAGCCGGGAGCATTTTAGGGCATGGACTGTGAAGGGGGCGTTAATGGCAGGCACTCGATCTGGTGCGGCGCTGACCAGGGCGACGGCCGAATAGGTCGGGCCTGGTGCGGGTGGGTGGCTGCGGAAGCGGGTGGCTTGCGTCAATCCTGATGGCTGGCAGAGGGATAGCCGCTTCCGGCCCGAACCCGAGGAGAAGCGCTCGCTGCCCAGGACGATGCAATCGCTGGCGAGCGACCTGAAGCGGTCCTTCACGGCCTGACGATGGAAGTGCGTGGCCTCAGAGCCCGCGCAACGATACGAAGCGCCCGCTCCAGATCTTCACGATCCATGGGCGCACCAAGGGCCAGCCGCACACTGTTGGGCGCGCTGCCGATCCCGAAGACTGCTCCGGGGGAGATTTTCACCCCAAGGGTGGTCAGGCGTTGCGCGAGCTCCTGTGCCGTCCCCCTGCGTGGCAGGTCGAGCCAGAGGTGCATCGAGGCGGGGTGAGCGTGAGGCGACGCCGGGATGGGCAGCAGGCTCCTGGCGAGGGCCTGACGTGCGCGCGCCTCGCGGCGTTTCTCTGCTTCCAGGAGCGCCGCGGTCCCGTTCCCCACCCAGAGCGAGGCAATAGCGGCTCCGAGGGGTGGCGCGGTCCAGACCGTTGCGCGAACGAGATTCGCGGCCTGCTCCTCCCGTCCGGGCGGCACGAGCATCCACGCTGCCCGCAGACCAGGGGTAAAGCTCTTGGACGTGGAGCGAAGGTGCCAGCTCCGCTCAGGTGCCAAGACCGCCAGCGGCGGGATCGGTGCGTCGTCCTCCGTCAGGAAGCCGTAGGCGTCGTCTTCGATGATGCGAAAGTCGAGGCGCCGGGCAATCGCGGCCACCGCGTCGCGCCGCCGCGCGGGCATCGTCACGCCCGTGGGGTTCTGCAGCGACGGCATGCAGTAGAGCGCCGCGATCCGACGGCGCGCTGCCAGCTGCAGCAGGGCGCGCGGCCGCAGCCCCTCCCCATCCATCGGCACCGGCAGGACTTCGAGCCCCAGTGCCGCTGCGCTGGCCTTGATGCCAGGCCAGCTCAGCGCTTCCACCGCAATCGTGTCGCCGGGTCGGGTGGTGGCCATCAGCGCGACCATGACGGCGTGCTGCGCACCCGCGCAGATCACCACGCGGGACGGGTCATCGGGCAGGCCGCGCCGCGACAGCCAGGCGGCTCCGGCGGCCCGGTCGGCCGCACGTCCGGCGTGAGGCTGGTAGTCGGCAATGGCGACACGCTCCCGCCGCAGGACGAGCTGCGCCGCTCGCTCGAAACGATCGGCCAGACCCGGCAAGGACATCACATTGCGGGACAGGTCGATCAGGCCGGGCCCGGTCTCCTCAATCCGGAATGAGGCGGCGTCGATGTGGCCTGGCGTACGGACAAAGCTGCCACGTCCCACTTCCCCCACCACAAGGCCCCGCGCCTCCAGCAGCCGCATGGCGCCCGACGCGGTGTTGAGGGCTACACCGTGGCGGAAAGCAAGGTCCCGGTGCGTCGGCAGCCGCGCGCCGGGCAGCCGCCTGCCTTCCAGGATCTCTGCCTCCAGGATCGCGGCGATTTCCTTCGCGCCCATACCCATGCCGCCATCATTGTCTCTGAGACAATCCTCTTATTGCCTCACCCGCCCTGCACTTCCAACCTTGCAGGCATGAACGACGGCACCCCCACTCCCTGGCACCTGACACCCCCTACCTTCCAAGAAATCGAGGAGGCGGCCAGGCGTATCCGAGGCGTGCTTGTCGAAACCCCGCTGCTGGAGAGCGAGTGCCTGAACGCACGCCTGGGTGGGCGCCTGCTGGTCAAGGCGGAGGGGCTGCAGCGAACGGGCAGCTTCAAGGCACGCGGCGCCTGGAATCGCCTTTCCCTGCTGTCGTCTGAGGAGCGGTCACATGGGGTGGTTGCCTTCTCGTCCGGCAACCATGCTCAGGCCGTGGCCTGGGCCGGGCAACGCCTGGGCATCGGGACGGTGGTGATCGCCATGCCGTCCGATGCCCCGGCCGCGAAAATCGAGCGGACCCGCGGATGGGGTGCGGAGGTCGTGCTCTACGATCGGGCGACCGAGGACCGTGAAGCGCTGGGACGGCGATTGGCGGCGGAGCGAGGCCTCATCCTCGTGCCGCCCTACGATGACCGTCGCGTCATCGCCGGGGCGGCCACGCTCGGCCTGGAGGTCACGCAACAGGCCAAGGCAATGGGTGCGGTGCCGGACGCGCTCGTGGTGTGCTGCGCCGGGGGAGGCCTGACGGCGGGCTGCGCCCTGGCCCTGGAAACCCTGACGCCCACCACGCGCGTCTTCGCCGCGGAACCGGAAGGCTTCGATGACACGGCCCGCAGCCTCGCGGCGGGGATGCGGCTGGGAAACGCGCCCGGCGCGACCTCAATCTGCGATGCCGTGCAGGCGCCGATGCCGGGGATCCTCACCTTCTCCATCAACGCGCCCCGCCTTGGCGGTGGGCTGGTCGTGAGCGACACCGAAGCCCTTCAGGCCATGCGAGTGGCTTTCGAGGAGTTCAGGCTGGTGGTGGAGCCGGGTGCCGCCGTGGCCTTCGCTGCTGCCTTGTGCGGCCGCCTGCCTGTCGCGAACCGCATTGTCGCCGTGGTCCTGACCGGTGCGAATGTAGACCCCGGCATGTACCAGCGCGCGCTTTCCACCATCACCTGACTGCGGCGGAAGAACGGCTGGGATGTCTCTACGGCTCCTGATCCGGGAGAGCATTCTCGGCCTGCGCTTCGCGGACCAGCCAGTCCGCGAAGATGCCGAGGGCTTCGCCGACACGGCCGGTTGGCAGAAAGAGCCAGTAGAGGTCGCCCGTCGGGATGCTGATATCCGAGAGTGCCACGAGCTTCCCTGTTTGCACCTCATCGCGCACGAAGGACGGAGAGCAAATGACAACGCCCAGCCCCTCCAGGGCTGCCTGGATCGCCAGCGTCGTGCTTTCGAACAGCAGGGGAGGCTGCGTGGTGGCTGCCCCTGCCTGCCGCAGCCAGAGGTCCCAGTCCCCGGCACGGACCTTGCTACCCAGCAGCCTTGCCGAGCCAGGCCATCGACCCTGCGCGCCTTTCATGAGCGACGGCGCGGCGAAGGGCGAGATGACGACCGCCTGCAAGCGCCGTCCCCCGAACGGTGGCGCCGCACTGGCCGGCACCGTGTGGACGGCCGCGTCCACGCCCTCCCGCGCCAGGTCGACGATGGCCGTCGAGGTGGAGACCTCCACGTCGATGCCCTGATGCGCCGCATGGAAGCGGGGCAGCCGCGGGATCAGCCACCGCAACGCCCAGGTGGTGTAGGCGCGGATGCGCAGGGGCGCTGACTGGGTCTGCAGGTGATCCACCGCGGCCTGGATCTGCGCGAAGCCTTCCTGCAACTCTTCCGCAAAGCGCGCCCCAGCCTTGGTCAGGCCGATGGCGTTGACGCCGCGCCGGACCAGCGAACAGCCCAGGGTCAGTTCCAGGTCGCGCAGCCGCTTGCTGACCGCCGGTTGCGTAACGCCCAACGTGGCCGCTGCCGCCGTCAGGCTGCCGGTCTCCGCGACGATGCGGAAAGCCCACAGGCTTTCATAGGGCAACGGCGGACGGTTCATCACGCCACCCTAACATCTGGTTGGGGTACAGCAAGGAATTCTAGGACTTTCCTGCCTCATCCCGCCAGGACGAGAATGCCGGAAACAAGGCGCCCGGCGGCATGTCCGCACGGCAAGCCACCGGAGGACCCGCCCATGAACCGCCGCACCGCCCTGATGATGTTGCCTGCCCTGGCCGGGCTCCGTGCCCCGGCTGTTCTGGCCCAGGGGCGCTATCCTGACAGGCCGATCCGCCTGATCATCCCCTTTGCTGCAGGCGGCAGCAACGACATCGTAGGCCGTGTCATCGCGGAAGGGATGGGAGCCCGGTTGGGGCAAACCTTTGTGGTGGAGAACCGGGGCGGTGCCGGTGGCGTGCTCGGCAACGAGGCGGTGTCGACGGCCCCGAAAGATGGCTACACGCTGCTGCTGGGCGGCAGCGGGAGCTTCCTGATCAGCAGTCTCGTCCAGCCAAAGATCCCGTACGACATTATCCGCGACTTCGCGCCGGTGGGCTTCATCGGCAACGCGCCGAATGTCATCACGGTGAATCCGAAGGTCGAGGCCCGCACGATGGGCGAGTTGCGGGACCTGGCTCGCCGCGCCAGGCCGCCGCTGTCCTATGCCAGCCCCGGGGTGGGAACAACGGGTCATGTGCTGGGGGCTCTGCTCTCGCTCGAGTTCGGTGCCGAGATGGAGCACATCCCTTACCGTGGCACGGGGCCCGCCATCACCGATGTCCTGGCGGGGCGCGTCCAGATCTTGACCAACGCCGCGGCGCCGCTCCGGCCCCACATCGCATCGGGTGGCCTGCGCGCCCTTGCCGTCGCAGCCCCGCAACGGCTGGACTTTCTCCAGGACGTGCCGACCACGGTGGAGCAGGGCTTCCCCAGGATCCTGTCCTCGACCTGGTACGGCCTCCTGGGCCCGGCGGGCATACCGGCCGACCGCGTGGCGGCGCTGCACGCCGCGCTGAACGCCACCCTGGCGGATGCCGGCGCCAAGCAGCGCCTGGCCGAGGAAGGCGTCGAGATCGAGATGAGCCCGACGCCCGCCGACTACGCGCGCTTCATCGAAACGGACCGCACGCGCTGGCAGGAAGTCGTCACCCGCGCCAACATCCGGGCCGAGTGATGCCGCGCGCCCCACTCCGCCGCATCCTGGTGCTGGACGATTTCGGCAACGCCGCGCCGGGTTCGACCGACTGGTCCGGCCTGCCCGTCGCCTTTCTGGACCAGAAGCTGGACGAAGACGCGCTCGCCGCACGGATCGAGGCCGAGGGCGCCGATGCCGTGGTGCTGATCCGCGAACGCAGCGCCTTTCCCGCCAGCCTGGTGCGGCGCCTGCCCGGGCTGCGGCTGGTGGTGACCACCGGCATGCGGAACCGCGTGCTCGACCTCGAGGCCTGTGACGCCGCCGGCATCGCCGTCTGCGGCACGCCTTCCCTGCCCTCGCCGACGGTGGAGCTGACCTGGGGGCTGATCCTGGCCCTGGCGCGCCGCATCCCGCAGCAGGAACGGCTCCTGCGGCAGGGCGGATGGCAGCAGGGGGCCGGGCTCGGGCTGGAAGGCGCGACGCTGTCCATCGCCGGGCTGGGGCGCATCGGCGCCGGCGTCGCCGCCATCGGCCGCGCCTTCGGCATGCGGCTGCTGGCCTGGAGCCCCAACATGACCGCGGCCACCGCCGAAGCCGCGGGCGCCGAGCTGGTGGACAAGGAAACCCTGTTCCGCCGGGCCGACATCCTGACGCTGCATCTCGGCCTGGGGCCCAGCACGCGCGGCATCGTCGGCGCGGCGGAGCTGGCGCTGATGCGGCCCGGCGCGCTGCTGGTAAACACCGCGCGCGGCCCGCTGGTGGACCAGCCGGCGCTGGTCGCGGCACTGCACGGCGGCCGGCTCGGCGGCACCGCCATCGACACGCACGAGCCCGAGCCGATGACCGCCGGCGACCCCATCCGGCAGGCGCCGAACACCATCCTGACGCCGCATCTCGGCTACGTCACGCAGCAGAACTTCCGCCAGTACTTCGAAGGCACGGTGGAATGCCTGCGGGCCTGGAACGAGGGCATTCCCCTGCCGCGGCCGCTGAACGCCGCCGCCAAAGCCTGACGAGGACCGCCTCCATGACCCCCACCTCCACCGAATCCGACGCCATCCTGCTGGACGCCGAAGGCCCCGTCGCCGTGCTCACCCTGAACCGCCCGGCCGCGCGCAACGCCATCGACGACGCCATGCGCGCCGACCTGATGGCGGCGTTGGACCACGTTGCCAGGACCGACAGCATCAAGGCGCTGGTGGTCACCGGCGCGGGCCGCGGCTTCTGCGCCGGCGGCGACGTGAAGTCGATGCAGGCGCGCCTGTCCGTGCCGCCGGGCGAGGTGGCGCTGAACGGCTGGCGCCGGCAGCAGCGCACGCACCACGCCATTTCCATGCTGCACGCGCTGCCCAAGCCCACCATCGCCGCCGTCAACGGCGCCGCCACCGGGCTCGGCTGCGACGTCGCGCTGTGCTGCGACTTCATCATCGCCTCGGACGCCGCGCGCTTCGCCATGACCTACATCCTGCGCGGGCTGATCCCGGATGGCGGCGGCATGTACTTCCTGCCGCGCCGCGTTGGCCTGCCGCGCGCCAAGGAGCTGATCTTCTCCGGCCGCACGGTGGAGCCGGAGGAAGCGCTGCGGATCAACATGATCGACCGTGTCACGGGCGCGGACACGCTGCTGCAGGACGCGCGCGCATGGGCCGCCGAGCTGAGCCACGGCGCCCCCGCCGCGCTGGCGCTGAGCAAGAACATCCTCGACCAGACCTTCGAGCTTTCGGTGGAGCAGGTCTTCGCCATGGGCAGCCAGGCGCAGGCGATCTGCTACAGCTCGCGCGAGCACCAGGAGTCCGTCGCGGCCTTCCTGGAAGGCGTGGCGCAGCGCCGCGCTGCCAAGGACAAGGGCGCGGTGGCATGAGCGCCATCGGCGCCCTGCTGCGCCCGCGCAGCGTCGCGGTGATCGGCGCCTCCGCCGACGCCAGCAAGATGACCGGCCGCCCCGTCGGCTACCTGCAGAAATACGGCTTCGCGGGCGAGATCTGGCCGGTGAACCCGCGCGCCGACAGCATCGCGGGCCTGCGCTGCTTCCCCGACGTCGCATCCCTGCCCGGCGCACCGGATGCCGCCATCGTGCTGCTGGGCCCGGACCGGGCGGAAGCGGCGGTGCGTGACCTCGCAGCCAAGGGCTGCCAGGCCGCCATCGTGCTGGCCAGTGGCTATGGCGAGGCGAACGAGGACGGCGCCCGCCGCCAGCAGGCGCTGAAGGATGCGACGGGCGGGATGCGGCTGCTCGGCCCCAACACCATCGGGCTGGTGAACCTGACGGACGGCATGATGCTGTCGGCCACCGGCGCGCTGGAAGTCGGCAACCTCGCCGCCGGCCGCATCTCGGTGGTGTCGCAAAGCGGCGGCATCCTGGGCTCGCTTTTGTCGCGCGCGGCGGACCGCGGCATCGGCTTCGCCAAGCTGGTGTCCACCGGCAACGAGGCGGACATCGACAGCAGCGAGATGATCGCTCACCTGGTGGAGGACGAGGCCACCGACGTGATCGCCGTCTACATGGAAGGCCTGCGGCGGCCGGAGGTGTTCAAGCAGGCGGCGCGGCGGGCGGCGGAGCTGGGCAAGCCCATCGTGGTGTACAAGGTTGGCCGCTCGGATTCCGGCGCGCGGGCGGCGACGTCGCACACCGGCGCGCTGGCCGGGGCGGACCGCGTCTACGACGCGCTGTTCCGGCAGTACGGCGTCATCCGCGCGGAAAGCTTCACGGACCTGCTGGACATCCCCGCCGCGCTGGCGGGCGGGCGGCGCATCCAGGGCGACCGGGTCGCCATCCTGACCTCCACGGGCGGCGCGGGCACGCTGCTGGCCGACAATTGCGGGCTGGCGGGCATCGAGGTGCCCGCGCCAGACGCGGCGACGACGCAGCGCCTGGCCACGCTGCTGAACGAGGACCCCGCCGCGATCGGCCGCAACCCCGTGGACGTCACGCTGGCCGGGCTGCGGCCGGACCTGTTCCGTGGCGCCATCGACGCACTGCTGGAAAGCCCGGGCTATGACGCGGTGATCGTGGTGATCGGCTCCTCTGCCCTGGCGACGCCGGACATCGTGGCGGGCGCCATCGTGGAGTGCCAGGCGCGCAGCGAGAAGCCGGTACTGGCCTATGTCAGCCCGCACGCGCCGCACCTGGTGCGGCTGCTGAACGGCCAGGGCATCCCGGCCTTCGCCACGCCGGAAAGCTGCGCCACCGTGCTGCGCGCCCTGCACCGCCGCGCGCCCGCGCCGCAGCCGGCCCCGGCCGCCGAGGACGCTTCCGTGCTGGCGGGCCTGCCCGCAGGAAATCTCAACGAGGTCGAAAGCAAAAGCATCTTCGCCCGCTTCGGTGTGCCGGTGACGCGCGAGCACGTGGCGGCCGACGCGGCAGGCGCCGCCGCCGCCGCGCGCGCGCTGGGCGGCGAGGTGGTGCTCAAGATCCTGTCCCGCGCCATCGCCCACAAGAGCGACATCGGCGGCGTGCGCGTCGGCCTGACGGCGGAGGAGGTGCCGGAAGCCTGCGCCACCATGCTGCGGCGGCTGAAGGACGCGGGGGCACCGGATCCGGAAGGCTTCCTGGTGCAGGAGCGCATCCGCGGCGGCGTCGAGATGATCCTGGGCTTCCACCGGGACCCGCAGCTCGGCCCGGTGATCCTGCTCGGCTCGGGCGGCGTGGCGGCGGAACTGTTCCAGGATACCACCCTGCGCCTTCTGCCGATTTCCCGCAGCGATGCCGAGGCGATGGTGGAAGAGCTGAAGGCCGCCCGCCTGCTGCAGGGCTACCGCGGCGCCCCGCCGGCGGACGTGCCGGCCCTGGTGGAGGCCGTCATGGCTTTCGCCGCCATGGCCGGCGCGGCGGGCGAGCGCCTGCTGGAAGCGGAGATCAACCCGCTCTTCGTGTTGCCGCAGGGACAGGGTGCCCGCGCGGTGGACGGGCTGGCGGTCCTGCGGTGACCACGGCCCCCCTGCCCGCCCTGGCCGCCCATGCCGCGGGCTGGCGGCATGCCGCCTGGCCGGAGGGCCTGGAGCACCACGCGCGGCGGGCGCTGCTGGACTGGTTCGCCGCGACCCTGCCCGGCACGCAACAGCCGCCGGCAACACTGCTGGCGGCGGCGCTGGCGGACGAGCGGGGGGAAGGCGCCGCCATCTGCTACGTGGACGGGCGGCGCGGTGCCGCCCGGCACGCCGCGCTGCTGAACGGCATTGCCAGCCACACGGTGGAGTTCGACGACATCCACCGGGATTCCGGCCTGCACCCCGGCAGCCCGACCGTGGCGGCGGCGCTGGCCGTGGCGCAGGCGCGCGGCGCCGGCATGGACGCGTTGCTGCGGGCCATGGCGGCGGGCTACGAGGTCGGCGGCCGCATCGCGCTGGCGGTGCAGCCCAGCCACTACCGCATGTGGCACACCACGGGCACCGTCGGCACCATGGCCGCCGCCGCAGCCGCCGCCGTGCTGCTGGACTGCGATGCCGATCGGGTCGGCCACGCCATCGCCCTGGCCGCCACCATGTCCGGCGGCTTGCAGCAGGCCTTTCGCGGCAGCGGCATGAGCAAGCCGATGCATGCGGGCCATGCCGCCGAGGCGGGCGTGCTGGCGGCAAGAGCCGCGGCGGCGGGCGTGGAAGGCGCGGCGGACGTGCTGGATGGCCCGGCCGGCTTCGCCGCCGCCACCAGCAGCTCGACCGGGCGCTGGGACCTGGCGCTGGCCGATCTCGGCACGCGCTTCGTGATCGGCGGAATGACCTTCAAGAACCACGGCTGCTGCGGCCATATCTTTCCGGCGCTGGACGGCCTGCTTGCCCTGAGGGCTCGGCACCCCTTCCAGCCGGATGACGTGTCGCGCATCCACGTCGCCGGATACCACGCGACGGCGGAGATGTGCGACCGGCCGCTGGTGAAAACCGAGCAGGAGGCCCGGTTCAGCACGCAGTACTGCGTGGCGGCGTTGCTGCACCACGGTGCCGTCCGGCTGAACGCCTTCTCGCCGGAGAGGCTGCGCGACCCGGTGCTGCACGCCTTCATGCCGAAAGTGTCTGTCAGCATGGCGCCGGAGTTGGTCGATGTTTATCCGAGGCGCCGCGCGGCCCGGCTGCGGCTGGAGCTCAAGGATGGCCAAGTGTTTGAGCACGAGCAACCCACCCGGAAGGGAGATCCGGAGGATCCGCTCACCGACGAGGAACTCGACGCCAAGTTCGAAGAACTGGCGGAACCCGTTCTGGGGATGCTGAGCACGGCAGAGCTTCGAGACCTGATCCGACGAGGCACGGAACTTCCTGGTGTGTTGGTAACTCTGTCAGCACCGATGGTGACAGGCCGCTCACCATGACTGAACCGGAAGTCCCATCAGCCGCGAGGCAGAGATCACGCGAGCCGGCTTCTGAACCGCGGCGCCGACATCTGCGGTGCCCCCTCTTCGGAATGGCCGGATAACCAAGCCAGGAAGGCGCCAGCGTGCTTCGTGCCGCCGGGCTGTGTTCGCCATTGGCTGGACACGGTTCGCGCCGATGACGGCCACGCACTCGCCGGACCACGTCCCGCGTCACAGCCGCCAACAACGCCGCCATTCCCTGGATCACTGACGGGGGCAAGCCCTTGCACCTGACCATCTGCGAGCGCGACCCTTGCCTTTGATGCAATGTTATAACATACTAAATCGATGACCTTAGTTTCGGAAGCATTGACGTCCGCGGATCCGCAAGCGCTGCGTATGGTGGCCGCCGCTGAACCCATCATCCTTGCCAGCATCCTCTCGCCCACCGTTTCGCTTGCCATCTGGGGACGTGAACTGCCTCGGCCGCTCCTGCGGGATGCTTGCCGCGTGGCGCAGGCCGCCCCCTTCGTGCGAGTGGGTCAGGGCAAGCCGGATGTTGCCGTGGCGCGGGCCATCGATGGCTTCGATCCACTACCGCATCCGGCCCTGATGGCCGACATGCTGTTCCTGGCCAAACTGTTCGCCGAGGTATCCGCCAGCTTGTACGTCCGGCTGCGCCTCGAGGCCGTGGCGGATAGTAGTTGCTCCCTGTTCCACGCCGATGCCGTGCGACTGCGGCTGCTCTGCACCTACTGCGGCGACGGTACGGAGTGGCTGGCGCGGGCGGGCGGCGGAGCGGAAGCCCGGCGCCTGCGCGACGGGTCGGCTTTGCCGGATCCCTCGAGTGTCCAACGCCTGCCGACCGGCGCCGCCGCCATCCTGCGCGGCGAGGCCCGGACGCCTGGCTGTGGCTGCATCCACCGCTCACCACCAATGCCCCGAGACGCAACCGGGCGCGCCCTGCGCCCTCGCCTGTTGCTCTGCATCGACCCTGCCGAAGAGGAATGATTGCCATGGCGACCCACTCGCAGCCTCCCCGGGACCGTCGGCTTCCCGTCACGGTGCTGTCCGGCTTCCTCGGCGCGGGCAAGACAACGCTGCTGAACCAGGTGCTGGCCAACCGTGAAGGGCGACGCGTCGCCGTCATCGTCAATGACATGTCGGAGGTGAACATCGATGCCGCCTTGGTTGCGCAGGGCGGCGGGCTGTCGCGCACCGAGGAGAAGCTGGTGGAATTGTCGAACGGGTGCATCTGCTGCACGCTGCGCGACGACCTGATGCAGGAAGTGCGGCGCCTGGCCGAGGAAGGCCGCTTCGACGCCTTGCTGATCGAGAGCACCGGCATCAGCGAGCCGATGCCGGTGGCCGCCACCTTCGACTTCCGCGACGAGGACGGCCACTCGCTGGATGACGTGGCTTGCCTCGACACCATGGTGACGGTGGTGGATGCGCGGGCGTTCCTGCGTGACTACGGCTCCGCCGACACACTGGCGAAGCGCGGCGAGACGGCAGGCGAAGGCGACACGCGCTTGCTGGTGGACCTCCTGGTCGAGCAGGTGGAGTTCGCCGACGTGATCGTGGTGAACAAGGCTGACCTGGTCAGCACGGCGGAGCTGCAGATGCTCTCCGGCATCCTGGCCACCTTCAACCCGCAGGCCTCCATCATCCCGGCGACGCTCGGCCAGGTGCCGCTGTCGGCGGTGCTGGAAACCGGGCGCTTCGACTTCGCCCGGGCGCAGCAGGCCGCGGGCTGGACCCAGGCGCTAGCAGGCCACCACCTGCCGGAATCGGAGGAGTTCGGCATCCGCAGCTTCGTTTGGCGGGCGCGACGGCCACTTCACCCGACGCGCTTCCACCGCTTCCTGCAATCGGCAATGCCGGGCGTGGTGCGGGCCAAGGGCTTCTTCTGGCTGGCGAGCCGCATGGCCTGGGCCGGGTCCTGGCAGCTCGCCGGGGCTGTCGGCCGGCACGAAGCTGCAGGGTTCTGGTTCGCCGCCGTGCCCGAAAGCCGCTGGCCGACCGATCCGGAGTGGCGCGCGGAGGTGCTGCGCAACTGGGTGGAACCGCATGGTGACCGACGTCAGGAGATCGTCTTCATCGGCGTGGAACTGGACGAGGCGGCTCTGCGCCGCGCGTTGGATGCCTGCCTGCTGACGGACGGCGAGATGCGCGGCGGACCGAAGGCATGGGGGCAGCTGCTCGACCCATTCCCGGCCTGGCGGCGGGCGTAGTGCTTTCCAAGCCTGTTCCACCGGGCTGCCGAACGGAATCCTGGCGGGAGCACGGCTCGGAAGGTCATGGTCAGCAGCAGGCGGACGGTGCGTCCGGGCAGCAGCACCGCGTCCTCCTTGAAGGAGGCCACGTTGCGGATGCCAGGGCGCCGAAAGTTGCCGCCGATCGGCGAGAAGATCGGGCTGTCTCCGCGTTGACCTGTGCATGTGGGATACTCAGGGATTCAGCTTCGGTCGGCCCTCGCCCAAAGAGAAACCAGCCGATCTCAGGTTAAGACGCTCTTCTTCAAGCCAGCCTTCTCCGTCCCGCCTTGTGTGCGGCCGGGTAAGCTGGGGCAAAAGGCTTGCCAGCAAGACGGCCACAGCCGAAAGCGTGGCCAAAGCCGGCGCAGGGATCAGCACGACCCATGGCGCACGCACACGGCGCCTAATTCTGTCGATCGAGGAGCGCACGGCATCGGCGTCGGTCTTTGTCTCTTCAGAGGTTCACACAGAAAAGGTTGAGCATCGCAGGGCACGCGGCCAACGGGTGAACGCGACACGAATCTGTTGCGGGTGCTGCGATCCGAGTGGACGGAGCCAAGGCGTGTTGGAGCTTGATCCAGTTATTGGCGGTTCTCGACCCGGGCCAGGTCGGGCTTCGTACGGGCCGCCGTTGCCTTGACGCCGGTTGCCAGGCGAAACCCTGCCGTCCTGGAACCGGCAACGGTCCCTGCTGCAACGAGATTCTCGGCCTCTCAACAACCAGTCACGCCGAGGATGCTGGTCGCGCCGAAAGTCAGGGCGCCGCCTCGGGGATCCTTGTTGAGGAAGAACAGTGGGAGGATGAATTTGCTGTCCGTAGGCATGAAAGCGGACCCGCCGGACGCAGAGCCCGTCGCATACCTACGGGGCCCACAAGGGTCTCAGCCGCCGGAGCGGGCGCTTGGCTCGTGCATCGGGCAGCCGTTGAACTGCGCGCGGAAGTCGGCTGAGTGCTTGTAGGTGTCGCGCCGCGCCCGGTTGATGTTGCCAAGCGGCTGATGTGCGGCCAAGCCAGTCCAGATGCTGAAGTGCATTTGCTCGTCAACGGCTTGCACCCGGTCCGCAGCCCAGCTGTCCTGACGTGGCACGGTGATGGTGGCCACCTTCTGGAACGGAGCATCCTCCTCATCCCAGGGCACGGTCGGATCCTCGACCGGCTGCTTTTCCAGGTCGCGGCAGAGTTGCACGCGGAGTTCCCATACGCCGTCGATCCGCTGCATCTCGGACTGCACGGTCTCGCGGATCGCGTCCGGTCGGTCAGAAGCGTCGATGATCGTGTCCTTCAGCGCCAACAGGTCCGGCGAAACGGGCGCTACGCTGAACTTGGCAATATAGTCGCCGTACCGGAACGGGGTGACGCTGTAGTAGGTCTCCCCCAGGGGATCGACGTTCGGCGCGCCACCGAGGGACTGCACCTTCGGGCTCTCAATGCCGACTGCCGACAGGGCCGTGTTCACGCCCCTCAGCACGGAGGACATGACCTTCTTGGTGCCCTCCATCTTGTCTGTGGTCTTGGCCAGCATTTTCAGGTTGCCGAGGAACTTGTCGGCGGTTCTGGTCTGGAAGACCGGGCCGTTCACCATGATGAAGTCCTGTGTCGTGCCTGCGGCACCCGGCAGCCGCTCACCCTCAACGTCCAGCACCTTCAGGGCCAGCCCGCGCGGCAGGGAGATCGCGTCCGGCAGGACATCACCGGCGTTTGTGGAAACCCGCATGTAGACCTTGTGCTCACCGGATCGCGCGAAGAGGCCCTGTGCTAACTCGGGTGGCAGGTTCTCGGCGACGACCAGCTTGCCTTCCAGGATCGCGTGCGCCTTGGCATGCACTGAGCGGACGGCGTGGCCGTAGTCCTTGGCCGTGGTCTCCAGGATCGTATCGAAGGCGTTGTTCAGACCCTGGATCGTCTCGGCCTCATCGGCCTGAATGTCTTCGACGGCAGCGGTGTAGCGGATCGGGGCGGCAGGGCTCATCAGCGCGTTTCTCCGGGTTTGGGCAGCCAAACAGGCGCCAGAGGGCGGACCGGCGGCATCCCCATCGGGAAACATCCACAGGCGGTGGATCAAGCACCGGGAACACGCAGGCGCGCGTGTCTCCCGCTCAAAACTTATTCCGGCTGGGGGTTGCTATGCATGGCAGGGCGCGGACGATTCGGCACCCCTATTGAATAAAGAGGCACCTCCCGCCTGCCGGCAGGGTCACCGACGTGACTTGATCAGTCGCCTTGGCCCTGCTGGCGATAGCTCGTTGGATCGGTGTTGTAGGTCGCGACGAAGGCACGGGAGAAATGGCTCCGGCTGGCATAGCCGACACTGATGGCCACCACCTTCACCGGCAGGTCTGTGGTGGTCAGCAAGCGTGCCGCCGCGCGGAGGCGGGCTTTCTGCACAAAGTCGATGGGCCCTTGCCCGAAGGCACGCGAGAAGGCTTCGGCGAAGGCGGTCCTGCCCATGCCTGCGGCCATGGCCAGGCTTTCCACGCTATGCGGCGCTGCCGGGTTCGCCAGGATGGCGATGACAGCCCTGGTCAGCCGCCGGTCACCCGGCGTCACGAGGGGGAAAGGCGTTTCGCCTTGGCGCAGGCGCTGGCGCAGCAGCAGGATGAGGCATTGCTGCATCAGCGCCTCGGCCATGGCCTGGGTGCCGAGGTCGGGCTGCGTGACCTCCGCCAGCATGAGGTCGAAAGCGGGCCGGGCAGGAATTGAGCCCGCGAGATCCATCACTGGCTCACCGGCCAGGAGGTCAATTAGCCCTAAGGCATGCCCGTCCTGGCGGGCTAGGGAACCGCAGACCATCAGGATGTCCTGACGACCATCACCGGCGGTGAAGGCAACGAGGCCGTCGCCGAAGGGCTTACAGTGCTCGCCACCAGGACTTTCTCGGGTGTCGGCCCCAACGTATCCGAGCGCATGGCCTTGAAGCGGCGGTACGACGATGACGCTGCGGGATCCGAAAGGCTGCCAATCACCGTTCCCGATCCGCACGCATCCTGATCCTTGCAGGACGAAGTGGATGGTGACCGCGTCGAAGCCTGGGAAACACAGGCGCCAGCCATCCTGGATGCTGCAGACGGAGAAAGCATGAAGGCGGCCCGCGAAGGCTGTCAACAGTCGGTCAAGAGGATAATGGGTCATGACGGATGGGCTGTCCGGGGCTTGTCAGCACGTCCAGCATTGAAGCCGTCGAACAGTGCATCAGGCTGCGGCTGCTCTCTGACCCAGGACATAGAGGGTGCTCGTGACAGTGGTTCATGCTTCATGGCCCGGCGATCAACTCCCGAATGCGGCTGGCAATGCCTTCTGAAGCAAGAAGGCTTGGTCATAACGTGCATGCCTGGGCCCAGGTGCCAGTCGCCGACCACCGCGTTCTCGGCGTCGCCAGTGATGAACAACACCTTCAGATCAGGGCGACTCACCCGCGCCGCGTCGGGCATCTGGCGTCCGTTGATGCCATCGGGGGGGCCTCCGTCGCCGACCAGGAGATCGATCCGGGTGTGCGAATGCAGGACTTGCAGCTCCGATGGGCCATCCGCCACCTCGATGGCCGTGTAGCCCAGGTCTGCCACCACCTCGGTCAGCCGACGCCGACATGGGCGCGAAGGTGCGGCGGAGTAACGCGCCGGTCGTGCAGCAGCCCGGTCGTAGGGTGCCGGCGGAGATGTCGGATGGACTCCACTTTGGACCACCATTTTGGAGCACAGGGGCGTCCAAGGCGGTCTCAGTGAAAGTTCCTCAGCAAATTAAGGGAATGGCGGAGAGGGTGGGATTCGAACCCACGGTCCCCTTGCGAGGACAACGGTTTTCGAGACCGTCACAATCGACCACTCTGTCACCTCTCCGCGGTGCGGCCTGGTCGCCGGGCGGGCCGGGGTATAGAGGCAGCCGGGCGTCAGCGCAACGGATCCGTGGGCCGAAAATGGCACCTGGAGAGGGTGCCGATTCGGCCTGATCGTTGACTCCCGCGGCCCTGCGGCGCTATACGCCCCTCCTCCCGACGGAGCCTTGTGGTTCCGCCGAAGGCCGTTCTCGGCCAACCATGTTTCAGTTTCAGGCCAGACGGCAGAGTTTTCAGGGCGAACCATGACCTACGCAGTGATCCGCACCGGCGGCAAGCAGTACCGCGTCACCCCGGACGCCGTTCTGACCGTCGAGAAGCTGGACGCCGAAGCCGGCGCCACCGTGACCTTCCAGGACGTGCTGGCCATCGGCGGCGAGGCCGGTTTGACCATCGGCGCCCCCACAGTCGTCGGCGCCACGGTGACCGCCACGGTGGTTGAGCAGAACCGTGGCGACAAGGTCATCATTTTCAAGAAGCGCCGCCGGCAGAACAGCCGCCGCAAGAACGGTCACCGCCAGCACCAGACCGTGCTGCGCATCTCCGCCATCAACGCGGCCTGATTTCAGGAGACACCCCCCATGGCACACAAGAAGGCAGGCGGTTCCTCGCGCAACGGCCGCGACTCCGCCGGCAAGCGCCTCGGCGTCAAGAAGTTTGGTGGTGAGCACGTGCTGGCCGGCAACATCATCGTGACGCAGCGCGGCACGAAGGTGGTTCCCGGCACCAATGTGCTGGTGGGCCGCACCCATTCCATCCACGCCGCGATTGAGGGCAAGGTGAAGTTCACCCGCCGCGCCGAGGGCCGCGTCCACGTCTCGGTGGAGCCGCTGCCGCAGGCTGCCGAGTAACCTCGCGCCTCCGCGACACGACCGCACGCGAACGGGGGCCCCACGGCCCCCGTTTCTTTTTGTTCCGCCCCAAAGCCTCCGGACCCCCTCCCCCCGATGAAGTTCCTCGATGAAGCCAAAATCTGGGTGAAGGCCGGCGATGGCGGCGATGGCGTGATTGCGTTCCGGCGCGAGAAGTACATCGAGTTTGGCGGACCGGATGGCGGAAATGGCGGCAAGGGTGGCGACATCATTGTCGAGGCCGTGCCCGGGCTGAACACGCTGATCGATTACCGCTACGCCCAGCATTTCAAGGCCCGCAAGGGGGGCAATGGCGCGGGCTCCGACCGCACTGGCGCTGGCTCCGACGACGTGGTGCTGAAAGTGCCGGTGGGCACCGTCATCCTGGACGAGGACAAGGAGACGGTGCTCGCTGACATGGTGGAGGAAGGCCAGCGGGCGGTGATCTGTCGCGGCGGCGACGGTGGCCACGGCAACGCCCATTTCAAGACCAGCACCAACCGCGCCCCGCGCCGCGCCGACAAGGGTTATCCGGGCGAGGAGCGGTGGCTCTGGCTGCGGTTGAAGCTGATCGCCGACGCCGGGCTTGTGGGTCTCCCCAACGCGGGCAAATCGACCTTTCTTTCCGTTGTCAGCGCGGCCAAGCCTAAAATCGCCGACTACCCCTTCACCACCCTTAATCCGCAGCTCGGCGTGGTGCGACTCAACGCCACGGAAGAATTCGTGCTTGCCGATATCCCGGGGCTGATCGAGGGCGCCGCCGAAGGAGCGGGGCTTGGCACGCGCTTTCTGGGCCATGTGGAGCGGACGGCGGTGCTGCTGCACCTGATCGACGGCAGCCAGCCCGACCCGGTGGGCGCCTATGAAACGGTGCGGCGGGAGCTGGAGGAGTACGGAGGCGGCTTGATCGACAAGCCGGAGATCGTCGCGCTGAACAAGCTCGACGCCATGACACCCCAGGCGAGGGCAAGCCGGGCCAAGGCGCTGGAACGCGTTCTGGGCCGTCCTGTGCGCCTGATCAGCGGTGCCACACAGGAAGGCGTGCCTGAAACTTTGCGGGAGCTGGCCGACACCATCCACCGCCATCGCGAAGAGCAGGGCGCATGACCACCCCGTCCCTCGCCGCAGCCCGCCGCATCGTCGTCAAGATCGGCTCGGCCCTGGTGGTGGATGGCAAAACGGCGGCGCCGCGCGAAACCTGGCTGGCCTCGGTCGCTGCCGATGTGGCGGCGCTCCGGGCCGGCGGTGCGGAAGTCGTTGTGGTTTCCTCGGGCGCCATCGCCCTGGCACGGCAGGCGCTCGGTCTCACCCGCCGCAAGCTGCGGCTGGAGGAAAAGCAGGCCGCCGCGGCCGTCGGCCAGATCCGCCTCGCCGGCGCCTGGCAGACCGCCCTTTCCCGCCACCAGCTCAATGCCGCGCAGTTGCTGCTGACACTGGAAGACAGCGAGGACCGGCGCCGCTACCTCAATGCCCGCGCGACGTTGGGCACGCTGCTCGACCTCGGATGCGTGCCGGTGATCAACGAGAACGACACGGTGGCCACGGCCGAGATCCGCTTCGGCGACAATGACCGCCTGGCGGCCCGCGTTGCCGAGATGATCCATGCCGATGCGCTGGTGCTGCTGTCGGATATCGACGGCCTGTACACCGCCGATCCGCGCAACAATCCTGAAGCGCGGCACCTGCCGGTGATCGAGCGGTTGACCGACGAGATCATGGCCATGGGGGGCGAGCCACCGCCCGGCTATTCTTCCGGCGGCATGCGCACCAAGCTGATTGCGGCCAGGATCGCCACCGGTGCCGGCTGCGCCATGGCCATAGCGCTTGGCAAGCGCGACAACCCGCTGGTGGCGCTGCGTGACGGTGCCCGTTGCTCCTGGTTCCTGCCGGCCCCGGAAGGCCGCTCCTCCCGCAAGCAATGGATCGCCGGCTCCCTGGCTCCGTTGGGCGCGTTGCGCGTCGATGCCGGCGCCGCCCAGGCGCTGCGTGACGGTCGCTCTCTGTTGCCGGCGGGCGTGCGGGTGGTGGAGGGCAGCTTCGGCCGCGGCGATCCGGTTTCCGTGCGGGATACCAACGGTACCGAGCTGGCACGCGGCCTTTCCGCTTATGCTTCAGAGGCGGCGCGGCAGATTGCCGGCCGCCGGTCGGCCGAGATCGAGGAGATCCTTGGCTGGCGCGGTCGCGACGAGATCATCCATCGCGACGATCTGGTGCTGCTGTAAAGGCACCTGCGGGCCTCTGCCCTCCCCCGCCGCCGCATGGTGTCTGGCCGCTGCGGCCATAAAGCCGCCATGCCTTCCAACAACGGCACCCAGCAGCGCACAGGTCGATCGCGTCTGCGGGGAGCACGTTCCGGGCCAGGCCAAGCCCGCTAAGCCAGAATCCGCCCAAAGCGGATCCCTCTCCCCCTCTGCCTCAGCCCTTCGACACGCCCCAGAAAACGGGGATGGTGGTCGGCCGGAGCCCTTCGACGTTGCTGCGATAGGCCGCCAGCGTGCGGAACTGCGCCGCCGGGATATAGGGCAGCACCGCCATGGCCCGGGCCTGCACCTGGTCCAAGATGGCCTGCCGCTTGGTCACGTCGCCCTCCTCCCACCAGGACCGGCGCAGCGCCTCCAGCTCGTCATCCTGGGGCCATCCGGTCAGGCCGCTGTCACCGGGACTGGCGAGATACAGGTTGGTCAGCGGATTCTGCCCGTCCAGCACGTTGGCCACGGTGATGAACAGGCTCCACCCTCCGGCCGACGGGGCTTCCCGCCGGTTGCGCCGCTGTGTCAGCGTGCCCCAGTCCATGGTCGGCACATCGACGTTGAAACCGACTTTCTGCATGGCATCGGCGATCACCAGCGTCGCGGCATTGTTGAGCGGGCTGTCGGAGGCGTTCAGGAACACGACCCGGGCACCGTCATAGCCCGCCTGCTTCAGCAGGCTCCGGGCACGCTCCGGATCCCCCTTGGCCATGCTGGGCGAGCCGGTGCGGCTTTCCAGCGGCGTGCCGCAGAAGAAGAAGGCCGGGCAGTCGGCCACCTGCTCGGAAGGCCGGATACCCATCCCGGCCAGCACTTCCTCCTGCCCGATCGCGCTCAGCAGCGCCTGCCGGATGCGGGGATCGTTGAAGGGCGGCTGGGTGTGGTTGATCCGCAGCCACACCTGGAAGCCCACCGGGTTGAAGGCCATGGTGCGGATCTGCCGGTTGCGCTCCAGCGTCGGCAGGAGGTCAGGGGCGGGCTGCTCGATGAAATCCAGTTCGCCATTCTGCAGGGCAGCCGCCGCGGTGGCCGGATCGGGCATCGCGACCCACTCTACCCGGTCGAGCTTCACCACCTTGCCGCCGGCCAGCCCGTCGGCAGGCTCGGCGCGGGGGCGGTAATCGGGGTTGCGGTGGTACACGGCGCGGTCGCCGACGCGCCATTCCTCGCTGCGGAAGATGAAGGGGCCGGAGCCGGTGGGATCGGTGATGGCGACGTCGTGCGGCGTGTTGGCGATCCGCTCGGGCATCACGAACAGCGCGCTGGCGGTCGGCCGCGCCAGCGCCTCAGTCACCAGCGCGAAAGGCCGGCTCAGGGTCAGGGTGAAGCTCCGGTCGTCCACCACCTGCAGCGCCTCGGTGGCCGCGGCCAGGGCGCGGCCGACCACATCGCGCCGCGACCAGCGCCGGATCGAGGCCACGGCGTCGGCCGCGCGCACCGGCTGGCCGTCATGGAACCGCAGCCCCTCGCGCAGCGTGAAGCTGTAGCGCGCCCCATCCGCGGATACCTCGTGCCGCTCCACCATCTGCGGCCGCGCCACGCCCTGGCTGTCGAAGGCGAAAAGCTGGTCGTAGACGAAGAATCCGTGGTTTCGGACAAAGCCCGCCTGGGAGAAGACCGGGTCGATCGCCGTCAGGTCGTTGATCAGCGCCACGCGCAGCGTGGTGCCGGCTGCCGCGGCGGCTCGCGCCCCACGCCCGCCCAGCCCTGCCAGCAGCAGGGCCGAGGCCGCCAGACTTCCCGCCGACCTACGTCCCATCAACACCGGCGCCTCCCACCCTTTATCCGCCATCGACCTGCTCCTCGCGCTTGGCTTCTGTTTTACGGCGTCCGGCCGGCTCAGGCGGCAAAGGCCAGCGCCACGCCGGCGGCTTCCGGCGCGGGCACGATCACATGGCCGCCCCCTTCGGTCACGCCCGTAATCCCCGCCGCCCGAATCCGGTCGGCCAACCCTGCCATCGCCTGACTGCGCAGGCCCAGTGCCACCATGCCATCGGAACCCTCGGGCGGCAGAGCGACAGCGTTGCCGAAGCGCTCCGTCACCGCGCGCGGCGTCAACAGCAGGAGCCGCGCCGTGTCGGTGGCCATTGAGAGCCCACCATCCACGGCTTGCAGGGCCGCCGAACCGAACAGGTCACGATAGGGCTCGGCAAGGCGCTCAGGCGCGGCGCCGCACAGAATGAATTCTGAAATACCGGTGGTGCCATTGGCATGACCGCGCCATTCGTCGCGCCAGACCAGATCCGGCGTTTCGTGGTGGCAGAAGAAGACCCGGCCCTGGCGGATCGCGGCATGCTCGAAATCGGCCGTCACGAAGCGCGCCTCGGCAACGCCGTCGCTGCTGCGCACGGGGCGGCTGAAACGCCGTGCGGGACCGACGGGCAGGCCTTGGCTCCGAAGAGTGTCGTAGAACGCCTCGCCGCCCGCCGGCTTCAGCACCAGTCCGCTCAGCCCGGCGATGTCGGGCCAGAGGCCGGGTTTGCCACGTCCCGGTTCGAAGCCAAGCAGTTCAAGGTAGTCCTGGCCGAAGATGGCCAGATGGTTGCTGGAACCAAGGCTGTGATGGCCGCGCTCGGTCAGGGCAAAGCCCAACGCTTCATAGCGGCGCTGAGCGGCATTGAGCTCCTCGCCCACGGTGATCACCACATGGTCGATACGCGGCGCGAAGCTGGCCATCGGGTCCTCCCGGATGCTGCGCGTCAGTTAAGGCCGCGCTGGCCGGTGCCGCAAGGCGTCAGGCGGCGATGCGCCGTCCGATCAGGGCCAACCCCTCCGCCACGGACACGAACTCGCCGCCGCCCATGACCTTGCCCGCCCCGAAGCGCTCCTCGAACAGCCCTCGTACGGCCGGCACCAGCGAGGTGCCGCCGGTCAGAAAGACGCGGTCCACCTGTCCCGCCGAAAGGCCAGCATCGTTCAGCGCCGCGTCGATGGCACCGCCCATCCGCGCGAGTTCCGGCCGGATCCAGCCTTCGAACTCACCGCGGGTCACCTCGGCGTCGACCTTGAATCGCTCATGTTCGAAGACCAGCCGGGTCGTCTCCGCGACGGACAACGCTGCCTTCGCGCCGGACACCGCGCGGTAAAGGCTGAAACCCGCCTCGTCCTCGATCAACGTGATGAGGTGCCGCAGCCGGGAGGGATCGGCCGAGAGGCGCGCCACCTCCTCGATCTCGCGCAGCGTCTTTGGACCGCGCATCATCGACAATCGGTGCCAATGGGCGAAATTGGAGAAGAAGGTGGGCGGCACCGGCAGGTCCGTGCCCATGACGCGGTAGGTGCCGCCCTTGCCCAGGGCAGGCGAGACGACGCGGTCGATGATCCGGTAATCCAGCGCATCGCCGGCGATGCCGACGCCCGCATGGCCCAGCGCTTCGACGCCCTGCCGGGGATCGAAGCGCAAGATGGAGAAGTCGCTGGTGCCGCCGCCGAAATCGCCCACCAGCACAGTTGCCGGCCCGTCCAGCGTCGCGGCGAAGCGTGTGCCGGCGGCCTCGGGTTCCAGCGCCAGGTGCAATGCCGTCCGGCCCGCCTCGGCGAAGGCGGCGCGGAGGCGGCGCTCGGCCAGGGCATCGTCCGCCGTTTCGCCAACAAAGCGAACCGGCCGGCCTACCACCAGCAGCGCCTCGGGCGACGGATTGCCGGACGCGCCCAGCAGGGCTCGCAGAAAGGTCGCGATCAGCGCCTCCAACGACCAGGACCGGCCAAAGATTCGCGTCTCGGTGAAGCTCGCCGTGGCAAGGTGGCTCTTCATCGACATGATGAGCCGGCTGGCCAGCGGGTCCTCCAGATAGGCCTCGATCGCCGCCGGCCCTGCCTCGTGCCGCAGCGCGTTGCCGCGCGCCGTCTCGCTCCAGAAGCAGAGCACGGAGCGGAACACGTCCAGGCTCCCGGCGCCCAGGTGGAAGCTGGCGGTGCTGCTGCGACCTTCCTCGTCCAGCAGCGAGATCACACTGTTGGTGGTGCCGAAATCCAGCCCGATGACCGTCGCCATGCCCCGCCTCTTGCCCTGCCCGGAAGGGCGGGCCTTTCAGCAGGGTTGGCGGCGCGTGGCAAGCCCTCAGCGCGACTGGATGGACGGTCCCAGCTTGTCCACCAGCACGGCACTGGCGGCATTGAGCCCGATCACCTCCACACTCCTTCCGCTGCGGCGCATCTTGGCCACCGCGCCCTCGAGCGCGGACACGGCGGTGATGTCCCACAGATGCGCCTCCGTCAGATCGATGCGCACGTGGAGGGCCTCGTCGCGCAGGTCGAAGCTTTCGGCCAGCGCGTCAGCGCTGGCGAAGAAGACCTGACCCCGCACCCGGTAGGTGCGGGTAATCCCCGCCTCGTCCAGGCGGCTCTGCACATCCATCAGCCGCATGACCTTGAAGGCGAAGAACACGCCTGAGAGCAGCACGCCCACCGTCACTCCCAGGGCAAGGTTGTGGGTGAACACCGTAACCAGCACCGTGGCCACCATCACCAGGCTGGACACCTTGGGGTGCCGTGCCACGTCACGCAGGGAGGACCAGGAGAAGGTCTCGACCGACACCATGATCATGATGGCAACCAGCGCCGCCACCGGCACCTGACTGACCCAGGGCCGCAGCAGCACCATCAGCACCAGCAGGAACACGCCCGCCGTCAGGGTGGATAGCCGTCCGCGCCCACCGAAGCGCACATTGCCCACCGTCTGCCCGATCATGCCGCAACCGGCGATGCCGCCGAAGAAGCCCGCTGCGAGGTTGGCGAGGCCGAGCCCCGTGCATTCCCGCGCCTTGGAGGAAGTTGTGTCTGTCAGGTCGTCCACCACGCTGGCGGTCATCATGGATTCCAGCAGCCCGACCATCGCCATGGCCAGCGCATAGGGCGCGACGATGGACAGGGTCTCGAAGCTGACCGGGACCTCCGGCAGCAGGAAGTGCGGCAAGGAGTCCGGCAGCCGGCCCAGGTCGGCCACCGTGGCCACCGGCATCGGCTGGGCAACCGTGAAGGCCGTGAGCACCAGGATGCAGATCAGCGGCGACGGGATCGCGGTGAAGACCCTCGGCACGAGGTAGATGATGCCGAGGCCGGCGGCGATCAGCGCGTAGGTGTGCCAGGTGACGCCGATCATCTGCGGCACCTGCGCCGAAAAGATCAGGATGGCCAGCGCATTGACAAAGCCGGTCCGCACCGACCTGGACACGAAGCGCATCAGCACGTCGAGCCGCAGAAGCCCGAACACCACCTGGATGACCCCGCAAAGCACGGTGGCAGCCAGGAGGTACTGCACACCGTGGCTGGCGACCAGCGCGGCCGCCACCAGCGCGACCGAGCCCGCAGCACCGGAGATCATGGCCGGGCGCCCGCCCGCGAAGGCAATGACCAGACCGATGATGAAGGAGGCGAACAGTCCGACCTCGGGGTCGACTCCGGCAACAAAGGAGAAGGCGATCACCTCGGGGATCAGCGCGAAAGTGCCGACCATGCCGGCCAGGACGTCGCGTCGCGCATCGCGCCAGCCGCTGAACCATTCCACGCGGTCGTGGACGAACATTTTTGTTTTCATAACGAGATTATCCGCAATCGGGGCATGGTACCGCGCCCCATCGGAGGCGTCGCTCAGGCCATGTCGTATGCGTTATCCGGCGGATCGGCGGCCGGAAGAGCCACCCGGGGTTTCACCGGGTCCGGGATGAGTACGGCGAACGGTAGCCAAGCCTCCGCTGCACCGCAACACCCCGTCCGATCACAGTGCCGGGTTTTCAGCCGTTGCGGTGCCAGCTGTCCGGCAGCGGGTTGCGGCTGCGGAATTCGTCGGTGAACACCAGGCGCCGCCGCAGATCCTTCAGCGACCGCTTGCCGACAAAGCCGTTGAACATCGCCTCGCCATGCGGGCGCTTGTCCAGCAGCAGGCGGTAGAGATCCTCGACATCCTCGCGCGTCACCAGCCGGTCCTCGTCGTAGCGCTTCTCGGCATGGGCGGCGGCCATGGCCTCGAACCCGTCCTGGCGAAAGCGGCGCAGCCCCTCGGCGGTGCGCTCCTGCAGGTGGGCCAGCTCCGCTCCGTCCACCGGCGCCAGAGCGACATCCTCGCGGTCCACCCACATCATGTCGCGGAAGCCGTGCTTCTCGAAATTCTTCGGCGTAAAATGAACGCCGTGTTCGCCGATGTAGCGGGCGAAGCAAACATCACTGCGCACGCGGACCAAACCCAGTTCGGCGCAGGCCATCGCCTTGAACGCGTCCTGCGAGGTGGCGGAAGTGGCGACCGCGCTTTCGCGCATCAGATCATGCAGCCGGAAATGGTTGCGTGCGCCATAGTCGCGCCCTTCCAGCACCTTGTAGAAACCGCGCGACAGCTTCGCGTCGATCTGGCGCCAGGCGCCGCGCAGGAGGCCGAAGCCCCAGTTATGCGCCAGCGGGATCAGCCTGACCTCCGGCCCCGGCGCGGAAAGCTTCTGATCGCCATAGGCGGCGAAGTATCCCATGCGCGGCACATGGCGAAGCGCCGCGTACATTTCCTCCATCATGTGCATGTAGAGGGGCCCGGCCTCGAGATCGTCCTCGAAGAAGTACCCGACATCGGAGTCCAACGTTTCGAAAACCAGCTTCTCGCCGCGGCGGATGTTGAAGGCGATGCCCAGATTCTCGGTGCTGTGCATGACCTTTCCGCCCGGGAAATGCTCGCGGAAGGCGGCGATGCAGGCGGCGATGGCGTCATCCTCGGCCATGCGCACCCCACTATGCGGCGACACGGCCCCGTCCTGCAGCAGATACACGTCCTCGTCGCGGATCTCGACGCGCCGCTGCGTCCTCAGCGAGGCGCAAAGGCGGCCAAGGTACTGGGGACGATCGAAGGAGAATATGACGATCGGGCCGGACAGGCGCGCAGGTCTGGATATCACGGGCTCGGGGATCGCGGGCACTTGGGTTCTCCGGGCGCCATTGCGTGTCGGTTGAAACTACGGCCGGGCCTGCTCGCCGCGCAAGCGGCAGCGGCCACGCTCCGCGGGGCCGCCAGACAGGTCGCGCGGCTTCCCCTGGGCGCCGTCACGCGCTACCGATGCCAGTTCCAGGTTTCACCGGAAAGACAGGAATCGTGAACGCCATCTCCGACGCCGTCACCCAGATGCTCGACGCCACCGCCCGCGCCGCCCGCGCGGCCGCGGTCCAGCTGGCGCGCGCGGGGCGACCGACGAAGGATCGCGCCCTGATCGCCGCGGCCGCCGCGCTGCGCGCCCGGCAGGAAGCCATCCTCGCCGCCAATGCCGCCGATCTTGCGGACGCGCCCGGCCTGACGGCCGCCTTCCGCGACCGGTTGACCCTGACCCCCGCCCGGATCGAAGCCATGGCCGAGGGGCTTGAACAGGTGGCCGCCCTCCCCGACCCGGTGGGCCATGTGCTGGCCGAGTGGACGCGGCCCAACGGCCTCCAGATCCGCCGCGTGGCCCAGCCGCTCGGCGTGATCGGCATGATCTTCGAGAGCCGTCCCAACGTCACCGCCGACGCCGCTGCGCTTTGCCTCAAGGCGGGCTCGGCCGTGATCCTGCGCGGCGGAAGCGAAAGCGCGCGCTCCGCCGCTGCCATCCGCGGCTGCGTCGCCCAGGGGCTGCGCGAGGCCGGGCTGCCCGAGGAAGCGGTGCAGATGGCTCCCACCCAGGACCGTGCCTTCGTGGGCGCCATGCTGCGTGCTGCCGGGCTGATCGACCTGATCATTCCGCGCGGCGGCAAGGGGCTGGTGACGCGCGTGATGGAGGAAGCGCGGGTGCCGGTGCTGGCCCATGCGGAAGGGCTGAACCACACCTACATCCACGCCGCCGCGGACCCCGCCATGGCCCGCGCGGTCCTCGCCAATGCCAAGATGCGCCGCACCGGCGTTTGCGGCGCCACCGAAACGCTGCTGATCGACTCCGCCGTCGCGCCGTCCCTGTTGCCGGCGCTGGTGGCCGACCTTCGCGCACTGGGCTGCGACTTCAGGGCCGACGATCGTGCCCGCGCCATCCTGCCGGAATTGCCGGCCGGCACGGAGGCTGACTTCACCACCGAATGGCTGGATGCCGTGCTGAACATCGCCGTCGTGGACGGGGTCCAGCAGGCCCTGGCGCATATCCGCCGCTTCGGCAGCGAGCACACCGACGCCATCGTGACCGCCGACGAGGCGGCGGCGGCGCAGTTCCTCAACGGCATCGATTCCGCCGTTGGCCTGTGGAACGCCTCCACCCAGTTCTGCGATGGCGGCGAATTCGGCTTCGGCGCCGAGATCGGCATCGCCACCGGCCGGCTGCACGCACGCGGCCCGGTCGGGCTGGAGCAGCTTTGCACCTATCGCTACCAGGTGCATGGCACGGGTCAGGTCCGGCCCTGAAGCGCGCTCGATGCTTTCCGCCCCAGGGTCTGGCCGCGCCCGGCCCGTGGGGTGATCGCCGGGCCCGGCGCATCGGCCTGCTTGGCGGCAGCTTCAACCCCGCTCATCCTGGCCACCGCCACGTTGCGCTGCGTGCGCTGCATGCACTCCGGCTGGATCAGGTCTGGCTGCTTGTCTCGCCCGGCAACCCGCTGAAGCCGCGCGCCGGCATGGCGCCCTTCGCGGAGCGCCTGGCCTCCGCGCAGGCGGTGGGCGATGGCGTGCGCGTGATCGCCACGGGGATCGAGGCCGCCATCGGCGAGCGCTACTCCGCGCGCACCCTTGAACGACTGTCGCTGCTGTTTCCACGCACCCGGTTCGTCTGGATCATCGGTGCCGACAATCTTTGGCAGCTTCCCCGTTGGCGGCAGTGGCGCGACCTGGCCCGGCGCACGCCGATCGCGGTGCTGCCCCGTCCCTGCTGGACGCGGAAGGCATTACACGGCGCCGCGGCATCGACGCTGCGGCAGCGGCGCCGGGGGCCGGCCGCTCTGCTGACCGGCGCTCCTCCGGCGGGCGGCGCGGGCTGGTCCCTGGTGCAGGCGCGCGAGCATCCGGCGAGCGCGACGGCATTGCGCCTGGCCGCAACCAACGCCGCACGGTGATTTTCCATTTCGGTGCTGGCTCCCAACCCCGCACCCGCGCCATACAGCCCCCGGGGCCTGCGTCGCAACGACGGCGCAGCCGCAAGGCCCCCCGGGACAACCCGCCCATGCCGCCACAGGAGGCCGCCATAGCCCGCACGCCGAAAACCCCGGACGAGACCCGCCGCAAGAGCACGGCCCCGCGTTCCGGCACCAGCACCACCCGAACCGCCTCAGCCAGGACGACCGCGAAGGCGCCAGCCAAGCCGGCCGCCCGGAAGGCCCCGGCGGCGAAGCCCGCCGCCACGGCCAGCAAGCCGGTCCGGAGCCGCACCACCACCGCCAAGGCGGCAGCGGCGCCGGCCCGTTCCTCCGGCAAACCAGCGGCCGCATCGAAAACCACCAAGGCTCCAGCACGCGCGGGCGGCACCTCCAGCCGCACCCGCCCGGCGGCGGCCGCGGCGTCCAAGACCGCGCGTGCACCGGCCACCAGCTCTGCGCGCAGCACGGCTCCGCGCACCTCGACCAGGGCCCAAGCCAGCAAGGCGCCACCGAGGCCAGCCGCGAAGACGGCGGCACCGAAGGCAGCGCGCGGCGCCACCAAGGCCCCACCACGTGCCGCTGCCCCCAAAGCCCCGTCCCGCTCCACCGCGCCCAAGGCTCAGCCCCGGGCGGCGGCGAAGGCGCCGTCCCGGACGGCAGCGTCCAAGGCCGCCGGCGCGACAGCGGCGAGGCCGGCAAGCCGCTCCCGCGCCACGACGGCCAGCTCCGCCCGGTCGGCGGCTCCAACGCCAGCCCGTTCCCCGGCCCGGAAGCCGGCCCCCGCCGCCGCGCGTTCCGCGGCCAGGCCCGCTGCCAAGGTCAGCAAACCGGTTGCGGCCAAGGCCGCGCCCGCGGCCAAGCCTGCCGCCACGCGCAAGCCCCGCGCGCCGAAGCGAACCAAGCCCGTGCTGCCGCCGATCGACGCCATTGTGCAGGCCGCTGTTGCCAGCCTGGAGGATGACAAGGCCGAGGATGTGGTGGTGCTGGATATCGCCAGCCGCGCCACTTATGCCGACCGCATGATCATCGCCACCGGCCTCGCCGACCGGCAGATCCAGGCCATGGCCTCGCATCTGGAGAAGGCACTCGCCGAGCATGGCATCCGCCGCATCCGGACCGAAACCTCGCCGGACTGGGTGTTGCTGGATGCCACCGACCTGATCGTGCACCTGTTCAAGCCTGAGGCGCGCGCCAATTACCGGCTGGAGAAGATGTGGGGACCCGACAGCCCGCCCCCCGGCGAAGGTGTGCCGGGCGAGGAGCTTGTGCTGAGTGCCGCCGTGGCCTCCGACCTCGACGCGGATCTCGGGAACGAGGCGATGGAGGAGGATGCGGACGAGGCTCGGCTTTCCGAGGATGGGATGGACGATGCCGACTGGGCCGCTCTTGACGCCGATGACGATGATGATGACGGCGACCTGACCGGCGGGAATGGCGACGAGGATGACGCCGGCGAGGAAGAGGAAGAGGAAGAGGAAGAGGACGAGGACGAGGACGAAGAGGAGGACGAAGGGGAGGACGGAGGGGAGGACGGAGGCAAGGCGCCCTGAGCCGGCCTTTTCTTCTTCTTGCGGTTGGCCGGATCAAGGCCGGGCCCGAAGCAGCGCTGTTTGCGCAGCACAATGCCCGGCTGCGGCCGCCGATGACCGTGCGGGAAGTTCCCGAAGCACGGGGATCGGCGGCGGAGATCCGCCGGCGGGAAGGCGCCGCCCTGCTGGACGCCCTTCCCGCCGGCGCTCTCGTTATCGCCCTTGATCTCGGCGGACACCAACCGGATAGCGAAGGCTTCGCCGCCTTGCTCACTCGCTGGGAAGAAAGTGGCAGAGGCCTCGCCTTCATCATCGGCGGTGCGGAAGGGCTGGATTCCGCTGTGCAGTCGCGGGCCGATCAGCGCCTGTCTCTCGGACCCATGACCTGGCCGCATTTCCTCGTGCGGGGCCTCCTGGCCGAACAACTTTTCCGCGCCCAGGCCATCCGCACCGGCCATCCCTATCACCGAAGCTGGCGGCCTTGAGCGGCAGCCGTCCACCGGCGTCCGAGGTACTGGACAAGCTGGGCATCCTGCATGACCTCAGAAGCCTGGACCCGCACCTGGCCGGAACCCCGCCGCTGGGCGTAGACCTGCCCGACAGCGACATCGACATTCTTTGCCATGCTCCTGATCCCCTGGCGGCGTGCCGCCTGCTGTGGGCCTGCTTTCACGCGCGTCGTGGCTTTTCGGTCAGGCAGTGGAGGAATGGCTCGCGGCCCGTGATCGCCCGGTTCGAGGCGCTGGGCTGGCAGATCGAGGTTTTTGCCGCTCCTGAGCCGGTGGCGCGGCAGGCAGGCTGGCGCCATTTCCAGGTGGAGCGCCGATTGTTGGAGCTTGGCGGCCCGCCCCTACGCGAGGCGGTGCTGGCGCTGCGCCGGCAGGGGCTGAAAACCGAACCGGCCTTTGCGAGGTTGCTCGGCCTGCCGGGCGATCCGTTCTGCGCAATGCTGGATCTGGCGGAGGCCGACGATGACGGTCTGGCCGCACATCTTGCCCGAGCCGGCTTCCATCCGGTAGCCGGGGCGGCACATCGGCGCCGCTGACGACGCCCGGCTACAGCCAGCCGCTGCGGCGCATCCAGGCCGTGCAAGGTTGCACCAGCACGGCTGTCAGGGCGATGCGCACCAGGTGAAACGCCACCACCATCGGCACGTCGAGCAGCAACGCCTTGGCGGTCAGGGACATCTCGGCCATGCCGCCCGGCGCGTTCGCCAGCACCAGCGAAGCGATGTCGAGGCCGAGGCACCAGGCAAGCGCCGCGCCTACCGCGCAGCAGATCCCCGTCAGCACCGCCACCTGCAGGATGGCGGCGCCCAGCAGTCTGCCGCCGCCCAGCAGCGCCGCGCGCTCGAACTGGCTGCCGAGCTGCGCTCCCATCAGGATCTGGGCGCTGGCGGTGATCCAGCCTGGGACCCCCGTCAGCGCCATCCCGGAGGCGGTGAAGGCCAGCCCCGAGGCCAGGCCGCCCAGCATCCACCCGTTGCGCACGCCGAGCCGGGTCAACAGCAATGCCAGCGCGGCGGCAGTCCCCGCCAACAGCGCGAAGCCGGCCGGCTGGAACGGTGCGGCCACGGCGGCGGACGGCATGGTGCCGGCGATCTCCAGCGCGGCAAAGGCGCTCGGCACCAGCACCACCACGCCCACCACCCGCAGCAGCTGCACAATGGCCACCGTGGTGGGACGCGCCCCGTAGGATTCGCCCAGCACGCTCATCTCGGCCACGCCTCCGGGGATGGAGGCGAACAGCGCCGTCACCCGGTCCACTCGCGCGGTGCGGGCCAGCAAGGGTGACAGCGCCACCCCGATCGCCAGAGTGGCCAGCCCGGCGCCCAGGACGAGGGGCATCTGCTCCGCCAGCCGTCCGGCCGCATGCGGCGTGAAGAACAGGCCCAGCGCGCAGCCCAGCACCATCAGTCCGCCATTCCGCAAGCGTCGCGATGCCCGGACTGGCAGGCCGGAAAGGCGCGCCGCAGCGGCAAAGAACAGCGCGCCCAGCAGCCACGGCAACGGCGTGCCGAGCCGTTGGAACACCCAGCCCCCCAAGGCCGCCAGCGCGGTGCACAGCAAAAAGGGCAAGGCCGCGCGCGGCAGGGCATGAGCGGGGGGCAGGTCGAGTCGCATCCACGCCAGACTAGTGCATGAGGGGGCGTTTCGCCCGCCGGCACGACCGCTTGCATGCAGAGCCCGCCGCTCACTGCATTCCGCGATGCCTCAGGGCGTGCTACGGGCGCCGCATCGTGACCGCACGTTTCAAATGCTTCGCAAGCTGATCCGCCATCCCGCTACCCAGGCAGCCCTCGCCTGGGTGCTCGGCTCCTATCTGGGCTTTTGCTATCGCACCACGCGCTGGTCGATGGCGGGGCATGAGAACGTGGCCGCCCATGCGGCCATTGGCGAGCCAATGATCATCGCCTTCTGGCATGAAAGACTGCCAATGATGCCGATGCTATGGACCAAGGTGCGCGCTGAGTTTCCGGCCGTCGCCCATTGGCAGCCGCATGTGCTGGTATCGCAACACCGTGACGGTCGCTTCATCGGCGATGTGGTGGCGCGTTTCCGGCTGGTGATGCTGCACGGATCCACCTCGCGCGGCGGCGCGGCAGGCCTGCGCGCCATGATCAAGGTGCTGCGGGAGGGCAGCCCCGTCGCCATTACCCCGGACGGGCCGCGCGGCCCGCGGCGCAAGGCGGCGGAAGGCGTGGCGCAGCTGGCGGCACTGGGCGACGTTGCCATCCTGCCCACCGCCGCCGCCACTACCCGTCATCGTCTCCTGCCGAGCTGGGACCGCATGATGCTGCCGCTGCCCTTTGGCCGCGGCGTGCTGGTCTGCGGACCCTCCATCCGGGTGGCACGCGGCGACACGGCCGGCGCGGTGTCCGCCATCGAGGCGGCGCTGAATGCCGCCTGCGACACCGCCGATGCCTGGGCCGCCGCAAAGCCCGGCATCGAGACGCGGCGCGTATGAGCTTCGCGGCGGATGCCGCCCGGCTGGCCGGCCAGGCGCTGGAGCCGGTGCTGCCGCTCTGGCTCGCGCTTCGGGCCCGACGCGGCAAGGAGATCCTCGCGCGGCTGGACGAGCGGCGTGGCCTGGCGGCCGATCGTCCGTCCGGCCCACTGATATGGCTGCACGGGGCGAGCGTCGGCGAATCCCTGTCCCTGATTCCATTGATGGCGGCGCTGGTGGAGCAGCGGCCGGAGTTGCACCTGCTGGTGACCACCGGCACCGTCACCTCAGCCGAACTGTTGGGACGCCGCCTGCCGCCTTCCCTGGCGGAACGTGTGGTCCATCGCTTCGTTCCGCTCGACGTGCCGCGCTGGGCGGCTACCTTCCTGGATGGCTGGCGGCCGGATGCCGCCGTGTTCGTCGAGAGCGAACTCTGGCCCAACATTTCCGCTGCCCTAGCCCAAAGGCGCATCCCCTCGGCGCTGGTCAATGCGCGACTTTCGCCAGGCTCGGCCCGCGCCTGGCGCCGGGCTCCCGCCTTGGCGCGGGAAATGCTCGGCCGCTACCGGCTGGTGGTGGCGCAAAGCGAGGCGGATGCGGCGCGGCTGCGATCCTTGGGCGCCGTGGATGCCGCTTGCTGGGGACACCTGAAGGCCGCCGCGGACCCCTTGCCGGCGGAGCCGGAGGCGCTGGAGGCTCTGCGGGCGGCGATCGGCCACCGGCCGGTGTTTCTCGCTGCCAGCACCCACCCAGGCGAGGAAGCCGCGGCGCTGGCCGCCCATCGCGCCGTTTCGGCAACAATTCCCGACCTGCTCACTGTGATCGTGCCACGCCATCCCCAGCGCGGCGACGAAGTGGCGGCCTTGCTGGCGCAGCTGCCCTTTTCCCGGCGCGGACAAGGAGCCCTGCCCCGCACCGAGGACGCCATCTATCTGGCGGACACGCTGGGTGAACTCGGGTTGTTCTTTCGCGTGGCCGGCGTGGCACTGGTGGGCGCCACGCTGGTGCCCAAGGGCGGCCACAATCCACTGGAGCCAGCACGGCTGGGCTGTCCCATTCTGCTGGGCCCGCACACCGAGCATGTGGCAGAGATGGCAGCCTCGCTGATCGAGGGCGGCGGAGCGATCCGGGTCGTCAGTGCCGCCACGCTGGCCGAGGCGGTTACAAATGTGCTAACAGATCCTTGCCGCGCTCAGGCCATGGCCCGGGCCGCGGCGGCGATCGCCGAGGATGCCAGCCACCTTCCGGGCCGGCTGGCGACCGCGATCCTGGATTGGCTGCCCCAGACCTGAACCCGCCGGAGCGGGACGGTTGGGGCCCTGAGAAGAGAAGGACAGGTTCGGCCGGATGCGAGCCCCCGACTTCTGGAGCGGGGGCAGCGGGGGAATTGCGCCCCTGCTGCTGTCCCCCATTGCCAAGATCTACGCTTCGGCGACCGCGCGGCGCATGACGCGTGCCGGCTGGCGGGCCCCCGTGCCGGTGATCTGCTGCGGCAACGCCACCGCCGGAGGCTCCGGCAAAACCACCGTGGCACTGGATCTGGGCCAACGCCTGGCGCATCGCGGCATCGCCGGCCACTTCCTCACGCGCGGCTATGGTGGACGGTTGAAAGGACCGGTGCGGGTCGATCCTGCTCAGCATGACAGCAAGCTGGTGGGCGATGAAGCCCTTCTGCTGGCCGCCACCCGCCCCACCTGGGTGGCCGGAGACCGCGAGGCCGGGGCCCGTGCCGCCGTCGAGGGAGGCGCACAAGCCATCGTCATGGATGACGGACTGCAGAACCCCGGGCTGGAGAAGGACTTGTCCCTGCTGGTGGTGGATGGCAATTACGGCTTCGGCAATGGTCACATCATTCCGGCCGGCCCGTTGCGGGAACCCGTGGCCTCAGCCGCCGCGCGCTGCCGTGTGGCCGTGCTGATCGGGGAGGATGAGGCAGGGGCGATGAAGCTGCTGCCGCCAAGCCTGCCAGTGCTGCGGGCCCGGCTGGTGCCTGGGCCGGAAGCGGCACTGCTGCAGAACCAGCCTGTGTTCGCCTTCTGCGGCATCGCCAACCCGCGCAAGTTCTTCGCCACCCTGCAACAATGCGGGGCGGTGCTGGCCGGGCGCGTCGCCTATGCCGACCATTACCCCTTCGACGAGGGCGACATGGAAGACCTGCTGGCGCAGGCCGACGCGCTGCGGGCCATCCCCGTCACCACGAAGAAGGATTTCGTCCGCATTCCTCAGGCCTTCCGCAGCCGGGTAACCGTGTTGGGCGTCACCCTCGAATGGGACAATCCCACACAGCTGGAAGCGCTGCTTGATCCGCTGGCGCAGCGCGTGCCGATCCCGGCCTGAGGCGAAGGTTTCGGCCCGCGGGCGCGCACCGGTCCAATGGCCGGTGACCCAGGCCACCGCCTCAGATGGGTGCGTCCAAGGCGCAATGCGCGACGTAGCCGGGGCTGCCCGGATAGAAGTCGGCATCGATGCGGTCCGTGTCCGTACGCCAGGACAAGGTTTTCTGGCCCGGCAACGCAACGGCGCTTTCCTGTTCCGGCGGACCCAGATCCCGCTTCAGCATGTGCAGCAGGATCACCGATTGCACATCATCCAGCGCGAGATAGGTGACGCAGACAAGGCCTCCCCCTTGCTCCACCCCCATGCCATCGGTGTTGAAGGTGAAGCTGGCATCCCATTCCAGCCCTTCGGCATGAAAACGGCCGGTGGCGGCAATCCGGAACGGATCCTGCCCCATGCCTTCCGGAACAGGGACCACCTGCACCGTTCCTCCGGAAGCCGCCGCCACCTCATCCGGCGTCATGCCCCAGCGGGTGTAGCGCCAATCCGCCGCCGCCGGGACCGGGCCGAGCGCGAGCATCGCAACAGCCGCCACGGTGCAGGCACAGCCCCTCATCAGCCATCCGGCACGGCGCAAAGGCAGCTCTCCTCATTTCGCCGCAAACCAGCACGGCGACCCCTTCGCCGTAAAGCGAAATAGCCTTCAGCCACCACTGCGCGCGGGCAGCGGAAACAGGGCCGGAAGACGCCGGGCAAGATCGCGGTCGCCGGTGACCTGGATCGCCCCGCTGGCTTCCAGCGCCTCCAGTGCCTGCCCGCCATAAAGCAGGGCCGCCAAGACGGGTGGCGGACCGCCGAGCACCAGATCGGGCCGCTCTATCGGCCCAGTGGTGATGGTGATGCGGCCTTCCTTCAGCACCGCTCCATAATCCTCGGCTCCGAGGCGCAGGCCGATGCGGGCCGTCAGCCCCGCCGCCCGGTCCGGTTCGAGCATGGTGCGCATTGACAGCAGCAGGGAGGCGGCGCTGAAGGGCTTTGCCGGATCGTGCAACGGCGAGCGCGCGCCCCACCGGCCCAGAGCCTGGAAGATAGGCTCACTTTCCAACCCCCATTCGGTCAGTTCGTAAACCTGCGCCGAGGCCGGTGGCGGCAGGCGGCGGCGGCGGATCACGCCGCCCTCTTCCAGACCTTCCAACCGCTGCGTCAGAACGTTGGCGCTGATGCCGGGCAGGTTGGCACGGATTTCCCCGAAACGACGCGGACCAAACATCAGCTCGCGCATCACCAGCAGCGCCCATCGCTCACCCAGCAGGTCGAGTGCATGAGCCGCGGCGCAGGCATCCTTGTACCAGCTACGACGGGGCGACTCTTTTGTTATTTTTTCTGACTTCATAGTTGCTTTTATTAACTACTTCCGGCACAGATCGCAAGCCAACCCCGAGGGAAACGCTCCGATGTCCAAGCTGATCTTCGTGAACCTTCCTGTTGCCGACCTTTCGGCGTCGATGGCGTTCTACGAGCGCGTCGGCTTCACCAACAATCCGCAGTTCACCGACAATACTGCGGCCTGCATGGTGCTCTCAGAAACCATCCATGTGATGCTGCTGACGCATGAGAAGTTCAGCTTCTTCTGCAAGCGGCCCATCGCCGACGCCCATGCCACTGCCCAGATGCTGATCTGCATCTCCGCCGCCAGCCGGGAGGATGTCGATGCGATCGTGACCAAGGCCGCCGAGTCCGGTGGCAAGGCCGACCCGAACGCACCGCAGGATTTCGGTTTCATGTACGGCCGCAGCTATGAGGACCTCGACGGGCATATCTTCGAGGTCATGTTCATGGACATGGAAGCGGCCCAGAGGACGATGACCCAGGGCTGAAGCCGATACAAAGCGCGAAAGGAGGAATCGTCATGACCAAGATCACTCCCTGCTTGTGGTTCGACCGCCAAGCGCTGGAAGCGGCCGAGTTCTACACCGCGCTGTTCCACGAGGCCGGCAAGCCGGCGCGCATCGGCCGCGTCACCCATTACGGCCCCAACATGCCGCTTCCGGACGGTACGGTGCTCACGGTGGAGTTCGACCTGGCCGGCCTGCCCTTTCTGGCGCTGAACGGCGGTGCGGCCTATGCCTTCAATCCGGCGATCTCCATGTCGGTATCCTGTGTCGACCAGGATGAGCTGGACTTCTTCTGGTCTCGCCTTCTCGATGGTGGCCAGCCGGTGCAATGCGGCTGGTTAACCGACCGTTACGGCCTGTCCTGGCAGGTGGTGCCGGAGATCATGCCGGAGTTGATCCAGGACATGAATCCGGACGCCCGCAACCGGACCATGTCCGCCATGATGGGCATGATCAAGCTCGACATCGCGGCCCTGCAAGCCGCCCATGCCGGTTGAGGAGGAGCGCTGTGAGAAAGCTCATCACCGCCGCCTTCATCAGCCTGGATGGCGTCATGCAGGCGCCCGGCGGACCGGAGGAAGATCCCTCCCGCGGCTTCGCCTTTGGCGGCTGGACCGCTCCCTACTGGAACGAACCGGCGGGGCAGGAAAAGCTCGGCGCCTTCATGGGCGAGATCTTCACGCCGCCCTTTGATCTGCTGCTGGGACGCCGGACGTGGGAAATCTTCGCTGCCCACTGGCCGCATGTGGGGAACGACGACCCCATGGGCGCCATGCTGACCAGGGCCACCAAGTATGTCGCCACCCGCTCGCCGCAGCGCCTGACTTGGACGAACTCGGTGGCGCTAAGCGGAGACCCTGTTGTGGAGGTGGCGAAGCTGAAGCAGCAGGACGGACCGGTGCTGCTGACCCAGGGCAGCAGCGAGCTGGTCCACGCGCTGCTGCAGCACGACCTGATCGACGAGCTTCGCCTGCTGACCTTTCCCGTGATTCTCGGGCGCGGTAAGCGGCTGTTCACCGAAGCGGCGGCACCGTGCAGCCTGAGCCTGACGCGAGCGGAGGTCGGGCCAACCGGCGTGGTAATGACCGTGCACAAACGCCGCGGCGCCATCCAGACTGGCAGCTTCGCCATGGACGAACCCTCGGCGGAGGAACTGGCACGTCGGGCCAGTCTGGCCGGAGAGGGTTGAACTCTCCCCGCCATGAGCCCGGACTTCGCTGACGCGCCACGGGGCTGACCTGCCGGCCCCGGGGACCCTCAAGGGCGTCCGACGCCCATCGCCAGCGTCCATTCATCCATGCGCGGCTCGTAGGTGAGCGGCCGGCGCGCGGCCCAGGCGTTCTTGAACATCACCATGGGGATCAGCGCCAGTTCCCGCACCGACTCCGCCACCGCGGCGGCCACCAGCTTCTCGCGTTCCGCCGGCTCCATGGTGGACAGCGCCTCGGCGATCCGCGCATCCAGCTCCGGATTGCTGAAGCGCGTATCGTTGCTGGCGCCGAGACGCTTGGCCGCGTCGAAGCTGTGCACGATGTTCAGCAGCACGCTGCCGGCTTCCCCGGTGGTGGAACCCCAGCTGTTCTGCACCATGGAATATTCCTGCTTCGCCAGCCGCGTGAGGTAGGTCGCGAAGGGCAGCGCCTCGACCGTGGTGCCGACACCGATGCGGCTCCACATCTGCGCCACGGCCTGGGCGGTCTGCGCATCGGCCGGGTAGCGGTCGTTGCTGGCGTGCAGCGTGATGCGGAAGCCCTGCGGATAGCCGGCCTCGGCGAGCAGGGCGCGCGCTTTCGCCACGTCATAGGCTGGCACGCCCACATCCTTGTTGTAGCCGAAGGCACCGGGCGGCATCCATTGCCCCGTGGGCTCGGCCATGCCCTGCTGCACGCGCTCCGCCAGACCCTGGCGGTTGATCGCGATGGACAGCGCCTGCCGCACCCGCAGGTCCAGCAGCGGGTTCTTCGGCAACGGCCGGCCATCATTGTCGGTGATAAAGGGCGCCGACCCCGTGCGGCTGAAATCCGGAGATAGGAACAGGGCGCGGGAGCCCTGGCGCTCGAAGATCCGGATACTCGCCTCGCCCCGCAGGCGCGGCAGATCCGTGGCAGGCGGCGCCGCGATCAGGTCGACATCGCCGGACAACAGGGCAGCGGTGCGAGCGCCGGGATTGGGAATGATGCGGAAATTCACCCGCTCCCAGCTTTGCTTCTCGCCCCAATACTGCTCGTTCCGCGCGACCTCGATGGAGGAGCCCGAACTATAGCTCAGAAGCCGGTAGGGCCCGGTGCCGATCGCCGCCTTGCCGCTGTTATAATCGGCGGTGGTGGCGTTCTCCCCGGCATGGCGCGATACGATGGCGATGGCGCCGAGGTCGATCGGCAGGTTGGGCGTGGGAGCCGAGGTGGTGATGTGCAGGGTCAGCGGGTCGGGCGCCTCCACCTTGGTCACGGTGCGGAGCGAGGTGCTGAAGCTGGCAGGGCTGTTAGGCACCTTGGGCGCGCGCTCATAGGAGAAGATGACGTCAGCCGCAGTGAAGTCCTGACCGTCATGCCACTTCACGCCGGGGCGCAGCTTGAACTCCCACTGCGTGTCGGACAGCGCGGTCCATTCCGTCGCCAGATTGGGCATGGGGCGGCCATCCGGCGCACGCACCGTCAACGGGTCGAAGATGTGGCGCGCGAAGGCGGAGTTCGGCGCCGCGTTGGCGAAATGCGGATCGATGGAGGTGACCGGTGCGGACAACCCGATCGTCAGGTTCTCCGCGCGGGCGGTGCCGGCGAGCAGCGGCGCGGCGAACAGCAGCGCGGCTGCCCGAAAATGGAAAGCGTTCATGCGGCGATCCCTTTCAATGCCCGCCGGCCATGTCGAGCGGCGGCGGCACGTCCTTGGGGATGGGGAAGATGTCGGGCATATCGGCGGTGCGGACGGCGTGCTCGGCCTTGGCCCGTACGATCAGCTCCGGGTCGGCCAACAGATCGGCGGCGGTGCCGGCCATGATCTTGGCCACATGCTCCAGCCCCTTATGCGCGGCGGGGGCCTTTCCCTGGGCGACGAGCTGCCAGGAATGGCCGGGCGTGCCAATGGCGTAGGTGGCGCCGCGCGCCTGCACGGTCGGCACCCTCCACGACACTGTGCCGACATCGGTGGAGCCCACGCCAGCAGGCTCCGGCGCTGAAAGCGGCACCAGCCGTTCAGCCAGCACCTCGCCCGGCTGCGGGGCAAGGCCGGCACGGGCATACGCCGCGGCGATCTCGTCCGGCGTGCAGGTGTTCTGGATGGCACGTGCGAAATCCTTGTCCGCCTCGTCGAAGCGCGGCGGGCCGAGCCGTTCGAAATTCGCTTCCATCAGGGCTTCCAGCGGATGGTTGGCGACCAGCTCGGCATCGGCGGAAAGAACGCGGTGCGACACCCCTGTTTCCGTCATCAGCGAGGCGCCCTGGGCGATCTTCTTCACCCGCTCCAGCAGCGCCAGCACCTCGGCCATGGTTTGCGAGCGCACCAGGTAACGTACCCGCGCCTGGCCCTGCACCACGTTGGGGGCGATCCCGCCGGCATCCTGCAACGCGTAATGGATGCGCGCATGGCTCGGCATGTGTTCACGCATGTAGTTGACGCCAACATTCATCAGCTCCACCGCATCGAGCGCAGAACGGCCCAGATGCGGCGCGGCGGCGGCATGCGACGAACGGCCGGTGAAGGAGAAATCCACTTCCATGCAGGCCAGCGAGCGCGGCTTGTTGACGCCGGAGAACGCCGCCGGGTGCCAGCAGATGGCGATGTCCACGTCGTCGAAGGCACCGTCTCGCACCATGAAGCCCTTGGCGGAGCCGCCTTCCTCGGCGGGGCAGCCGTAGTAGCGGACACGCCCGGCGATGCCCTGCTCCGCCAGCCAGTCCTTCACCGCCGACGCCGCCAGCATCGAGGCGGCACCGAGCAGGTTGTGCCCGCAGCCATGGCCACTGCCATTCGCTTCCATTGGCCGGTGCTCCGCGACACCTGCCTGCTGGGAAAGACCTGGCAGCGCATCATACTCGCCCAGGATGGCGATGACAGGGCCACCCTCCCCTGCCTCGCCCATCACGGCCGTGGGGATGCCGGCGATGCCCTGCGTGACGCGGAAGCCTTCGGCCTGCAGCGCCTCGGCATGGGCGGCGGCCGAGCGGTGCTCGGCGTAGTTCAGCTCGGGGGTTCCCCAGACGCGGTCGCTCAGTTCCGAGAAGCGAGCGCGCTTCTGTTCCACCCGGTGCCAGATGGCTTCGTCATTCCGCATCGCGAACTCCCGCGGCCAAAAAACACTTTTTATCGGCAGCGGCGTTCACAGCGCCAGGGAGCAGAGCTCGAATTCCGCAGACATGCAAAGGCTCATCGCGCCGGCCCCGGCCACACACCTGGCCGCACCGACAGGGCGGTGACCAGGCCATAGGCGGTAATCCCGAGGGCAACACCCAGGAAATGCCCATCCAGCCCGAGCCCCAGCGGCCCGGCCAACAACCAGCCGCCGCCCACGGCCAGGCCCACGCGGCTGAGCGCGGCCAGGAACGGTCCCCGCATCCGCCCCGCGCCCATGGCGGCAAAGTACAGGGCCATGCCGAGACCGAAGCCGGCAAAGGCTGGACCGGTGAAGGCGAGGCCACGCGCCGCCACCGCCACCACGGCGGCGTCGGCGCTGAAGGCGGTGGCGAAGCGGTCTGGTGCCAACCCGACCGCCATTCCGGCCAGTCCGGCGAGGCCCAGGGTGAGAATGCCCCCCAGCCAGGCGATACGCCGCGCCTGCGGCCAGTCGCCGGCGCCCACGGCACGGCCGACAAGCGCCGTCAGCGCCGAGCCAATGCCGAAGGCCAGGGGGATCATCAGAAACTCCAGCCGCGCGGCGATGCCGTAGGCGGCGATGGCCGCGGGGCCATACGCGGCAAGCTGCGCCGTCACCAGGATGGTGGTGAGATTGGCCAGCGCCGCCAGCGCCGAGGCCACCAGGCCCACCCGCAGGATACGGCCGAACAAGGCGCTCTCCGGCCGGATGCGCAGGCGCGGCGCGAAGCCAGCGCCCCCCCGCAGCACAACGATCGCCATGGCCACGGCGGCGATCCAGAAGGCGGCGGCGAAACCGATGCCAAGTCCCGCCAGGCCGAAGCCGAGCGGCTCGGCGAACAGCCAGCCCAGCAGAGGGAAGCCGGCCCAGGCCAGGGCCAGCACCCGCGCCGCCAGGCCGTGGCGGGCGCCGCCGCGCAGCACCGAAGCTAGCGTATTGGCCAGCCAGGCCGGCACGGCGCCGGCGCCGAACAGCCATGCCGCATAAGGCGTCGCCGCCTCGGCGGCGGCGGGCGAGATCCAGCCGAGCACCACGCCGGGCACCGCCCCCAGCACCAGCGCGAACAGGGCGGCGGCCGCGAGTGCGATCAGCACGGCATGCAGAACCAGCGCAGAAGCCTCATCAGGACGTTTCGCACCGAGAGCTCGGGCCACGGAGGAGGCGACCCCGCCGCCCATGGCGCCTGCCGACATCTGCTGCATCAGCAGGGAGAAGGGCAGCACCACCGCCCAGCCGGCAAGCGCGGCGGTACCCTGCCGCGCCGCAAGCCAGGTTTCGCCAAGCTGCGCCGCCACCTGCAGCATGGCGACCAGACTGGTGGGCGCCGCCAGCGCCAGAATGCGCCTCAACAGCATGGCGGAAGACTGCGGAGCGGCGGACACAGCCAGGACGTCAGCCATTCGTCCCCTCCCCCAGCAAAGCATCCAGGCGCGACCGCAACTCCGGTCCGGCCCCGGGCCCCGGCCGGGGCCGCACCTGCTCCGGCCGCAGCGGCGCACCCGAACGGCCGGTGAGCGGCGGGGGTACCACCTCGGCACCGGTTTCCACCTCCACCAGAAGCACCGGCGCGCCTTCCGGCTCGGCCATCCAGCGGTCGGCCCAGTGCTTCAGAGCCACAAAGGCGGGAAAGAAGTCGCGGCCCTTTTCCGTCAGCCGGTAGGCATGGCGGCCGCCGCCCGACAACAGCACCCGTTCCAGGAGGCCGTGCTCCACCAGCCGGGCCAGCCGGGCGCTCAGGATGTTGGATGCGACGCCCAGATTGCGCTCGAATTCGTCGAAACGCGTGGTGCCATAGAAGGCTTCCCGCAGAACCAGGAGGGCCCATCGCTCGCCAAGCACGGCCATCGAGCGCGCGACAGGGCAGCGCATGCGGGTGAAGTCGATCTGGACCATAAATCCTCCGCCCCAAAAACTTGCATCATGCAAGCATTTCGGGAGGAGAGGATGCAAGCGCCTGGATCAGAGATAGCGTTCCGTCAGGTGCAGGGTGAAATCCACGGGATCGAGCGGCTTGCCGGTGGCTTCGCGCAGCAGATCCTGGAAGCCCAGCCGTGAACCCTGCCCGTGCACATGCAGGCGCAGCCAGCCGGTCAGCGGCGACATGTCGCCCTTGGCCAGCGCGTGGTCCAGCCCCGGCACCGCGCCGCGCGCCGCGCGCATCAGCTGGGCCGCCGCCATGGCCCCCAGCGTGTAGGATGGGAAGTACCCGAAGGCGCCGTCATGCCAGTGGATGTCCTGCAGGCACCCCTTGGCATCGTCGGGCGGAGTGATGCCGAGAAGGGCCGCAAAGCCCTCATTCCACGCCTCTGGCAGGTCGGCCACCGCCAGTTCGCCGCCAATCAGCGCCCGCTCCAGCCGGAAGCGCAGGATCACATGGGCGGGGTAGGTCAGCTCATCCGCATCCACCCGGATGAAGCCGCGTCGCACCCGCCGCCAAAGCCGCCCGAGATTCTCCGGTGCGTAGGGCGCGGCATCACCGCCGAAGGCGGCGTGCAGCTTAGGACCCAGAAAGGACAGAAAGGCATCCGACCGGCTGGCCTGCATCTCGATGATCAGGCTCTGCGACTCATGAGCCGCCATGCCGGCCGCCTCGCCCACCGGCTGCCGGGCATGCTCCGCCGGCAGGCCGCGCTCGTAAAGGGCATGGCCGGTTTCGTGCAGCACGCCCAGCAATGCTTGGGCAAAAGCGTCAGTGTCGTAGCGCGTGGTGATCCGCACATCGGTAGGCGTGCCGCCGCAGAAGGGATGCAGGCTTTCATCTAGCCGCGCATGGGCGAAGTCCAGTCCGGCGCGCTGGGCCATCTCCCGGCACAGCGCCTGCTGGGTCACTGCCGCGAAGGGGCCATTCGGCTCCAGCGGTGCGGGCTGACGGGCCTGGCGTTCCTCGGCGCGCGGCAGGGCGTCCCGCAGGAAGGCTTCATAGGCGGCGAAGATGGGTTCCACATCGGCGCTGCCGATGCCGCGCTGATAGCCTTCCATCAGCGAATCGTAGGGCGAGAGGCCCATGGCCGCAGAAAGCGCCGCCGCTGTTTCCCGCTGCAGCTTGACCACCTCGGCAAGGAAGGGGGCGATGCGGGTGAAATCCGCTTGTGCACGGGCCTCACGCCAGACCGTCTCGCAGGCGGCGTTGGCACGGGCGCTGGCCTCCACGAGGCCGGTCGGCAATGCGGTGGCGCGGGCCTGGGCGTGCCGCATCAGCTCCAGATTGGCGCCATCCCATTCGCCCGCCGCATCTGCTTCCGCGAGATCGGCCGCCATGCCCGGTTCCGTCATCAACTCGTGCGAAAGGCCTGCCAGTGTGGCGAGTTGCTCGCCGCGGGCGGCCGCGCCGCCGGGCGGCATCACCGCCGCGGCGTCCCAATGCAGCATGGCCTGAGCCTCACCCAGTACCGCGATCCGGGCGAAGCGCGCCTTCAGGCGCTGATAGGCGGCATCACTCATGCAGCGCAGTTTCCTTTAGCCGGGTTCGGGCCCAGGCGATGAACACCCCGACCAGCGCCAAGGCAAGTCCGTACCAGGTGATCACATAGCCCAGGTGGTTGTTGGCGGGACGTGGCATTGCCGGCGCCGGCCATGGCAGCGGACCACCGGCAGGGCCCAGCGCCACCAGGGCAAAGGGCTCCGCCCGGTCGAGCCCTAGCGCCGCGCCGATCAGGGCCGTGTCGAAGGTATAGAAGCGGCGCGCCGAAGGATCGTCGGTTGCTGACACCCAACTCGCGGAGTCGCTGGGCCGCACATAGCCTTCCACCCGCACCTGCCCTTCCGGGCGTTGCAGCGGCGCCTGCCGCTCCAGTGGAACCCAGCCGCGATTTACCAAGAGGGGCGGCGCACCCTCACGCTGCAGCGGCACCACCAGATTCGCACCCATCACCTGGTTCCGCACCTCGATGCCCAGCAGCGCCTCCCGTTCGTGCAGGAAGCGGCCTGTGGCGAACACCTTGGTCCAGGCGGACGGAGCCGGCCCGATCGGCAAAGCCGGAGCGGCTTCGGCTGCCGCGAAATCGGCCAGCAGAGCGGTTTTCCACTGCAGCCGCTGCACCTGCCAGGTGCCCAGTCCGAGCAGGATCAGCAGAACGGGCAAAGTGGCGAGAAAGGGGATCAGCAGGCGGCGCCAGCGCGGCCTCGGCGTCATGCGGGAGTTCCGGAACGAAGGGGCCAGATACGCGACGGCCCCGCCCCTTGCGGGGCGGGGCCGATCGGCTGGATGGCAGCAGGCTCAGTGGGCCGTGGGGCCGGCGCCGAGCACGTACACGCAGACAAAAAGGAACAACCACACCACGTCCACGAAGTGCCAGTACCAGGCGGCCGCCTCGAAGCCGAAATGGCGCTGCGGCGTGAACTGGCCTGCGCGGGCGCGGAACCAGCACACCGCCAGAAAGATCGTGCCAATGATGACGTGGAAGCCGTGGAAGCCGGTGGCCAGAAAGAAGACCGATGGATAGATGCCGCCGCCGGCGAAGGCAAAGGGAGCCTCGGCATACTCCACCACCTGGAAGAAGGTGAACATCATCCCGAGCAGAACGGTCAGCCCGAGGCCCTGCACCAGACCTTTGCGATCATTCTCCAGCAGTGCGTGGTGCGCCCAGGTGACCGTGGTGCCGGAGAGCAGCAGGATCAGCGTATTCAGCAGCGGCAGATGGAAGGGATCGAAGGTGGTGATGCCGGCCGGCGGCCAGACCGCCTTGGCAGCGCCCGACACATGCTCCGGATACAGGGCAAAGTGGAAATAGGCCCAGAAGAAGGCGACAAAGAACATCACCTCCGAAGCGATGAACAGCAACATCCCGTAGCGCAGGCCGAGGCGAACGATCGGCGTGTGCAGCCCGGGAACGCGCGACTCGCGGACCACATCGCGGAACCACAGAAACATCGTGGCCAGCACGATGAGCAGCCCCACTCCGAACACCCAGTGGACGTTGTGATGGGCGAAGAGAATGATGCCGAACAGCATCAGACCGGCCCCGAGCGAAGCCACCAAGGGCCACGGGCTTGGATCCACCAGGTGGTAGGGGTGCTTGTTGGGGGGCGGAACGTCCGCCTCCACCGTCACGTTGCTGCTCGACATAAACGCTTCCCGGTTCGCTTCAGGGGGTCGAATTCTTCATCGGGCCTCATGAGGTCCCGCAGTCCCGTTGCCATCAATCCCGAAATCGCCCCCTGGATCAAGAGCTGGCGATCATCGGTGCGGGACGCATCAGGGCGTCGCATCCCCGCGACGCCCCACATGGGGGCCGGCCTTGGCCAGCGCGCCGGCCTTCTCCGCATCGGCCAGCGTACGGAAAAAGGTATAGCTCAGGGTGATGGTGTGGATGTTCCGCGTGTTGGGATCATCGGCGATCTTGGGATCGATCCAGAAGGAGAGTGGCATCTCCACCTGTTGTCCGGCAGCGAGGGTCTGCTCGTCGAAGCAGAAACAATGGACCTTGTGGAAGTAGGGGCCTGCCACCTCAGGCGTGACATTGTAGGTGGAGATGCCAGTGCTCGGCCCGTCGATACGGCTTTCCGCCGTGTAGAACGCCATGGCATCCTGCCCTGCCGGAACCTCCATGCTGTTCTGTCCAGGCTGGAAGCGCCAGGGAAGCCCCGGGCTCGTGTTGGCGTTGAACCGCACCGTCACGGTTTTTCCCGTGACACCCGGGGCTGGTCCACCGCCGATCTGCGGCGTTCCGCCATAGCCGGTGACAGCGCAGAACAGGGAGTACAGCGGCACGGCGGCAAAGGAGAGCCCGAGCATGCCGGCTACCACGGCACCGGCACCGAGCGCGACCCGGCGGTTGCGGCGGGCCAGTTCCGGATCATTCACCGGCATGTGCTTGCTTCTCCCTCAGGCTGATGTGGACCTTCCACCCAGTTCAGGCGACCGGTCGCCACGCTCTCTCAGCTGACCTGCATCCTCGCGAGAGCAATGAAATAGAACAGAACAACAAGCCCGATGAGGGCGAACAGCATGGCCAGATTGCGGCCGCGCCGACGGCGGATGAAGGTCTGCTTCTCCGCCTCGCTCATGCCGGAAGGTGCATTGCCGTTCTTCATCCGCGCACCAGGATGTCGGCAGCCAGCGTCGCGAACAGCACGAACAGATACAGGATGGAGAACTTGAAGCCGGCACGCGCCGGAGCATCATTGGTCAGGCTGCGACCGGCCTCATCCTGTGCATCCGTCCTCACCTTCCACATGGCGTGGAGAAACCAGGCGCCGAGTGCGGTGGCGACCACGCCATAGGACCAGCTCGCCATGTCGATCAGCGTCGGCACCACGCCCAGCGGCGCCAGCAGCAGGGAATACAGCCAGATCTGCCGGCGGGTTTCCTTGGCCCCGGACACCACAGGCAGCATCGGCACGCCGGCACGCTCGTAATCGCCGGAGGCGAAGAGCGACAGCGCCCAGAAATGTGGCGGCGTCCAGAAGAAGATGATGGCGAACATCAGCACTGCTTCGACGGAAATCTGCCCGGTCACGGCGGCCCAGCCGATCATGGGCGGGAATGCCCCTGCGGCGCCGCCGATGACGATGTTCTGCGGTGTCCGGCGCTTCAGCCAAATGGTGTAGATGAAGACGTAGAAGCCGATAGCCATGGCCAGCACGGTGGCGGCCACGAGATTGGTGGCGAGCCCCATAACCACCACAGAGGCAATGGCCAGAAACACGCCATAGCTCAGTGCCGCGCCGGGCTGGATGCGACCAGCCGGAATGGGCCGCCCTGCGGTGCGGCGCATCACCGCGTCGATGTCTCGGTCATACCACATGTTGATGGCACCCGAGGCGCCGGTGGCAATGGCGATGCAAAGGATGGCCGTGACGGCCAGCACCGGATGAAGGGTTCCGGGCGCCACCAGAAGCCCGCAGGCTCCGGTGAACACCACAAGGGACATGACGCGCGGCTTCAGCAACGCGATCCAGTCGCGCACCTCGCCGCCATCGATCTCGCCTGACATGCCGAGGGGGGCAACGCCCCCCCCTTTCATCGCACTTTCGCTCACAACTGCCCTGCTTTGGCTCAGCGGATACGGGGCAGCTCATCGAAGGTGTGGAAGGGCGGCGGGGAAGAAACCTGCCATTCCAGCGTCGTGGCGCCCTCGCCCCAGGGATTGGCCTCGGCCACTTGCTTCCCGGTGAAGGTACGCCAGCAGACATACAGGAACACCACGAAGGATGCCACCGAGATATAGGCGCCGAGGCTGGCAACCAGGTTCCAGCCGGCAAAAGCGTCCGGGTAATCCGGGTAGCGACGCGGCATGCCCTGGGCCCCCAGGAAGTGCATGGGGAAGAAGGTCAGGTTCACGCCGATGAAGGTCATCCAGAAATGGATCTGGCCCCACTTCTCCGGATACTGCTTCCCGCTCATCTTGCCGATCCAGTAGTAGAAGCCGGCAAAGATCGAGAACACCGCGCCCAGCGACAGCACGTAGTGGAAGTGCGCCACCACGTAGTAGGTGTTGTGCAGGATCACATCGACGCTGGCATTGGCCAGCTTCACGCCCGAAACGCCGCCCACGGTGAACAGGAAGACGAAGCCCACAGCGAACAGCATCGGCGTCGTGAAGCGGATGGAGCCGCCCCACATGGTGGCGATCCAGGAGAAGATCTTGATGCCCGTCGGCACGGCGATGATCATGGTCGCGGCCATGAAGTAGGCCCGCGTGTCCACCGAGATGCCGGAGGTGAACATGTGGTGCGCCCAGACCACGAAGCCGACCACGCCGATCGCCACCATCGCGTAGGCCATGCCGAGATAGCCAAAGATCGGCTTCTTGGAGAAGGTCGACAGCACGTGCGAGATGATGCCGAAGCCGGGCAGGATCATGATGTAGACTTCGGGGTGGCCGAAGAACCAGAACAGGTGCTGGAACAGCACCGGGTCGCCGCCGCCGGCCGGATCGAAGAAGGCCGTGCCGAAATTGCGGTCCGTGATCAGCATGGTGATGGCGCCGCCAAGCACCGGCACCGACAGCAGCAGCAGGAAGGCCGTCACCAGCATCGCCCAGACGAACAGCGGCATCTTGTGCAGCGTCATGCCGGGCGCGCGCATGTTGAAGATGGTGGTGATGAAGTTGGCCGCGCCGAGGATGGAGGAAGCCCCCGCAAGGTGCAGGGCGAACAGCGCCATGTCGAGGCCCATGCCTGACTGGTAGGTGCTGTTGGACAGGGGCGGATACAGCGTCCAACCCGTGCCGATGCCTCCCACGAAAAGGCTCGCGGTGGCCAGCATCAGGGCCGGCACCAGCAGCCAGAAGGAAATGTTGTTCAGGCGCGGGAAGGCCATGTCCGGCGCGCCGATCATGATCGGCACGAAATAGTTGCCGAAGCCGCCGATCAGCGCCGGCATGATGACGAAGAACACCATCACCACGCCATGCGCGGTGACCGCCACGTTCCAGGACTGCCCGTCGGCGAAGAACTGAAGCCCGGGGGATTGCAGTTCCAGACGCATCAGCAGCGACAGCCCGACACCGACAAACGCGGCCGCAACCGCGAAGATCAGGTAGAGGATGCCGATATCCTTGTGGTTCGTGCTGAAGAACCAGCGCGCCACAAAGCCGGGAGTGTGATCATGGTGACCATGGTCGCCATGGCCGTGTTTGTCATGCGTATCCGACGCGCTCGCCATATCTGTCCGTCCGTCCCGCTTTCGAGCTTATCCGTCTTGGCGCCGCCTTTTAGCGGCGCGCCTCCGCCCCCGCCTCGGCAAACCGGGTCGGGCCACCGGCCGGCGCCGGGGCCGCTGGCCCCTCGGCCGCGAAACGCTGCCGGGCATTGTTGGCCCAGGCGTCAAACTCAGCCTGCGGTACCGCCTTCACCACGATCGGCATCAACCAGTGGTTCTGGCCGCAGATCTGGTTGCACTGACCGTAGAAGGTGCCGGCCCGGTCGGCCCGCAGCCAGGTCTCCATGGTGCGGCCAGGAATGGTGTACTTCTGAACGCCCAGGCTGGGGACGAAGAAGCTGTGGATCACGTCCTGCCCGTTGGTGATGATGCGGATGTTCTGGCCGACAGGCACCACCAGCGGCTCATCCACCTCCAGGTTGCGTAGCTGCCCGGGCTTCAGATCGGCTTCCTGAACCGGGTAGCTATCGAAAGCGAAATTGCCTTGATCGGGGTAGGAATAGTGCCAGTACCATTGCCGCCCGGTCACGTTCACCGTCATCGTCGGATCCACGGCCCGATCCTCGTAATAGATCAGGCGGAAGGACGGAATGGCGATCACCAGCAGGAGGAGGCAGGGCACCACCGTCCAGGCGATTTCCAGCGCGGTGTTGTGGCTGGTGCGTGAAGGAACCGGATTGGCCGATTCGCGGAACCGGTACACCACCCAGGCCAGCAAGGCGCCGACAAAGGCGGTGATGATGATCATCAACCACAGAACGAGGTTGTTGAAGTCGTGGATGGCGTCCTTGATCGGCCCCGCCGCGGCCTGCAGGTTGATCCCCCAGGCATGCGGCGCGCCGACCATGCCTTGTTCAGCGCCCGCCGAAGTGGGGGTTTGGGCCCCCGCCCCACCGACGCTCGCCAGGGCGAACAAGGCCGCCCCCGCTGCCAGCCCAGCCAGGCGACCGGCACGCATATCCTCGAACCAGGCCGAAACCGTCTTGCGCCGCATTCCCTATCCCGTCCGCTCATCATTCTGACGCCGGCCTGCGGGGCGATGTGCCCTTTGGCCTGGCGCCGGCGCCTTCGGCACCGCTGCCCAATCCAGGTGGAGCGCGGTTCGCGCCCAACCCTTCAACCTCCCATCCTCCCGGACGTCACCGGAAGGTTCCGTATCGCGACCATAGTCGCCCGGTGCGGCAGCACACAAGGGAGGGCGGACAAAGGAAGCTGAGACGAAGCTCAACACAGTCCGGGAAAACCGCGGGACGGCGCTGTGGCACGTCCCCTGGCGCTCCACGGAAAAGCAAGGTTCAGGCAGCCGCTGCCTGCTCCGGCAAGGCAACACGGCCGGGGGCGGTGTTGCGCAGGTGAACCAAAGTAAACAGGCCAGCCGGCGGGCAAGGCTGCACCGCTTCGACCTGGATCTGCTCGCGGTCGAACAGGTCGCTGAAGGCAAAATCCGGGTGCCAGCCCAGCACACGGGACAGCGGCGCCATGGTCCGTTCCACCCACCAGCGCGGGCCGGCCTCGGCGGCGAAGTGGTTGACGAAGAGCAGATGTCCGCCCGGCCGCACCACGCGCTGCATCTCGGCCAGCAGGCGCTTTGCGTCCGGCACCACCGAGGCGGTGAACATGGCCACCGCGATGTCGAAGGCGCCGTCGGCGAAAGCCATCGACTCGGCGTCCATCTCCAGGAGCCCGTCGACGTTGCGCAGGCCTTCCTGCCCAACCCGCTCCTGCGCCTTCAGCAGCATGTCGCGAGACAGGTCGATGCCGGTGACGTGCTTTTCTGAACGGTAGCGCGGCAGGGCGAGGCCCGTCCCCACTCCGACCTCGAGCACCCGCGTACCCGAAAGGCGGTTGACCGCATCCACGGCCCGGCGCCGCCCGGCGGCGGAAACGCCGCCGAATACGGCGTCATAGACACCCGCCCAGCGGCGATAAGCGTCACGGACCGATGCCGCGTCCAAGGCCGCGCGCGGGTGGTCCCGCAACGTCTGATCGACCGCCTGATCCCGCGATGTTTCGAGTGTTGTCGCCATTCCCTGCCCTCACGCCCGTTGTCCGCTAGCCGCTTGGCGGCTGACGCGCAAGCGCAACTCTCGCACCATCCAGCCAAGCCCAGGCTGCGTTCTGCATGGCAGAAGCCTGGGCCTCACCGGCGACCCTCCGGCCAGGCCACCAGCAGCCCGCCCAGTGTGATCACCGCCGCACCGATCCAGGTGAAACGATCGGGCGGGTGGCTGAACACCAGCCAGGACGCCAACACGGCCCAGAGAAGCTGCGAATACATCATCGGTGCGAGCACGCTGGCCGGTGCCCGGGCGAAGGCCAGCACCAGGAAAACATGGCCGATGCAGCCGAGCACCCCAAGCGAAAGCAGTGATCCCCAGCCCGCCATACTGTCCGGCGTGATCCAGAGAAAAGGTTGCACAAGGGCCGTGGCCAGGGAGGCGGCCACGCTGGTGTGCAGGATGGTGGTGTCCGGGTCGTCCAGCGCCGCCAGCTTGCGGGTCAGGATCTGGTACACGCCGTAGAGGAAGGCGGTGCCGAGCGGCAGCAGGATCGCCCAATGCGGCATCGGCCCGCCGGTAAGAAAAGGCGGCCGCAGCGCGACGGCGACCCCGGCCAGTCCGATCACGATGCCGAGCCACCGCCGGGCCGAAACCTTTTCGCCCAGCCACAATGAAGCCATGGCCACCGTGAAGAGGGGCGAGGCGAAGTTCACCGCCGTCGCGTCGGATAATGGCACCTGCATCAGTGCCAGCGAGAACAGGCAGTTGGCTCCGGCCAGCGACAGGCTGCGCACCGCCTGCAATCCCGGCGCGCGGGAGCGCCAGGGCACCCTGCCCTTCACCACGCGCATCACCGTCGCCACCAGCAGCACGCTGACCGCGAAGCGCGCAAACATCAGCTGCCCTACCGGGAAATCCGCGGTCAGCAGCTTGATGGAGGTGTCCATCGCGACAAAGAAGGCGATGGCCAGGAGCTGCAGCAGGACGCCGGTGAGGATCGGGGGCATGACAGCGATAGCATGGCAGCCCGTTTGGCAGGGGGGAATGGCTCCCGCGCCCGCCACTGCCTACCACGCCGCTTAGCGGCGGAGGATGAACAGGGCTTCCGCGGTGGCGGTCACCATTTCCGGCTCCGGCGCCGACACGGGGGGCGGCGCCGCTTCCCCACGGGCCGCCATGGGCGCGGCGGCGACACGGAAACGGGGCGCTCCATCGGGTGTGTCGAGCCTCAGCTCGCGAAACTCGGCCACGCGCAGGCCCAGCTGTTGCGCCACCGCCTCGGCACGGGCCTGAAGTGCCTCGATGGCGAGCTTGCCGGCTTCCTGCCGTGCTTCCAGCCGCTGCGCACTGGAAAGCGACCAGTCCATGCCATTCATGACCAGCCCCTGCTGTTGCAACGTGCCGGCGAGTTCCAGCAGCGGCGTCGCTTCCTCGCCGCGCAGCAGCAAGGTCTGGCTCGCCGTCCAGACTCGCTCCTTTTCGCTGCGGCCGGTCCAGTAACCGCCGGTGCTGGCCTGGACCCCCGCGACGCGCCGTGCCGCTTCCAGCGCCGCGGTGACACGGCGGTTTACCTCTGCCTGCACAGCGCCCGAGCCGGAGCCGCGTGCCTCGGCCCTCAGCGTCACCCGCAGTTCCGAAGGCGGACGCTCCACCATGCCGGCTTCCGACAGCCGCAGCACCGTGTCCGCTCCTGCCACCTGGTCGGTGCTCCGCGGTGCGGAGGGCTGGCTCGGCGACTGGGCCAGGACCGGCGCCGTGGCCAACAGGCCACCCAGTGCCAGAACGGTGATCGAGCTTGAACGCATTTCCTGCTCCTCGGACAATCAGTTCCGCATATCGGCCAACCTCGCGCCGCTGCAAACCCCGCCAACCATACCCGGACCGGCATGAGCCTCACCGACCGTCTGCCCGACCTCAACCTGCTGCGCCTGTTCGTCGCCCTGGTCGAGGAGCGCCACGTCACCCGTGCCGGCAACCGCCTGTTCCTGTCGCAGCCAGCCGCATCGGGCGGGCTGAAGCGGCTGCGCGAGCAATTCAACGATCCGCTGCTGGTCCGCGAAGGGCATGAGTTGCGTGTGACCGAGCGGGCGCAGCAGCTCTACGACTCCCTCGCGCCGCGCCTCGCGGAACTCGCCGGCGCCTTGCACGCGGCCAGTGAGTTCGATCCTGGCCGCGATTCGCGCCTGTTCAGCCTGGGCTGCACCGACGCCGTGGCCTTCGCCATCCTGCCGGTGGTGCTGGCCGCCTTGCGCCGGGAAGCGCCACTCTGCCGGATGACGCTGCGCATCGGCGACTACCGCAGCCTGCCGCCGATGCTGGCGCATGGCGAGGTGGGCGCGGTTCTTGGCTACCTGGGGGAGGAATTGCCGGCCAATGCGCGCATGCGCGTGCTGCACCACGCCCACTGGCTGGTGCTGCGCGATCCGGCCACACCGCCGGCCGGGGCGCTCGATGATTTCTGCGCCCGCCCGCACGTGCTGGTCACCGGCCGGGGCGAGTTGCACGGCGTGGTGGACGCGCAGCTGGCGCAGCAGGGCCGTGCGCGCCGGGTGGTGCTGGGGCTGAGTTCCTTCGCGCTGCTGACAGCGGCGCTGCCCGGCACCGACCTGATCGCCACCGTGCCGGACTTCGTGGCCCATCGGCTGGCACTGCGCGCCGGGCTGGTCACCGAGCCGGCGCCGGTCTCGCCGCAGATCCTGCCCAACGCCCTGGCCTGGAGCGACACCGAGGATCAGAACCCGGCGGAGCGCTGGTTCCGGTCGCAGGTGATCGCTGCCTTCGCGTCCGTGTTCGGCCGCGGCTGAGGCCTGACAGCCTTCGGGCCGGTGGATAAGCTCGGGCCGAACGTCCCGGAATCGCCGCATGCCCGTCTGGATCGCCGTCACCCTTGCCGCTGCCCTGTTCCAGACCTGGCGCACGGCCCTGCAGCAGAAGCTGCGTGGTCAGCTTTCGGTCAACGGCGCCGGGGTGGTGCGGTACCTGTACGGGGTCCCTTTCGGCCTTGCCCTGCTGCTGACCTACTCGGCGCTGGTGGGGACGCAAGGCGGATTGCCGCCCCCCACCCTTTCGTTTCTCGGCTTCGCGGTGCTGGGGGGGCTGGCGCAGATCCTGGGCACCAACCTGCTGATCATGGCGTTTGGCGCGCGCGGCTTCGCCGTGGGCACCGCTTACGCCAAGACCGAGGCGGTGCAGGGCGCCGTTCTGGCGCTGATCCTGCTCGACGAGCGGCTTTCGCCTCTCGCCTGGCTCGGCATCGCGGTGGGAGTGAGCGGCGTGCTCTACCTCTCGCTGGCCGGCAAGCGCGAGGGGATGTTGGGGCTGCTCCGCGCCACGGTGCAGCCAGCGGCGCTCTACGGGCTGGGTGCCGGGCTGGGCTTCGCCTTCAGCGCCGTGCTGATCAAGACCACCAACCAGCAGCTCGACCACCCCGATCCGGTGCTGCGGGCGCTGCTGTCCCTGGTCGCCATCAACCTGCTGCAAACGCTGATGCAGGGCGCCTGGCTGGCTTGGCGGGAGCCGGACCAGCTTCGTGCCGTGTTCGCCTCCTGGCGCGACAGCGTGCCGGTTGGCGCGCTTTCAGCCCTTGGCTCCGCCTGCTGGTTCACCGGCTTCGCCCTGGCCCCCGTGGCGCTGGTGCGCGCCCTGGGACAGACCGAGATCCTCTTCACCCTGCTGTTCAGCCGCTTCTACCTGAAGGAGCGTCCCAGCCACGCCGAGATCGCCGGCGCGTTGATCGTGGTGGCGGGGGTGGTGCTGGTGCTGCTCGGCCGCTGATTGGCCAAGGTTCCGCCTGCCAGGACGGCGAGGTTTCGGGGTTCAACAGCCTTGTCACCGACCGGTCATCAGACCGTCACGACGACGCTCTATACGCCTCTTCCCGAAGGGGGCGCGGTGACGTTGCCCGCCTCGCCAGGGAAGGGCCGGCATGCTGCAGCTTGAAACTTTGACGCGCCGGTTCGGCGGCAAGATCGCGGTGGACAGCGTCAGCCTTTCCGTGCCGGCGGGGCAGATGGTGGGCGTGATCGGCCGGTCGGGCGCCGGAAAGTCCACCCTGCTGCGCATGCTGAACCGGCTGACCGATCCTAGCACCGGCCGCATCCTGCATGACGGGCTCGACGTCACGGCGCTGCGCGGCCAGGGGTTGCGCGACTGGCGCACCACCTGCGGCATGATCTTCCAGCAGTTCAACCTGGTTCCCCGGCTTGACGTGCTGACCAACGTGCTGGTCGGCCGGCTGAACCACCATCCGGGCCTCGGCGGCACTCTGGCCACCCTGTTCAAGCGCTTCCCCGCCGCCGAGCGCGCGGCCGCACTCGACAGGCTCGACCGGCTCGGCCTTGCCGATCAGGCCCTGCAGCGCGCCGATACCCTGTCCGGCGGCCAGCAGCAGCGCGTGGCCATCGCCCGTGCCCTGATGCAGCAGCCGCGCATCATCCTGGCCGACGAGCCGATCGCCAGCCTCGACCCTGCCAATGCCCGCACCGTGATGGAGGCGCTGCGCGACGTGAACCGGCGCGACGGCATCACCGTGCTGTGCAATCTGCACCATCTCGATACGGCCCGTCATTATTGCGACCGCATCGTCGCCATGCAGTCCGGGCGGGTGATGTTTGACGGTGCTCCCACAGGCCTGACCGCCGCGAAGGTGCGCGAGATCTATGGCGTGTCGGAAGAGGAATTCGACAGCATGGCGGCGGCGGAGCCCTCGGTCATGAAGCCGGCACCACGACAAGCAGCGCCGGGCGCGCGCGCGCCCGCGCTGGCGGATTGAAGCCGCCCCGCTAGCCGACCGGCGCCTGTCGCTGACGCGGGGCGCCCTGCCTTCCAAGGAGAAGAAGTGTGATGATCACCCGTCGCTCCCTGGCCGCCATCGCGGCCGGTTCCCTGATGCTGCCTGCCCTGGCCCGGGCCCAGGCGAACGGCCAGACCTTTGAAATGCCGCGCGCCGGCAAGCGCGACTGGGCCGCGCAGGTGCCGCAGATCCGCGTCGGCCTGCTGGGCGGCGAAAATGAGGCTGACCGCCTCGGCCGCTGGGACAATTACCGCAAGCTGATCGAGGACACCTTCGGGGTGCCGGTGCGCCTCTACCCGGCGGCCGACTATGCCGGCGTGATGCAGGCCTTCGCCGCCAAGCAGATCGAGTGCTCGGCGATGGGGGCTTCGGGTTATGCCGGCACCTGGCTCGACACCAATGGCGGCGTCGAGCCCATCGTCGTTCCGCGCGAGATCGATGGCTCCATCGCCTATGTCGCCGTGATGGTGGTTCGCAAGGATAGCGGCATCGAGAGCCTGGAGCAGATGCGCGGCAAGTCCCTCGCCTGGGCCGATCCGAACTCCACTTCCGGCTACCTGATCCCGCGCTCCGAGCTGCGCAATGGCGGCCTCGACATCAACAGCTATTTCTCGCGCACCGGCTTTGGCGGCGGGCATGAGCAGGCGGTGGTGGCCGTGCTGCAGAAGCAGTACGACGCGGCCGTGACGTGGGCCTCCGGCCAGGGCGAGGAGAGCCAGGGCTATACCCGGGGCAATCTCCGCTCCATGGTCGAGAAGGGCATGCTCGACATGAACGACATGCGCATCATCTGGAAGTCGCGCCCCATCCCCAACGGCCCGCTGGTGATCCGCAGCGACCTGCCGGCCGCCTTCAAGGCCGATTTCAGGCAGTTCCACCTGGCACTGCCCACCGCGCACAAGGAGATCTACGAGCAGATCGAGCGCGGCGGCGGCCAGGGCTACGCCGAGGTGACGCACGAGATGTTCGACCCGATCGTGCAGCTGCGTCGCGAAGAAGCCGCCGAGCGCCGCCGTCGCTCGTGATCCCGCGTCCCGGGCCGGGAGCGTGACGGGTCCGGGGGAACGCTTCCTCCCCCCGGACGCTTTCGGCATCGGCCCTTCTTCGTGAAGCAGAGGAGGCGGCGCTTTGTTGGCCGCCACGCAGCACCGCATGCAAGCCACCGCCATGAGCCCCGCCGCCACGCGCGGGGAGGACGCCTACCGGGCGTTGCGCCGCCAGCGCCGCAATGCGGGGCTCACCGGCCTCGCCATCCTGGCGGCTTGCCTGCTGCTGGCGGCCTGGGTCAGCGAGTTCAGCCCCGCCGCCCTGATCGACGGCGCGCCGCGCATTGGCGAGTATTTCGGCCGCATCCTGCCCGATCTGCGCTGGGCGGCCCTGCTCTCCGGACCCGATGCGGAAGGCAGCCTGGCCTTCTGGTTCTACCGACTTGACTCCTGGTTGCTGCTGCTGCTGCAGACGGCCCAGATGGCGGCACTGGCGACGCTGGGCGGCGCGGCCATCGGCCTGCTCCTGGCCTTTCCGGCCGCGCGCAACCTCGCCCCCTCGCCCTGGCTGCACCATCTGACGCGGCGCGGGCTGGAAGCGACGCGCACCGTCCCCGAGATCGTCTATGCGCTGATCTTTGTCTGGGCGTTCGGCGTCGGCCCGCTGGCGGGTGTGCTGGCCATCGCCATCCACACCACGGGCGCGCTGGGCAAGCTGTTCTCCGAGGTCATCGAGAATGCCGAGATGCAGCCCTGGGAAGGGCTGCGCGCCTCGGGCGCCAACTGGGCGCAGGCCTGCCGCTACGCCATCCTGCCGCAGGTGGCGCCCAATCTGCTGAGTTACGCTCTGCTGCGGTTCGAGATCAATGTGCGCAGCGCCAGCGTGGTCGGCTTTGTCGGTGCCGGCGGCATCGGGCAGGAACTCTACCAGGTGATCTCCTTCAACTATTACGAGGAGATCAGCGCCATCGTGCTGCTGATCGTGGCCACGGTCATGCTGATCGACCTGCTGTCCGACCGCCTGCGCCACCGCCTGACCCATGCCGCGGGAGCGCATTGAGATGAGCACCTCCGTCGAGAACTGGCGTCAGCGCCAGCCACGCGCCTTTGGCGCCACCCGGGGCGAGCGTGCCCTGCGCTGGGTTGGCGGCGCGGCCTTCATCCTGTGGCTGCTGTGGTCCTTCTGGCTGTTCGAGATCACGCCGCAGAGGCTGTGGAACGGGCTATCCGGTCTCGCCACCATTGTCCGGCTGATGGTGCCGCCCAGCCCTGGGGCGATGTGGCTCGACATCCTGAAGGGCATGGCCGAAAGCGTCGCCATGGCCTTTCTCGGCACGTTCATCGCGGCGCTGATCGCGCTGCCGCTCAGCTTCATGGGCGCGCGCAACGTCGTCACGGCAACGCTGCTGCGCTTCTCGGTGCGGCGCTTCTTCGATGGCATTCGCGGCGTCGACCAGCTGATCTGGGCGCTGGCCTATGTGCGCGCGGTTGGCCTCGGCCCTCTGGCCGGCGTGCTGGCCATCATCACCAGCGATCTCGCCGTGCTGGCGAAGCTGTATTCGGAGGCCATCGAGAATGCCGACAGGCGGCAGGCGGACGGCATCCTGGCCTCCGGCGGCAGCCGGCTCCAGGCGATCCGCTACGGCATCCTGCCGCAAGTGCTGCCGGTGATGATCGCACAGGCGCTGTATTTCTTCGAAAGCAACACACGCTCGGCGGCAATCCTCGGCGTGGTGGGCGCCGGCGGTATCGGTCTGCAGATCGCCGAGCGCATCAAGGTCCGCCATTGGGACGAGGTCGCCTTTATCATCATGCTGATGGTGCTGACGGTTGCGGCGATCGATTACCTGTCCGGCAAGTTGCGCAAGCGGCTGATCGGGCGTCGGGATGGCAGCGCGGTGATCTGACCGGGGCGCGCTTCGTGGCTCCAGACAGCGAGGGCGCCGGGGAGAAGGATCCCTCCGGCGCCCTGTCCGTTTCGGTGCTTCCGGTCGCGGTATCCACCGCCTCCGGAGATCAGGCGGCATCCTCGCGACGGTCGCGCGCCTTCACATAGGCGATGGAGGCGTGCTCCGGGCAGTAAGGCTTGCCGTTGATCGCCTCGGCTGTGCAGAAGCGGAACTCCGGTGTTCCCGGTTCTCCGATCGGCCAGCAGCAGGAACGGCCTCCCAGGCGCTGAAAAGGACGGACCACGGCGCTGGGCACCGGCGCCGGACGACGGGGCGGAGGTGGCGCGGCCGGACGGGGCTGCGCCAATGCGGCGGGCGGCGCGATGGGACGGGTCGCGGGCGGCAGCGTTGCCACCGGCAATGGTGTAGAAGGCCGGGTGGCCGGAATGACTGCCGGCTTGGGCTCCTGCACGGGGCGCGACGCCGCAGCCGGCGAAGTGCCCGTTTCCCGCCGGATCGGGCTCGGCCGCGCCGGCAGGCTAAGGCGATGCGCCTTGCCCACCACGGCGTTCTTGGAAATCCCCATGCGGCGGCCGATCTCAGCGGTTGAATGACCTTCGGCCCAAAGCGCCTTCAGCGCGTCGATTGCTTCAGTCGTCCAATCCATGACCCTTCTCCGCCTTCCGCTACCAGATACGGTAGTTAATGCGGCAGCATGGACACAAGATGCGGGCGGCGCGGCGACTCCGAAAAGCTGTGGAAAACCGCGCTGCAACCCCAAACATTCTTCTCGCGGGAAAAATATTCAGCATCCACACAGCATGGTTGCAATCGGCTGCAACTTCAATCGTTGCACGCGCAACTCAGAAAAGAAGCCCTTTTCTCAACATGCCGTGCACACCCTTCTCGCCATTCACGGTCTGGGTGACCCGAAAGTCCACGGCCAGCGAACAGAACTGATAGGCCTCCGCCGGCGAAAGATCGCTGCGATCGGCGATAAAGGCGATCATCTCGCGCAAGGCCTGCTTCATCGCAAGATCCAGGTCTTCATGGATACCCATGCTGATGTAGTGGGTCGGCGTTTCGGCACGCGGAAAGCGCGACGCCGGATCATGCTGTCCGCCGCCCTTCTGCAGCGTCAGCTTGAAGCGCCCGGTCAGCGACATCTCGAGCGCTGTGATGCAAACCTCGCCATCGCCCTGAATGCCGTGCCCGTCCCCCGCACTGAACAGCGCGCCGGCGTAATGCACCGGAAGATACAGCGTGCTGCCTGCAACAAGTTCCTTGTTGTCCAGGTTGCCGCCATGGGCGCGCGGCTCCTTGGTGGCGATGGTGCCCCATTCGGCGGGCGGCGCCACGCCCATGACGCCGAAGAAGGGTGAGAGCGGCAGGCTGAGCCCGTTTCCAGATCCGAAGGGCAGATGGCAGCGCCGCGCCGCGCGATCCACGGCGATGTGCACCATGCGGCGGTACGGGAAGTCGTCCGGCAGAGTTCCAACCAGCGGGCGGAAGAAGTTGTAGCCCCAATCCGAGCCGGGCTCGATCGCCTCGATATCGATGCGCAGGCAGTCACCGGGTTCCGCGCCCTCCACTGCCACAGGCCCGGTAAGGATGTGCCCCGATGCGTTCAGCCGCTTCTCCGCCACCGCCGCATGAATTTCGGCGAGGCCCGGCGGCAGGGTGAAGCCACTTTGCGGCCCGGGCGCCACCTCCGCCAGGCCGGAAACGCACTGCATCTCCACGGTATCGCCCGAGGCAACCGTCAACACCGGTGCATGGCGTGCATCGAAGGTGCCGACATGCACAGTGTCGGGTGAAGCGTTGAGCGTGTGGACGGTGGCCATGCGGCTCTCTCCTGGAACAGGGTGCCAGGATCGGGGCTCATGGGCCAGGCGGTCAACTCTCGCCCAGAAAGCCGCCGGACTGCCGCGCCCAGAGCCGCGCGTAAACACCGCCACGGGCCAGGAGCGCGTCATGCGTGCCCTGTTCCACGATGCGTCCCTGCTCCAGCACCACCAGCCGGTCCATGCTGGCCAGGGTGGACAGGCGGTGCGCGATGGCAATCACCGTTTTGCCCGCCATCAGACCGTCAAGTTGCTGCTGGATCGCCGCCTCGACCTCGGAATCGAGGGCCGATGTCGCTTCGTCCAGCACCAGGATGGGAGCATTCTTCAGCAGCACGCGGGCAATGGCGATGCGCTGCCGCTGGCCGCCGGAGAGCTTCACGCCGCGCTCGCCGACCTGCGCGTCGAAACCGGTGCGGCCACGCCAATCGCTCAGCCCAGCAATGAAATCCTCGGCCTCCGCCCGGCGGGCGGCCGCCTCGACATCACCCTGGCTGGCACGCGGGCGGCCATAGCGGATGTTGTCGCCCACCGAGCGATGCAGCAGCGCCGTGTCCTGCGTCACCACACCGATCGCGCCGCGCAGGGTTTCCTGCGTGACGCCAGCGATGTCCTGCCCGTCGATCATGATGCGCCCGCCCTGCGGCGTGAAGAAGCGCAGCAGCAGGTTGGTCACGGTGGTTTTGCCAGCCCCGGAATGGCCAACCAGCCCGACCCTCTCGCCAGGCTGGATCTCCAGGTCGAAATCGTCCAGCACGCCGCGTCCACCGGCATAGGCGAAGTGCACATGCTCGAAACGGATGGCGCCTTTTGCCACGCCGAGTGCGACGGCGCCGGGCGCATCCGGCGCGGTCGGCGGCACGGCGATGGATCGCGTTGCCTCCTGAACCACGCCGATATTTTCGAAGATGCCGGCGACGTTGAACGCCACCCAGCCCGAGATGTTGGCGATCTGCCACGCCATCGGCAGGGCCGCGGCAACCAGGCCGATATCGATCCGTCCGGCATCCCACAGCGACAGGGCGATGGCCGCCATGGAGACCAGCATGGTGGCGTTGAGCGAAGACAGCAGGAAGGCGTTCAGCGTGACCATGCGCATCTGACGCTGGAACGCGGCCGTGAGGCCCAGCACGCCCTCGCGCACAAAGGCGTCCTCGTCCTCGGCCCGCGCGAAAAGCTTGAGCGTGAGGATGTTGGTGTAGCTGTCGACGATGCGGCCCGTCAGCAGGCTGCGCTGCTCGGATGCGGCGCGGGCGCGGTCACGCATGCGCGGCACGATGAAGCGCAGCAGGCAGCAATACACGGCGAACCAGACCAGGATCGGCAACGCCAGCCAAAGATCGGCCGTGGCCAGGTAGATCACCGCACCGGTGCCGTACACCACGATGTACCAGACTGCGTTGACCGACTGCACCATGCTCTCTCGCAGGGCCGGGCCGGCCTGCATGACACGGTTGGCGATGCGCCCGGCAAAATCCTCCTGAAAAAAGGACCATCCTTGCCGCACAACATGCCAATGGCTCTGCCAGCGGATCATCGACGTGACCGTGGCGTTGATAGCCTGCTGCCCGATCAGGTTCTGCGAGAGGATGGCGAGCGGCCGCAGCACCAGCAGCACCGCAGCCATGCCCGTCAGCCAGGGCCAGGCTTCGGCGAAAAGCGTGCCGGGCGAATGCTCGGACAGCATGGCGACAACGCGGCCGATGAAGACGGGGATCAGCCCGTCAAGCAGCGCAACGGCCAGGCCCGCCAGGAACAGCAGACCGAACAGCGCGCGCGCCTGTTGGATGAAGTACCAGTAGAAGCCTGCCAGCCCCATCGGCGGCGGCGTGCTGGGCACCGGCGTGCCGAGGGCACGGCTGGCGGGCGTCCCAGGCGGCGCCACGGGGTCGAGGAATCGCTCAAAGGGACGGAAGGCCATGACGCGATGGACGCCCGGAGGCGCTTCCTGTCAAGCGCGGCCGGTGGGACCGCTACAACCAGCCCTTGCGCTTGAAGTAGATCACGGGCAGCAATGCGCTGATCACCATCACCAGCAAGGCGGCGGGATATCCATAGCTTGTATGCAGTTCCGGCATGACGTCGAAGTTCATGCCGTAGATGCTGGCGATCAGCGTGGGCGGCATCAGCGCGACGCTGGCCACGGTGAAGGTCTTGATGATGCCGTTCTGGTCGATGTTGATGATGCCGAGCACCGCATCGAGCAGGAAGTTGGCCTTGTTGTTCAGGAAGGACGCGTGTTCCACCAGTGAGCGCACGTCACGGATCAGCGTCTTGATGGTGGTCTTGCTCTCCTTGTCGGTGAAGAAGTCCTTTTCCGCGCCGACATAGGTAAGGATGCGCGTCAGGCCGAGCAGCGTCTCGTTGGCGCGGCTGGTCACCTCGCCCACCTCACCCAGTGCGATCAGCACGTCCTTCATCTGGGCGTCGCGCGCCTTGACCTTCACGCCCTTGGTGGACCGGGCGTTGGAGAAAGCCGACTTGCTGGCACGGTCCATGTCGGCACCCACCCGCTCCAGCACGTCCGCCAACCGGTCGACCACCTGCTCAAACTGTCCCAGCATGGCCTGGCCGGCACCGTTGAGCAGCACCGGGCTGCGCACGGCACGCGTGGCGAAGACGCGAAAGGCCTTGGGCGTGGCGTATCGCACCGTCACCAGGTGACGAGCCGTGATGGCGAAGGTGATGGCGGTGGAACTGTACTCACCCTCGTCCACGCCATAAAGGAACGGCGCCGTCAGGAACAACGCATCGCCCTCGCGATACAACCGCGAGGAGCTTTCGATCTCCTGCATCTCTTCCCGGGTCGGGATCTCCATGGACAAGGCTTGCTCAACGGCCAGCCCTTCCTCCCGGCTCGGCGAGAGGAGGTCGATCCAAACCGCCTCACGCAGCGCCTCGGGCTCGGGGATGCCCTCGTGCCGGATCGTCCGGCCCTCGCGCACGGTGTAGGTTGTCATCATGCCGCGCGTACTCCCGGCGGGACGGATTACAGGCTTCGGCGTCCCTTGTGGATGGAAGCCCTTGGCTCAGGCGGCCTCGCCCTGCGACAGGCGCGGCACCGGCAGGCCAAAGGTGGCAGCCACGGCGGGGAAGTCCGCCGCCACGGGATGGCGGCCGCTGGGCTGGGTGCCATCCTCTGCGCGGACCAGCTGGCAGACCGCGTAGCCCGCGCGCGCCGCCGCATCCAGTTCCTCTGCCACATCCGACAGGAACAGGATGTCGCCCGGTGGCCTGGCCAGCTTCTCGGCAATGGCGGCATAGCTTGCAGCCTCGCGCTTCCCGCCCATGGCGGTATCGAAGAAGTCGCCGAACAGCCCCGTGAGGTCTCCGGCCGAGGAATGGCCGAACAGCAGCTTCTGTGCCGCCACTGAGCCGGAGGAATAAACATTGAGCCGGATGCCCGCCCGATGCCAGGCACGCAGGCACGGCGCCACGTCGGGCCAGAGATGCCCGGTCACCTCACCGCCGGTGTAGCCCGAGGCCCAGATCAGGCCCTGCAACGTCTTGAGCGGCGCGGCCTTGCTGTCCTCCGCCATCCAGCGACGCAGCACGGCGCGCGGCTCCTCGCCCGGCGCGGCGCGGCGCACGGCGGTCAGGCAGGCCGCTACCTCGGGGTCGGCGGCATGCGCATCCAGGAACCCGTCCAGGGCACGCTCGGCGAAGGGGAACAGCACCTCCTTGACGAAGGCGATGCTGCTGGTCGTCCCCTCGATGTCGGTCAGCACGGCGCCAACCGGCGGCGGCGCCAAAGCCGGAGCGCTCACCCGGTCACCGCCGGGAAGCGATCGGACATGTCGGTGCCGGTGTAGTGGGGCGTCCAGCCGGTGGTGTCCGTAAAGATACGCAGCGCTGTCACCTTGGGTTCCACCCCGGCATCGAACCAATGCTGGGTGTCCGCCGGCACCGAGATCAGGTCGCCCCGCGTGCAATGGGCATCGTAAACCTTGCCGCCCACATGCATGACGAAATTGCCCGCGCCTTCGTGGAAAAAGCGGACCTCATCCTCGGTGTGGGTGTGCTCGGACAGGAACTTGGCGCGCAACGCATCCTTCTGCGGGTGCGAAACATCCAGCTTGATCACATCCGCCGTGCCAGCGCTGCTGCCCGCCATGAAAGCGTCGAGCTGCGGGCGGTAGGCTGCCAGCACCGCCTCAGCATCGGCGCCCTCGGGCAGCTCGGCGACTTCCCATCGCTCGAAACGGACATTGATCGGCGCGAGGGCGCGGGCGATCTCCGCCGCATCGTCGGTGCGCAGCAACTCCGCCCCGGTGGTGGCATCCCTGACAGTCAGAAGGCTCATCAGCCCCTCCCCTGCATCAACTCGCATTCCAACATGAATTCCAGCGCCTCCAGCCTTGCCAGGGCGCCGTCCATCGATCCGGCCCATACATAGACACCATGGCCGCGGATCAAATAGCCCGGCGGCACCGCGACCCCATCACGCTCCAGCGCGTCCCAGCGGCGATCCAGCTCGCGCTGCATCCTGGCGATGTCCTGGTCGTTGTCGAGCACCGGCAGTTCAATCCGCGCCTCATGCGTTTCCAGGCCCGGAAAGGCCTTCAGCAGCTCATACCCCTCAAGCACCACACAGGCGCCCGCGCGGCGGGACAACACGGTATTGGCCACGGAATGGCCGTGCAGGGAGGCCTGTGCGCCAGGAAAACGGCGGTAAATGCCGCAATGAAGCAGTGTCTCGGCCGAGGGCCGCAGTGCCGGGTCTTCGGCACGCCCCTCGCCATCCACTACCATCACGTGCTCAGGCTGGAGGAAACCCTTGTGTACGCCAGAACGGGTGACGGCGATCCGGCCCGCTTCCAGCTTCATGGAGAAATTGCCTGCAGTGGCCGGCACCCAGCCGCGCTGATCCAGGCGGCGCCCGGCGGCCATGATGGCGGTGCTGATGCTGACGGGGATCGGTGCGGGCATCGGGCTGGGGTCCTGAACGGGAACGGTCCGGCATGGGGCTGATAGCGTGCGGAGAACGCTCCCTCCAGGGTCGTTTCCATGAAGCCCGCCTGGCGGCGTGTGCCTGGCGCGCAAGAAAAAAGGCCAGCGCCGTGGCTTTCGCCAGGCCTGGCCTCCCGGATGGTCGATGAAGCCGGCGGGGCGCCTAGCGCCCCACCCGGATCAGGCGGCGGGATGCGAGGAGTTGGAGGTCTTGGGCTCGGTGCTCGGCTGCGGATGATGCGCAGGGCCCGAAAGGTTGCCGGCCGGACGCTGCGGCTGGTCGTCGGCCATGGAAGCGTCGTCCTCGCCGTCCTTCATGTTCTTCTTGAAGGACTTGATGCCCTTGGCGACATCGCCCATCAGGCCGCTCAGCTTGGCGCCGCCGCCGAACAGCAGAAGGATCACGAGCAGAACGATAAGCCAGTGCCAGATGCTGAAGCTACCCATAGTCCACGCCCCGATGTGATGGGCGGCCAGCGGCCTGGAAGGACTGTCCCGCCAGCCTGACCGCGTTCTCGCCACGAGCGGGGACACTAGTGCGCCCCGATCCCTCGCGCAAATAAGGACATGGCGTGAATCGCCGTCGGAAACAACCTGTATTGCCTTCGAATGAAAATTCGTCCATCTTATCGGCGGATCCGGGCCCCTCTGGCGAGTGGGCGAGGCCGTGTGCCCTGCCCCCGTGATGTCGGATCGACATTTCGCGCAATCGGGCCCGGCGCGCTTTTCGATGGACAGGCATGATCCGCCTGCCTGCGCCGCCTGGCCCTCAGAGACGAGGAGCCTTACGGCGTGGAAGCCTCACCCATGTTCTGGGTCGTGTTCAACGCGGCCATTCTGGGATTGCTGATATTGGACCTCGGCGTCTTCTCCAAGAAGGACGCCAATGGTGATCCGGTGCCAGTCCCTGTCACGACCGCCCTGATCAAATCTGCCTTCTACATCGCGCTCGCCCTGGCCTTCTTTGTCTGGCTGCGGATGACCTATGGCGAAACCGACGAGGAACGCGCCACCAGCAGCCTCGAATTCCTGACCGGCTACATCATCGAGTGGTCGCTCTCGGTCGACAACATCTTCGTCTTCGTGCTGCTCTTCGCCAAGTTCGGCGTTCCGCCCGCCTACCAGCACCGCGTGCTGTTCTGGGGCATCCTGGGCGCGCTGGTGATGCGCGGCGTGATGATCCTGGTGGGCACCGCCTTGCTGCGCGAATTCGACTGGCTGATGGTCCTGTTCGGCGCCTTCCTGATCTGGTCCGGCTGGAAAATGCTGCGCACTGCCGATGACGAGCCCGACCCGGAAGAGAGCCCCATCCTGAAATGGATGCGCAAGCGCCTGCCGGTCACGGAGGGCTACCGCGGCAACGCGTTCACCGTGCGCGAAGCCGGCAGGCTGATGGTCACGCCGTTGCTGCTGGTGCTGGTGCTGATCGAGCTGACCGATTTGTTCTTTGCGCTGGATAGCATCCCGGCGATCTTCGCGGTCTCGACCGACCCGTTCATCGTCTACACGGCCAATGTCTTCGCCATTCTGGGCCTGCGCGCCATGTACTTCGCGCTGGCCGGCGTCATCCACCGCTTCCACTATTTGAAGCATGGGTTGTCGCTGGTGCTGATGATCGTCGGCGTCAAGATGCTGGCCAACTGGTTCGCCGGCGGCAAGGCGGTGCCGGTGGAATACGCGCTGATGGTGACGGGCGCGATCATCGCCGGCTCCATCGCCCTGTCGCTGTGGAAGACGCGCGGCGCCAAGGCACCCGAGTATCCCGCCGAGCGCACGCACTGATACGCTGGGCTGCCGGGCCGAGCGCCCGGCAGCCCACAAGGCCTCATCCCTCTAGAGTGAGGCCCAGCTGGCGGATCAGCGTGCCCCAGCGATCCGCCTCGGCCGCCACATAGGCGGACGCCTCCTCGGGAGAGGAGGCGACGATCTCGAAGGCAGCGGCGTCCATGGCTTGCCGGGCGCGCTCGGAACCCAGTGCCACCTTGGCCTCCCTCGCCAGCCGCTCGATCCGCTCGCGGGGCGTGCCGGCCGGCGCCACCAGCACCTGCCAGCCATAGGACGCGGCGCCGGTCAGCCCGACCTCGGCCAGGGTCGGCACATCGGGAAGCTGCGCCATGCGTTCCTCAGTGGTGACGGCCAGGGCCCGCGCCTGCCCTTCCCGCAGCTGCGGCAGAATGGCGGCGGCCGTCACCACCATGGCACTGATGCGGCCCGCCACCAGGTCCAGCACCGCCGGCGGGAAGCCGCGATACGGCACGTGCTCCAGATCGAGGCCCAGACGCGCCTTGATGTCCTCCATCGCCAGGTGCCCGCCCGATCCCGCACCCACCGAGCCGAAGGTGAGCTTGCCGGGATGCGCCTTCACATGGGCGACGAAGCTCCGGAAATCCTGCACTGGCAGCCTCGGGTCCACTGCCAGCACCTGCCCGCCACGCACTAGCAGCGACACGGGAATGAGATCCCGGGCAGGATCGTAGGGGAGGTTCCGGTACAGCGCCGGGGCGGTGGACAATGGTCCGTTGATGCTCAGGCCGATGGTAAGCCCGTCCGTGGCCTTGGCCACCGCATCGGTGCCGATGTTGCCGCCTGCGCCTGCCTTGTTTTCCACCACCACCGGCTGCCCGAGCACATCGCCCAGATGCTGCGCCACGATACGCCCGGTCAGGTCCGGGCTGGAACCGCCGGGGAATGGCACCACGAAGCGCACCGGCCGATCCGGCCAGGACGGTTGGGCGCGTGCCGCCAGGGGGGCAGAAAGCGCGGCGGCGCCGAGGGCAAGCAACGGGCGTCGGGGCAACATGGGGCGAAGTCTCCGGTGCGACGAACAGGGCGCTGCTTGCAGCATGGCCCAGGCCGCGCGTCCAGCGCGATCACCCTCCGGCCAGCACGGTGCCGCCATGAACGAAGCCCGTCGCCGGATAGGCGGTGGCGCCGTAATCATTCACTGGCGGATACCAGACCCTGACCAGGGACCAGTCATTCGCGGCCGAAACATCCTGAACCCTTTGCCCGGTGGTGATCCTGCCCTTGGCGGCACCGCTTGCCCAGTTGGCGTGATCCACCAGGATTTCTCGGGATGAAATCAGCCTCGTGACCACTGAAAGATGTCCGTCCCGAAGGCGCCCGCTGCGCTGCAGCACCAGAATACTGCCCGGCTGGGGACGATGGCCGCGCGGATAGCGGCCTGCGGCGGCCTCCCACCATTGCCACGCATCACCCCGCAAATCGACGCCCGACCGCGCACGGGCGTAGGGTACGCAGCTGACCGGCTCCCGCAGTGCCGCCGCGCCCAGCGTGGGGCCGGTCCTTTGCCCGCCACATCCCGCCACGGCCAGCAGGGCAGCCAGCGCCATCCCCTTCCATGCCATTCCATCCGCCCTCAAGCATCGCGTGCGTCGCGGCGAGTATAGCCACAGCCTCACCGCGCAACAGCGCCCGACCTGCGCGGGTGCCGGGAACCTCAGCCCCTGCGGCATCGCGGAGCAGGGCCGCGCCGCAGCTTCTGGATTGCCGGCCGATCCGGGCCGACAATTGCGTCTGCTCCGCACCAGGTCCAAGGACAGCAGCCATGCGTGATTCAGCGCTCCCAGCGCCATTTCTCCGCCAGCAGCCCGCGACCGGCGACGCATGATCGGCGGCCTCACCATTCTCCTGCTCTGCCAGCTGGCGGGCGAGATGCTGGCGCGCCTTCTCCACCTGCCTATCCCCGGCCCGGTGATCGGCATGGCGCTGCTCTTCGCCGGCCTGTTGCTGCGCGACCGCTTGCGGCCGGGCTCGACCCGCCCCGATCCGGGCATGCCCGGACTTGGCCAGGTGGCGGACGGGCTTCTGTCGCATCTGGGGCTGATGTTTATCCCGGCCGGCGTGGCGGTGGTGGTCTATGGACCCCATTTGGCGCGGGAATGGGCGCCGATGTCGCTGGCCATCGTCATCGGAACGCTGGGCACCATCGCGTTGACCGGGCGGATCGCCCAGGCCCTCATGCGCCGCGCGGGCTGAGATGGCAGACTTTTCCGAGATCTGGGTCTATCTGGCGCGGGAGCCGCTGGCCGCGCTGACTGCGACCCTGGTGGCCTGGATGATCGGGCTTCGCCTGTCGCTGTTGTTCAGGCGGCATCCGGCGGCCAACCCCATCATCTTCGCCATTGTCATCATGGCGCTGACACTGCTGGCCACGGGGGCCGATTACCGTGCCTACTTCCAGGGCGCGCAGTTCGTTCATTTCCTGCTGGGTCCGGCGACCGTGGCGCTGGCCGTGCCACTCTACCGGCAGTGGGGCCATGTGCGAGCCTCAGGCCTGGCAGCCCTTCTGGCGGTGATGGCCGGCGGACTGGTCGCATCGCTGACCGGCATCGGCTTCGGCCTGATGTTCCATGCCGCCCCGGACGTGATCGCGAGCCTGGCGCCGCGCTCGGTCACTACGCCGGTCGCCATGGGCATCGCGGAACAGATTGGCGGACTGCCGGGTCTGGCCGCAACGGTGGTGCTGGCCTCGGGAGTCGTTGGGGCGATGCTGGGGCCGCTGGTGCTCAACCTGGCGCAGGTGCGGGATTGGCGGGCCCGGGGCCTGGCCATGGGCACGGCGGCGCATGGCATCGGCACTGCCCGCGCCCTCTCCGTCAACGCCACGGCGGGAGCATTCAGCGGCCTGGCCATGGGACTGAATGCCCTGGCCACAGCCCTGCTGCTCCCCCTGCTCTGGCGCCTCTTTCTCTGAGGCACCGTCCCGCCAAGACTGCCGGAACGCCCTAGATGGCGAGGCGACCCTGGCGTGCCGCGGCATAGCGCTCGGCCACCGCCCGCCAGTTCACAGTATTCCACCAGGCAGTGAGGTACTCGGGACGGCGATTATTGTACTTTAAATAGTAGGCGTGCTCCCAGACATCGTTGCCCATCAGCACACGCTGCCCGTCCATCAGCGGCGTGTCCTGGTTGGGACGTGCGGCGATGGCCAGCTTGCCCTCGCGGTCAACGGTCACGAACACCCAGCCCGAGCCGAATTGCCGCGTGCCGGCCCCGTTGAAATCGGCCTTCATCTTGTCGAGCCCGCCCAGGTCGCGGTTGATGGCCTGCATCAGTTCGCCATCCGGGCTGCCGGCGCCGCCGCCCGGACCCATGATCTGCCAGAACATGGCATGGTTGGCGTGGCCGCCGGCATTGTTGCGGATCGTGGTCCGCACCGCCTCCGGCACCTCGCCCAGCCGGGCCAGCAATTGTTCCAGCGGCATCTGCGCCAGCTGCCCATGATCCTTCAGCGCGTTGTTCAGCGCGGTGACATAGGCCTGGTGGTGCCTGCCGTGATGCAGTTCCATCGTGGCGGCATCGATATGCGGCTCCAGCGCATTGGCGGCATAGGGCAGCGGCGGCAGCGCGTACGGGCCGGCGCCGCCGGCGCTGGGCGAGCCGGCCGGCGCGGTCGGGTTGGGGGCACCGGCGGGGCTTCCCTGGGCCTCGGCGCGCGGCGTGGCGAACAGCCCCGCCGTCACGGCCGAGGCTCCGGCGGCCAGAACAAAGCGACGGGCGAGCAAGGTGGTGGCGGTCATGACGGATCCTTCATCCGGGTCTCTGCCGCTTCAACTCCAAGGATAGGCCCTGGATGCAACGGGAGTGAATCCCCTGCGTGACAACAGCTCGCGGATGATGCTGACCGATGATGGCAAGCGCCGCTTCACCGCGCACCCTACGGACGCTGGAGGTGCAAGCTGCGCAATGCCCATCCACCCGGCTCAGGACATCGACAGCGGGTGCGGCAGGTCAGCTCCCCGCCACCGTCAGCCCGTCCACCCGAAGGGTCGGCGCGTCGGTGCCGCGCCGGAAGCGCAGATCGTCGGCCGCCGCCATGTTGAGGAACATGTCCTTCAGATTGCCCGCCACGGTGATGCCGCTCACCGCTTCGGCCAGCTCGCCGTTGCGGATCATGAAGCCCGCGGCGCCCCGGCTGTAGTCGCCGGTCACGCCATTGACGCCGGAGCCGATCATCTCGGTGACATAGATCCCCTCGGGGATATCGGCCATGAGAGCCGCCGGGGACACGCTGCCGCCCTCGATCCACAGATTGGTGGTGGCGGGCGATGGCGGGCCAGAAATGCCCCGCGCCGCCCGGCCGTTCGAGGCAAGGCCGAGCTGTCGCGCGCTGCGCCAGTCGAGCACCCAGTTCCGCAACACGCCATCCTCGACCAAGGCCAGGGCTTGGCAGGGCATGCCCTCTGCGTCGAAGGGGCGGGAGCGCAGCCCGCGCCGCCGCAACGGATCGTCGCGCAGCGACAAGCCGCGAGCCAGCACCTGCTCACCCATGCGGTCGCGCAGGAAAGAAGTGCCGCGCGCGACTGCCGCGCCGTTCAGCGCCGCCGCGAGATGGCCGGCCATGGAGCCCGCCACGCGCGGGTCGAACACCACCGGCATACGGGCGCTACGCGGCCGAATGGCGCCCAGGCGCTTCACCGCGCGTCCGGCCGCGCGGCGGCCAAGCTCGGCGGCATCCTCCAGATCCGCCAAGTGCACGGCGCTGCTGTAGTCGTAGTCGCGCTCCATCGCGGTACCACTGCCGGCCAGGACCGTGACGGAGGTGGAGTGGCTGCTGCGGGCATACTCGCCGGCAAAGCCGGTGGAGGCGAACAGCGCCACCTCGCTGCGGGCGAAGGATGCGTCGCCGCCCTCGCTGTTGGTAATGCCGGCAGTGGCCAGCGCGGCCTCCTCCGCCGCCGCCGCGCGCGCCGCCAGCGCTTCCGTATCCGGTTCCGCCGGATCGTTCAGGTCCAGATCGACCTGCTGCGGCGGATGGAACTCGCCCAAGCCTCCGAAGCGGTCCTCCGGCACCGCGCGGGCCATGGCAACGGCACGCGCCGCCAGAGCCTCGAAGCCGCGCGGATCCGGGTCGGTGGTGGAAACGATGGCCTGCTGCCGCCCCACAAAGACGCGCAGGCCCAGATCGAAGCCCTCTGCCCTCTCCAGGTGCTCGACCTTGCCCAGGCGCTGCGAGACAGCGAGCGAAGTGCCCGCCACCAGCAGGGCATCGGCCGCATCGGCACCCGCAGCGCGGGCTGCCTTCACGAGTTCCTCCAGCCGCTCCAGCCGGTTCATGCCGCGAGCTTCTCCGCTACCGCGGACAGCCCGGGCACCTTGCCCGCCGGGCCCAGCGCCGCCAGTGTCGGACGGGAGCGGAAGATCATCGCGGCAGCCTGCTGCACCTGCTCCACCGTCACCGCGGCGATCTTGCTCTTGGTTTCCTCCGCCGGGATGGGGCGGCCATGCACCTGCATTTGCCGCGCCAGCTGCTCGCAGCGGCTGCCGGTGGATTCCAGCGACATCAGGACGGAGGCCCGAAGCTGTGCCTTGGCCCGATTCAGCTCATCCTCGGAAACGTCGTGTTGGACGCGGCGCAGCTCCTCCAGCGTCACTGGCACCAGCTCAGCCGCCTGCTCCTCGCCAGTGCCGGCATAGATGGCAAAAAGGCCGCCGTCGCGGAACGGCTGGGCAAAGGAGTAGATGGAATAGACGAGGCCGCGCTTTTCCCGGATTTCCTGGAACAGTCGCGAGGACATGCCGCCGCCCAGAAGAGTGGACAGCAGCATGGTGGGGTAGTGCATCGGCGTTGCAACCGCCGGTCCCTCAAACCCCAGCACCACATGCACCTGGTCGAGCTCCCGCTCCTCGCGGAACTCGCCGCCACCGTAGCGCGCGGCCTGCGGCGCCGCCGGCGTCACCTGCGGCAGGTCGGCGAAGTGCCGCCCAACCAGATCCACCAGCTTCTCGTGTTCCAGCGCTCCAGCCGCAGCAACCACCATGCGGGAGGGCCCGTAGTGGCGGCGCATGTAGTCGCGCAGCGTGCCGCCAGGCATGCCCCGGATCACCGACTCCGTTCCCAGCGTCGGGCGCCCCATGGGCTGGTCAGGAAAGGCGGTGGCCTGGAAATGGTCGAAGATGATGTCGTCCGGCGTGTCGTTCGCCTGGCCGATCTCTTGCAGGATGACGCCGCGTTCGCGCTCCAGCTCGTCCGGGATAAAGGTGGAGTGCGTCAGAATGTCGCCGAGGATATCGGCGGCGAGCGGCATGTCCTCCTTCAGCACCTTGGCATAGTAGGCGGTGTTCTCCCGCGCGGTATAGGCGTTGAGGTGGCCGCCAACATTCTCGATCTCGCGGGCGATGGCGGCGGCATCGCGCCGGGCCGTGCCCTTGAAGGCCATATGCTCCAGAAAGTGACTGGCGCCATTCTCCTCCGCCGCCTCGTCGCGCGTGCCGGCATGGACGTAGGCGCCAATGGAGACGGTCTCCACCCGGGGCATGGTTTCAGAGACGATGGTCAGGCCGTTGGCCAGGCGCGTGAGCCGCACCGCATCGGACATGTAGCTCGGTTCCCGTGGTCGTGCCGCCAGCGAAGGCAGGGCCGGCGCGTTCCTGTTGCGGCCAATGTAAGACGGAAACAGCCGCGTTACGACCCCGCCGCTCAGGCGGTTGCGCATGGGTGACCCGGCGAATCCGTTCTGAGGGGGCAACCGTTCTGCATCGCTGGCGTTGCAGCGCCGCTCCAGGCCGCCCCGCCGCTCGATGGCGCGAAAATCCGTGGCCGGAATGCACGCGGAACCGCATGGCTCACATGGCCAGCGGTTCGAGAAGAGGAGATCATCCTGTGCTGCATTACCGATCGATGCTGTCCACCGGCTGTGTGCTGGCGTTGCTGGCCGGTTGTGCCGAAACGCCCCCGCCGCCGCCCGCCGCGCCCGTTGCCGCGAAGCCGGCGCCACGCCCGGTTTCAGCAGGAGGGCCGGCGCAGCGTGGCGAAGCGTCGTTCTACCATGACAAGTTCGATGGCCGGACCATGGCCAATGGTGAGACCTTTGATCAGGATTCGGACTCGGCGGCAAGCAAGACCTTGCCGCTTGGCACCAAGGCACGCGTCACCAATCTGGAGAACGGAAAGAGCGCAGTTGTCACCATCGAGGATCGTGGGCCCTTTGTGGATGGCCGCGTCGTGGATGTGAGCAAAAGCACCGCACACAAGTTGGACATGGTGAACGATGGCACGGCGCCGGTGGAGGTGCGTCCGCTGACAGGATCATCCTCGCCATCCAGGGTTGAACAGTCCCGAAAGTAAAAATTAAGGCCGGTCAAGGGGTTCAGCACCAAACTTGATGCCGGGCTCGAGCGTTCTCACCTGTATCCACAGGAGTCCGGCCTCCTCCTTCGCGGTTCGTGATCCGCAAGAAGGAGGGGGCCGGGCCACAGAACAGGAGGATGCAGCGTCATGCATGGCATGAAGATCGCCCTTCTCAGCCTGGTCCTTGGCACCGGAATGGCTGTTCAGACACCAGCCGAGGCACGCGAGCCCCGGCAGGGCAACTCCGTGCAGACGGCGGCGCAACAACGCGGTGCCGGCCAGGCGAAGCGCGTCCAGCGAGGCCGAGCCTCATTCTACGCCAACCACTTCCACGGCAAGAAGATGGCCAATGGCAAGCGGTTCAACCGCAACTCCGACGCGGCGGCCAGCCGCACCTTGCCGCTCGGCACGCGAGCCCGGGTCAAGAACCTGGAGAACGGCCGCAGCGCCGTGGTGACCATTCAGGATCGTGGCCCCTACAAGCAGGGCCGGGTCATCGATGTCAGCCCCCGCACCGCGACGCAGCTTGGCATGCGCGACGCCGGGGTGGTGATGGTGGAGGTGACGCCGGTGGCGCTGCCGCCCGGCTGAGGCGCCGTGCCAGTCGGGAACCCGACCACGGCGGCGCTGTTCTTCTGGCGCCGGTCCTGACCGGCCCTCACGATCGTCGGACCTGCGGAGCCGCCGCCGCCATGTCAGTCCCGAGACCTGTCCGTCCATCGCGGCCGCCAGAGCGGCCGCCCGAGGCACCGGTGCCACCCCGGCCTCCCCTTCCACGGCCCCGGCCGCCAGAAGGAGATCCGGAGCTGCCGCGACCGCGTCCCCCGGGCCCGGAAACCCCGAACAACAAGCGGACAACCGCGGCCCGGCGCCCGACGCTGGCCCGGCTAGTGGCTGTTGCGGCGGGCATGGCCGCGCACCACGGCCTCGACGGCCTCCAGATCGTTGGGCAGCACCGCGAAACGCTCCTCGCGCGCATAAAGATCCGCCATTCGCGGCGGTAAGGGCGGACGGAACCCGGTAGCCTTCTCCACCGCCTCCGGGAACTTGGCCGGGTGCGCCGTGGCGGCGACGATCACCGGAATGCCCTTCTCCGGCCGATGCGCACGGGCGGCCGCCACTCCGATGGCCGTGTGCGGGTCCGCGAGATAAGCGCTATCGCGATGAAGCCGGCGGATTTCCTCCAGTGTGCCTTCATCCGACAGGGTGAAGCCATGGAACAACGCGGTGGCGCGCCGCCAGGCCTCATCCGGAACCGGCATGCGGCCTTCGGCGCGGAAGCGCTGCATGGTGTCCGTCGTTGCCGCCGCATCGCGCCCCAGCAATTCAAACAACAGCCGCTCGAAGTTCGAAGACACCTGGATGTCCATGCTGGGCGAGAGCGAGGGCGCGACGCCATGCACGCTCATGTCGTTGGACGCCAGGAAGCGGGCCAGAATGTCGTTGCGGTTGGCGCCGACGATCAACCGCTCGATCGGCAGCCCCATGCGCCGGGCAACCCAGGCGGCCAGCACGTTGCCGAAATTGCCGGTGGGGACAGCGACGGCCACTGGCCGCTCCGGCGCGCCGAGCGCCAGGGCGGCGGCGACGTAGTAGGGAACCTGCGCTGCGATGCGCGCCCAGTTGATGGAGTTCACGGCGGAAAGGCGCATCTCCTGCCGGAAAGGCGCGTCGTTGAACATCGCCTTCACCAGGTCCTGGCAGTCGTCGAAGCTGCCCTGAAGCGCGATGTTGTGGATGTTGGGCGACAACACCGTGGTCATCTGCCGCCGCTGCACGGCAGAGGTGCGGCCTTCCGGGTGCAGGATCACCACGTCGATGTTGTCACGGTCACGGCAGGCCTCGATCGCGGCCGATCCGGTATCGCCCGAGGTGGCGCCGACAATGGTGACGCGCTCGCCCCGCTCGGCCAGCACATGGTCGAAAAGCTGCCCCAGCAGCTGCATCGCCATGTCCTTGAAAGCAAGCGTCGGTCCGTGGAACAACTCCAGCGCGAAGATCTGCGGCTCGATCTGTACCAATGGCGCCGTGGCGGCGTGACCGAAGCCGGCATAGGCCCGCTGGGTCATGAGCCGCAGCGTGTCGCCGGGAAGCGAGCCCTCGGTGAAGGGGGCCATGACGCGTGCCGCAAGCTCGGCATAGGGCAGGCCGCGCAAGGCGCGCCACTCAGCCGCCGAGAACACAGGCCAGGATTCCGGCATGAACAGCCCGCCATCCTCGGCGAGGCCGGCCAGCAGGACGGAGGAGAAATCACGGGCTGGGGCCTGGCCCCGGGTGGAAACGTAGCGCATGGCGAGGGGTGGAATAGGACAGGCGGCGGCCCCGCGCCATCGCTGGTTTCAGCTGCCGCGCGAGATGCGGTCGATCAGCGCATTGTTGTGCTCCCGGATCCAGCCCGGGATCAGAAAGGCATCCACCAGCACCCAGATGATCGGGATGATCAGCACAAAGCCGATCGTGCCGAAGCCGAGGAGGCTGAGAAGCAGAATGGCGACGGCGCTTCCGGTCTTGCCGGCATAGAAGCGGTGGGCGCCGAACATGCCGAGGAACAGCCACAGCAGATAAGCGACGGCGGGAGACTTCTTTCCGGCATCGTAGCGCATCATGCTGGTCGAGTCGGGCGGCATGTCCACGGCGTCGGCGATCCTCTGCTGGTTCTGCGGTCATGGTGACACGGCGGCGCCTGGCGACCAAGCGTGGACACGGCCCTCCGCCATGCCCTCTTGGCGAAGCCGCGGAACAGGTTCATCACAGCACCATGACCGATGCCAGCGCACTGCTCGAACGTCTTCTCGACACGCCGGCCGCGACCGCCCCGGCCTATGCCGGAGATGGCCGCCTCTATGCCCTGCACGACGCGGCGGGCTCGGCGCAGATCTGGGAGTGGCCGGCCGATGGCGGACCACCCCGCCCCCGTACCGCCCATGCCGATGCCTGCGCCTTTGTGGCCGGGCTGCCGGATGGCGGCGCCATCTTCGGCCGCGACGCGGCAGGCGACGAGAGGGTGCAGCTCTTTCACCTGCCGCCACAGGGCGAGGCCCGTCCGCTGACAAACAACCCCGCCGCCATTCATGGCTGGGGCGCTGTGTCGCCGGACGGTTTGCGCATCGCCTACACCAGCAACGCCCGCCATCCCGCCCATGCCGATGCCTGGGTGATGGAGATCGCCAGCGGCGAGGCGCGGCTGGTCGCCGATGTGGAGGGCCCGCACGAGCTCCCCGCCTGGCGGCCAGACGGACAGGCGGTAATCCTGTCCACGGCCCCGCGCACCTTCGAGAGCACCTTGTTCCTGGTGCCGCTGGATGGTTCGCCGCGGGAGGAATTGACGCCGCATGAGGGCGATGCGCGGCACATGAACCCGCGCTGGAAATCGGATGGCAGCGGCTTCTGGCTGCTCACGGATCGGGGGCGCGACTTCCTGGGCGTGGCGTTCCTCGTACCCGGCGCGGCACCGCAGTGGCTGCATGTTCCCGATGGCGATGTGGAAAAGCTGGAGCCCTCCCCAGACCAGACCATGCTGGCGGTGGCGGTGAATGAGGGTGGCTATTCCAGCCTCCGCTTCCTGGATGCCGCAACCGGCGCGATGGTTTCAGCGCCGGAACATCCGCCCGGGGTGATCACGAAGCTCGCCTGGGCGCCAGATGGAAAGTGCCTGGCCTTCGATCTCGCCGGCTTTTCCATGCCGTCGGGCCTGCACATCGCCCGGCCGGACGCGCCTGGCACGGTGACGCGGCACAGGGCCCCTGACCTGCCGGCCCTGGCCTCCTGGGACACGGTGTTCTTTCCCGCGCATGACGGGCGCGACCTGCCCGGCTTCCTGGCCTTTCCGCAGGGAAACCGACCGGAGGCTGGCTGGCCGGTGCTGGTCTGGGTGCATGGCGGCCCGGCCATGCAGGCCCTGCCGAATTGGCGGCCGGACCTGCAGGCCATTCTGGCCATGGGGATCGCCGTTCTGGTGCCCAATGTCCGCGGCTCAACCGGTTACGGCGTGGCCTACGCGGCGCTGGACGACCGCGAAAAGCGGCTGGACAGCGTGGCCGACCTGGCATCCGCGCATCGCTGGCTGGCGGCACGGGAGGATGTGGACGGCACCCGTATTGGCGTGATGGGGCAGAGCTATGGCGGCTGGATGGTGCTGGCCGCCGTCACCGAACATCCGGAGCTCTGGGCCTGCGGCGTCGACTTCTATGGCATCGCACGCTGGAAGACATTTTTCGAGCGCACCGGGCCCTGGCGCATCGGGCATCGCGCGGCAGAATACGGCGACCCCGTGCAGGATGCCGAACTGCTGGAGCGCCTGTCTCCGTTGAACCGGGCCGAACGCATCCGCTGCCCAATGCTGGTGGCGCAGGGCCTGACGGACCCCCGCGTGCCGCCGCATGAAAGCGAGCAGATCGTATCGGTCCTGCGCGGCCGGAACGTGCCGGTGGAATACCTGACCTTTGCCGATGAAGGGCACGGCTTCACAAAGCGTGCGAACCGCAGGCGGGTCTATGCCGCGGTAACGGCTTTTCTGAGGCAGCACCTGCTGGGGCGATAATGAAGGAGGCGCCGAAGCCCTGCTCCGGCGCCCCTGGAATGATGCGGATCCGCGCCTGCAATCCTCAGTCGAGGATGCGGATGACGGCCTCGATCTCCACCGGCACATTCGAGGGCAGAGAGCCCATCCCGACCGCCGAGCGGGCGTGACGGCCCTTCTCGCCCAGCGCTTCCACCATCAGGTCGGAGCAGGCGTCGATCACCTTGGGCTGCTGGCCGTAATCTGCGGTGGCATTGACCATTCCGAAGACTTTCAGCATTTCGACCTTGTCGAGCGATCCGGCCGCCAGCTTCGCCACGGCAAGAATATGCAACCCGCACAGCGTGGCAGCCTCGCGAGCCTCGTCGAGCCCCAGCGCTTCGCCCACCTTGCCGGTGGTCAGCGAGCCATCGGCATGGCGCGGCACCTGGCCTGAAATATAGGCAACGTCCCCCACCCGCTTGAACGGGACATAGGAGAAGAGCGGCTTGCCCACCGACGGCAGGGTATGACCCAGCGCTGCGAGACGGGATTCTGGAGTATCGGTCATGGGTTGAGCGCTCCTTACTGGCTGCGGCCTCGGGCCGCGATGGGCATAAAGGTCTGGAACGCCCCGCCCTTGGTGAAGATCAGGCGGTCGAACAGGTTGCTGACCGGGCACACATGGTTGGGAATGACGCGCAGCCGCTCGCCAACCTTCGGCGCTTCACCGCCACAGGCCGAGACATCCACCATGCCGTGCTCCTCGCTCATCTTGACCAGCTTGGCGCCGGCATAAGCCGGGAAGTAGCCATGGCCATCGCCCGTGCCAGGCGGCATGGCGTCGGAGGAAAACACCTTGGACCCGGCATCGATGATGGCGAGGTCCGGCCGCGGGCGGCTGATCACCGTGACATGCACCGCATAGGCACAATCATCCCAGCTGGCATGCCCGGCCGCCACCGTCATGCGGTCATTGTAGATATAGGTTCCGACCCGCAGCTCGGTGATCGGCGCCATCTCGTGCGTGCGGAAGGCGTTGGGCGTACCGCCGCCCGAGATGATGCCGGGCTTCAGGCCTTCGCTCTCCATCTTCGGCAGCAAATCGCGCAGGATTTCCCCGGTGCGCGCATTCACCGGGTAATTCATCAGCCCGTCGAAGCGCACCCCTGCCATCTCGCGTGCGGCGCGGGCCAGCTCCAGCACCTCGTCGATTGAGGTGACGCCGGTGCGCCCATTGCCGCTGTCGAACTCCACCAGCACGCCGATCTCGCGTCCCGCGATGCGGCCGGCCTCGGCGACCGTTTCCAACGCCACCCGATTGTCGAGCGAGACGCGCATGGTCGCCCGCTGCGCCAGCCCAGCCAGCCGCAGCGCCTTTCCGACGCCCACCAACGGGTAGGAAATCAGAATATCGTCGATGCCCGCATCCGCCATCACCTCGGCCTCGCCCAGCTTCTGGCAGGTGATACCGCGGGCGCCCAGTTCGATCTGACGATGCGCCAAGGCCGGGATCTTGTGCGTCTTGATATGCGGACGCAGCGCGATGCCGGCGCGGTCGCAATAGTCCTGCATGCGCCTGAGATTGGCCTCGACGATGTCGAGCTCCACCACAGGGGTCGGGGTTTCCACCAGGGAAAGTTCCATCGGTCACGCTCCGCGAGTCATAGTCGGACGCGCATCCAACACCCGATGACGCCAGCCCGCTAGGCCTCGCTGAACGTTCGCGCCATGGCGGACCAAACGGGCTTACGCTGCCACTCGGCATCGAGCGGAAGGCCACGGTGGGTGCGGCCACGACCCAGCGCCACATCGGGATCAGTGGCGAGCCAGGAATGCCGGTCGGATAATCCCCAGCTCAGCACCGTGCGAGCGCCCCCCTCCACAGCACAGCGGAGAAAGTCCGCGGCACGGCCTGCCACGAGCGCGTCGCGCCGCTGCAGTTCCGCTGGGGCGTCTGGCGCCTCTCGAATATCCAGCTCGGTGATCAGGATGCCAAGGCCCATGGCGCGCAGCTCGGCCAAGAACGCGGCGAAGGGCTCAGGCCGGAAAGGCCTCACCATCTGTAGATGCGCCTGGATGCCCACCGCATCCAGCGGGACACCCCGATCCAGCAGTCCCCGCAACACGCCGACCAGGCGGCGGCGCTTCTCGTCGGCATCCGGCGTTGCTTCCTCGATGCCGTACTCGTTCAGCGTCAGCCGCAACGTTGGGTCGCGTTCGCGCGCCATGCGCAGAGCCGTTTCGATGTAGCTGGGCCCGAGTGCCCGCAGCCAGGGACTGTCCCGCAGTGGACCCGAGCCTGGGTCCGGCACGTCGCTGCCCGGGGGATTGGCAATCACCTCATTCACCACGTCCCAGTCCCGGATCTGCCCGCTTGCATGTGCCAGCACCCGGTCGAAATGGGCACCTATCAGCCGGCGGGCGCGGGGTGCCCCCTCCCCCAGGGCGGCGACCAGCCAGCCCGGCATGGCGCGGTGCCAGATGAGCGCATGACCCCGCACCGGCAGCCGCCGTTCCCGTGCCCAGAGCAGAATGCCGTCCAGCGGCGCAGTGTCGAAGCGGCCCTCCTCCGGCTGCAGCGCCTCCCATTTCGCTTCCCATTCGGGAACCAGCAGGGCGGCCTCGGCCGCCACGGCAGCGGCGTAGCGGGGATCTTCGGCGAGCAGGGCCTGCTGCACCGCCGTGCCGAAGGTGATGCCATGTGCACGGGCGATGGCACCGAGCCCCTGCGTGGGGCTGAGGCTGCGACCCGCCGTCTGCGCCAAGCCGGATGCAGGAAGCCCGGCCATGGGCAAGGTACCGCCGGCCAGAGCGGCGGCCAGTTGACGCCGGCTTAGTCGCATGCCCGGTCCTCGCTTCGCATGTCCGCCTCCATCAATCAGGCCGCAAGGTCCACCATACACGGAACGGTTGAGTTCCAGCGGATTTACGCACCTGCCGCCACGAAAAACGCCGCCCTGGCATGGCCGGGGCGGCGTCAACTCTGAACGGACCGGCGTGGAGGTCAGGCGGCCTCGGCCGCTGCCTCCATCTCGCGCGCGGCCAGCAGGCGGTCCATGGCAGCCTCGCGCTCCTCCGGGGTGGCGGAGGTGGCGGCGGTATAGGCAGCCTCGGCTTCGCGCACGCGGTTGGCCGCCGTGGCGCGGGAAAGCTCCGCGACCGGCGTGGCCTCATCGGCCAGCACCGTGACGCGGGTCGGCGTGATTTCCGCGAAGCCGCCCATGACGAACAGCTTCTCGGTGGTCTGGCCATTCTCCTGCACGCGGATGACGCCGCCCTTGAGGGCCACGATCATCGGCGCCATGCCGGGCAGCACGCCCATCTCGCCCTCGGCCGCCGGGATGATGGCCATCTCGACGGGGCGGGAGAGAAGCAGCTTCTCCGGGCTGACCAGTTCCAGGTCAAAGGTCGCCATGTGTCAGCTCCCCTTCCGGATTTAGGCCTTGGCCTTCAGGCTCTCGCCCTTCTTCACCGCGTCCTCGATGGTGCCGACCATGTAGAAGGCAGCCTCCGGAAGGTGGTCATACTCACCCTTGCAGATGGCGGCGAAGGAACGGACCGTGTCCTCGATCTTCACGAACACGCCCGGCGTGCCGGTGAACACCTCGGCGACGTGGAAGGGCTGGGAAAGGAAGCGCTGGATCTTGCGCGCACGCGCCACGATCAGCTTGTCGTCCTCGCTCAGCTCATCCATGCCCAGAATGGCGATGATGTCCTGCAGCGACTTGTAGGTCTGCAGGATGCGCTGCACCTCGCGGGCAGTGTTGTAGTGCTCCTCGCCGATGATGCGCGGATCGAGGGCACGCGACGTGCTGTCCAGCGGATCAACGGCCGGGAAGATCGCCTGCTCGGCAATGGCGCGGTTGAGCACCGTGGTCGCGTCCAGGTGGGCGAAGGACGTCGCGGGCGCCGGGTCGGTCAGATCGTCGGCGGGCACGTAGATGGCCTGCACCGAGGTGATCGAGCCCTTCTTGGTCGACGTGATCCGCTCCTGCAGCGCGCCCATGTCGGTGGCCAGCGTCGGCTGGTAACCCACGGCGGACGGGATGCGGCCCAGCAGCGCCGAGACCTCGGCGCCGGCCTGGGTGAAGCGGAAGATGTTGTCGATGAAGAACAGCACGTCCTGGCCCTGCTCGTCGCGGAAGTATTCCGCCATCGACAGGCCGGACAGCGCGACCCGGGCGCGGGCGCCCGGCGGCTCGTTCATCTGGCCATAGACCAGCGCCACCTTGGAGCCGAGCGTGTCGTTCTCGTTCAGCTTGATGACGCCGGCATCGATCATCTCGTGATAAAGATCGTTGCCCTCACGCGTGCGCTCGCCGACGCCGGCGAAGACGGACACGCCGCCATGGCCCTTGGCGATGTTGTTGATCAGCTCCTGGATGGTCACGGTCTTGCCGACGCCGGCGCCGCCGAACAGGCCGATCTTGCCGCCCTTCAGGTAGGGGCACATCAGGTCGACGACCTTGATGCCCGTCACCAGGATCTCGGCCGAGGTCGCCTGGTCCTCGAAGGCCGGGGCTTGGCGGTGGATGGTGTAGGTCTTCTCGGCCGCCACCGGGCCACGCTCGTCGATCGGCTCGCCGATGACGTTCAGGATGCGGCCCAGCGTGCCCTCACCCACCGGCACGGCAATGCCCTTGCCGGTGTCCACCACCTCGGAGCCGCGGACCAGCCCGTCGGTCGTGTCCATGGCGATGCAGCGCACGGTGCGCTCGCCGAGCTGCTGGGCAACCTCCAGCACCAGGGTGCGATCACCGATCTTCACCTGCAGCGCGTTCTGCATGAACGGCAGCTCCTGCGGGAACTGCACGTCCACGACGGCGCCCAGGACCTGCGTAACCTTGCCGACGTTGTTCTTCATGGCGGAGTGTCCCTCAGAGCGCCTCAGCACCGGAGATGATCTCGATCAGCTCGCTGGTGATGTTGGCCTGACGCGTGCGGTTGTACTTCAGGGTCAGTTTGTTGATCATTTCGCCCGCATTGCGCGTGGCGTTGTCCATGGCGTTCATCTGGCTGCCGTAGAATCCGGCGGCGCTGTCGAGGATCGCGCGATAGACCTGGATGGCGAGGTTCTTGGGCAGGATCTGCGCCAGGATCGTCGCCTCATCCGGCTCGTACTCGTACCAGGGCTGGGCGGCGGCACCCTCGGCGGGTGTTTCCTCAACCTCGGGCAGCTGCGCGGGGATAAGCTGCTGCGCCGTCGGCACCTGGCTGATGACGTTGCGGAAGTGGTTGAAGATCAGGGTGCAGACATCGAACTCGCCGGCTTCCAGCATGCCCGTGATCTTGGCGGCAATCGCATCCGCCTCGGCGAAGCCGACCGTCTTCTTGCCCTGGAAGCTGATCTCGCCCACGAAGCGGGAGGCGAACTCCCGCTTCAGGTAGGCAGTGGCCTTGCGCCCGACGCCCAGCACCTTGACGGTCTTGCCCTCCGCTTCCAGCTCGCGGATGCGGTTGCGGGCGAAGCGGCCGACATTGGTGTTGAAGGCACCGGCCAGCCCGCGCTCGCCCGAGACGACCACCAGGAGGTGCGTCTGGTCCGAGCCCGTGCCGACCAGCAGCTTTGGCGCGTCCGGATTGCCCGCGACCGCCTGGCCGAGGGAGGCGAGCATGCGCGCCATCCGCTCGGCGAAGGGCCGCGCGGCCTCGGCCTGCTGCTGGGCGCGACGGAGCTTCGCCGCCGCGACCATCTTCATCGCCTGGGTGATCTTGCGGGTGGATTTGACGCTGTTGATGCGCCCCCGCAACTCCTTCAGGTTGGCCATGCGTTCCTACTCCTTCGCGCCTCGGTTCAGGCCGCGAAGGTCTTGGCGAAATCGTCCAGGAACGAGGTCAGTTTGGCCTCGTTTTCCTTGGTGATCTCCTTCTTGTCGCGGATGCTCTCCAGGATCTCCGGCGCACCACCGCGCACCGCAACCAGCAGCTCGTTCTCGAACTTGCCGACTTGGTTCACCGCGATCTTGTCGAGGTAGCCACGCGTGCCGGCGAACAGCGACACCACCTGCTCCTCAACCGGAACCGGCTTGAACTGCGGCTGCTTCAGCAGCTCGGTCAGACGCGCGCCACGGGCCAGCAGGGCCTGGGTGGAGGCGTCGAGGTCCGAGGCAAACTGCGCGAAGGCTGCCATCTCGCGGTACTGGGCCAGCTCCAGCTTGATCTTGCCGGCGACCTGCTTCATCGCCTTGATCTGGGCGGCGGAGCCGACGCGGGACACCGAGAGGCCGACGTTCACGGCAGGGCGGATGCCCTTGAAGAACAGCTCGGTCTCCAGGAAGATCTGCCCGTCCGTGATCGAGATCACGTTGGTCGGGATGTAGGCGGACACGTCGCCCGCCTGCGTCTCGATCACCGGCAGGGCGGTCAGCGAGCCGAGGCCGGCTTCCTCACCCATCTTCGCGGCGCGCTCCAGCAGGCGGGAGTGCAGGTAGAACACGTCGCCCGGATAGGCCTCGCGGCCCGGCGGGCGGCGCAGCAGCAGCGACATCTGGCGGTAGGCAACCGCCTGCTTCGACAGATCGTCGTAGATGATCAGGCCGTGCATGCCGTTGTCGCGGAAGAACTCGCCCATGGCGCAGCCGGTGTAGGGCGCCAGGAACTGCATCGGTGCCGGGTCGGAAGCCGTGGCGGCGACCACGATGGAGTATTCCATCGCGCCGTTCTCCTCCAGCGTGCGCACCAGCTGGGCGACGGTGGAGCGCTTCTGGCCCACGGCGACGTAGATGCAGTAGAGCTTCTTGCTCTCATCCGTGCCCTGGTTGATCGGCTTCTGGTTGATGATGGTGTCCACCAGCACGGCGGACTTGCCGGTCTGGCGGTCACCGATCACCAGCTCGCGCTGGCCCCGGCCGATCGGGATCAGGGCGTCGATCGCCTTGATGCCGGTCTGCATCGGCTCGTGCACCGACTTGCGCGGGATGATGCCGGGGGCCTTCACCTCGACCAGCGCCTGCGTGACGTCGGTCAGCGGGCCCTTGCCGTCGATCGGCTGGCCGAGGCCGTCGACCACGCGGCCGAGCAGCCCCTTGCCGACCGGCACCTTCACGATGTCGCCGGTGCGGGAGACGGTGTCGCCCTCGCGGATGCGGTTGTCGTCACCGAAGATGACGATGCCGACATTGTCGGTTTCGAGGTTGAGCGCCATGCCCTTGAGACCGGCGGACGGGAACTCGACGAGTTCACCGGCCATCACGTTCTGCAGGCCGTAGACGCGGGCAATGCCGTCGCCCACGCTCAACACGGTGCCGACTTCGGCAACATTCGCATCGGCGTCGAAGCCGGCGATCTGCTGCTTCAGGATCTCCGAGATCTCGGCGGGACGGATTTCCATCAGGCGGCCCCCTTCATGGCGTACTGCAGACGCTGCAGCTTGGACTTGATCGAACTGTCGAAAAGCCGAGACCCGATGCGGACGACGAGACCACCCAGCAGGGCGGGATCGACACGCTCGACCAGCTTCACATTGGAATAACCGGCCTCGGTCAAGCGCGCCGTCAGCTGCGTGCGCTGGACCTTGGTCAGGGCATGGGCGGTGATGACCTCCGCCGTCTGCTGCCCACGCTGCTCGGCAAGGAGCGCGCCGAAGGCGGCAATGACTGATGGCAGGGCCTTCAAACGGCGGTTGGCCACGAGCACACCCACGAGGTTGCGCACGTCGCCGGACACGTTCGCCCGGTCAAGGATGGCGAAAGCGGCACGCTGCTGCGTCGCCGCATCAAGCCGGGGATCCTCGATGAAGGCGCGGAACTGCGCGTCCTTCTCGACGATCTCCTGCAGCTTCTCCAGCTCGTCGGCGACCGTGTCGACCGCACGGCGGTCCTTGGCCAGTTCGAGCAGGGCCAGCGCATAGCGTTGCGCCAGGCCCGAGGGTTGGTTCGCGCCAACTTGGTTCGCGCTGGGCGAGACGTCTGTCGCTTCTGAGGCCACGGAGGATCCCGTTCTCTGCGTTACCTGGCGTCCCGCCACTGGCTGCCCCGGAAGGACCCGGCCGGCGGTTGGACATGTTCATGTAGCGGCGAAACTTGTTCGTCGCGGCGCGGCGGCATTACCACGGAGTGTCTCATTGCGGCAACGGGGGGTAGGCCGGATTCCTTACCACCCTGTCACCGTGCAGACCGCGACCAGGAACAATCCGGTTACAGGAAGCCCACCGGATCCACGTCCACCTGCACCTTTACATGCGCTGGAACCGCCACCCCTGCCAGCCATTCGCGGAGCACAGGCTGCACCGCCACCTCCCGCCGCGCCTTCAGCAGCAGCCGCCGCCTGTGGCGCCCGCGCAACAGTGCCAGGGGCGCAGGCGCAGGGCCCAGCACCTCGAATCCTTCCCCGCGGGGTGCCGCCAGGCCCAGGTCATGCGCCACCCGGTCGGCTTCCCGCTCATCCTCCGCGCTGACGATAACGGCCGCGAGGCGTCCGAAGGGCGGCCAATGGCCGGGCCGGCGCTGCGCCGCCTCTTCCCGCATGAAGCCGTCCAGGTCGCCCGCTACCAGGGCCTGCAGCACGGGGTGCTCGGGGCTCCAGCTTTGCAGCAGAACACGCCCGGGCGCTTCGGCCCGGCCGGCGCGCCCTGCCACCTGGTGCAGCAACTGCACGGTGCGTTCGGCGGCTCGTAGGTCGCCCCCCGCCAGCCCGAGATCGGCATCCACCACCCCCACCAGCGTCAGATGCGGGAAATGCCAGCCCTTGGCGACAATCTGGGTGCCGATGATCAGGTCGACCTCCCGCGCTTCGATCGCCCGCGCCGCTTCTGCGGCGGCGGCCGGGCCGGGAATGGTATCGGACGCCATGACCAGCCGCCGCGCATCGGGAAACAACTCGGCCGCTTCCTCCTGCACGCGCTCCACCCCAGGACCGAGCGGAGTCAGGCTGCCTTCCGCCTGGCAGGACGGGCAGCTGGGAGGGATCGGCTCGGCATGGCCGCAATGGTGGCATTGCAGGCGGCGCTGGATGCGATGCTCCACCAGCCAGGTGGAACAATTGGGGCATTGCAATCGGTGCCCGCAGGCACGGCAAAGCGTCAGCGGCGCGTAGCCACGGCGGTTCAGGAACAGCATGGCCTGTTGCCCGGCGGCCATGGTTTGCCGCACCGCCTCCACCAGCGGCGGGCTGAGGAAGCGGCCGCGCTCGGGCGGCGCCACACGCTGGTCGATCAGCCGGACCTCTGGCATGGCGGCGCCGCCATGACGCACCGGCAGGTGCAGGCTGGCGTAGCGTCCGGTTTCGGCATTGGTCAGGGTTTCCAGGCTTGGCGTCGCGGACACCAGCACGCAGGCCGCAGCGGCCAGCCTCGCCCGCACCACCGCCATGTCCCGTGCATGGTAGACCACGCCCTCTTCCTGCTTGAAGGAGGTCTCGTGCTCCTCATCCACCACGATCAGGCCGAGATCCGGAAAGGGCAGAAACAGCGCCGAGCGGGCGCCGACCAGCACCCGCACCTGCCCCTCGGCAACGGCACGCCAAGTGTCGCGGCGCCGCTTGCTGCCCAGCTCCGAATGCCAAAGCGCGGGCGGCACGCCGAAGCGGCCCTCGAACCGCGCCAGCCACTGGGTGGACAGGGCGATCTCGGGCAGCAGCACCAGGGCCTGCCGCCCCTGCCGCAGCGCCTCCGCCACCGCCTCGAGGTAAACCTCGGTCTTGCCGGAGCCTGTGACGCCGGTCAGCAGGGTGACGCCAAATCGACGGGCTGCCGTAGCGTCGCGCATCGCCGCCGCAGCGTTCGCCTGCTCAGCTCCCAGCAGAGGGCCAGGCCGATCCGGATCGGGAACGGGGAAGGCGTCGGAACGCGGCATCAGCGCCGGTTCCAGCAGGCCGGACTCCGCCATGCCGCGCACCACGCCGGCTGAAACGCCCGCGGCCTGCGCCAGCATGGACGCCCCCAGCACCTCGCCCTCCCCGATCGCCCCCAGCACCTTCTGCCGGTTCTGGGTGATGCGCGCGTTAGACCGGCCGAGCTTTGCCCGGAGGCCTGCCGCGGAGAGCGTCCACCCAGCCTTGGCGCCCGGCGGTTCCAGCGCGGAGGGGGAGGACATGGCCATACGCAGCACCGCCCCCGGGGGGCTCAGCGTGTAGGCTGCCACCCACTCGACCAGCTTGCGCAGGCTCTCCGTCATGGGCGGCACTTCGAGCACCGCTTTGATGTCGCGCAGCTTCTTTTCCGGCAGGTCGGGGTCGGCCTCGCCATCCCAGACGACGCCGATCATCTCCCGCCCGCCGAGCGGCACCTGGACGAAGCTGCCGCGCGGCGGCACCGGCCCTTCCACGGGAGAGCGGTAATCGTAGGCGCCGGCCAGCGGCAGGGGCAGCAGAACACGAAGGCGAGGACGAAGCATGACCTCCTTGTCGGGCCTCCTGCCCTTTCGTTCAACGTCCCGGCCTTGCTAGACAGCGGTCACGAACCGCCGGCATAGGACAGGCCCCCATGAAGTTCTTCGTCGATACCGCCGACGTCGCTGAGATCCGCGCCCTGGCCGAGTTGGGCATGGTGGACGGAGTCACGACCAACCCGTCGCTGATCGCCAAGTCAGGCCGCAAGATGGCCGAGGTGATTGCCGAGATCTGCGACATCACCCCGGGCCCGGTCTCTGCCGAGGTCACGGCTACCGATTACGAGACCATGCTGGCCGAAGGCCAGTTTCTGCGCGGCATCGCGAGCAATGTGGCGGTGAAGGTGCCGCTGACCGAAGCCGGGCTGCGGGTCTGCAAGGCGCTGAGCAGCGAAGGGACGCCGGTCAACGTCACGCTGTGCTTTTCCCCCGTCCAGGCGCTGCTGGCGGCCAAGGCGGGCGCTGCCTACATTTCGCCCTTCGTGGGCCGGCTGGACGACCTGGCGCAAGACGGCATGCAGCTGATCGCCGACATCGTGCAGATCTACCGCAACTACCCGCACCTGACGACCGAGGTGCTGGTCGCTTCCGTTCGCCACCCGCTCCACATGGCGCAGGCGGCGAAGCTCGGCGCGCATGTTGCGACCCTGCCGCCTGCCGTCATCCGCCAGCTGATCAAGCATCCCCTCACGGACCGGGGGCTGGACGCCTTCCTGGCCGACTGGAAGAAAACCGGCCAGAGCATCCTCTGATCCCTGGCTGCCTTCTCGGCGGCGGGTTTTCTTTGACGCACGGCGCGGGAGCGGCTTCCACTATGGTCCATGACCACGTCCCTGCTCCCGCCCCGCAGAATGGCCCGCCCCGCGTGACGGAGGACGAGGTGGCCGCCTGGTTGCGGGACCATCCGGGGTTCCTGGCCGGCCGGCCGGATCTGTACCGGCTCCTGGCGCCGCCCCGCCGCGTGCATGGCGACGGGCTGGCCGACCACATGGCGGCGATGATCACCGCCGAGCGCGCCGCCACCCGGTCGCTGGCCGAGGCAGCGCGCGAGGGCGACGGCTTCGCCACCCGCATCCAGGCCGCGGTGCTTGCCCTGATCCCCAGCCGCGATCCGGCGGAGACCGTGAGCCAGGAATGGCCTGCCTTGCTGGGGCTGGAGCATTGCACCCTGGCGGCCGAGGGCCTCCACCTCCCTCATGTGCTGTCGCTGCCGGCAGGCACGATAGCTCGCCTGCTGCCCACCGGGCGCGACACCCTTGTGCGCGCGACGCCGACGGAACTTCCCCTGTTGCACGTGGAGGCGGCGGCACTGGTGCTGCGCGACGCGCTGGCTCTGCTGCCGGGGCGAGGAACACCCACCCTTTTGGTTCTCGGAGCGCGGCACGCAGCGGCGCTTCCGAGCCGCGGCGCCGCGGCGCAGCTGCAGTTCCTGGCGGCTGCCCTGGCCGCCGCGCTGAGCCGCTCATGACAGGCCCGGAAGCGAGGCAGGCCTGGCTCGACTGGCTGGCGCATGAGCGCCGGGCCAGTCCACACACCCTTGCCGCCTACGGTGCCGACCTATCGGATTTTTTGGGGTTCCTGACACGGCATCTGGGGGGCGAGCCGGATCTCGCCGCGCTAGGGTCCTTGCGTCCGGCCGACCTGCGCGCGTTTCTCGCTGAACGGGCAACGCGGGACGGGGTCGGCAATGCCACGCGGGCGCGGCAGCTTGCGGCCGTGCGGGGCTTCTTCCGTTTCCTGGCACGGCATCACGGGCTGGTGCCACTGGCCCTGGCCGGGCTGCGCGGGCCGAAGGTGGTTCAACCCGCCCCCCGGCCCCTCACGGCCGAGCAGGCGCGCGAGGTGGCCGACGCCACGGGCAGCGTCGAGAACACGCCGCTGCTGGCTGCCCGCGACAAGGCCTTGTTCACCCTGCTCTACGGCTGCGGGCTGCGCATCTCGGAGGCATTGGCACTCGATGTGCGAAACGCGCCCCGTGCCGGGACCGGACTTCGTGTGGTGGGCAAGGGCTCCAAGGAGCGGGTTGTTCCGGTGCTGCCCGCCGTGGCGTCGGCGATTGGCACCTATCTCGCCTTGCGGGGCCATCCTGCACCAGAGAGCCCGCTCTTTCTGGGCGCCCGGGGCGAGCGGCTGAACCCGGCGGTGGCCCAGAAGGCGTTGCGTGATTACCGGCGTCTGGCGGGGCTGCCGGAAAGTGCGACGCCACACGCGCTGCGCCATTCCTTTGCCACTCACCTGCTGGGTGCGGGGGGCGACCTCCGCTCGATCCAGGAATTGCTGGGCCATGCCAGCCTGTCCACGACGCAGCGCTACACCAGCGTGGATGCGGTGAAGCTCCTGGAAACCTGGCAAAAGGCTCATCCGCGAGCCGGCTGACGGCAGCCTCACCGACGCCAGGACAACAGGCGCCGCAGCCGCACGCCCCACTCCCGGCAGCGCAACAGCAGCTTCCGTTCCAGCGTTGCCAACCCGTCCACCGGCGCCGGCCATCGCTTGTGCAGCCAGCCCAGCCAGCGGCGCGACCAGGCATACTGATCGCGCAGCACAAAGAGGCCGAGTGCGAGCAACAGCCCGCCCTGGAGCACCGGCAGGACCAGCCCGAGCACCCCCAGAAACAGAAGTGAAAAGCCGAGAGCGCGCCGCTTCCAGGACGGCGCGTTCAAAGGGTGCTCGATAGCCTCCATGCATCAGCAGATGGCGTCGAGGGGATGGGCTCTCAAGCCCGTCCAATGGAAGTGCCGCTCATCCGGTCAGCGATTCGGCCCGGCCACCCAGCGCCCGCAAAAGGTCGGCGGGCGCGAGGCGGAGCTGCAGGCCCCGTTGCCCGCCATTCACGAAAAGATGCGGCTCGGACAGCGCCGTGGCCTCGACCAGGGACGGAACAGCCCGCCTCTGGCCGAAGGGGCTGATGCCGCCGACATGGTAACCGGTCAGCTTCTCCGCCTCGGGCGGGGGCAACATCCGGGCAGACTTGCCACCAAAGGCGGCGGCCAGCTTCTTCATGCTGACCTCGCTATCTGAAGGGATCAGGGCACAGACCGGCCGGCCATCCACCTCGGCCATGAGCGTCTTGAGCACCCGGCAGGGCGGCTCCCCCAGCGCCTCTGCCGCAGCGAGGCCGATGCGGGGCGAGTCGGGATCATATTCGTAGCGATGCAGGGTGAAGGCGATGCCCGCCTTTCGCAGCGCCTCTGTGGCGCGGGTGGCCTTGGACATGGCGGCCCAGGTCCTGAACGGCCGGGGCGCGTGCGCCGCCCCGGCCCGATTGGGATCAGATGTGCAGCGGACGGCCATCCACGGCCAGTGCCGCTTCCTTGACCGCTTCGTTCAGCGTGGGATGGGCGTGGCAGGTGCGGGCCACATCCTCGGCGCTGGCGCCGAACTCCATGGCAATGGCAACCTCGGCGATCAGCGTGCCCGCATCCGGGCCCAGGATGTGGCAGCCCAGCACGCGGTCTGTCTCCTTGTCCGCCAGGATCTTCACGAAGCCGTCCGTGTCGCCCATGGCGCGGGCGCGGCCATTGGCCATGAAGGGGAACTTGCCAGCCTTGTAAGCCTGGCCGCGCGCCTTCAGCTCCTCTTCCGTCTCACCGACGCTGGCCAGCTCCGGCCAGGTGTAGACCACGGCCGGTATGACGCCGTAGTTGACGTGGCCGGCTTGGCCCGCCAGCCGCTCGGCCAGGGCCACGCCCTCATCCTCAGCCTTGTGCGCCAGCATGGCGCCGGCAATGACGTCGCCGATGGCGTAGATGCCCGGGATGTTGGTGGCGAAGTGTTTGTCGGTCTTGACCCGGCCGCGCTCGTCCACCTCGACGCCGACCTCGGCCAGGCCCAGCCCTGCCGTGTAGGAGTAGCGGCCGATGGCCAGCAGCACCACGTCGGCCTTCAGCTCCTCGGCCGCGCCGCCAGCGGCCGGCTCCACGGAGAGGGTCACGCCCTCGGGCGACTTGGTGGCGCCGGTCACCTTGGACTTCAGCTTGAACTTGATGCCCTGCTTGGCCAGCACCCGCTCGAACTGCTTGGCAGTCTCGGCGTCCAGGCCGGGCGTCAGGCGATCCAGGTACTCGACCACCGTCACCTCGGCCCCCAGGCGGCGCCACACGGAACCCAGCTCCAGACCGATCACGCCGCCGCCGATGACCACGAAGTGGCCAGGCACCTTCTCCAGTTCCAGCGCACCGGTGGAGGTGACGATCTGCTTCTCGTCCACCTCGACGCCCTTCAGCGGCATGCTGTCGGAGCCGGTGGCGATGACGATGTTCTTGGCGTCGTAGCTCTGCCCGGCGACCTCGACCTTGCCCGGCGCGGTGATCTTCCCCTCGCCCTTCAGCCAGGTGATCTTGTTCTTCTTGAACAGAAACTCGACGCCCTTGGTGTTGGCGGCGACCACCTCGCCCTTGCGGGCGTGCATCCGCGCCAGATCAAGCTTCACACCATCCACGATGATGCCGTGATCCGCGAACTTATGCTTCGTTTCCTCGAAAACCTCGGAGGATTGCAGCAGCGCCTTGGAAGGAATGCAGCCGACATTGAGGCAGGTGCCGCCCAGCGCGTCGCGCTTCTCGACGCAAGCGACCTTCATGCCGAGCTGCGCGGCGCGGATGGCGCAGACATAACCCCCGGGACCGGCGCCAATCACGATGACGTCGAAGCTGTCGGACATGAGCGAAGCACCTGCTTGATCTATGGGATGTGCGGCAAACTGGCCCGTGAACGGGTCTGGGGCAAGGGGTGGGCGTGCCACGGCGTGGCAATTGCAGAACAGCCATGCCGCCGCGTAGGCCCTCCACACCCCTCAGGCGCCACACGGAAAAGGGCGGAGCCAAAGCCCCGCCCTGGTCATGCCGGCGCCGAAGCCTGCCGGATCAGAGATCCAGCAGCAGGCGGCGGGGGTCCTCGATGCTTTCCTTCACGCGCACCAGGAAGGAGACAGCCTCCTTCCCGTCGACGATGCGGTGGTCGTAGGAGAGCGCCAGGTACATCATCGGACGGATCTCGATCTTGCCGTTCACCACCATCGGGCGCTCCTGGATCTTGTGCATGCCCAGGATGCCCGACTGCGGCGGGTTCAGGATCGGCGTCGACATCAGCGAGCCGTAGATGCCGCCATTGGTGATGGTGAAGGAACCGCCCGAAAGCTCCTCCAGCTTCAGCTGGCCATCGCGCGCGCGCTTGCCGAAATTGGCGATGCTCTTCTCGATCTCGGCGAAGGACATCCCATCGGCATTGCGCAGCACCGGCACGACGAGGCCGGACGGACCGCCCACCGCGATGCCCATGTGCACGAAGTTCTTGTAGACGAGATCGTCGCCATCGATCTCGGCGTTCACCGCCGGGTAGTCCTTCAGCGCAGACACGCAGGCCTTCACAAAGAACGACATGAAGCCGAGCTTGGCGCCGAGCTTCTTCTCGAACGCGTCCTTGTACTCGGAGCGCAGCGCCATCACCGCGCCCATATCCACCTCGTTGAAGGTGGTGAGCATGGCGGCAGTGTTCTGCGCCTCCTTCAGCCGGTTGGCGATGGTCTTGCGAAGGCGGGTCATCTTCACCCGCTCCTCGCCCCCTTCCATGGCCCGCGGGGCCTTGGCAGCCGGCTTCGGCGCCTCGGCCGCCGGGCGGGCCAGGAAGGCCTGCACATCGCCCTTGCTGATGCGGCCATCCTTGGCCGAGCCATCGCCGATCTGCGTGGCGGTGACGTTGTTCTCCTCCATCATCTTCGCCGCGGCCGGCAGGGGCGCATGGGCCGAGCCGCCACCGGGGCGGGAGACGGGACCGGTTTCGGCGCGCGGCGCCTCGGTCTTGGGCGCGGATGCCGGAGCCTGGGCCGGAGCGGCGGGGGCTGCTGCGGGCTTCGGCGCGGTGGCAACGCCACCGGCAGCGATGGTGCCGAGCACAGCGCCGGGTTCGACCTCGGCGCCCTCATCGGCGCTGATCGCCTCCAGCACGCCGGCGGCGGGGGCATTCACCTCCACCGTGACCTTGTCGGTTTCAAGCTCCACCAACGGCTCATCGGCGGCCACGGCCTCGCCGGCCTTCTTCATCCACTTCGCCACAGTGGCGGTGGAAACGCTTTCGCCCAGGGTGGGCACCAAAATCTCGGTCATCTTTGCCGTCGCCTTATGCCGCTGCGGTCACGCTGATCGGGGAAGTGGAGGTCACGAAAGGCCCAGCGCCTGGTGCACCAGGGCCTCCTGCTGCTGCTGATGCACCTTGGCGGAGCCGGTGGCAGGGCTCGCCGCCTCCTCGCGACCCACATAGAGCGGGCGCTGTGCCTTGCCGCCGAGATCCTTCAGCACCTTCTCGATGCGCCTGTCGAGGAAGGTCCAGGCGCCCATGTTCTCCGGCTCTTCCTGGCACCACACGACCTCGGCGTTCTTGTACTCGCTCAGCACGCGGCCCAGCGTGTTCTTCGGGAAGGGATACATCTGCTCCATGCGGATGATCGCGACGTCCTGGACCTTCTTGTCGCGCCGCTCCTGCAGCAGGTCGTAGTAGACCTTGCCGGTGCACAGCACGACACGCTTCACCTTGTCGGGTGCCGCGATCGCGTCCGTCTCGGGAATCACCACCTGGAAATGGCTGCCGGGCGCGAAGTCGGCCAGGCTGCTGATCGCCAGCTTGTGCCGCAGCAGCGATTTGGGCGTCATCACGATCAGCGGCTTGCGGTAGTTGCGCTTCAGCTGCCGGCGCAGCGCGTGGAAGTAGTTAGCGGGCGTGGTGAAGTTGCACACCGCCATGTTCTTCTCGGCGCAGAGCTGCAGGTAACGCTCCAGGCGGGCGGAGGAGTGCTCAGGCCCCTGCCCTTCGTAGCCATGCGGCAGAAGCATCACGAGGCCCGACATGCGCAGCCACTTGGTCTCGGCCGAGGCGATGAACTGGTCGATCACCACCTGCGCACCGTTGGCGAAGTCGCCGAACTGGCCCTCCCACAAGGTCAGCGTGCCGGGATCCGCCAGTGTGTAGCCATAATCGAAGCCCAGCACGCCCATCTCGCTCAGCAGCGAGTTGAACGCTTCCATCCGCATCTGACCATCGCGGATGTTGTTCAGCGGCATGTATTCCGCCTGGGTCTTCTGGTCGACCAGCACGCAATGACGGTGGCTGAAGGTGCCGCGCTGCACGTCCTCGCCCGAGAGACGGATGCGATGCCCCTCCAGCAGCAGCGAACCGAAGGCGAGCGCCTCGCCGGTGGCCCAGTCGATGCCCTCGCCGGACTCGATGGCGTTCTTCTTGGCTTCGAGCTGGCGGGTGATCTTGCTGTTGGCGTTGAAATCGGCCGGCACCCGCGCCAGCGCCGAGCCGACCTCGCGCAGCGTGTCCAGCGCGACAGAGGTGATGTCTTCCTTCTCCGGCTCCTCGGAGCCGGCGGCCTTCAGCCCCGACCAGTGGCCTTCCAGCCAGTCGGCCTTGTTCGGCTTGAAGGTTTGCGCGGCCTGGTAGGCATCCTCAAGCTGCGCGTAAAAAGCCTCGAGCATGGCCTTGCCATCCTCGGCCGACACCGCGCCGCTCTGCGCCAGGCGCTCCGCGTAGAGGGTGCGGGTCGTCTTGGTCTCCTTGATCCGCGCATACATCAGCGGCTGGGTGAAGGCCGGCTCATCCGTCTCATTGTGCCCGTGGCGGCGGTAGCAGACGATGTCGAGCACGATGTCGGCACCGAACTTCATCCGGTACTCGGCCGCCATCTGCGCGCAGAACACCACCGCCTCCGGGTCGTCACCGTTCACGTGCAGGATCGGCGCCTGAACCGATTTGGCGACATCGGTGCAATACAGACCGGAATAGGCATGCACCGGCACTGTGGTGAAGCCAATCTGGTTGTTGGTGATGACGTGGACCGTGCCACCGGTCCGGTAGCCGATGAGCTGGCTCATCGCCAGCGTCTCGTACACCACGCCCTGGCCGGCGAAGGCGGCGTCGCCATGCAACAGGATGCCCATGACGGACCGGCGGCCCTTGGTGTCGCCCGACATATCCTGGCGCGCCCGGACCTTTCCGACCACCACAGGATCGATGACCTCGAGGTGCGAGGGATTAGGCTGCAGCGACAGGTGCACCTGGCGACCATTGATCTCGATATCGGTCGAGGTGCCAAGGTGATACTTCACGTCGCCCGAACCCTGCACATCGTCAGGGTTGGCGGAGATGCCCTTGAACTCCGCGAAGACCTTGGTGAAGGGCTTCTTCACCACGTTCACCAGGGTGTTCAGGCGGCCGCGATGCGCCATGCCGATGACGATCTCGTTGGCGCCGCCATTGGCCGCCGTCTCGATCACAGTCTGCACAGCAGGGATGGTGACCTCGCCACCCTCCAGGCCGAAGCGCTTGGTGCCGACATACTTCCGGGCACAGAAGGATTCGAAGCCCTCGGCCTCGGTCAGCTGCTGCAGGATCTTCTTCTTGCCAGCGGCATCGTATTGCCGCGTCCAGGGCGCGCCCTCGACCTTCTGCTGGATCCAGGCCTTCTGCTCCGGGTCCTGGATATGCATGAACTCGACGCCGATCGGCCCGCAATAGGTGGCGCGCAGGATCGACATGATCTCGCGCAGCGTCGCCGTTTCACGGCCCAGAACCCGGTCGATGAAGATCGGGCGGTCCATGTCGGCCGCGGTGAAACCATAGGTCTGGGGATCGAGCTCGGGATGCGCCTTCGGCTTCGACAGGTGGAGGGGATCGAGATCCGCCTCAAGGTGCCCCCGCACGCGATAGGCGCGGATGAACATGAGGGCGCGCAGGCTGTCCATCGCCTGCTGCCGGGCGGCGGCGGCATCGAGGCCGCCCGCCGCCGCGGGCTTACCGCCCTTCGCGGGGGCCGGGGCCTCAGGCTCCGGCGCGAAGCCGCCCTTGGGGCGCGGCGACCAGGAGGCGCCGCTCGCATCGTGCAGGACGGCGCGCGCATCATCGTTGAGCGCCGCGAACAACTCCTGGAAGGAGGCGTCCACAGAGTCCGGATTGTTCACCCAGCGCGCGTACAGATCGGCGAGGAAGGTGGCATTCGCCCCCACCATCGCGCTTGCCAGGATGTCGATACCGGCCATCATCTCCTCCTCGCCGCGCCCGGAAGGGGCGCCACGGCGTCATTTCACTTCAGGACGTCACAAGCGGGAACGCCGCCCCCGATATGGGGGCGGCGCTGCATAACATAGAGGTCATGTCCGAAACATTGCAGTCCTTCCCGGCAGATCTGCATGACAGACCTGCGCGGCTGCGGCGATTCCCGCCACGGGCGGCGATGTTGCGGCGCAACATGCATCAGCCGCGAACGGCCTTTACCATGGTCGAGCCCAGCGCCGCCGGGCTCTCGGCCACATGGATGCCGGCCTCGCGCATGGCGCTCATCTTGGCTTCGGCGGTATCCTTGCCACCCGAGATCACCGCGCCGGCATGGCCCATGCGGCGGCCCGGAGGGGCGGTCGCGCCAGCGATGAACCCGACCACAGGCTTGTAGTTGGCCGAACCGGGCTTGTTCTCGCGGCCCAGGAACTCGGCAGCCTGAATTTCGGACTGGCCACCGATCTCGCCGATCATAACGATCTGCTGGGTCTCAGGATCGGCCAGGAACATCTCCAGCACCTCGGTGAAGTCGGTGCCCTTGACCGGATCGCCGCCGATACCGACGCAGGTGGACTGACCGAGCCCGGCCGCCGTGGTCTGCGCGACTGCCTCATAGGTCAGCGTGCCGGACCGCGACACGATGCCGACCGAACCGCGCTTGTGGATATGGCCCGGCATGATGCCGATCTTGCAGGCATCCGGCGTGATCACCCCGGGGCAGTTCGGCCCGATCAGGCGGGATTTGGAGCCGGACAATGCGCGCTTCACCTTGATCATGTCGATCACCGGGATGCCCTCGGTGATGCAGATGATCAGCGGGATCTCGGCATCGATCGCCTCCAGGATGGAGTCCGCGGCGAATGGCGGCGGCACGTAGATGACGGAGGCGTTGGCGCCCGTCTGCTCCGCGCACTCCGCGACCGTGTTGAACACCGGCAGGTTCAGGTGAGTCTGGCCACCCTTCCCCGGGGTCACGCCGCCCACATACTTCGAGCCATAGGCGATGCCCTGCTCGGCATGGAAGGTACCCTGCGACCCGGTGAAGCCCTGGGTCATCACCTTGGTGTTTTCGTCGACGAGAATGGCCATGTTACGCGGCCTCCTTCACGGCGCGCACGACCTTCTCGGCGGCGTCGGCCAGGTTGTCGGCGGGAATAATCTTCAGGCCGGATTCCGCCAGGATCTTCTTGCCGAGTTCAACATTGGTGCCTTCCAGGCGCACCACCAGCGGCACGGACAGCGTCAGGTTCTTCGCGGCCGCGACCACACCGTTGGCAATCATGTCGCACTTGGCGATGCCGCCGAAGATGTTGACCAGGATCGCCTTGACGTTGCTGTCCGAGGTGATGATCCGGAAGGCCTCGGTCACGCGCTCGGCCGTCGCCGTGCCGCCTACATCGAGGAAGTTCGCCGGCGAGGAACCGTAGAGCTTGATGATGTCCATGGTGGACATCGCAAGGCCCGCGCCATTCACCATGCAGCCGATCTCGCCATCGAGCGCCACATAGTTCAGGTCGTGCTTGACCGCGTCCAGCTCCTTGGGATCCATCTCGCTATCATCGCGGAGCGCCTCAAGGTCCTTGTGGCGGAACAGCGCGTTGTCGTCGAAGGACACCTTGGCATCCAGCGCCACCACATCACCCGCGCCGGTCACGACCAGCGGGTTGATCTCGACGATGGCACAGTCCAACTCGATGAAGGCGTTGTACATCGCCGTCACGAACTTGGTGAAGGCTGCGATCTGCTTGCCCTCGAGGCCGAGGCCGAAGGCCAGCTTGCGGCAGTGGAAGCCGGAAACGCCCGATGCCGGGTCGACCACCGCCTTCAGGATCTTCTCCGGGTTGTGCTCGGCAACCTCCTCGATCTCCATGCCGCCCTCGGTGGACGCCATGATCACGATGCGGGAGGTGTCACGATCCACCAGCAGCGACAGATACAGCTCGCGCTTAATGTCGCAGCCATCCTCGACGTAGACGCGCGAGACGAGCTTGCCGGCCTCGCCGGTCTGCTTGGTCACCAGCGTCTTGCCGATCATCGCCTCGGCGGCCGCGCGGACCTCTTCGACCGACTTGACGACGCGGACGCCGCCCTTGCCGTTCGGGTCTTCCTTGAAGCGGCCGGCGCCGCGCCCACCGGCATGGATCTGCGACTTCACCACATAGACGGGGCCGGGCAGCTTCTTCGCCGCCTCTTCCGCCTCGGCAGCATTCCAGGCGACGTGGCCATCGAGCACCGCAACGCCGTAGCGCTTCAGCAGCTCCTTGCCCTGGTATTCGTGAATGTTCATCCGCTCACCCTTTATGTGGGGCTGGACGGCCGAGGCCCGGCCAGAAAAGAAAAGGCCGGGGCCGCTGCCCCGACCAGGGATCTCAGACGCCGAGAGCCTTGAAGTCCTCGACCAGCTTCTTCACCGCGTCGCAGGACTTGTTGAAGGCCGCCTTCTCGCTCTCGGTGAACTCCACCTCAACGATGCGCTCGACACCGCCGGCACCGATCACCACAGGCACGCCGACATAGAAGTTATTCTGACCGTACTCGCCGTTCAGCATCACCGCGCAGGGCAGGACGCGCTTCTTGTCCTTCAGGTAGCTCTCGGCCATGGCGATGGCGGAGGCGGCAGGGGCATAGAAGGCCGAGCCCTTCTCCAGCAGCTTGACGATCTCGCCGCCGCCATTGGCCGTGCGGTGCACGATGGCGTCGATCTTCTCCTGGGTCGTCCAGCCCATCTTGATCAGGTCGGGGATCGGAATGCCGGCCACGGTGGAGTAGCGGGTCAGCGGCACCATGGTGTCGCCGTGGCCGCCCAGCACGAAGGCGGTGACGTCCTCGACCGAAACCTTGAACTCCTCGGCCAGGAAGGTGCGGAAGCGGGCGCTGTCCAGCACGCCGGCCATGCCGACCACCTTGTTGGCGGGCAGGCCCGACTTCTGCTGCAGCGCCCAGACCATGACGTCCAGCGGGTTCGTGATGCAGATCACGAAGGCATCCGGCGCGTACTTCTTGATGCCCTCGGCCACCTGGCCCATGACACCGGCATTCTTGGTCAGCAGGTCGTCGCGGCTCATACCCGGCATGCGCGGGAAGCCGGCGGTGACGATGATGACGTCGGCGCCCTGGATGGCGGAGTAATCGGAACCACCGGTCATGTGGCTGTCGAAGCCGTCCACCGGGCTGGACTGCATGATGTCGAGCGCCTTGCCGGCGGCCACCCCGCCGAACACGTCGAACAGGACGACGTCGCCCAGTTCCTTGAGCCCGACCAGGTGGGCCAGCGTCCCACCGATGTTACCGGCGCCGATCAGCGCGATCTTGTTGCGGGCCATAACGAGGCTCCTTCCCAAACGTTCTCGGTCAGACGGAAAACTGGAGGTCTTGCGGCGCTACACCTAGCCCGCCGCCCTCCCCCGGGCAAGCGAACCGAGGGGCGGACAAGCTGAAGATCAGACAATCAGAGTGGCAGGCAGCGGACCACATTGTCATGGCCCCGCGCCAGCGTGGACAGGGTCCCGACGGGGCATTCGCGCTGCTCACCCGACGCCGCCGGCAGCCCGGCCTGCCAGGAGGTCCGCTGCGGCGCCGCGGCGCGGGCGCGGGGTGTCCGCGCCACCACCCGCTGGCTCTTGCCACCGGCCGAGGCGCCTGGGCGGAGGATCTGCGGCGGCTTGGCGGCCGCCTGCCGGACCTGCCCGCCGGAAGCCGAGGCGGCGCTGGCCTGCCGCGGCTTCGCCGCCTGGCGCGCCGAGGCCGAACCGACTGTGCTCAACGCCTTCCCCGTCTTGCCGGCCGACACCTTGGTGTCGCCCCGGCCGGCCGCTTCGGCCTTGGGCACCAAGCCCCCGGCCAACAGCCCCAACAGGCACAGCGTGAACACGTGTCGCATGGCAGCTCCTTCTGAAGTGGCCCCGCTCCCTCAGGTGAGGTGCGGCAGACCCAGGTAGTCGTGGCTTTGCATTTCCATCAGGCGGGACGCGGTGCGCTGGAACATCGCCGCGTTCTCCCCCTGCTCGTAGAGCTGGTCGGGTGTCGCCGAAGCGGAGGCGACCAGCTTGCAGCGGTGCTCGTACAGCGCGTCGATCAGCGTGATGAAGCGCCGCGCCTTGTCGAAATTGTCGGGCCCGAGCCGCGGCACGCCATCCAGCACCAGGGTGTGGAAGTGCGTGGCCACCGCCAGATAGTCCGCCGGGCCCAGCGCCAGGCCGCAAAGCTGGTCGAAATCCGCCCGCGCCACCCCGGAAACGGATTGCGGCACCTCCACCCGGCGGCCCAGAACATTCAGCACCTGCTTGTCGCCGTGGCTCTTGCCCGTCAGCTCCTTGAAGGCAGCGTCCAGCGCGCGCTCGGCCCGTCCGTCGATCGGAGAGTGCCAGGTTGGCAGCCCCTGAATGCGGCCCCGGCGGTAATCCTGCTGCGACTGCAGGTGCAGAACCGCAACATGCTGGTTGATCAGCTTGATGAAGGGCAGAAACGCGTCGCGCCCCGGGCGGCCCTTGAACAGATCGTCCGGAGCCGTGTTGGAGGTGGCAACGATCACGGTGCCCCGCACGAAGAGCGCCTCGAACAGCCGCCCCAGGATCATCGCATCGGCGATGTCATGCACCTGGAACTCGTCGAAGCAGAGCAGGGATGCCTCGGCGGTGATGCTGTCGGCCAGGGGCGGGATCGGATCCTTGGTGTCCCCATGCTGCTTCTTCCAGGCATGGATGCGCTGGTGCGATTGCTGCATGAACTGGTGGAAGTGGATGCGGCGCTTCCGGGGCACATCGGCGCAGTCGAAGAACAGGTCCATCAGCATGGACTTGCCGCGGCCGACTTCCCCCACCAGGTAGAGCCCCTGCGGGGCGTTGCCAGGCGCTTCCTCCACCGGCTTTCTGCGGAAGAACCGGCCCATGAAGCCACTGCCGGGCTCCGAAGTCGGTATTTCGCGCTTCGGCTCATAGCCGCGAGTGCGGCGCCACAGATCCTGGAGGATTTCTGCGGCCTGGGCCTGGGCAGGATCGGAACGCAGATCTCCCGCCGCGACACGCGCGCGGTAGGCAGGCAGCGGACCTTCATTGGTGGCGGAGAGGGCTGCTCCGCGCGGCGTCACTTGGCCATCCATCGCGTTGCGGCATAAAGGGTTATCGGCTGTCCGACAACCGGGCGCGGGCAAGAGAATGCGGCCGTCAGGCAAGCTCTGCACGCAGCGGGTGAAAATGCCGCCCTGCATCCGGCACCGCCCTGCCCCGTTACCCCTCTGGACATCCAGCAAGGGAAGCTTCCCGCATGATCGACAAGTCCCGCATCCCTTCCGGCGTCGCGCTCATCGGCGCCTGTGGCACGGAAATCGGGCAGGTGGATGGAATCGAGGGCGACTTCATCCGTGTGCTGATGCCGGGCGGCGAGCCTGCCTACCTGCCGCTGACCGCCCTGGCCGACCAGGAAGGCGAAAAGGTTTCAACTGTGATGAACCACATGGCGGCGCGGTCTCTGCTGCAAAGCGAACCCGAGCCGGGTGAAGGCAGCGGCCCCTTCACCTCCTCCTGAGCACGAAAAAAGGCCGGGAGGGCTGCCCCTTCCGGCCTTTGTCACGCTCTACGCCGCGGATCAGCCCTGGCGCTCGACCAGCAGCTTCTTGATCTCGCCGATCGCCTTGGCGGGGTTCAGCCCCTTCGGGCAGGTCGCCGCGCAATTCATGATGGTGTGGCAGCGGTACAAACGGAACGGATCTTCCAGCTGGTCCAGGCGCTCACCGGTCTTCTCGTCGCGCGAGTCGGCGATCCAGCGATAAGCCTGCAGCAGCACGGCCGGCCCGAGATACCGGTCGCCGTTCCACCAATAGGACGGGCAGGCGGTAGAGCAGCAGAAGCACAGAATGCATTCCCACAGCCCGTCGAGCTTGCCGCGCTCTTCCTTGGACTGACGGCGCTCCTCATCCGGCGGCGGCGCCGTGTCGGATTGCAGCCAGGGCTGGATCGACCGCAGCTGCGCGTAGATGTGGGTCAGGTCGGGCACCAGGTCCTTCACCACCGGCATGTGCGGCAGCGGGTTGATGCGGACGTCCTTCTTCACATCCTCGATCGGCTTCAGGCAGGCCAGCGTGTTCATCCCGTCGATGTTCATCGAGCAGGAGCCGCAGATGCCCTCGCGGCAGGACCGCCGGAAGGTCAGCGTGGTATCGATCTCGTTCTTGATCTTGATCAGCGCGTCCAAAACCATCGGGCCGCACTTGTCGAGATCGATCTCGTAAGTGTCGTAACGCGGGTTCTCGCCCGTATCCGGGTCGAAGCGGTAAATCTTGAACGACCTGACATTTTTGGCACCAGGCTCGGCCTTGTAGGTCTTGCCGGTCCCGATGGTGGAATTCTTGGGCAGGGTGAAAGTGGCCATGGATCCCGCTCCTTCCCTCAGTACACGCGCGGCTTGGGCGGGAAGACCTGAACCTCGTTGGTGAGGGTCCGCATCTTCACGTCGCGGTAGTCCAGCCTGACCTTGTACTTGTCGTCGACCCAGGCCAGGGTGTGCTTCATCCAGTTGACGTCATCGCGCTCAGGGTAGTCCTCCTGCGCGTGAGCGCCGCGGGACTCCTTCCGGGCCTCGCCGCCCACCACGGTGGTCAGCGCGTTGCCAATCAGATTGTCCAGCTCCATTGCCTCCACCAGGTCGGTGTTCCAGATCATCGAACGGTCGCCGATCCGGATGTCCTTATAGGTGTCGGCCACCTTGCCCATCTTCTGGCAACCCTCCTTCAGCAACTCGGAGGTGCGGAACACGGCGGCATGTGTCTGCATGGTGCGCTGCATGTTCAGGCGCAGCTCGGCCACCGACACATCGCCCTTGGCGTGACGCACACGGTCCAGGCGGTCCAGAGCCATCTCGCCCGCCTTGGGTGGCAGCGGCGCCTGAGTGGCACCCGGCTTGAGGGTCTCGGCGGCACGCAGCGCGGCGGCGCGCCCGAACACCACCAGGTCGAGCAGCGAATTGGTGCCGAGCCGGTTGGCGCCGTGCACGGAAACGCTGGCCGCCTCGCCCACCGCCATCAGGCCGGGCACGACCCGGTCCTGGTCGTCGGCGGTCGGGTTCAGAACCTCGCAGTGGATGTTCGTAGGAATGCCGCCCATGTTGTAGTGCACGGTCGGCAGCATCGGGATCGGCTCCTTGGTCACGTCCACGCCGGCGAAGATCTTCGCCGTCTCGGAAATGCCCGGCAGCCGCTCATGCAGCAGATCGGCGCCCAGGTGCTCCAGGTGCAGGTGGATGTGGTCCTTTTCCGGACCGACGCCCCGTCCCTCGCGGATCTCCATGGACATGGCGCGGGAAACCACGTCGCGCGAGGCAAGATCCTTCGCGGTCGGCGCGTAGCGCTCCATGAAGCGCTCGCCCTCGGAATTGGTCAGGTAGCCGCCCTCGCCGCGGGCGCCCTCGGTCACGAGGCAGCCCGACCCGTAGATGCCGGTCGGATGGAACTGCACGAACTCGTTGTCCTGCAGAGGGATACCGGCGCGCAGCACCATGCCGCCGCCATCGCCGGTGCAGGTGTGGGCGGAGGTGCAGGAGAAGTAGGCACGGCCATACCCGCCCGTCGCCAACACCACGGTCTGCGCACGGAAGCGGTGGATGGAACCATCCTCCAGGTTCCAGGCCATGACGCCGCGGCAGGCGCCATCCTCCATGATCAGGTCGAGCGCGAAATACTCGACGAAGAATTCGCAGTTATGCTTCAGCGACTGCTGGTACAGCGTGTGCAGGATGGCATGCCCGGTGCGGTCGGCGGCTGCGCAGGCACGCATGGCGGGCGTCTTGCCGTAATCCTGCATGTGGCCGCCGAAGGGACGCTGGTAGATCTTGCCATCTTCGGTGCGGGAAAACGGCACGCCGAAATGCTCGAGCTCGATAATCGAAGGCACGGCCTCGCGGCACATGTATTCGATGGCATCCTGGTCGCCCAGCCAATCCGACCCTTTGACAGTGTCGTACATGTGCCAGCGCCAGTTATCCTCGCCCATGTTGCCGAGGCTGGCACCGACGCCGCCCTGGGCCGCGACCGTGTGGCTGCGGGTCGGGAAGACCTTGGTGATGCAGGCGGTGGTCAAGCCCGCCGCACCCATGCCGAAGGTGGCGCGCAGGCCGGCGCCGCCGGCGCCAACCACCACGACGTCATAGGTGTGGTCCACAATGCGGTAGGCGCCGTTGGAAGGCATGGTGATCGCGTTCATCGTCCCGATCCGTCCGTCACTTGCGCGGCGCGCAACAGGGGCCGCCGCCTTGTCAGAATCTTGCCGTCAATCGATGGCGGGGCAGCGGCGCCGCACCCGCCGTGCCGGATCACACCGCGATCCGCAGCACTGCCAGCATGGCCATCAGCGCCAGCACCACGCACAGCGCCTTCACCGCGAGGATGGAGGCCATACGATTGAACTCGCTACGGATATAGTCCTCCAGAACCACCTGCACACCCATGGCGGCGTGGTAGAAGGACAGGCCGATCGTTGCCAGCAGCAGCACCGCGTTGAAGGGGCGACCGATCCAGGCCAACGTGGTTTCGTAGCTGTGGCCGGCCAGGGATGCGGCCGAGAAGACGAACCACAGCGTCAGCGGCAGCAGCGCAATAGAAGTGACCCGCTGCATCCACCAGTGGTGCACGCCTCCCTTGGCGGAGCCCAGGCCACGAACCCGGCCCAGCGGGCTCTGCATCTGCTTGGAAGAAACATGTTCGCTCACGGCGGCGCTCCTCAGGCCCAGGCGATGATGGCAACAAGCCAGGTCAGCACCGTCATCACGCCGGTGCCGATCATCACCGCCTGGCCGGAGCGGTGCGTGCTGGGCAGGTCATAAGCAAAGCCTGCATCCCAGACCAGGTGGCGGATGCCACCCAGGGTGTGGAACCAAGCTGCTGCCGTCATGCCCAGCAGGATCAGGATGCCCAGGAAAGAGGACAAGAACCATTGCACATTGGCGAAGGCCTGCGGGCCGGCGGCAGCGGCCACCAGCCACCACACCATGAATATCAGCCCGACCGTCCAGGCACACCCCGTGATGCGGTTCGCAATCGACAGGCCGCTGGTGATCTGCACCATGTCATAGACTTGCAGATGCGGCGAAAGCGGCCGCCGCAGCGTCGAGCCATCCGTCCGGCGGCCAATAAAGGTCGCCTCGCGTGAGTCTTTTATTTTGGACATGGACCGATCCCGCTCCGCGATAATACCGTACCGCCCCAGCCAAACGCCGGGGCAGCGGCGGGAGGAGCAATGCGGCCTCCTTTTATGGTGCGCCGCCCCGTAGCGTCAACGCGCCCCAGGGGCGAGAATCCAAGGATTGACTAGCCCAGGACGCATATAGCTCCAGAAACCGGGAACGATATCGGGAGCCGCGGTACCCCGCGGCTCCCGGACACCTCGATTGGCACCATAGGCGGGAACTAGAGCCGATCAGTAGCCGCCATAGCCGTAGCCGGGCTGTGGCGCCCGTTCATAGTAATACGGATCGCGCGGCCGCTCCGGCGTGGTCGCTGCACCGCCCACTGCGCCGAGCGCGCCACCGATGAGGGCGCCGGTGCCGGCATTGCCGCTCAGGGAGCCAAGCCCTGCTCCCGCGCCTGCGCCGAGCAGGCCACCGCCCACTGCGCGCTGTCCGGGGCTGTAGCTGTTGCAAGCGGCCAGTCCAGCCGCGAGACCGCCCAGCAGCACCAACCGGGCCAAGGTGTTCCGCATGATCCGAATTCCTCCTTCTCGGCGTTCAACGCCGCAAGGCTGTCCGGGATGCGCGGCGGAACCAGGGCGCCGGCGCGGCGACGGAGAGGTGATCCGGTGGCGCCGCCGCCGCAATATGGCAGGTGGCGACGGCGACCCGGCAGGCGCTCAGCGGCCGAGAAGTCCGCGTTGCACCATTTCCTCGGCAATCTGCACGGCGTTCAGGGCCGCGCCCTTGCGGAGGTTGTCGCCCACGCACCAGAAGGCCAGGCCGTGCGGCACGGTTGGGTCGCGGCGGAGGCGGGACACGAATACGGGATCCTCCCCTGCCACATCCACCTGCGTGGCGTAGCCTCCATCCTCCCGCCGGTCGAGAACCGTGATCCCTGGCGCCTCACGAAGCGCATCCCAGGCCTGGTTCACCGTGATCTCGCTCTCGAACTCCACATGCACCGCTTCCCCATGGCCAATAAAGGCCGGCACACGGACGGCCGTCGCCACCACCTGGATGTCGGGGTCCAGGATCTTCCGGGTCTCCACCGCCATCTTCCATTCTTCCTTGGTGAAGCCGTCATCCAGGAAGCGGTCGATATGCGGGATGCAGTTGAAGGCGATGGGCTTGGTGAAGATCTCGGGGGTGGCCGGGTCGTTCACGAAGATGCCGCGAGTCTGTGTGAACAGCTCGTCCATTGCCTCCTTGCCGGCGCCGGAAACGGACTGATAGGTGGACACCACCACCCGGCGGATGCGGGCGATCTCGTGCAGCGGCTTGAGCGCCACCACCATCTGGATCGTCGAGCAATTCGGGTTGGCGATGATGCGGCGCTTGCGGAAACCCTCAAGCGCCTGCGGATTGACCTCAGGCACCACCAGCGGCACGTCGTGGTCCATGCGGAACTGGCTGGTGTTGTCGATCACCACGCAGCCCGCCGCCGCGGCGCGCGGCGCGTGCACCGCAGACACAGCGGCCCCGGGTGAGAACAGTGCCAGATCGGTTCCCTTGAAGTCGAAGGTTTCCAGGTTGCGGACCTTCAGCACTTGCTCTTCGCCAAAGGACACCTGCTGGCCTGCGGAACGGGGCGACGCCAGAGCGATGGCCTCACTCACCGGGAACTGGCGCTCGGCCAGCGTTTTCAGCATCTCGCGGCCGACATTGCCCGTGGCGCCGACGACGGCGACGCGATAGCCCACCATGTGACTCTTCCTCTCACCGCCCGGCGGCTCGGCACCGGGCGTCTTCTGGCCTGCAACGGTGCTGCCTTACGCCCGTAACGCGGCGCCGTGCAACGTCAGCGGCGAATGGCTTCCAGGAACCGGCCCGAGCCTTCCCGCAGGGTGGCTGCCTGCCCCGCAAGCTCCTGCACGGCATCGACCATGCCGCCAGCGGCCTCGCCGGTTTCCTCCGCCGCGCCTCGGACGCCGGCGATGCCGCGGCTGACCGTGCCCATGGCTTCGGCAACCTGTGCCGCGCTACGGGCGATCTCCTGGGTGGCGGCACCCTGCTGCTCCACCGCGGCAGCAATGGCGGTCGCGATGCCATTGGTCTGCTCCACCGTTCCGCCAATGCCGCGGATCGCCTCCACCGCCCGTCCAGTTACCGCCTGCATCTCGCCGATCTGCTGACCGATCTCCTCAGTCGCCCGTGCGGTCTGGCTGGCCAGGTTCTTCACCTCGGAAGCGACCACGGCGAAGCCTTTGCCGGCCTCGCCAGCCCTTGCCGCCTCGATCGTCGCGTTCAGCGCCAGCAAGTTGGTCTGCCCGGCGATGGAGGAGATCAACTGCACCACATCGCCGATGCGCTGGGCACTTTCGGCAAGGCCCCGCATGGTGACATCCGTGGCGCGGGCCTCGGCCACGCGACGCGTGATTTCGGTGATGGAAGCGGCCATCTGCTCGGCCGCGGCGGCCACTGCCTGCACGTCATGGTCGGCACGGCTGGCCGCGTTTGCCACCGCCCCCGCTTCCTGGCCCGATCGGCTGGCAATGCCGGCCAACCGGGCCGCTGCCTGCTGCAGCTCGGTGGCCCGGCCCGCCAAGCTGTTCATCACGCTGCCCAGCTCGGCCTCGAACCGGTCGGCCAGCCGGCTCTGCTCCGTCACCACGGTCCAGGCCAGCATCGGCCCAACATAGCCTCCGCCGCTATCGCGGATCGCCGAGACGGCCAGGTCCATCACCTCGCCGCCAACCTTGATCCGCGTGCGATAAGGCAGGCGGGACCCATCCTGCATCAGCGCTCTTTGCCGGGCGGGATCGCGGTGGAAGATGTCGAAGCTCTTCCCTATCACCTCCTCCGGCTGGCAGGGCAGGATGTCGGCAAGGTGGTCACGCAGGATGGCGCGCATGCGGGCATTCATGTAGCCGATGCGGAACTCATCTCGCGGATCGGCGGTGACGATGCCGATGGGCAGCTGTTCCAGCATCTGCTGCTGCGCGAAGCCGACTGTAAGCTGGCAACGCAGCCGCTCGGCCGCGTGGGCGATCCGCCCCACGGCATCCTTCCGCCGCCGGGCCGGCGGCCGGAGCCGGGTATCGCCGGCCGCAAGCCGCTCCATCTCTTCGGCCAATTGCCGCAGCGAAGCCGCCGAGGCCTGACCCAGCAACATGCCAAGAACGAGCATGGCAGCGGCCAATCCGGCAGCCAGAAGCGGCGAATGTGTTCCGCCCGAGACGGCGAGCATTCCAACCGCCCCGGCCGCAATCAGCGAGATAAGCGGGAAAGCGACAGCGAGCGGCACGTTCTGGAGGTTTCGCATCTTGCGTATCCATGGGCAGTAGCAGCGGTCCATTCTGCGCCGGCGAGGTTAAGCAAGACTTGAGATGGCCTCTTGCGGCCGGGCCTGGGCGGCGTAGATCAGGCAGCGTGCTGCACATCATCAAGCTCTGCGTCGGTCCGCGCGACGTCGCCACCCTCCGCTCGGCACAGGAACGGCGGATCAAGCTCGATCCCCCCCTGCGACATCTCACCCGCATGGCGCCCAAGCGCACGGCCGAAGTGCTGGACGGCGGCTCGCTCTTCTGGGTGGTGGCCGGCTTCGTCTGCGTCCGGCAACGGATCATCGAGATCCGCACCGAGCCGAGTGCCGATGGGACGCCGCACAGCGCCCTGGTGCTGGATCCGGAGCTGGTGGCGGTCGCCGCACGGCCGGTGAAGCCGTTCCAGGGCTGGCGCTACCTGGAACCGGATGCGGCGCCGCACGATCTGGGCAGTTCACCGTCCGATGCGTCAGGCATCGAGGCCCTGCCGGCCACGCTGCGCCGCGAACTGCAGACCCTTTGCCTGATCTGACGCATTCCGTTGGCGGATGACGGCGATTTCAGCCCGCGCCCATCACGGGGACAGTTGGCTGGAATGAAGCTGTTCCGGGCACCTTCGTGACCGGAACAGCGGCGCGGCCACGCTACGGCCGGCCCCCTTTCCGGTGGAGGTGAAGCAGGCCGGACGGCGCCTTTTTTCCCGGCAGGTGGCCGTCCGTGGTGAAGGGCCGGCCGGAGCGATCCGGCCGGCCCGCTTTCCGCCGGCTTCAACCGTCGGCGTCAGGATCCGGCTCCAGGCGGGGCCGCCCTCGCTGTGCCCGGCGTTCTTCGGGATCGCCCTGCGCTTCCAGCAGGGCCAGCAATCCTTCCAGCATCAGGGCCGGCGGCGGCGGACACCCAGGGATCACCAAATCCACCGGCAGCACCCGCTCCGCCCCGCCTTCCACGGCGTAACTGTCACGAAATACCCCGCCATCCATGGCGCAGTCGCCCACCGCCACCACCCATTTCGGATCGGGGGTGCAGAACCAGGCGCGTTGCATGGCCTCGGTCATGTTGCGGCAGGCCGGGCCGGTCACCAGCAGCACATCGGCATGCCGGGGCGAGGTCACGATCCGCAGCCCCAGCCGTTCCAGATCGTACACCACGCCGGACAGGGCATTGATTTCCAGTTCGCAGGCATTGCAGGAGCCGGAGCCGAGATGGCGGATTGCCAGGCTGCGGCCGAGCCGCGCCTGCGCCGCCGCTTCGAGCCGCTCGGCCAATGCTTCCACCGTGGCAGGCTGGCTCATCGGTGCAGGAGCCGTCAGCGGTGGACGGAACAGGGTTGCGGCCAGCTCTCCCCAGAAGGGCCGCGGCCATTCAGCCGGCCGCCAAGCCCAGCGGGCACGGAGCCAGGATGGCGCCGCCCAGCCAGGCCGGCGCATCACAGGTCCACCCCGCTATAGCTGGCGTTGATGGATTTGTTGCACAACGGAAACTCGGCCAGGATGTTGCCCTCCATCGCCGCCTCCAGCAGTGGCCAATGCAGCCAGGACGGATCGCGCGGGAAACAGGCGCGGATGAGGCCGGCCTCGTCCAGCGCCATCCAGCAGAAAGTCTCACCCCGGAACCCCTCGATCACGGCCAGCCCTTCCCCGGCTGCGGGCGGCTGCGGCCAGACGGTCAGGATGTCTCCCGGGCTCAGCCGGTCCAGGAATTCTGTCGCCAGCCGCAACGCTTCCTCCAGCTCTGCGATGCGCACGGCGAGCCGCGCCTCCACATCGCCGGCTTCCCGCACCGGCACGTCGAGGGTGCCATAGGGCGGGTAGGCCAGGTCCCGGCGCGCGTCGAAGTCGCGGCCGGACCCGCGCCCGACGTAGCCGCCCGCCGCGTAGAGCCGCGCCCATTCCGCCCGCACCACCCCCGTACCGGACAGCCTGTCCTGCAGGCTGGCATGGTCCTCCGTGACGCGACGCAAGACCGGCAGTTCCGCGGCGATCAGCGACAGCGCCTCGCGCAGCATGCCGGGCCCGCTCGGCGCGATGTCGATCGACACGCCGCCGGGCACCACGCGATCCATCATCAGTCGATGCCCGAAAGCGCCGTCCTGGGCCCGCAGCAACGCCTCCCGCAGCGCACCGCACCGGGCATGCGGCCAGGCGAAGGCGGCGTCGTTGCACAAGAAGCCCCAATCGTTCAGGTGGTTGGCAACCCGCTCCAATTCCGCCATCAGTCCGCGCAGCAGCAGGGCGCGCGGCGGCGGGGCAATCCCGGCGGCGGCCTCGGCCGCGGCGGCGAAGGCCCAGGAATGCGCCACGGTGGAATCACCCGAAATGCGCGCCGCGAAGCGGGCGGCCTGCCGGGGCGTGCGCCCACGCATCAACCCGAGCACGCCTTTATGCGCATAGCCGAGCCTGGCCTCCAGCCGCAGCACCGTCTCGCCCTGCACATGGAAGCGGAAATGCCCCGGCTCGATCACCCCGGCATGGATGGGACCGACCGGCACCTGGTGCACCCCCTCGCCCTCCCCGGGCAGGAACACCGGCTGCGGCGCATCCCCCGGCGTAGCGCGCGGCACGGGGGAAAGTGGCGCCGCCACGCCCCACCGCCCGTGATCGAGCCAGGGCCGGCTATCCACGCCGCCCTCGGCGCGCAGGCCCCAGAGATCCGCAATGGCGCGTTCAAACAACCTGGCGCCTGGACGGGCGGGGGACAGGGCAGGAAAGGCGTCGCCCGTCACCGCCAGCGTCGCCAGCAACGGCGCGCCGCCGGATGCCGGGCGAAAGGCCGCATGCACAGCGCCGTTCTCCGCCCACAGACCAAGCAGCTCCAACTCCGGTTCGGCGCGCAGGGCCTGCGGCAGACGGGCCCATTGCTCCACTGACAATTCGCGGCGGAAGCCGGTTCGTGCCGTTCCTTCGCCGATCAGCGCCATCGCCAGGCCTTCGCTCATCCGACGATCCTTGCGGCTTCCTGCAGCACGGCCCGCAGCGGTGCGGGCAGGGCGAACCCGAGCAGCAGGGCCAGCAACAGGTGCAGATGCAGCGGACCCAGAACGGCCCAGGCCACCAGCCGCTCCGGAAGCACGGTTTCGCCGGAGGCGGCACGAAGCGTACGGGTGGAGGCGGGTTCCAGCGCGACGGCCTGGACCTGCCGCAGCATGGCCAGCGTGCCGACCAGCAGCCCGATGCCCAGCGGCAGAGCCAGCCAGGGCAGCCGCGCCACGCTTTGCTGCATCAACAGGAACTCGCTGGCGAACAGGGAGAAAGGCGGCAAGCCGGCAATAGCCAGCATGGCCACCACCAGTGACCAGCCTAGAACCGGCCGTGCATTGGCCAGGCCGCGGAGCGCCGCAAGATCCCGACCTCCGGCCCCGCCGAGCCCGAAGAAGATCGCGCTCTTCACCAGCGAATGACCGATCAGCTGCAACATGCCCGCCAGCGAGGCGGCGCCCCCCAAGCCGAAGCCGACCGCAGCCAGCCCCATCTGCTCGATGCTGCTCCAGGCGAAGAACCGCCGCGCATCGCGCCGCCGCCAGAGCGAGAAAGCCGCCAGCAACAGCGATGCCACCCCCAGCGACAGCAGCAATGCGCCCGGCGGCAGGGCTTCCGCGTTCAGCCCCACCACCGCTTTGGCCCGCAGAATGGCGTGCAGCGCGGCGTTCAGCAGCAGCCCGGACAAAACGGCCGAGATGGCCAGTGGCCCCTCGGCATGCGCGTCCGGCAGCCAGGAATGTAGCGGCACCAGGCCAGCCTTGGTGCCGTAGCCCACCAGCAGGAAGACGAAGCCGAGGCTCAGCAGCCCGCCATCCGCCCGCGCCGCGACCTCTCGCAGCGCCGCAAAGGAAAGGCTCGACGCGCCCTCAGCCAGCAGAGGCTGCGCCGCCACGGCGAGGGTGATGGTGCCGAACAGCGCCAGGGCGATGCCCAGCCCACCCAGGATCAGGAACTTCCAGGCTGCCTCGATGGCGGCGCGAGTGCGGTGCAGACCCACCATCAGCACCGAGGCGATGGTCGCGCCCTCGATCCCAACCCAGACCAGACCAAGGTTCTCGGCCAGCAGCGCGAGGTGATGCGCGCCCAAAAAGAATTGGAAAGCGGCGTGGTAGGCGCGTGCCGCACCGGGGGTGAAGTTCTCGGACGGCCAGGCGGCGGCGGAGAAGCAGGCGGTGGTCAGCCCCACAAAGGCGCCGACCAGGATCAGCGGCAGATTCAGTGCATCGACGTGCAACAGCCCCGTCGCGCCCCAGGGCAGCGCCGCCAGGGCCAGGGCCAGCACGAAGCCCGCCGCCGCCAGCGCGATGTTCAGCAGCGCCGCCATGCGCTGCGAGGGCACCGCCGCCAGCGCGGCCCCACCCAGCAACGGCAAGGCGATCAGGAGGCCGGGCAGCACCAGGGGCGCGAGCGCGGCGTTCAAGGGGCATCCTCCACGAACGGCGCCTCGCCGCGATGTCGGTGCAGCAGGCCGAGGTCGAGCGTGGCGAAATCCCCTTCGGCGAAGTCTTCCCGCAGCCGCCAGGCGAAGAAGCCGGCGACACCTGCCAGAACCAGCACCAGCGCGGCTGTTGCAAGCTCCACCACCAGCGGCAGCCCGCGCACTCCTGCCGCCGCCAGCACCAGCCCGTTCTCCAGGCTGAGCAGCCCCACCACCTGGCCGATCGCATGCTGCCGGGTGATCATCATCAGAACGCCCAACAGCACCACCGACAAGGCGATGGCCAGGCCTTCGCGGGCCAGGGATGGGCTGCCGGTGGTGGCGGGCAGCACCACCAGAATGGCCAGTGCCACCAGCCCGACGCCAGCGATCAACCCGGGGCCGATGCCGATGGCCGTTTCCACCGCACGGTGCAGCCCGAACCGCCGCGCCAGCCAGCGCAGGCCCAGCGGGATGGCCACCGCCTTGGCGAGAAACGCCGCCAGCGCCGTGATGTAGAGCCCGGCTGCGTCCAGCACCCAGCCCTGCCAGGCTACCAGCAGTGCCAGCAAGGTCCCTTGCACGGCCAGCGCGGAGATCACCGCCCCTACCCGGCGCTGGTACAGCAGTACAAAGGAGAGCAGCAGCACGCCGCCGCCCAGCAGATGCGCGACGTCGTAGGGAAGCTGACCCATCACGCAACCCCGGCCGAGAGAAACAGGAACACCGCACCCAGCAAGGCCAGCAGCAGCGCGGCCCCCAGGAACTCGGGCACGCGGAAGACGCGCATGCGGGCAATGGCACTTTCCATCAGGGAAAGGCCCAGGGCGAGAAGGCCGATCTTGCACAGCCAGGCCATGAGGCCGAACAGCCAGGGCAGCAGCCCGCCACCGGGCGGCGCAGTGCCCATCGGCAGGAACAGCGCCGCCAGCAGGGCCAGCCAGAGCATCAACCTGAGAGCCGCCTGCATCTCCCAGAGGGCCAGGTAGCGGCCGGAGCTTTCCAGCAGCATCGCCTCGTGCACCATGGTGAGTTCCAGATGCGAGGCCGGGTTGTCGACCGGCAGTCTGCCATTCTCGGCCAGCGCCACTGCCAGCAGCGCCAGCAGCGACAACAGCAGCGACACGCGCACTCCCTGCCCGCCTTCGGCGAAGGCAAGGCCCACAGCATCGAGGTTGGTGCCTCCGGCCAGAATCGCGAATCCGAGCACGGACAAGATAAAGGCGGGCTCGGCAAAGACGGCGAAGCTCATGGCCCGGGCCGCGCCAAGATCGCCGAAGGCGGTGCCGACATCCATTCCCGCCAGTGCCAGGGCGAAGCGGGACACGGCCAGCAGCCCGCCGATCAGGATCAGGTCGGCCAGCGGCGCCAGGGTCATGCCGTGGGCGAAACCGGGCACCAGCGCGGACGCCGCCACCGTGGCCGCCAGCGCAGCGTAGGGCGTGGCAGTGGACACGATCGACGCACTCTCGGCCAACAGCGGCTGCTTGCGCAGAAGCCGGAGGATGTCGCGCCAGGGCTGTAGCGGAGACGGTCCACGCCGGCCCATCAGCCTTGCCTTCAGCCAGCGCACCACGCCCACCAGCAGCGGCGCGAGGCCGAGCATCAGCGCCAGGTGCAGGAGCTGCGCCAACAGCCCGCTCCAGAAGCCGGGTGGAATGGTCATGGACCGATGCCTCGCTGGCCGAGCAGCACCAGCAGGGCAAGCAGCAGCAGCAACGTGCCGAAGGCAAGCGCGAGGAACTGCCGGATGGTGAGGCCGCGCAGCCGCTCGGCGGCGCCGGCCAGCCGCTCCCGCGCGGTGCGCAAAGAATGCAGCAGCGCCGGCAAGGCCGGATCATGCCAATCCGCGTCGATCCGAGCAGGGTTCGGATCGCCCGGTGGCCGACCGGTGACATGTTCACGCCCCGCCAGCAGCCGCCCACCCAGCATCCGCCGTAGCGGCTGGGCAAAGCCGGACGCGCTGGCCTGGGTATCTGGGTCACCAAAGGGCAGATGTGCCGGAGGCGCGATGAAGCCGCCATCCCACACCGGGCCACGGGCCGGAGCAAGCGGAGTAGCGCGACGCAACAGCGCGGCCAGCCCGGCGGCCGCCACCACCAGCAGCAGCGCCACGCCCAGGGGCTGGTACCCCGGCAGCATGGAGGGCCCGACCGACCACAACCCCGCCTGCACCAGCCCCGGATGCGCGCTGAGTTGCGCCACCGCCGGCGCCCCCAACGCCAGCAGCGCCCCCGGGACCAGACCGGCCAACAGCAGCAGCGCCGCCAAGCCGATCAGCGCGGCACGGGCCGGGGGCGCGGCTTCCTGCGCACCCAGTGTCCGCGGCGTGCGGGCACGACCCAGAAACACCAGCCCCCAGAAGCGCAGCATCGCGAAGGCGCCCAGCGCGGCGGACAGCGCGGCGACGGCGGTGCACGCGGCAACCAGAACCTGCACCCAGAGCGAGCCTACGCGCCAGGCCGACAGCAGCGCCTGCAACAGCAGCCATTCGCCGGCAAAGCCCAGCAACGGCGGAAGAGCGGCGGCCGCGGCGGCCCCCACCAGGGCGGCGCCTGCCACGAGCGGCATGGCATGGATCAGCCCGCCCAGCGCATCCAGCCGGCGCGAGCCGGCGCCCGACTCGATCTCCCCCGCCGCCAGGAACAGCAGGGTCTTGAACAGCGCGTGGCCGAGGGCGTGCAGCAGCGCCGCCCCCGCCGCCACGGAGGCAAGCGGCCCCAGATCCGCGCCGCGCAGAATGGCGGCAAGGCCGAGCCCCATGGCCACCAGCCCGACATGCTCGATGGTGGAACAGGCCAGAAGCGTCTTGCCATCCACTTCCTGCGTCGCCCGCAGAGCGCCAATCAGGGCCGAGGCGGCACCCAGCAACAGCAGCGCCGCGCCCCATCCCGGCGGCTGCGCAGGCCCGCCCAGATCGAGCACCAGCCGCGCCACCACATACAGGGCGACCTTGGTCATGGCCGCCGACATCAGCGCAGACACACCAGCGGGCGCAACCGGATGGGCGATCGGCAGCCATCCATGCAGCGGCCAGATCCCGGCCTTGCACCCTGCACCCAGCAACACCAGCGTCATTACGGCGGCAGCCACCCAGCCGGTTGGCGGCGCCGCACGGAGGCCGGCAAAGGACAGGTCGCCGGCGAGCCCGCCCAGCAGGCCAATGGCCGGCACCAGACAGGCGGCGCCGAACAGGGAGAACTGCAGGTACAGCCTCGCGGCGTCACGGGCGCTGGCGTCGCGCGTTTCCATCGCCCGCGCCACCAGCAGCCCCCAGGATGCGAGCGACATGACCTCGAAGCCGAGGATCAGCGTGAAGCCATCGGCCGCGGCAAGCGTCAGCGCCATGCCGAACAGAAACAGTGGATAGGGGATCAGGCGGGCCGGCGGTGCCGCTGCTTCATGCGCCCAGGCGAACAGGCCGCAGGCCAGTCCGACCAGCCCCAGAAGCAGCAGGAACCAGGCGGACAACCCATCCAGCGCGAGGCTCAGCGGCGCCCAGGGCGGACCGACGGGCAGCAGCACCGGTGCCCCGCCGCCCATCGCCAGCGATAGCACGGCCAAGGTAACGAAGCCCAGCGACACAATGGCGCAGCCGCCATGCACCAGCCGCGCCGCATCCGGCCAGCGCGCGGCAAATCCCCCGCAGAGCGAAAGCACCAGAAGAACAATCAACAGGATGGCGAGCGTGGCGCTCACGGCGCCAGAGGGGGAATCGTCACAGGGCGGAGGATAGGCAGCGCGTTGCCGCGCCGTAACCCGCAAATGTCACGATGGCGGCGCAATCGGCCGTCACAGCATCTCCAGCGGCTGCTTCCGCTTGGGCGGCGGAAAGGCACCATCGAGCTCGGCGAGGTCTTCGGGCGTCAGCACAATCTTCCACACCCCCGCATTCTCCCGCAGATGCACCTCGTCTGAAGCCTTGGGGATGCTGATGATTCCGGGGTTGCGCAGCGTCCAGGCCAAGGCGATCTGCGCCGGGCTGGTGCCCTGCCGCTCCGCGATGCGCTTCAGGACCGGCTGCCGCAGCAGCGATCCGCCCTGCCCTACCGGAGAATAGGCCATCACCGGCATCTTGAGCCGCGCCGCAAAAGGCAGCAGGTCGAACTCCACGCCTCGGGCCTCGAGGTTGTAGAGGACCTGGTTCGTGGCGCAGTCCCCAAGCTTGTCGCCAAGCTCCTCCAGGTCCGACACGTCAAGGTTCGAGACGCCCCAGCGGCGGATCTTGCCTTCGGCCACCAGCTTCTCCATCGCCTCCACCGTTTCGGCCAGCGGGACGGAACCGCGCCAGTGCAGCAGATAAAGGTCGATGGCATCGGTCTTCAGCCGCTTCAGGCTGCGCGCGCAGGCCTGCGGCAGCCGCGAGCGCGATGCATTCTGCGGATAGGCCTTGGTGACCAGGAAGACTTCGTCGCGGCGCCCCGCGATGGCCTCGGCCACCACCTCTTCGGCACCGCCCTCAGCATACATCTCGGCGGTGTCGATGAGCGTCAGGCCGAGATCGAGGCCGAGCCGCAGCGTCCGCGTTTCGGCGGCGCGGTCGGCGCCACGTTCGCCCATCTTCCAAGTGCCCTGACCCAGGGCGGGAACCGTGCTGCCGTCCGGCAAGGTGATGCTGTTCATGGCGAACTCCCTTCTGGCTTCCTATCTTGACCACATGCAGACCATTGGCCCACGACCCGCCGCCGCCCTGGCCCTGTTTGCCCTTGCCGCCGCGTTCGGGCCACTCCCCGCGCGCGGTGCCACCGAAAGCTTCGGTCCCTGGATCCTATCCTGCGCTGCCGATCCCATGACCGATCACACCGCCTGCCGCATGACCCATGCGACGCCCGTGGACCCCGCGACGGCCAGCGAGGCGCCGCTGGCGCTCGAGGTCGCGTCCCGCCGTGGCGTGCTGGTGCCGGTGGTCACGGCACGCGATCTCGGCATGGACGGCGCAGCGCGTGGCCTGCTGGCCCTGACCGGCACGGTGCAGCTTCGCTTCCCGCCCCACCAGATGATGGAACTGCCCTGCGGGCTGGAAGGCCGTTCCGTGGTTTGCGCGCCCCGGCCGGAAGACGCAGCGCGGGCCGCGGCGGAATTGCCGGACGCCGACCGCGTGCTGCTGCGGATCATGGGCCTGGGGGCCGCCACGGCCGAGAGCACGCCACGTGAGCTTCCGCTTTCCGACACTGCCCGGGCCTTGGCCGGATTCCGCGAGCATGCCCCGCCCAATCAGGCGGATGAGCCGCCGCCGCCCTTCGACCTGCGCGAGATGCTGATGCGCTTCCAGCGCTTCTTCTTCAGCCAGCAGCCCTGAGCCTCCTCCGCCGAGGCACCCGGCGCGGCGCGCAGACGCGCCGGCGCCCTGTTTCACTCCCTTGCAGTGGTTGCGTGGCGGGGCTCGGTGCTGGCCCGTGGCGCTCTTGCCGGGCTCGGGCCAGGCTGGATTGCCCGGGAAGATCGCGTGCTGCTCCCGTCTTCCTCCTCCCGTTCCATCCGGAAAGAACGCTGGCGCGGAGCTTCGCCGCGTGTCCGGTTCTCCGTTCGCCGCTTCAGCGCAGGCTGAAAGGGCCGCCAGATCAGGAACCGTGGCGGCCGGTCGTTCTCGGGCGCGCCCTTGTTGGAGTCGCTCACCGTTGCCGTTCCTCCGTGCCGGCGCGTTCTCTCCCAGGAATGAAGCGCCTGCCAGGTCAACCCAAAGCGCCGGCTGAGGTTGCGGTTCAGAAGTCGTAGAGCCGTGCCGGGTTGTCCACCAGTATGCGGTGACGCAGTCCCGCATCCGGCGCCCATTCGGCCAACAGGTTCAGCACCCGCCCGTCGTCGATCGGCATGGGCGGGGCGATGTCGGTGGCGCCGCGGCCAGCCACCGGAACGCTGTCAGGGTGCGGCCAGTCGCTGCCCCAGACGATGCGCTCGGGATTGGCGGCGATCAGGGCACGCGCCAGGGCGGCCACCCGTGGGTAGTCCGGCGCCTCGGAGGAGGCCCGGTAGGCGCCGGACACCTTCACATACGCCCGGCCAGCCCGCACCAGTTCCAGCACCGAGGCGAATCCCGGCTGTTCCACCCCTTGCGCTGCCTGGGCCCCTGCGAAATGGTCGAACACCACCGGCATGGGCAAGGCAGCCAACCGAGCCCGTAGCGCCTCGATCAAGGTCAGTCGCGCATAAATCTGGAGGTGCCATAGCCGGCCCTGGATGCGCGCCACCGCCGCATCCAGCAGCCGCCCCGCCGCCGCGGGATCAGTGACGCCGCCAGTTTCCAGATTGACGCGGATGCCACGGATGCCCGCCGCATGCATGGCATCCAGCTCCGCCGCGCCGGTTTGCTCGCCGATCACCGCAACGCCACGCGCGCGCAGCGGGCCGAGTTGCCGCATGCCATCCAACGTGGCGCGATTATCGGTGCCGTAGACGCTGGGCTGTACGATCACCACGCGGTCCATGTGCAGGGCGCGCTGAAGGGCCAGCAAATCATCCGCCGTGGCGACAGGCGGGGTGTAAGCGCGGCCACTCCAGAAGGGAAAGGCGGTGGGATCCGGAAAAACATGCACATGGCAGTCGCAGGCGCCCGGCGGCACGGCGAACCCGACGGGCGTGCGCACCGTGCTTGGAGCGGCTGTTCCCGAAGATCCGCCGGCCGCACCGCCCCCGCTGGCACAACCGCCCAGCATGCCGCCCATGGCCGCAAGCCCTGCCGCACCGGCCAGCTGGAAGCCTTGTCTACGGGACATCATCCTCATTTCCTTCCCCCTGTTTCTCAAGGTCGGAAACTGTGGTCCCGCAGGCGTGCCCCGGCAAGCCAGCTCCGTCAAAGGCGGATGACGACCTCCAGATACTCCGAAGGCACCACCAGACCGTCGCCACCGCCCCGGTCGAACTCCAGCATCAGATCGGCCAGGCCCCGCTCCAGCGTGATCTGCCCCGCCGGGTCCAGCGCCAGGAAAGCCTTGTGCACCGGACCGTAATAGGAGCGGAACACCTCGGTGAAATGGGCCGGCGAACGGTAGCGGAAGTTGAAATGCCGCGTGTTCGTTTCGATGGCTGCGCTGGGAAACAACTCCTGCAACCGGTCTCGCGTGCCCCACAAGGCGGGTGAACGCACTCCGGCCGGCGGCGGCAGCAGGCCCCCGATCAGCCTGAACACCCGGCCGACAAAGCTCGCGGGCGTCCAATTGGCCAGGCCGATCCGCCCGCCCTTGCGGCAAACACGACGCATCTCGGCAGCGGCGCGATCCTGATCGGGGGTAAACATCACCCCAAATGTCGAGAGCACCACGTCAAAGGCCGCATCGTCGAAGGGCAGCGCCTCGGCATCCGCCGGGCGGAACACGATGGGCAGCCTCTCTGCCTCGGCTCGCCGTCGGCCACGATCCAGCAACTCCGGGACATAGTCGGAGGAAACAACATCGGCGAAGCGCCGCGCAGCGGCCAGGCTGGCATTGCCGTTGCCCGCCGCCACGTCCAACACCCTCTCGCCGCTGCGGAGATCGAGCGCCTCGCATAGCGACTCCCCCACGATCTGCAGCGTGGTGCCGATCACCGCATAGTCGCCAGACGCCCAAGCGGCCATTTGCCGCGTCTTGAGCGCCGCAAGATCGGGCATGGCTTCCGACATGACCCGGCCCTCCCATTTGTTGTTATATCGAAATGAAATGGCCGTGGCACAGCACACGGCGCTGCCCGTTACGCGGGCGGAACGCATCATTGCACCCGCCGCATTCCCGCGTCGTCAGATTTTCGTGATCCGGACCTTCCCGAGCCGCTCAGCGCGCCAGCCAGCGGCGGATTCGTTCTGGTGCCTCCGCCATCGCATCCTCTGCCCCGCAATAGGATAGGCGCAGAAAACGTGAGCCGCGCTCCCGGTCGAAATCCACGCCCGGGGTTGCGGCGATGCCGGCCTCGGCCAGCATGCGGGCGGCAAAGGCGACGCTATCCCGCGTCAGGGCCGAGACATCCGCCCACAGATAGAATGCCCCATCGGCCTGAGCCAGGCAGTCAAGGCCGGCTGATGGCAGGCCGGCGAGCAGCACGTCCCGGCTGCGCGCATAGGCGGCCTTGTTGGCTTCCAGTTCGGGACGGCAGTTGAAGGCGGCCTCGGCTGCCAGCTGAGCCACATGCGGCGCGGAGATGAACAGGTTCTGGGCCAGGCATTCCACAGGCCGCAGCAAATCCTCTGGCAAAACCAGCCAGCCGATCCGCCAGCCGGTCATGGAGAAGTACTTGCTGAAGCTGTTCACCACCACGGCGCTCTCGCTGAACGCCGCGGCCGTGCTTTCCGCCATACCGTAGGAAAGGCCGTGATAAATCTCGTCCGAGATCAACCGGATGCCGCGGGCGTGGCACCATTCCGCGATCGCCGCCAGCTCCCCGGGCGTCAGCATGGTGCCGGCGGGATTACAGGGGGAGGCAACGATCAGCCCGTCCGGCAGAGGGTCGAGCTGTTCCAGCATGCCGATGGTGGGCTGGAAGCGGGTATTCGCGTCGCAGGGCAGCAGCACGGGGCGCATACCCAATGCCGTCAGGATGTTGGCGTAGGGCGGATAAAAGGGTGCGGCCATGGCCACCCGGTCCCCGGGATCAAAGGCGGCCAGAAAGGCCAGCGGAAAGGCACCGGAGGCGCCCACCGTCACCGCGATGCGGCGCGCCGGCACCGTGGCGCCGTAGTGCTCGGCATAATGGCGGCTGATGCGCTCCCGCAGCGATGGCAGCCCGAATGCCTCCGTGTAGCCCATGGGGGCACCGGCCTGGAGTGCCCGGATCGCCGCCTCGGCGGCACCACGCGGCGCGCCGGTCGAGGGCTGGCCCACCTCCATGCGCAGGATGCCCGGCGCGCCGGGCGGCAGGGCACGGCCCGCCGCGTTGGCTGCGGCAATCACGTCCATCACCAGAAAAGGGGGAGCCTCAGCGCCGCGGCCGGTCTTGAGCATGGCCTCAGGGTGTTCCGCCGAGTGACAGCCCGCCGCCGCGCGGATCTGCGGCCTGGGAGCATTGCGCGGCCTCGCCCGGCAGGTAGCGCGGGCAGGTGATGAGGTTGGCCCGACCGGGTTCCGGCACCGAAGCCGCGGCCGACACCGCATCCGCACCGTTGAGCAAGGCGCGCGCCAGGGGCAGTGCCAGCGCGATCGGCGCCGCGGCCTGGCCGGTGCCAGCGCCAGCATAGCGGAAGGCGGAAAGGTTGGGGTTGTGCGCCAACGCGGCTGCCAGCAAGGGTGGCTCCACCCGGCCGCGATTCGGCGCTGCGGCCAGCAGGAAGCCCGTCTGCGGCACCATGCGCCCGGTTCCGAACAGGTTGTTGAGGGTGAAGGCGCAGGACACCGCATTGCCTCCGCGGTCCACCACCATCAGGGAAGAGGAAGCGGGCAATACCGGCGCCGCGCCGGAGAAAGCGACATCGCCGGCGAGCAGCGCCTGGGCATCCCCGCCCCGCTCGCGCCACGCTGTCGACACGGCGAGGGCCCGCTGCGAGGCAGCGTCCACGCCGGCTCCGCCCTGCAGCGCCTGAAACGCCGCCGCACCCGCCAGTCCGCCGTCGGCCGGTGGCGGCAGAAAGGAAACGATGTCGCGGCCCACCGTCATCTGCAGCGGCCGGGTGACCACCGGAATGGCCGCGCGGAGGGCCTCCAGGGAAAGCGGACCGCCGATGCGTGGCGTGGTTTCCTCCAGCCGGCGGGCCAGCGCCCCCTGATGCATGTCGCCCACGCCCGAGATGCGGAGCGCCGCCAGGGTGCCGCCCAGATCGGCTTGCACCAGGCGCTCGCCATCGCCGAGCGGTGCGCCGGAAGGGCCGGCAAACACCGCCCGCGCACCGGGATCGGCCAGCAGAGGGCCGGCCACGGCCGCCAGATCCTGCGCCAGAGCGCGGGACACAGTGGTGCCGAACCGCGCCAGCTGCTCGGCCGGCGCGACCAGTTCGTTGAAGGGACGGCGGGGATTGCGCGTGTGCAGGGCGAACAGGCCGCGCGCCAGCATCGGCACCGCCGCCGGGCGGTCGCCCGCCATCCCGCCCTCGGGCGCGTTGGCCGGGAACAGCAGCGCCTCGGTGGCATTGGCGGCACGGTTATAGACAAGGCAGGCGCCGCCGCCGCCGAGGCCGGTGCGAGAGGGCAGCGTCACCGCCAGGGCGAAGCCACCCGCCACCGCAGCATCCGCCGCCGTCCCGCCGCCGGAAAGCACGTCCCGCGCAACCAGCGCCGCACGCGGCTCATCGGCCACAACGGCACCCAGATAGCCGCGCACATGCCCCGGTGTCCCCTCGGGGATCGGGTTGCCGCCGGTGACGCTGCTGACGGCGCCGCAACCGGCAAGTCCCACCGCCAGCAGCGCCAGGGACGAGGCATCGCGCCCCTTGCGGATCGTCATGGTCCGGGTGCGGCTGGTGCTGCTCATGCTCGCCTTTCTGCATTGCCTGCGGCCGGGGGGAGGGCCGTGCCGCTCCCAACCTCATGCCTCGGGCCATAGACGCCTTCCGCCGCAGCGGCAACCGCCCTGCGGCCCGTCGGGCCGGCCAGAGAATCGCAACACGGCGGGGGGTGCGCCGGGTGGGGGCTTGGCGGCCGGGCATCGCTGCCCCACAACGGCGGCGCCGGAAACCCCTTGCCGCCGGAGAACTGCATCATGCGCCACCCCGCGCCGTTCCTTTCCATGGCCCGTCGCCCTTCTTCCGCTCCTGGGCGGAGACGGGTCGCAGGACTGGCCTTGCCGCTGGTGCTGTCATTGACGCTGGCAGCGCCACCCGCCGAGGCGCAGGCCCTTTCGCCCGAACAACGGGCCGAGGTGGTGGAGGTGATGCGGGAAGCGCTGAAGCGCGACCCCTCCATCCTGCGCGACGCCATTGCCGCCATCCAACAGGCGCAGCAGCAGGACCGCGCGGGCCAGCAGCGCGACGCCGTTGCGCGTCACCGCGACGCCCTGCTGCACGACGCCGCCGACCCGGTGAAAGGCAATCCGCGGGGCGACGTCACCATTGTTGAATTCTTCGACGCGCGCTGCGGCTACTGCAAGGTACTGCATCCGGTGATGGAGCAGCTGCTGCGCGAGGATGACCGTGTCCGGCTGGTGCTGAAAGACCTGCCGGTGCTCGGGCCACCCAGCGTTGCCGCCAGCCGCGCCCTGCTCGCCGCGCAGCGACAGGACAAGTATCTGCCTTTCCAGGATGCGCTGCTGCGCTTCCGGGGCGAGCCCACCGAGGCGGTGCTGAAGGCCGAGGCGATACGCGCCGGCATCGACTGGACCCGGTTGCAGCGCGACATGGAGGATCCCTCGATCCAGGCGCGGCTTGACACCAACATGGCCCTTGCCCGTGCGCTGCAAATCGAGGGCACGCCGGCGCTGGTGATCGGCGACACGCTGGTGCCGGGTGCGGTGGATCTGGCCACGCTGAAGCAATTGGTGGCACAGGCCAGGCGTAATCCGGGCTGACCGAAGCCTCGGGGAACTGTTCGACCCCTCCGGTTGCCCTGCTCGCCGCGCCGGGTAAACTGTTGCCGTTCAGCGAACGACAGGGAGGGGCATGGGACACGCGGATGGCGCCACGGGCGATCCGGCCTCGGGCGGCCAGGCGGCGGTTCAGGCTCGGCCTGTCTTTCCGGTGCAGCTGCCCGTGCCGCGCCTCGGAGACTGGGCTCGCGGCAACCTGATGCCGGGTGCCTGGAGCTTCGCGGCCCCCACCCCCGGCCCACACCTTGCACTGGTCAGCCTGATGCATGGCAACGAGTATGCCGGCGCCGCCGTGCTGCAGCGCTGGCTGGAAGCCGGGCTGCGCCCCGATCGTGGCCGCCTCACCCTGGTCTTCGCCAACCTCGCCGCCTTTGCCCGGTTCGATCCCGCCGATCCCACGCTCAGCCGGTTCATCGACGAGGACATGAACCGCATCTGGGGGGACCGCGCCTTGAAGGGGCCGCGCCGCAGCACCGAACTGGACCGTGCGCGGGATCTGCTGCCCCTGCTGGAAAGCGCCGACCTGCTGCTCGACCTGCATTCCATGCTCTGGCCGTCGAACGCGTTGATGCTGACCGGCCGGGCCCGCCGTGCCATGCGGTTGGGCGCCCGGCTGGGTACGCCGCCCCTGGTGGTGGCCGATGAGGGACACGGCACCGGGTTGAGACTGATCGACCGGCCCGCCTTTGCCGCGGAGGACGGGCAGCGTACTGCGCTTCTGGTGGAAGGCGGACAGCACTGGCAGGACGCGACCCTGGAAACGCTGGGTGCCTGCGCCGCAGCGCTGCTGCGCGAAAGCGGTTGCTTCGACCTGGATCGGCTGGCCGCCACCTTGCCGGAATCGGCCCGGCGACACGGCACGCCGCAGCTGGCTGAGGTGACACGCACCGTGGTCGCCGGAACCCACGGCTTCCAGTTCGTGCGACCCTTCCGCGGAGGCGAGGTGGTGGCAGAAGGCGGCACGCTTCTGGCCACCGATGGCGGAGAAGAGATCCGCACGCCACACGACCAGTGCCTTCTGGTGATGCCAAGCCCGCGCACGCTGCGCGGCCATACCGCAGTGCGGCTGGCCCGCTTCCTGGCGCCCGGCGACGCCTGAACGCCGCCGCCGGAGCGAGAGGCTGGATGTCTTAGCCGGGTTCACCTTCCACGGGGATGAAGCCCAGCGAGCCGATCAGGGCCGCCATCTCCGCCGCCGCCTGGTCCAGCAAGGCGGGGTCGATGCCCTTGGCCACCAGGGCAACCCCATTCCCTTCCGGCCTGTAGAAGGGGTAGGAGCCGATATCCGTGTCGGGAAAGCGCGCCTGAATGGCGGCAAGCCCCTGGGCCAGCTGCCCCTCCATCATGCCCAACGCGTGCACCGCCCGTGACTGCACCGGTACGCCGCCGGCCAGCCTGGGCGCCAGCCCGTCGAACATGGCCTGCATGATCCGCGGCACACCGGCCATCACATGCACATTGCCGATGGTGAAACCCGGCGCCACCGAGACAGGGTTGTCGATCAGCGTGGCACCGCGCGGCATGGTGGCCATGCGCTGGCGAGCCGGATTGAATTCGGCGGGCGGCTCGCGGCCAGCGTAATGCGTGGCGAGGAGGGCCCAGGCCTCCGGCTGCGGCTCCCAGGGCACACCAAAGGCGGCGGCGATGCATTCGGCCGTGATGTCGTCATGCGTTGGGCCGATGCCGCCGGTGGTGAAGACGTGGTCGAAGCGGGCACGGACCTCGTTCACCGTGTCGATAATGGTCTGGCGCACATCCGGGATCACCCGTACCTCGCGCAGCGGAATGCCCAACTCGCCCAGACGGGTCGCCAGAAACTTCAGATTCGCATCCTGAGTGCGGCCCGAGAGCACCTCGTTTCCGATGATGAGCAGGCAGGCGGTCGGGTTGGCCATGGTGCGGACATCCTCCAGGAGCATCGGGATAGTAGCTTCGGACGGGCGGTGCGGAAGCCCCCTCCCCTGCCGGCGGTGGCTTCAAAGGAAATCGCGCAGCAGAGCCACCAGCGGCTTGTCCGCCGGGGGCATGGCGTAGTCCGAAAGCTTGTTGGGCCGCACCCAGGCCAACGCCTGCCCCTCGGTGGCGCGCGGCGTTCCGTCCCAGCGCCGGCACAGGTAAAGCGGCATCAGCAGGTGGAAGCCGCCCGCATCATGGCTGGCAAAGGTGAAGGGCGCGAGGCAGGCCGCCGAGACGTCGATGTCCAGCTCTTCCTTCAGCTCACGGATCAGCCCCTGCTCCGGCGTCTCGCCGGGATGCATCTTGCCGCCAGGGAACTCCCATAACCCGGCCATGGGCTTGCCTTCGGGGCGGCGGGCCAGCAGCACACGGCCATCGCTGTCGATCAGCGCGCAGGCCACCACCATCAGCAGCGGCTTGGCACCAGGCGGCAAGGCTGGCGCAGCGGACAGCACCGGCTCCGGCAGCGGCGGGGGCGCGGTGAGGTTCTCCCGCCCTCCTTCGAACAGCACCACCGGCAAGGTGCCACCACGCGCCCTGAACTCCGATTCCCCGCGGCCGCTCTCGACCAGGCCGATGCGGCGCAGCACGGCGATGGAGCGCTCATTCTCCGCCAAGCAGCTCGCCTTGATACGGTCCAGGTCGAGATGCGCGAGCGCCCAGCGGGCGAGCCGGCCGGCGGCTTCGGCGGCAACGCCGTGCCCCCAGAACCGGCGGCCGACCCAGTAGCCGATCTCGGCATCCCGGGTCTCCGGCTGCCGTGTCAGGCCGATGCAGCCAACCAGCACTTCCTCATCGCCATCCTGGCCAACAATGGCCAAGTGCCACGCACTGCCCTTCTCGATCTGCTCGCGTGTGGACTGGATCCACTCATCTGCCTTCTCGCGTGGATAGGGAAAGGGCAGCTTGCTGAGATTGCGCACCACCTCCCAATCATTGATCAGCCGATGCAGCTCGGCCGCGTCCTCGGGGCGGAGCGGGCGGAGCGTCAGCCGTTCGGTACGAAGGGGGGCGAAATCAGCGGTGGTCATGCCAGCAGGGCCGAAGCGGAAGGAGGCATGGGCCGGGCACGGCCCGGCCCGGATAGGTCCGGCCGCGCCATCCTGGGCGCGGCCGGCTGTACTGGCTGGATCAGCGCTTCCACCAGCCGCGCCGCTTGGGCGCTTCGGACACGGCTTCCACCAGCACCGGCTGAACCGCCGGTGCCGAGACGGGTTCGCCGGTGGCCGGATCGGCCACGGCGGGGACCGACTCCTGCGGCCCCGGTATCGCTTCCACCGGAGCGGGCGGCGCCGTATCCGCCGCAGGAACCGCTTCCGGTGCAGCGGCCTCGGCAGCAGGCGCCATGGTCAGGTCGGATGGCAACTCGGGCTGAGCTTCCACCGGCTTGGCCTTGACCCGGCTGCGTCGCGGCTTGGGCGCGGCGGGCACTGCTTCGGGCACGACCTCGCTTGTCGCTGCGGCATCCTTCCCAGCCTCGGCCACAGCTTCCTCTGGCTTGGCCTTGGCACGGCTGCGCCGCGGCTTGGGCGCGGCCTTCTCCGCGGCGGCGGTTTCGGCCTCGGCAACCTCAGACTTGGCCTTGGCAGCGCGGGGCGTGCGGCTACGGCGCGGCTTGGCCGGCACCTCCGCCACGGCTGCCGCCGGCACGACGGCCGCTTCCACCGCTTCCGGAGCCGCATCCTCCGCCGGTGTTTCCACCGGAACAACCGGCGTTGGCACAGCCGGGGGCGCACCTTCCCGGATAACAACCTCCCGCGGCGTTTCAGCGGTCACCGGCAGCACAGGCGCCACTTCCGGCTCAACCGCATCCGGTGCGGCGGGACGGGACGACGGCTGCTCGGCGGCTTCCTCGGCCGCCGCCATGGCGTCGAAGATGTCGTCCAGCGTGCCGGCGAAGGGATCCGCCGGGGTGGGGCCCACATAGCGGCCGGGGCGCTCATGCTCCTCGCGCTGCGCGTCTTCCATCTCCCATGGGCGGCGGCGTCCGCCACGGCGTCCACGGCGGCGCAGCCCATCCTCCTCGCGTGGCGCGGTGGCCGGCGGGGGCGTGGCATCGGCAGCAACGACCGGCTCCTCGTCCTCCTGTGCGGCCTCCTCGGCATCCTCGCCCTCGGCCGCGGCGTCCTGCTGCGGCGTGCCATCTTCGCGGCGCCCGCCACGGCGGCGGCGGCGGCGGCGGCGGCGGCGGTTCTCGCCATTGCCCTCGCCCTCACCGTCGGCTTCCTGGCGGTCGGCCGCCTCTTCCGCGGCAGCAACAACCGGCAGTTCCTCGTCGATCTCGGCGCCTTCCTCGGCGCGGGCGGCGGCGGGCACCGCCACGCTCTCCTCGGGCTCGGCGGTGGGCTGGTAATCCATGCGCAACGCCGCCGGCGCGGAAAGCGGCTCGGGCGCCGTCTGGGCCCGCAGGCGCTCGATGCGGATGGCAGGTCCGCTCAGCGAGGAATCGGGTTCAAAGAACACCGCCATGCCGAAGCGGGCCTCGATCTCCGAGATGCGGTCGCGCCGCCGGTTCAGTAGGTGGATGGCCAGGGACGGTGCGATATGGACACAGATCTCCGCGGCGCGACGCTTGGCGCCTTCCTCCTCGATCTGACGCAGCACCTGCAGGGCGGCGCTCGGCGCCGACCGCACGATGCCGAGCCCCTGGCAATGCGGGCAGGTTTCGAAGGAGTGCTCGGTGACGGAGGGGCGGAGACGCTGGCGCGACATCTCCAGCAGGCCGAAATGGCTGATGCGCCCGACCTGGATGCGCGCGCGGTCGTGACGCAGCGCCTCCTTCAGCCGGCGCTCTACCTGCGCGTCGTGGCGCGAGGACTCCATGTCGATGAAGTCGATGACGATGAGGCCGGCCATGTCGCGCAGGCGCAGCTGGCGCGCCACCTCGTCGGCGGCCTCCAGGTTGGTGCGCAGCGCCGTGTCCTCGATATGACGGTCCCGCGTGTTGCGGCCCGAATTCACGTCGATGGCGACCAGCGCCTCGGTCTGGTTGATGACGATGTAGCCGCCGGATTTCAGCTGCACCGTCGGCGACATCATGGCATCGAGCTGGCTGTCCACGCCGTGGCGGGCGAAGAGCGGCACGTTGCCGTCGCGGTACAGGCGGATCTTGCGCTCGTTCTGCGGCATCAGCATCCGCATGAAGTCACGCGCCTGGCGGTAGGCGTCCTCGCCTTCGATCTGGATGTCTTCGATGCCGCTGTTGAACACGTCGCGGATCGAGCGCTTGATGAGGTCGGCTTCCTCGTAGATCAGCGCGGGCGCCGTGGATTGCAGCGTGCGCTCGCGGATGTCGTCCCAGAGCTGCAGCAGGTACTCGCAATCGCGGCGGATCTCGGGCTTCGGGCGGCCTGCGCCGGCGGTGCGCACGATCATGCTCATGCCGCGGGGCATGCCGAGATCCTGGATCACCTCGCGCAGGCGCTTGCGGTCGGCGATGGAGGTGATCTTGCGGGAAATGCCGCCGCCCTTCGGCGAGTTCGGCATCAGCACGGAAAAGCGCCCGGCCAGTGAAATATAGGTGGTGAGCGCCGCACCCTTGTTGCCGCGCTCTTCCTTGACGACCTGCACCAGCATGATCTGCCGGCGACGGATCACCTCCTGGATCTTGTAGTGGCGCAGGAAGCGGGGCGGGATGCGGCGCTCGGCACGGTCGTCGCGTTCCTCGCTGTCGCGGTCCTCGCCGTTGCGTCCACGGCCGCGCCCGCCCACCGTTTCCGGAGGCGTGTCGTCCTCCTCCTCGACCGGCTCGACCTCGGCTGAGCGGGCAGCTTCCTCGGCCAGTTCCGCCGCGGAAGCCGAACGGCTCTCGCCCTCGATCGCCATGGCCTGGGCCGGCGGCGGCTCGTCGTCCTGTCCGTTCCCGGACGCGTCGGTGCCGGGCGCCGGCTCGCCAGACCCGGCACGGGCGCGCAGATCGTCGCCCTCCGGACCATCGGCACCATCGGCGAACCGCTCGATCGCCTCGGCCATGGCATCCGCCTCGGCCTCGGAGATCTCGTCCTCGTCATCCGCGTCCTCGGCATCTTCCTGCGCCTGCAGGGCGAGCAGCTTTTCGCGGTCAGCCGTGGGAATCTGGTAGTAATCGGGATGGATCTCGCCAAAGGCGAGGAAGCCGTGGCGGTTGCCGCCATATTCCACGAAGGCCGCCTGCAGCGAGGGCTCCACCCGGACCACCTTGGCCAGGTAGATGTTGCTCTTCAGGGGCTTCTTGTTTTCCGTCTCGACGTCGAATTCATCGATCCGGTTGCCGTCCAGCACCACCACGCGAGTTTCTTCGCTGTGGGATGCATCGATCAGCATGCGCTTGGTCATGAACCGGGATGCTCCAGGCCACCGGCGCGGTCGCGCAGCCAGCGGCGGCAATGGTTGGTAAGGCCCGAGACGGCGAGGTCGCGCAGGCGCAGTGGCGGATGGCATGCCATGCGGCTCTGGTCCTGACCTTTCGTCTCGGCGGGCCGCGCCCCGGAATGGGGGAGCCCGGATGTTGGGCGCGCCACGCGCAGGCCCCGGACCCCTGCCCGGCATCGCCGGGCGGAGGCCTGGGCGGACGGGCAGGAACGGGCCAGCGGCAGGCGCTTCAGGGGAGTGAAACCCGTCCGCGCCACGATGTCCCGCCCGGTGGAGCGGGCGGCGGGGTCCGGCGGATCAGGCGCGGCCCCGATCGCTGGGGGCGGCATGCTCTGCGCCGGTTCCCTCGGGCCGCGCCGGCTTCTCGCCCCCTGTCCCGGGTGCGGAACAAGCGGGGCTCTGCCAGCCGGGCGGCCGCGCCCGGAACCTCCACCGGCGGGTCGCCGCCGGGGCAAGGCACCATAGGCGCCCCCCTCCCCTTGCACAAGCGATTGCTAACCTAAGGCGTTACATGAAGTAATGCCGTGATCTGCTGGATCGGCCATGATAGAGGCTGCCTCATCTCGGATGGCGCATCGCGGGGGCGGTGCGAAAAGGCGATCGCAGCCTCCATCCATGAATGAAAATCCGCGCCTGATTTTGTCGCGGACGGCGATGCCGGCGGTGGGGAAGGCCACCGGCACCGCGGGCGTTTTGGGGGTGCCGCAATGTCAGACCTGTTCTGGGGCCCGCGGCCCGATGAGGATGCCGAGGTGAGAAGGCCGACGCGGCCGCTGCTGCGCCGGAACATGCTTCTGGGTCTTGGCGGGCTGGGTACGCTGCTGCTAGGCGGTGGCGCCGAGGCAGCCGTGACCACAGCGCGGTTGACGACGCAAGGACGCGCGGCCCGGCTGAGCCTGACCCTGGGCCAGGATGCGAGCTGGCGTCTTACCGCGCAGCGGCGGCCTGCCCGCCTGCTGCTCAGTTTGCCGGGCACGGCATGGCGGGCCGGCCCGCGCCTGCGTGGGGTTGGGCCGGTGCACAACGTGCAATGGGATGGCGGCAACAGCCGGCTGATCATCGACCTGACCGGCCCGGTGGCGGTACGCGCCGCCAGCGAGGCCAGCATGTTGGTGCTGGAGATCGCGCCGGGCAGCCAGTCCGACTATGCCAATCTGGCGCAATCCGGCCTGACCGGCCGGGTGGGACAGGGTCAGGCGGCTGCCGCGGCGCCATCCCGCGCTTCTCCGTTGGTGGTGATCGATCCCGGGCATGGCGGCAAGGATCCTGGCACCATTGGGGTGCGCGGCACCTACGAGAAGCGCATCACACTGGCCGCCGCGCTGGAGATGAAGCGGCAATTGGCGGCGGGCGGCCGCTGCCGCGTTGCGCTGACGCGGGAGCGCGACTCGTTCATTCCCTTGGACGGGAGGGTCGAGTTTGCCCGGCGCCGCGGAGCCACACTGTTCATCTCACTGCATGCCGATTCCGCGCCCGGAGCGCGCGGCGCCAGCGTCTACACTCTTTCGGACCGCGCTTCGGATGCCTTGTCCGCAAGGCTGGCGCAGACGCAGAACCGCGCCGACGCGGCAGGCGGGCTGAAGCTGCCGGAAGTCTCTCCCGAGGTGCAGCGCATCCTGTATTCCTTGGTGCAACAGGAAACCAAGGTCGGATCGGCACGGCTTGCCCAGTATGCGGTGGATTCGCTGGGCCGTAGCGTGACCCTGCTGCCGAACACACACCGCCAGGCGGGTTTCGCCGTGTTGAAGGCGCCCGAGATCCCGTCCATGCTGGTGGAGATGGGCTTTCTCAGCGATCGCCGGGACGAGGCAGCGCTGAACCGTGCGGCCTACCGGGCCCAGGTCTGCCGGGCGCTGACCACCGCCGTGCATGGCTGGATCGACCGGCATGAGGCCGGCATCGCCTCGGCGGGCTAGTCCAGCCCGCCGCTTGCCCAACGCCTCGCCGGCGGCCGCAGGATGTTACCCTTCGCGCCCGTGGCAGTGCTTGTACTTCTTGCCCGAACCGCAGGGGCACGGCGCATTGCGCGGCGTGCGGTACCAGGTGGACGGATCGCGCGGATCGGCGCCATCCGCTTCCCGGGCAGGCAGGGGAGCCGGCGCCGGATCCCACCCCAACCCCCCAGCCTCGGCCACTGCGGCTTCCGGCTCAGGGTGGCGCATATCGGTCACCATCACCGGTTCCGGCATCGGCGGCGGCGCGTTGGGCGCCAGTTCGATGCGAAGCAGCAGCGACGTCACGCGCTCCCGCAGCTCGTCCAGCATCCCGTTGAACAGGTTGAAGGCTTCGCTCTTGTACTCATTCAGCGGATCACGCTGACCATAGGCGCGCAGTCCGATGCCCTGGCGCAGATGGTCGAGGTTGAGCAAGTGCTCCTTCCATACCGCGTCGAAAACCTGCAGCAGCACGCTCTTCTCGACCATGCGCATGAAGTCGGGGCCGATGTTGGCGGCGCGGGAGGCTGCCTGCTGGTCCGCCGCCTGCTCGATGCGCTCGCGCACCGCCACCTCGTCGATGCCCTCCTCACGCGCCCAGTCCCCTACCGGCAGGTCGAGGCCAAGCTGCTCGCGCACGGCGGTTTCCAGCCCCGCAATGTCCCACTGGTCAGGATAGGCATTCTCCGGGATCGCCTTGGCCACCATCGATTGGATGGTTTCGCGGCGCATCTCCTCGACGGTCTCGGACACGTCCGCCGCGGTCATGAAGGTCCGACGCTGGGCGTACACCTCCTTGCGCTGGTCGTTCATGACGTCGTCGTATTTCAGCAAGTTCTTGCGCGTGTCGAAGTTGCGCGCCTCAACCTTCTTCTGCGCCTTCTCCAGCGCCCGGTTGATCCAGGGGTGGATGATGGCCTCGCCTTCCTTGAGGCCGAGCTTCTCCAGCATGCCGCCCATTCGGTCGGAGCCGAAGATGCGCATCAGATCGTCTTCCAGGCTCAGGAAGAAGCGGCTGGCGCCCGGGTCGCCCTGGCGGCCGGAGCGGCCGCGCAGCTGGTTGTCGATGCGGCGGGATTCATGACGTTCCGTGCCGATGACAAAGAGGCCGCCGGCATTCTTCACCACTTCCTCGTCGGCTCGGACCTGGGCGCGGGCGCGCTCCAGCGCCACCTCGTATTGCGATCCCTCATGGACGCCGCCCAGCATCTCTTGCGCCAGCATCTCGGCGTTGCCGCCCAGCTTGATGTCGGTGCCGCGTCCGGCCATGTTGGTGGCGATGGTGACCGCACCCGGGCGACCGGCCTGGGCAATGATGCCGGCCTCCTGCTCGTGGTAGCGGGCATTCAGCACCTTGTGCGCCACGCCCTGCTTCTGCAGCAGGGAGCTGATGAGCTCGGACTTCTCGATCGAGGTTGTTCCGACCAGCACGGGCTGCAGCCGCCCCTGCGCTTCCTTCACCAGTTCCGCCACGGCACCGTACTTCTCGAGGGCGGAGCGGTACACCTCATCGTCGCTGTCGGCGCGGATCACGGGCACGTTGGTCGGGATCTCGACCACTTCCAGCTTGTAGATCTCGGCGAACTCGTCGGCTTCCGTTGCCGCCGTGCCGGTCATGCCCGACAGTTTGGGATAAAGGCGGAAGTAGTTCTGGAAGGTGATGGAAGCGAGCGTCTGGTTCTCCGGCTGGATCTCCACATGCTCCTTGGCTTCCAGTGCCTGGTGCAGACCTTCCGAATAGCGGCGGCCTTCCATCATGCGGCCGGTGAACTCGTCGATGATGACAAGCTTGCCTTCGCGGTTGACGATATAGTCAACGTCGCGGGCGAACAGGGTATGGGCCCGCAGGCTCTGGTTGACGTGGTGCACCAGCGTCACGTTCTGGAAGTCGTAGAGATTGCCTTCGGTCAGCAGGCCGGCCGCCTGCAGCATCTCCTCGACCTTCGCGGTGCCTTCCTCCGTCAGGGAGGAGGTGCGCAGCTTCTCGTCCTTGTCATAGGTGGTCTTGTCGTGGACCAGCTCGGCCACAACGGTGTCGACCTTGCGGTACAGGTCGGAACTGTCCTCGGCCGGGCCGGAGATGATCAGCGGCGTTCGCGCCTCATCGACCAGGATGCTGTCCACCTCGTCGACGATGGCGTAGTTGAAGTCTCGCTGGACCATCTCCTCCAGGCGGTACTTCATGTTGTCGCGCAGATAGTCGAAGCCGAATTCGTTGTTGGTGCCGTAGGTGATGTCGCAGGCATAGGCCTCTCGGCGTTCCATGTCGGTCAGGCCATGGACGATGACACCGCAGGTAAGGCCGAGGAAGTTGTACAGCCGCCCCATCTGCTCCGAGTCGCGGCTGGCCAGATAGTCGTTCACCGTGACCACATGCACGCCTTTGCCGGACAGGGCGTTCAGGTACACGGAGAGGGTGGCGACCAGCGTCTTGCCTTCGCCGGTCTTCATCTCGGCGATGCGGCCGGAATGCAGCACCTGGCCACCGATCATCTGCACATCGAAATGCCGCATGCCAAGCACGCGCTTCGAGGCCTCCCGGCAGGTGGCGAAGGCCTCGGGCAGAAGGTCGTCCAGGCTTTCCCCGGCGGCGAGCCGGGCTCTCAGCTTTGGGGTCTGCGCCTGAAGGTCGGCATCGGTCAGGGCGGCGAGCTGTTCCTCGAACCCGGCAATGGCCGGCAGCCGGGCGCGGAACTGCTTCAGCATACGGTCATTGGAGGAGCCGAAGACGGCGCGGGCGAGGCGGGCGAACATGGGGCTGCAAGATTCTCCGGGGGCCGGCCCGGATGGGCAGGCCGGATCGGCCGGTGAGGCAACCGGGGCGAAATCCCCGGGGCGGCCCCCTCCGGCCGGGCAAGCGACTGGGTCAGCCGCACAGATAGGCGGGGGCCGGGCCAGGGTCAACGAAACTGCGGCCCCAGCCGGATTTGTGTCGAATTCGGCCCCTCTTCAGGCCGCCAGGCGACCCGCCTCCCCCAGCTGACGGCCCAGAAACGCGGCCAGCGCGCCAGGACCGGAACGCTCGGTGCCCGCGAGTCCCGCAGCCTCCTCGGCGGCGGCATTGTAGTTGGTGTTGGTGTTCACGTCATAGACCAGCACCTGGCCGGCCGCGTCCCGGATGAACTCGATGCCCGCCACATCCACCCCGGCGCGGTCCAGGAAAGCCTCGAGCTTCTGCCGCAAAGGCGCCTCGATGCCCTCCGGCAGGATGGCGAAGCGGGGCGCGGCGGGCACGGCCGGAGCATCCCCAGCCGGGCAGAACGCATCGCCCACGGCGCAAACATCGGCCGGGCACAACTCGAACCCCGCCGTGGTGTCCACCTCCACCGCATAAACGAAGCGGCGGCCGACGAACTCGGCCCGCGTGATCACCGGACGGGGGGCACGCACATAGTCCTGCAGCAGCCAGATGCCATCCACCGGGGCCTCCTCCACGGGGGCATCCGCCAGATAGGCGCCCAGCGCGTCGGCCGAGGGAAACAGCCGCACCCCCAGCCCCTTGCCGCCGCGGTTGGGCTTCAGGATCACCGGGCCAGGCGCGAAATGGCGCCTCGCGGCATCCAGCACGGCCTCCGCTTCGTCCCGCACCATCACGGTCCGCGGCACGACCAGGCCGCCGGCCTCCAATGCGGCATATTGCCGAGCCTTGCTGATCTCGAGGTCCAGGGCAGCTGGTCCATTGACGACGATGCGGCCATGCCGGGTCAGCCAGGCCAACACGCCGGCCGTCAGCTCGGCGGCGTAGCGGTGGCCGCGGGTGTGCGACGACGCGCTCATGCGGTTGTAGAAGACGCCCTCTGGCGGCGGTGACGAGAGGTCGAAGGTGCCCCGGGAAAGGTCCAGCTCCTGCCAGGGCAGGCCGGCGCGGCCAAACGCCTCGGCCAGCGGCGGCAGCCAGGCCGGATTTTCATGAATAACGTGAATCTTGGCGTGCTGGGCTGTCATGGCGCGACCCTAAATGGTTTTTCAGTCGATTCAACGTAGATGCTTTGTGGTTATCTTCAATTCACTCCAAGAGCAATTGCCGCGGCTTTGTCGCCGTCCTCCGCCCACCGCATCTTGATCCCTGCCTTGCGAACGGCATATGCCGCCCCATGCATCTCACCCGACTGATCCTCCCCGCGCTCGTCCTGCCGGTCCTGTTGCAGGCGGGATCCGCCCTTTCGCAGGCCCCCCAGGCCCCCGCCGCGCAGGCACAGCCGCCCGCTGCGTCCGATGCACCCGTTGCGCCGTCGCCGGACACGGTTGTGGCCCGCGTCAACGGCGAGGTGATCCGCCTGGCCGATGTGCAGGAGGCAGTGCAGTTGCTTCCGCAGGAGCTGCGCGGCGCGCCGGGCCCCATGCTGTTCCCGCTTGTGGTGGATCAGCTGGTGGCCCAGAAGGCCATCGCCTCCGCCGCCCGGGCCGAGAAGCTGGATCAGGAGCCGGAGGTGAAGGAGGCGATGCGGCGTGCCGCCGATGAGCAGCTGCAACAGGCCCTGCTCCGCCGCGCCGTGGCTCCTTCCCTGACGGATGAGGCGCTGCGCCGTCGCTACGATGCGGAGTTCGCCGGCAAGGCCGGAGAGGAAGAGGTGCACGCGCGCCACATCCTGGTGAAGACCGAGGAAGACGCGAAGAAGGCGTTGGCCGAGGCCAGCAAGAAGGGCGCAGATTTCGCCGCCGTGGCCAAGAAGATGTCAACCGGGCCCGGTACGGAGCAGGGTGGCGATCTGGGCTTCTTCAAGCGCGGCGACATGGTGCCGGAATTTGCCGAGGCCGCCTTCGCCATGAAGCCGGGCGAAATCAGCAAGACGCCGGTGCAGACCGCCTTCGGCTTCCATGTGATCAAGGTGGAGGAGCGCCGCGCAGCGCCCGTGCCCAGCTTCGAGGAAGCCATGCCGCAGCTTCGCCAGGCGGCTTTCGAGGAGGCGGTGAACGAGGCGGTGGAGAAGTACCAGGCAAGCGCGACGATCGAGCGCTTCAACATGGATGGCTCGCCCCGCACGGAGGATGCGGCACCGGCCCGCTGAGTCTTCGCTGGAGCTCTGGAGGGGCTGCTCCCCCTCCCCAGCCTTTCCGCTTTGCGGTATCGCTGCGGCGCTTCAGCCGCGAGGACACCGCCGCATGGCCAAGGATCTGCCTGTTTCTCCCCTTTCCGTGCCGCTGCCGGAGATGCCGCCCATCGCCGGCGTGCGCCTCGGCGTTGCGGCGGCCGGGATCCGCTACCAGGGGCGAAACGACCTGACCCTCATGGAGTTCGCGCCCGGTACAACGGTGGCGGGCGTCTTCACGCGCAACCTTTGCCCCGGCGCTCCGGTGGATTGGTGCCGCGCGGCGCTCAAGTCGGGCAAGGCCCGCGCGCTGGTGGTCAATGCCGGCAATGCCAACGTGTTCACCGGCAAGCCGGGGCGTGACGCGGTGCAGGCCAGCGCCGATGCGGCCGCCGCACTGGTGGGTTGCAAGCCCAGGGAAGTGTTCCTGGCCTCCACCGGCGTGATCGGCGAGACCCTGCCTCATGCCAAGCTGACCGCAGCCCTGCCCGGCCTGCATGGCCAGCTTTCCGAGGGCGCCTGGGCCGAGGCCGCTCGCGGCATCATGACCACCGACACCTTCCCCAAGGGCTCGGTGCGCAAGGCCACTATTGGCGATACCGAAGTCACCATCGGCGGCATTGCCAAGGGCAGCGGCATGGTGGCGCCCGACATGGCGACGATGCTCTGCTTCATCGCAACCGATGCCAAGATCCCGGCCGGGGCACTGCAGGCCATTCTGTCGAAGGGAGTGGATGCCAGCTTCAACCGGACCACGGTGGACAGCGACACCTCCACCAGCGACACGGTGTTGGTGTTCGCCACCGGGCAGGCCGATCACCCCCGCGTGCCGGAGGAAGGCGGCAAGATCCTGAAGGATTTCGCCCGTGCGCTGAATGAGGTGCTGCTGGACCTGGCGCTCCAGGTCGTGCGCGACGGCGAAGGCGCGCAGAAGTTCATCCGAATCGATGTGACGGGCGCGAAGACCAACGGCTCGGCCAAGCGGATCGCCATGGCCATCGCCAACTCGCCGCTGGTCAAGACCGCCATCGCGGGCGAGGACGCGAATTGGGGCCGCATCGTCATGGCCGTCGGCAAGGCAGGAGAACCCGCCGACCGCGACCTGCTCTCGGTCGGTGTTGGCGGGGTCTGGATGGCAAAGGAAGGCGGCGTGGTGCCCGACTACGATGAGGCACCCGTGGTCGCCCACATGAAGGGCCGTGAAATCGCCATCGCGGTAGATATCGGCCTCGGCTCCGGCAAGGCCACCGCCTGGACCTGCGACCTGACCCACGGCTACATCGACATCAACGGGTCCTACCGGAGCTGAGGCTCAGGCCGGCATCCGGCCTTACTGGATGCCGGCCGCCACCGCGCCCGGTGCGGGCTCGTAATGGATCACCGGCTGGCCATCCTGATTGCCCACCACCACAGGAATGCCGGCAGACAGGTTGCCGCGCGGCGTGCCGCTGTAGCGGATCACCGGCTGGCCGTCGCGATAGCCGAGCACATGCGGCACGCCCTGGCTCACCGCCTCGCTATGCGCTCCGCTCGGCAAGGGTGGATTCCAGCTATCGGCCATGGCGGCGCCGGACAGGCCGAACAGCATTGCCGAAGCCATCAGAACATTGCGGATCATGATTTGATCTCCCGATCCCGGGGCCGGCGTCCATCGCCGGTCTTCCTGTGCAGGAGAGATGCGCGCCGGGCGTCGGCTTCGCCAATTCGATCCGCCAATGGCAACCATTGGCGCCGGCGATCGCCGGTTGCTCAGGCGGACGGAGGGAAGGTCAACGTCACCAGGATCATGTCATGGTCGCTGAGAACCGTGCCATCCGGCGCAACGGAGGGCACGATCCGCGCTGCGCCGGCTTCGAAGCCCCTGGTGCAGAACCAGTCCAGCTGCCGGGTGCCGCAGCCGCCGCTCCAGCCGCTCGGGCGGGTCGTTGGCGCGGCCAGGTTGCAGGCACGCCAGTCATAGCCGCGGGCCTCCGCCCCGGCGAACAGGGTTTCGCGCGGATCGTCGAGGCCGCCCACGGCTTCCACGGCCGTGTTCAGGTCGCCGCCCACCACCACCGGCAGCCCACTGCGTCGCGCCTCGATCGCATCCAGAAGAAAGGCCATCTGCCGCGCCCTGCCCGCGAAATCGGCGCGGCTTTCCAGGTGCACGGCACAGCCGACAAAGTCCTGCCCTTCATGCGTGAAGGTCGCGGCCACCGCCATGCGGTTGCCGATACGCCGTTGTCCTGGCTTGGCGTCCAGATACCAGTCGGACTCGTCGGGGAAGCGGATGACGAAGGGATCCCGGCAGGGCAACGCGGTGGTGAAGCCATTGCCGTGGAAGCCGCGCAGGTGGTCCGGCGGGTTGTCCGGGCAGGCCACCAGCGGCGGCATGATGGCCAACTCCAGAAACTCCACAGCGTAGCCATGTGCGTGACCCAGCATCGCCGCCATCTCGGCAGTGGTGTGCCGCTGATGCGTTCGGTGCAGCCCGTTATCCACCTCGCTCAACAACGCCAGGGACACGCCTTGCGCGGCCAGCAACGCCGCTGACGGCTCGGGCCAGGCGCAACGTTCCAGGTTCCACGCAGCGATGGTCAGGGGGCCCGGCGGGGCGGGTCGGGCCACCTGTCCGCCCATCTCCACTTGACGGAACGCGGCCAAGGCACCCATGGCAGCGTCGTGCGCCGCCCGGTCCGCTGGCAGAGAACGCAACCGGGCCATGGCCTCGGCGCCGATGGTGGTCAGGGCAGAAACCTGCTGACTGAAGCAGCCGGTCAAGGGTGTGGTGGCAATATCGAACATGGGCGCCGCTTAGGCCGTGCCCGAGACAGGCGGATGACGCGGCCATGACATTTCCGCGTCAGCCTCCGCTGCCGGGCTACACCGCAGCGCTGCGGCCCATCTCCAGGAATTTTTCACGACGACGGGCCTTCAGAGTGCCGCCATCTGTGGCCAGCAGCGGCTCCAGACAGGACCACATCTTGTCGCCCACGGCGCCGATGGTGGTGGCGGGATCGCGATGTGCACCACCCAGAGGCTCCGGCACCACACCATCGATCAGCGCAAGACGCGACAGGTCCTGCGCCGTCAGCTTCAGCGCCTCCGCCGCGGTGCTGGCCTGAGCCGCGTCGCGCCACAGGATGGAGGCGCAGCCCTCCGGGCTGATCACCGAGTAGATGGAATGCTCCAGCATCAGCACACGGTCGGCGGCCGCGAGCGCAATGGCGCCGCCCGATCCGCCCTCGCCGATGATGGCGGACACCACGGGAACCGGCGCGGCAAGGCAGGCCTCGATCGAGCGGGCGATGGCCTCGGCCTGGCCCCGCGCCTCGGCCTCCACCCCCGGAAAGGCACCGGCCGTGTCGACAAAGGACAGGATGGGAAGACCGAAGCGGCCGGCCAGCTCGATGAGCCGCTTCGCCTTGCGGTAGCCCTCGGGCTTGGCCGAGCCAAAATTATGCTTGATGCGGCTCTCGGTGTCGGTGCCCTTCTCGGTGCCCAGCACCATCACGGCGCGGCCACGGAACCGTCCCATGCCACCCACCACCGCCGCATCGTCGGAAAAGGCACGGTCGCCGGCGAGGGGCGTGAAGCCGTCGATCAGGGCTTCCACATAGGCCAGGCATTTTGGCCGCTCCGGATGGCGCGCCACCAATGTCTTCTGCCAGGGCGTCAGCTTGGCATAGGTGGCTGCCAGCAGCTTTTCCGCCTTGTCGGAAAGCCTCCCGACCTCCTCGGCCACGTCGATGCCTCCGGCATCGGTGGTGCGGCGCAACTCCTCGATCTTGCCTTCCAGCTCGGCGAGGGGTTTCTCGAAGTCGAGGAAGTGGCGCATCGCGAATCCGTCTCTGGCGGCGCCCGGAGGGCTGGGCGCGGAAAGGCCACGGCCTAGCGCAGACCGGCCGTCAAGGCCAGGGCCAGGGCCCCCGCCCCCGCCCCCGGGTGGCTTCAGCCCGGATAACGTTCGAATTGCGGCAGATCGCTGAGCGGACGCATCCAGTGCAGGCGCTCCGCCACCTGGATCTCGGCCCCGGGCGGCAGGGCGTCGGGGTTGTCCAGCGTGCCGGACCGCACATCCACCATGCCAGGCAACATCTGCTCGTTGGTGTAGAACAGGCCCGTGCCGCACTCGGCGCAAAAGGCGCGCCGCCCGTGCTCCGAGGAGCAGTAGATCCTTGGATTGCCGGTGACCTTCAGCGCCGTGGCCGACAGCATCGCCCAACCTACCGCCGGTGCTCCGGCATGGCGACGGCAGTCGCCGCAATGGCAGATCGCGTGGTGCAGCACCTCGGCCTCGGGAATTTCGTAGCGGACGGCGCCGCAATGACAGCCTCCCGTAAGCATTGGCGTGGCCTCCTGCATGTGCTCGGCGTCATCCTGCCATCACGCTGCACTGCCTGTCACGCCACAGCCGCCGGCTCAGGCCAGTGGGTGATGCGTTTCCACCAGTTCGCGCAGCCGCTCTTCCAGCACGCGCGTGTAGATCTGCGTGGTGGCGATGTCGGAATGACCCAGCAGCATCTGCAGGGCGCGCAGGTCGGCGCCGCCTTCCAGCAGATGGCTGGCGAAGGAATGGCGAAGGACGTGCGGACTGACGCGGGCCGGATCGATCCCGGCCTCCAGCGCCGCCTGCTTGACCAGCAGCACCAGACTCTGCCGCGTCAGGTGCCCGGAGGCGCCGTAGGAGGGAAACAGCCAGCGCGAAGGCTTCTTAGGATCCTGCAGCGCCAGCACACCCTGCCGTGCCCGGTCCGAGATCGGCACCAGCCGGTCCTTGCCCCCCTTGCCGCGCACTAGGATCAGCGCGCCTTCCTGCGCCAGGGCGGCGGCCGGCAGGCCAACCAGTTCGGTCGCCCGCAGGCCTGAGCAGTACAGCAGTTCCAGCATGGCGGCGGTCAGCGGGCCGCGCTTGCCCGGAAGGCGCCGCGCCGCGTCCAGCAGAACCGAAACCTCCTCCACCCGCAGGGCCTTGGGCAGCGACTTGCCCTGGCGCGGACTGTCCAGCAGCTCGGTCGGGTCGTCGGCGCGGACGCCTTCCCGGGCCAGGAACTTGAAGAATTGCCGCATGGCGGACAGACGGCGCGCGGCGGTGCGGGCGGAAAGCCCCTCCGCCGCCAGCCCGGCCAGGTAGGCCCGCAGCGCCTCGGGTGTCGCGGCGGCCAGCGCGGCTGACTCGCGCCGCCGCAGAAAGGCGCTGAGATCTCCGAGATCGGCGGCATAGGCGGCCAGCGTGTTCCGCGCCGCACCGCGCTCGGCGGCCAGCATCTCCAGAAACGCCTCGAGATGACGGTCCATCGGAGTGGCCCGGGCCCCGCCCGTTCAGCGCGGCCCGAAGCGGTCGTTCGGGATGGTGCGTTCCACCGGCGTCGGTGTGACTTCCGGCGGAAAGGCCGCGAGAACCAGCAGGCCGCCAATGACGGCCGCGATCAGGATCAGAACCAGAAGAAGAATCGGACGGCGGAACATGATGCCGGGAGTATCCTCGCGCGCTGGGCGTGATGTGCTACCTTCCGCGATTGTGTCACGCAACCTCGACTTCCCCATCCCCCTGCCGGAAGCAGTGCCGGCCCCGCCCCTGACCGCTCCGGCTCCGGGGCCGGTGGCGGAAGGCAGCCGGTCGGCAACGCGTTCGGTGGTTCTGATCGGCCTTCCTGGAGCCGGCAAATCCTCTATCGGCAAGCGTCTGGCACAGCAGCTGGGCCTGCCTTTCCACGATGCCGATCTGGAGATCGAGGCGGCCGCCGGCCTGCCCATTACCGAGATCTTTGCCCGCTATGGCGAGCCGCACTTCCGTGAAGGCGAGCGGCGCGTGATCGCCCGCCTGCTGGCCGGGCCGCCCCTGGTGCTGGCCACCGGGGGCGGCGCCTTCGTGGACCCCGAGACGCGCAGGGCCATCCGCGACTCGGGAGCGCTCTCGGTCTGGCTGCGGGCGGAGATCCCGGTGTTGCTGCCGCGCGTTTCGCACCGCGCCACCCGACCGTTGTTTCTGCACCAGGAACCGGAGGCTGTTCTGCAAAGGCTGAAGGCCGCGCGCCATCCCATCTATGCCGAGGCCGACCTCGCCGTGGACTGCCCGGATGAAACGCCGGAACAGACAACCGCCCGCGTACAGGCTGCCATTGAGGGCTTTGCAGCCCCCGCACGTCTGCCCGTTGCCCTGCTGGGGCGTGAATACGACATCATGGTGGGCGAGGATCTGCTGCCCCGGGCCGGTGGCCTGATGGCCGGGGCACTGCCCGCTCGCCGCGTCGCCATCATCAGCGATGCCGCCGTTGCTGACCTGCACCTGCCTGCACTGCGCGCCGGGCTGCAGCAGGCCGGATTCGAGATCCGCGCCACCCTGGCCATTCCGCCCGGAGAAGGCAGCAAGAGCCTGGCGAACTTCGGCCGGGTGCTGGAGGAGTTGCTAGCGGCGGGCATTGACCGCAACACTGGCGTGGTGGCGCTGGGCGGCGGGGTGGTGGGTGACCTCGCGGGCTTTGTTGCCGCCTCGGCGCTGCGGGGCCTGCCCTTCGTGCAAGTCCCGACCACGCTGCTGGCGCAGGTGGATAGCTCCGTGGGCGGTAAGACCGGCATCAACCTGGCCTCGGGCAAGAACCTCGCCGGTGCCTTCTGGCAGCCGCGCATGGTGCTGGCCGATACGGGCGTGCTTGCCACTCTGCCGCCGCGTGAGCTGCGCGCCGGCTATGCCGAAGTGGCCAAGCACGGCTTGCTGCAGGGTCCCCTCTGGAGCTGGTGCGAGGCGGAAGGAAGCCGGGCCGCGGCCGGTGATCCGCTGGCCTTGCGGCATGCCGTGCTGGAAAGCTGCCGGTTGAAATCGGCCGTGGTGGCTTCCGATGAGCGGGAGGAAAGCGCCGAGGGCGGCCGTGCCCTGCTCAACCTCGGCCATACCTTCGGCCATGCCGTGGAAGCCGAGTGCGGCTATGACGGCAGCCTGCTGCATGGCGAGGCGGTGGCGCTGGGGCTCTACCTGGCGGCGCGGCTTTCCGCCCGGCTCGGCTTCTGCGAGGCGGGGCTGCCGGACCGGGTCGAGGCGCATCTGCGGGCCGTGGGCCTGCCGGCGCGTTTGGCCGAGCTGCCCCGCCGGTTCCCGGTGGAAAGGCTGATGGCGCGGATGCGCAAGGACAAGAAGGTGCGCGACGGCAGGATGCGCTTTGTGCTGCTGCGCGGACCGGGCGAGCCCTTCACCTGGAGCGACGTCGCGCCAGAGGACGCCGAGGCCCTGCTGCGCGAGGAAGGCTGCCCCGGCTGATCAGCGGGACCTTCACCCGCTGGACGCGTATCGGCCATGCGGAGCCTTACGGTGTCTCCATGGCCATGCCATATCGGTGGCATCCTTGCCGCACCGCACCATGCCGGAGGCCCGTCCGCCGATGCCCCTTTCCGCCAGCGCCCCTCGTCGTCCCGTGCACCGCCGCGTCATCGAGATGCAGGGATACCAGCGCGAGGACGGGCTGTTCGACATCGAGGGCCATCTGCGGGACACCAAGAGCGAAGCGATCGACACGCTGGACCGCCATTTGGAGCCGGGGGATGTGCTGCATGGCATGTGGATCCGGCTGACGGTGGATGCCGAGCTGCTGATCCATCACTGCGAGGCGGCAAGCGATCAGACGCCCTACAGCATCTGCCCGGCGGCGGCAGCCAATTTCGGCCGGCTTGCCGGGCTCAGGATCGGTGCCGGCTTCAACCGCGCGGTGCATGAGCGTGTCGGCGGCGTGGTAGGCTGCACGCATCTGCGCGAAATGCTGGCACAGCTCGCCACCGTGGCCTTCCAGACCACCTATGACTCGCGCCGTGAGAAGCGGGAAGCGGAAGCCGCCGCGGCGGCGACGGAGAACCGCCCGGTGCCGCGGCCGGCGCTGCTCAACACCTGCCTTGCCTACGCCGAGGACAGCCCCGTTGTCGCGCGACGCTGGCCGTACCTTGAGCCGGCTACTGATCGCGGCTGAAGAAGGCTCCCAGGAAGCGGCGCAGGGACGAAGGCGGCGGACCCGCATCGGCCTCGACCAGCGCCACCGAAGGCGGGCCGAGCCTCCGTGCGATCGCCTGCACCTTGGCATGCTGCGGCAGCGCGGCCGCTGCTTCCGCCGCGACGCGCCTCGCTTCCTCGATGCGGCCGGTCCGCTCCAGGGCACGGGCCAGGCCGACATGGCCGTCGCCGATCTCCGGCGCGGCCGCCAACGCGTCGCGGAACACCGGCTCGGCTTCGACCGGATCGCCGATAAATAGCAGAAGCTGACCAAGCCAGATAAAGGCAGCGGCGTCCGTGGCGCCGTCGGCGATCGCCTGTCGGGCGATGCCGATCGCTTCTTCCCGCTCGCCGCGCGCGGCCAAGCTGTGGCTGAGGCCGAGCAGGGCCTGGCGGTCGGCCGGGTCCTTTTCCAGCGTGGCGCGAAACACCGCCTCGCCTTCCTGCACCTGCCCCGCATTGAGCAGCAGATGGCCAAAATGGGCCCGCAGCCCCGCATCGGCCGGCGCTGCCGCGATGCCCTTGCGGCACAGCGCCACCGCCTCGTCCGTGCGGCCCAGTGTGCCCAGCACAAGGCTCAGCCCCTGGTAGATATGGCCCACATCCTGCCGCAACCCGAGTGCGGCCCGTAGCGGCGCCTCGGCTGCGGCGACCTCGGCCATCCCGAGCAGGGCATGGCCAGCATGGGACTGGCTGGTGAAATCGGTCGGAGCCGCCGCGGCCTGGGCCAGGGCGAGATCACGCGCCGCCTCTCCTCGACCCAGAGCGCGCAATTCCTGCACTCGTTGCGGCAAAAGGCGCCCGATATCCTGCTCCAGCACCATGGGGTGCAGGCCGAGGGTCAGGGCATGCCGCCACAGCCGGTTCGCCATGCCCACATGATTGCGGCGGAAGGCGGCGATGCCGGCATGGCGGAACCAGTGCGGGCTGTTGTGCCGGCGCTCGCGCATCATCAGCGTCAATCCCGGCAGGTCTGCCGCCAGCACGCGCTCCATGACACGCCCCAGGAAATCGCCCTCCACCAGCAGCCAGATCGAGGCGTGGTCCATGAAGGGGGTGCGCAGCCAGTGCACTCCCGCCTGCCCCGATAGTCGCGCGGCGTGGTCACGATCCTCGGGCATGTAGGGATCGGCGAGCATGACAGCGAAACCCCCGGACTCACCGGGTCGCACCGCCATGGTGCCGTTCAGTTCCGCCCGGTGGAAGCGGTGGAAGCGGCTGTCCCAGGGCGCTTCGGCCGGCGAGATGGAGCTTTGCGGGCAGACCGCAAAGGAGGCCTCGGCCCCCAGCGTCGCTGCATGCTTCAGCGCGGCATACCCGCCCATGCTGTAGCCATAGGTAACGGCACGTCCCGGTACGGCCTGTCGAACCGCCGAGGCCGCGGCGGCGACCGAGGCGGGAGGGAACCAGTTCTCTCGCTTGGCGACAAAGCCGATCGCGCTCACGCCGAGCTTGCGCGCAACCTCCTGTCCCCAGATCTGCGTGCCCTCGGGACGGAAGGTGAGATCGGAGAACGTGATCAACGTGACGTCGCGCAGAACCTCATCCTCGCCGCGCGAAATCCGCCTTGGCTGGTGCACCACCCGGAGGTGGTCGTCCTCAAAGAGAATGATGCTTTTCATCATTGCCCCGTCATGATGGGTCCGGCCGGCACGTCAGGGCGCGCCAGCGGCCTCGCGCCCGGCTTCCTCGGGCGTCAGCAGCCGCAGGGACAGGGCGTGCAGGCCGGCGCCGAACTCTGCCTCCAGCGCCGCATGAACGGCGCGCGACCGGGCAACCCGGCTTTGTCCGGCGAAGCCGGAACTCACCACCCGCACCGTGTAGTGCGTTTCGCCGCCAGGCCGCGCCCCGGCATGTCCGGCATGCAGGTGGCTGTCATCGGTGATGTTCAGCTCTTCCGGCGTGAAGGCCGTGAGCAGGAGGGTTCGCATGCGGTCTGCGCGTGTCGACATGGGGGAGGTTTTCCACGCCGGAACTCGCCTGCCAAGCGAAAGCTGCATACAACCTGCGGTAGGCCTGGAGGGGCAGGTGGAATCAAAGCGGCATCTGGCGGCTTGCGGCAGCCCCCTTCCGCGACCATAAAGCTCGAAATGGCCCGCCGCGGCGCCCGTCTCCGTTCTGACACCCCCACAACAGACCGGCCTTGCGACGCACCAGGGTGCGAGGCGCCGGGGGAGTTCCGCGCGCCGCGCGACCGGTCGCGGCTGCGCGACTACTACCATTTCTGCCTGGAGCATGTCCGCGCCTACAATCAGGCGTGGGACTACTACAAGGGCATGAACGCCGACGAGATCGAGCAGAACCTCCGGAGCGACAGTGGCTGGCAGCGGCCAACCTGGCCTCTGGGCCGGCTGGGCAGCGGCAAGATCGATCCCGAGCTGTTCCGCGATCCACTCGGCCTTTTCGGCCAAGCGCCGCCCACCCCGCGTAAAAGTGCCCGCGAAGCGCCGCCCGAGCTGCGTGCCGCGCTCGACATGATGGGTTTGGGCTGGCCGCTGGAAGCCGATGCGCTGCGCGCGCGTTACAAGGAACTGGCGAAGCGGTACCACCCCGACAGCAACGGCGGCGATAAATCCGCCGAAGACAAGCTGAAGGACATCAACCGGGCCTATAGCCTGCTGCGCAAGCGGCTATCGGCCATGCAGGCGGAGGCCGGTGGCAAAGCTGACGGCGCGACCAACGGCAAGCAGGGTGCCAGCCGCGCCGCCTGAGCCAACGGACCGGTTGTGCCGGCCCCGCATCGCAGCCCGGAGGCGCGTCTTTTGCATCCGGACCCCCCTGGACCGGCGCGCCCGCCCGGCCTGTAATGAGTCTGTGAAGCTGAGAGCGAAGAGAGCCCGATGACCAAGGTCGCCACCCTCACCGAAAACCGCAGCACCAGCGCCATCAACCTTCCCGACATCACCGTGAAGGCGCGTGACGTGTTCGGCATCGACAGCGACCTCGAGGTTCCGGCCTTCTCGGTCGCCACCGAGCATGTGCCGGAGGTCGATCCGACCTACAAGTTCGACCAGGACACAACGCTGGCGATTCTGGCGGGCTTCGCCTTCAACCGCCGCGTCATGGTTCAGGGCTACCACGGCACCGGCAAATCCACGCATATCGAGCAGGTGGCGGCGCGCCTGAACTGGCCCTGCATCCGCGTCAACCTGGACAGCCACATCTCCCGCATCGACCTCGTCGGCAAGGACGCGATCGTGCTGAAGGAAGGCAAGCAGGTCACCGAGTTCCGCGAGGGCATCCTGCCCTGGGCTCTGCAACACCCCTGCGCCATGGTGTTCGACGAGTACGACGCCGGCCGCCCGGACGTGATGTTCGTGATCCAGCGCGTGCTGGAGGTCGAGGGCAAGCTGACCCTGCTGGACCAGAACCGCGTGATCCGCCCGCACCCTGCCTTCCGCCTGTTCTCCACCGCCAACACGGTCGGCCTCGGCGACACGACCGGCCTCTACCACGGCACGCAGCAGATCAATCAAGGCCAGATGGACCGCTGGAACATCGTGGCCACGCTGAACTACCTGCCGCATGCCCAGGAAAGCTCGATCGTGGCGGCCAAGCTGGGCATCAAGCCCGATGACACCGCCGGCAAGAAGCGCATCGAGGCGATGGTGGCTTTGGCTGACCTGACGCGCGCGGGCTTCATCGCCGGCGACATCTCCACCGTCATGTCGCCCCGCACCGTGATCACCTGGGCCGAGAACGCCAAGATCTTCGGCGATGTGGGCTTTGCCTTCCGCCTGTCCTTCCTCAACAAGTGCGACGAGGCGGAGCGCGGCACTGTGGCCGAATACTATCAGCGCTGCTTCAACGAGGAGATCCCGACCGGCCTTCTGGTCCGCAAGGGCTGATCCCGCCCGGGCGCGGGGGCTGTGTCCCCGCACCCTTTGCCTCTTCACCGGGGGCCATCATCTCTGAGCGGGAGCGCGTGCGTTGAGCGGAAACAAGGACCAGACCCGGCAGGAAGAATTCAAGCGCGCCACGGCCGGCGCGCTGCGCGCCATCGCGCGCAATGCCGAGGTGCAGGTTGCCTACCAGCCCGGGCCGTCCGGCCTCGCCGGCAAGCGCGCCCGCCTGCCCCTTCCCACCCGCTCCCTGCCGCCGGCCGAGATGGCGCGGCTGCGAGGCGCGGCGGATGCCATCGCGCTGCGCCTGCGCCACCATGACGAGGCCGCCCACGCCGCCCGGACACCGCAGCAGCGTGAGGCGCGCGAGGTGTTCGACGCGTTGGAGCAGGCCCGTGTCGAGGTGGTGGGCAGCCAGCACATGCCCGGTGTGCGCGCCAACCTCGACGCCAAGCTGGCCGAGACCTGCGAAGCCGAGGGTTACGACCGCATGACCCGCAAGGACCAGCTGCCGCTGCCCGCGGCGCTGTCCCTGCTGGCGCGCGAGCGGCTCTCCGGCGAGCCCGCGCCGGAGGCCGCCACCCGCATCCTGGAACTTTGGCGCGACACACTGGGGGACAAGGCCGATACGGCGCTGGAAGAGATGGCGGCGTCCCGCGAGAACCAGACGGAGTTTGCCCGTGCCGCCCGCAAACTGCTGACCGCTCTCGACCTGGTGGAAGCCGAGGTAGAGGCCGAGGCGGAAGAGGATGAAACGGGTGAGGAAGGTAGCGAATCCTCCTCGCAGCAGGATAATTCCGCCGAGGGCGAGGCGGACAGCCAGGAATCCGACCCGACGCTGGGTGCACAGCCGGAGGCGATGCAGGGAGAGTCCTCCGACGAGGAGGGCGACAGCGAGGAGGAAGAGGAAGGCGTTGCCGCGGAAGGCGAGGACCGTCCCGGCGGACCGCAACAGCGCAAGGACGTCGCCCCCACGGACGACAGTGCGACCTATCGTGCGTTCACCAAGAAGTTCGACGAGGAGGTCGAGGCCGAGGACCTCTGCGATACTGAGGAACTCGCCCGGCTGCGTGGACAACTCGACCAGCAGCTTTCGCACCTGCAGGGCGTCGTGTCCAAGCTTGCGAACAGGCTGCAGCGTCGCCTGCTGGCGCAACAGCAGCGCGCCTGGGAGTTCGACCTGGAGGAAGGCACGCTGGACGCGGCACGGCTTGCCCGCATTGTTGCTAACCCGATGCTTTCCCTGTCCTACAAGCGGGAGCGCGAGGCGGATTTCCGGGACACCGTGGTGTCCCTGCTGATCGACAATTCCGGCTCCATGCGCGGGCGGCCAATCTCGGTGGCGGCCATGTGCTCCGACATCCTGGCACGCACGCTGGAACGTTGCTCGGTCAAGGTGGAGATCCTGGGCTTCACCACCCGGGCCTGGAAGGGTGGGCAGAGCCGAGAGCGCTGGGTGCAGGAAGGCAAGCCGCGCAATCCCGGCCGGCTGAACGACCTGCGCCACGTCGTCTACAAGGGCGCTGACCAGCCCTGGCGCCGCGCGCGCAAGAATCTGGGCCTGATGCTGCGCGAGGGCCTGCTCAAGGAGAACATCGACGGCGAGGCGCTGGAATGGTCCTATCGCCGGCTGCTGCAGCGGCCGGAGCGGCGCCGCATCCTGATGGTGATCTCCGATGGCGCGCCGGTCGATGACAGCACCTTGTCGGTCAACCCGGGCAACTATCTGGAGCGGCACCTGCGCAAGGTGATCCAGGACATCGAAGGCCGCGACTTCGTAGAGTTGATCGCCATCGGCATCGGCCATGATGTGACACGCTACTACCGCCGCGCCGTCACCATCGTCGATGCCGAGGAGTTGGGCGGCACGATGATGAAGAAGCTGGCGGAGCTGTTCGACGAGGATGCCGCCGCCGCCTTCCAGCGCGCGGCCACCGAGCGCGCCTCCATGGTGGTCTGACCGCGAACTTCCGGCCTCCCATGATCGCTTCGCGCCGTCGGGCGCTGGCGCTCGGCCTTGTCGGCTTGGCCGGATTGGGCGCCTGCGCGGCTCTGCGCCAGGGCCCGGTCGCCACGCGCCTGCCTCCCCTGCCGCTGCCGGCCGACTCACCCGTGATGTCGCACGGCGGGCTGGCCTTCAACCGGCACATGATGGGCTTCGGCGGCCTGTCCGGCCTTCATATCGACGATGCGCTCAACTGGACCGCGGTAAGCGACCTCGGTTACTGGGCGCAGGCGCGGCTGGTGCCCGGACCGGATGGCACGCCGGTCGGGCTCGAGGATCTGCGGACAGGCTCGCTGCGGCAGGAATTCCCCTTGCCGATGCCGGCCTCCGTGATGCGCGACGCGGAAGCGCTGGCCCGGCTACCAGAAGGCGGCTGGCTGGTCAGCTTCGAGCGCTGGCACCGCATCTGCCGCTACCCCGAACTCACTGCGCGCTGCGAAAGGGTAACGCCCGCTCCGCCAGGGCTGGATCAGGCGCCACCCAATGCAGGGATCGAAAGCCTCACCGTGCTGCCCGATGGCCGTTGGCTGGCTGTCAGCGAAGGGCTCTGGATGGAGGACAGGCAGCATCTGCGCGCCTGGATCGGCCGTCCCGGCGCATGGGTACCGCTGCGCTACCGCCCCGACCGGAACTTCGTGCCCACCGATGCCGCCGCCCTGCCGGACGGCAGGGTGCTGATGGTGGAGCGGCGCTTCAGCCTGCTCGGTGGCGGCTTCCGGGGGCAGTTGCGGCTTCTGCCGGCAGAGCAGCTCGGCACCGTCGTGGAGGGCGCGGTGCTGGCGCCCCAGACGCTGATCGGGCCCGATAGCCTGCCGGCCGATAACTGGGAAGGTGTTGCCGTGTTCCGCCACCGCGGCGCCCTGTGGCTTGCCCTTCAGGTGGACGACAACGAGATGGCGTTCCAGCAGGGGCAGATCCAGTTCTTCAGCTTCCGCTGAGCTCCAGCATCCGGCTGCGCGGCAGCGTCATCCAGGCGCGGGCTCCGACGCCCCTCAAGGCCTCGATCGTCAGTTCCCCTTCATGCGCCTGCATCAGCTGGCGGGCCACCGCCAGACCCAGCCCCAGGCCGCGCGTGCCGCCCTGCGCCAACGCCGGCCCCAGATCGCCGGCGCCCAGCCCGGCGCCCTCATCCTCCACCAGGATGGCGAAGCTGTCCTCCGCGCGGCAGAGCCGGAGCGCGATGACGTCACCTTCCCGGGTATGACGGACAGCTCGGGTGAGAACCTGAGCGAGGGCACCGCGCAGGGCCCGCTTGTCGCCCCAGAGGCCCAATTGCCGCAATTCCGGCGCCACCGACCATTCGCGCTGGCCCGGCGCCAAGGCCACCGCCACCTGGTCGATAGCTGACTCCAGTAGCGAGGCGAAATCCACCCGCTCCGGCCGCAGCACGCGGGGGCCGGCGCCGCGTGCTGCGACATCCTGCAGGTCGGCGGCCAGGCACAGCAAGGCACGGCCCGACCCTTCCGGCGCGGCCGGTTGCGCCGCCTGCCCCAGCAGCGCCAGACCCATGCCGTGCAGTTCCTGGGCGCAGAGATGCAGATGCCGCGTTTGCGCGGCGACCTCGCTGTCCAGCTCAGCCGCGCGCGCCTCGGCACTCCGGCGCGCGCGCTCCGAACGCCACACCAGGGCGGACATCGCTGCCAGCAGCGGAACAAGGAGGGCCAGGGCGGCCAGGGTCCATGGACCGGGCGAGAAGGCGATCAGAGCGTGCATGCGCCCCATCCTGCGGGACAGGGCTTACCGAAACGTAAAAGCGCCGCGCTCCAGGGGAGCGCAGCGCTTCAAACAGACGTCATCGGCGGAGGCCGCAGCCTCCGGCCAGATCAGGCCGCGGCGCCCTCGGCCTTGCGGATCTGGGCGCGCTGGATGCGACGCTTCAGAGTCAGGGCCTCGGCCGGCAGCTTGCGGTCCGCGGTGCCGAGCAGAAAGGAGTCGAGGCCCCCGTTGTGCTCCACGGTGCGGATGCCGTTGGTGGACAGGCGCAGCTGGATCGAGGTGCCCAGCACGTCGGAGAAGAACGAAGTCTCCTGCAGGTTCGGCAGGAACCGGCGACGGGACTTGTTGTTGGCGTGGCTGACGTTGTTGCCCGTCAGAACGCCCTTGCCAGTGATGCCGCAACGGCGAGCCATGGCGCTAACCCTTCAGATTCGGTAGGGGCCACGGCACGCACCGCACACCCACGTCATGAAAACAGAGCGCGGCGTATGGCCCGCCGAGCGACAGGAGTCAAGGATTCCTCCCGCCGAACGGCCCTGCTGCCGCCGCTTCACCGACGACCTCACATGCCGTCGCGCGTCGGTCCCTGCCGCATTTCAGCCAGTTCGCCCGATTCCACGGAATCCAGGGCGCTGCGCAGAACGTTGGCGATGGCACGATCCTCCATCGAGCGGGCCATGAGCCCCAGCGCGCCGCCGAGCAGCGCCGACGCCACGGAGATCGGGGCGATCTTCTGCTCGATCATGTACTCGATCGCCTTGTCCACGACGGAGCCGGCGTGGCTGAGGTCTTCCGGGGCGACCCCCTGCGGATCCAGTTGCATATGGTGCCCTCCTGAGACTGATCCGTGACATAGGGTCATGAACGACCCAGCAAAACCCCCGCGCCGCGCCTTTCCGCCCGGCTAACCCCGGCCAGGGTCATGTGCCGGGCGCCGGCCAGGCCCTGCCTCGACCCCCGCCTCCACCGCTGCCGCCTGGGCGCGCGCCGCGGCCTCGGCAGCCGCCACGGCCTCGGACTGGCGGCGCCACATCTGCGCGTACAGCCCGTCCTCGGCCATCAGCGCCACATGGCTGCCGCGCTCGGCTACCTGCCCGTCCTGCAGCACCAGGATCTCGTCCGCCTCGACCACGGTGGACAGGCGGTGAGCGATGACCAGCGTGGTTCGGCCACGCGACACATCGCGCAGCGCAGCCTGGATTTCCTGCTCCGTGCGGGTGTCGAGCGCGCTGGTTGCTTCGTCCAGGATCAGCACCCGCGGGTCTTTCAGGATGGTGCGTGCGATGGCCACCCGCTGCTTCTCGCCGCCCGAGAGCTTGAGGCCGCGCTCGCCGACGCGGGTATCGTAACCATCCGGCAGACGCATGACGAAATCATGCACCTGGGCCAGTCGCGCCGCCTGCTCGACCTCCGCCTCCGAAGCACCCGGGCGGCCATAGGCGATGTTGTAGCGGATGGTGTCGTTGAACAGCACCGTGTCCTGCGGAACCACGCCGATGGCCTGACGCAGGCTTTCCTGCGTCACCCGGCCGATATCCTGCCCGTCCAGCACGATCTGGCCCGCCTGTGCATCATAGAACCGGAACAGCAGGCGGGAGATGGTGGATTTGCCAGCGCCTGTCGGCCCAACAATGGCCAGCGTCCGTCCTGCCGGAACGTGAAAGGACACGCCCTTCAGGATCACGCGGTCCGGCCGGTAGCCGAAGCGGACGTCGCGGAACTCCAGCGCGCCTGGTCCCGCGGCAAGCGGCTTCGCGCCCGGCACATCGGCCACTTCCTGCTGTTCCCGCATCAAGGTGAACATGGCCTCCATGTCCACCAAGCCCTGCTTGAGCTCCCGATACACGAAGCCCAGAAAGTTGAGCGGCAGGTAGAGCTGGATCAGGTAGGTGTTCACCAGCACGAAGTCGCCCACCGTCATGCTGCCGCTGGCGACGCCATTCGCGGCCATCAGCATCACCGCGGTGAGGCCGATCGCGATGATGGCCGCCTGCCCCATGTTCAGGTAGTTCAGCGTCACCTCTGAGCGGGTATAGGCCTGCTCGTAGCGCGCCAGCGTGGAATCGTAGCGCCGTTCCTCGTGCTTCTCGTTGCTGAAATATTTGACGGTCTCGTAATTCAGCAGGCTGTCGATGGCCTTGGTGTTGGCTTCCTGGTCCATCTCGTTCATGGCGCGGCGGAACCGCAGGCGCCAGTCGGTAAAAATCAGGGTGAAGGCGATGTAGAGGCCGATGGTGATCAACGTCACCGCGGCGAAGGAAAAGGAAAACATCCCCCATAGGATGCCCGCGACAAACAGGATCTCGAGCAGCGTAGGGATGATGTTGAACAGCATGAAGTCGAGCACGAAGTTGATGCCGCGTGTGCCGCGCTCGATCACCCGGCTCATGCCGCCAGTCTGCCGGTCCAGATGGAAGCGCAGCGAGAGGGCGTGCAGGTGGCGGAACACCTGCAATGCGATGACCCGGCCTGCACGCGCCTGCACCCGCGTGAAAATCGCATCGCGGAGTTCCGCCATCCAGGACGAGGTGACGCGCAGCAGCCCGTAGCCAAGCACCAGGGCGATGGGCACGGTGGCGATAGCCGCTGCGGTGCCGGCCTGCGGCCCCAGCGCGTCCACGGCGCGGGCATAGACGATGGGCACCAGAACATTGGCCGCCTTGGCCAGCACCATCAGCACCAGAGCGATGACGACGCGGGCCCGCAGCGCGGTTTGATCTTTCGGCCATAGATAGGGCGCAAGCGTGCGCAGCGTGCCGAAATGGCCGCGCGATGTTTCGGGATGCAAATCGAGAACTCCGTCCAGTCGGCCGTTACATGGCGACATGCGGCGCGGCTGGAAAGGGCGAGGCCTCCTATCCGCCCGCGCAGAGCTCCAGCAGCCGATCAATCTCGGCCTCGGTGTTGTAGTAGTGCGGCGAGGCGCGGATCACGCTCGACAGGCCGCGGCGCTCGGCGTCGATGCGCGTGCTGGCCGCGTCGGATGCGCCGATGACGACGCCGGCCTGCTGCGCACGGGCCACGAAATCCCGCGCCGGACGCCCCTCCAGCGTGAAGCTGACAATTGCGGAGGGGTGCCGGCCCAGGTCCCGGACCACCGCGCCGGGCACGTGACGCAGCCCGTGGCGCAGGCGGGCAGACAAGGCCTGGCACCGAGCCTCGATTGCCGAAAGGCCAATCTCCAACGCGTAATCCACTGCGGCGCCGAGCCCTGCCCGCGCGGCGTAGTTGTTTTCCCAGGTTTCAAAGCGCCGGGCATCATCGCGCAGCCGGTACTCCCCGCGGGACACCCAGGGCGCGGCGAAGTGGTCGATCACCGGAGGCTCCAGGCGCTCCAGCAGGCCTCGCCGCACGTAGAGAAAGCCGCTGCCGCGCGGTCCGCGCAGGAATTTCCGTCCGGTCGCCGAAAGCATGTCGCAGCCGATGGCCTGTACATCCACCGGCATCTGCCCCACCGCCTGACAGGCATCGAGCAGATAAGGGATACCGTGCAGGCGTGCGATACGGCCAATGGCGGCGGCAGGGTTGGTGAGACCGCCATTGGTCGGCACCCATGTGATGGCGATCAGTTTTACGCGATCATCGATCATGGCATCCAGCGCGGTGACATCCAGTTCGCCGGTGGAGTCGCTCGGCACCACGGCGATCTCGACCCCCGTCCGCTTCGCCGCCTGCAGGAAGGCCACGTAGTTGGCGGCATACTCGGCCTCGGCGGTCAGGATGCGGTCGCCCGGCCGGAACCGCAGGGAATAGAAGGCCATCTGCCAGGCGACGGTGGCGTTCTCCACCAGGGCGATCTCCTCTGGCGCGGCATTCAGCAGCCCCGCCACGGAGGCGTAAACGCCGTCCAGCCGCGCCGCCTCGGCCTCGGCCGCCGCATAGCCGCCTATTTCGGCCTCCAGCTCCAGGTGCCGGACCTGCGCCGCCAGCACAGGCGCCGGCATCAACGCCGCCCCGGCATTGTGGAGGTAGGCCCTGCGGGCGGCGGCGGGCGTTTCGGCCCGGATGCGGTCCATGTCGATCATGCACCAAGCCTTGCCCGAGGCCGGGCCAGGCGGCAAGAACCCGGCATGGATCGTCTGTTCAAGCATATCGCCGCCTGCAACAACATCGCCTCGCCCGCCGGGCTGGTGCCCTTCCGCATCGGAGCCGAGCAGGTGGGATGGTTGGAGCCGGAACTCGCACGCTTCCTGGCGTTTCGCCCGCGCGACTTCCACTTCGATGCCGGAGGCGTGGCCGTTACCGCCCGGCTGCCGGCGCAGAGGGACCGCATCCTGGACGCGGCAGCCCGCGACTTGGCCAAGGCTGGCTTCCTGCGGATCCGGGGCGAACCCTTCGACATTCGCGCCACGCCGAATGGACCTTCCCTCGCCCGGCTCGACCGCGGCGCCATACCTGCCTTCGGCATCGAGGCGCAGGGGGTGCACCTGAACGGGCTGGTGCGGCGCCCGGATGGGCCGCATGTGTGGCTGGGCAAGAGAGCCCTGCACAAGGCTGTGAGCCCCGGCGAGTGGGACAACATGGTGGCAGGGGGCATGCCGGCCGGGCTCGACCCGCTGGCGACACTGATCAAGGAGGCTGGCGAGGAAGCCGGGGTGCCGCCAGAGATGGCCGCCGGAGCCCAACCTGCCGGCCGCATCTCCTACGTCATGAAGCACAAGAACGGGATGCGGCGCGACATCCTGCACATCTTCGATCTGGAGCTGCCGGAAACCTTCACCCCACGCCCGAATGACGACGAGGTGGAACGGTTCGAACTATGGCCGTTGCCCCGCGTCTTCGCGGCGGTGCGCGACACGGATGATTTCAAGTTCAACGTCAACCTGGTGCTGATCGACCTGTTTCTGCGCGAAGGGCTCATTGATCCAGCGAGCGAAGCCGGCCGCCGCCTGCGGCTGGAGCTCGGCGTGTGCGACTGAGAACCAGGCCGCCGCGGACGATCAAACAGGCCCGGCCCGCGCCGCAAGCGCGATCCGGGCAGGCGCCGGAGGGTCAATCCCTGCGCGTTTACCGAAGCGGCTCTGCCGTGACCCCTCCGGTCGGAGCATAGGAAGGCGGCGCCTGGTAAGGTTGCTGCCCGCCATACCCGCCCGAGGCGGGCGCTCCCTGATAGCCGGGCTGTTGCTGGTAGGCTGCCGGCGGCTGCTGCTGCGGTTGCCCGCCGTAGCGCATCAGCGCCGCGCGCAGCGGGTCGGCTCCCGGATTATAGGCGGCCATGTCGATCACGATCTGACGCGCGCCGTAGCCCTGGCCATAATAGGCGCGGTTCCATTCGCTGCGCGCCGACAGCAGCGAGCCGTCCAGGGAGATACCCGCGTAAAGGCCACGGGTCTTGGCGAAGGTGACAATGTCGGCGCCCACGGCCGCCGTGGTGGCGCCCGCAATGCCGCCGCCGATCACCGCCACGGCGATGGACGCGTCGGCGCCGATCTTGAACTGGCTGTCCATCAGGGCGGAAAGGCCCTTATTCGTCAGGATCACCATCATGATCATGGCATCCTGCACGCCGATCTGGAACCCGATGCTGCCGGAGCCGAGACCGTAGAAGGCCGGCGATGACCAGGAGCCCGCGCCATCCCGCGCCACCAGGACGCAGTCGCCGCCCTGCCCGCCGAAGATGAAGCCGGCCCGGAAAACCTGTGGACACACCATCACCGCCCGGGCACGCCGCAGCAGCGACACGGCATCATTGGGCTGCTGCGCGGTGTTGGGCCCGAGCAATTCCTGCACGGCCAGGGTAGAACGATCCACCACCGCCTGCTGCTCGGCCTGAGCCTGGGCCGGACGAGGCGAAAGGAGGGCCAGCAGCGATGCCGCGCCGAGAAGCGCCGCGCCGAAGATGGAATGCCGCATGAGAGTTCTCCGCCAAGTCATTGCTAAAAATGAACTCTCAGGACGAGGCTGGCAAGCTTAACTTGGATCAGGGCTCCTCGTTGATGGAATTCACCCGCCATTCGCCGCCATGGTTCTCCAATCGTGTCAATGACAGGTTGCGGACAGAGAGGCGCAGGGCCTGATGAGGATCGAGCTGCAGAGCATGGGCAACGGCCGCACGGATCGAGCCGCCATGCGCCACCACCACCAGATCTTCGCCCGGATATTGCGCCACCAAATCCTCCAGCGCGGGGCCAACGCGCCGTTCCATGACATCGCGCAGGCTTTCGCCGCCCGGTGGCGTCTCGTCCGCACCATGCGGCCAGAAGGGATGGGGCGGGTCGCGCAGCATGGTGGTGAACTGCTCATGCGTCAGCCCCTGCCATTCGCCGAGGTGCTGCTCCACGAAGCGCGGCTCCATCTCCATGGAACGGGGCGGGTGGCCGGCGGCAAAGATCGCCTCGGCGGTAGCGCGCGTGCGGGACAGCGGCGTATGGAACCACCGCGCTTCCTGCGGGAGGCGATCGGCCAGCCAGCGATAGGTGGCAGCATCCTCGGCCATGGCCACAGCACAAACGGCCACGTCCATGCTGCCGTACATGACGAGCCGGGCGGAAGGTTCCACCAGCGCGTGGCGGATCAGGAAGATTCGGGTCGGGGTCACGCCCGCTGTGTAGCGCCGCTCGGGCAACAAAGGGAATGGCTCCCTTTGTTGCCCCAGGGCGTTAGCGATGGACGGGAACCCGGATCAGCCGATTAGCGAGTCGTAGGCGCCGCTGCGCCCTTCCAGCGAGCCGTAATCAATCCAGTGCTGAGCGAGCTGCGTGTCGCTGACCAGCCCCGCCGCCGCGAGGTCCGGGTTCTGCTCTGCATAGCTGGCCGCGTTGAAGCGGTCGGTCGGGATCCCGGCATCGAAGCCGTACTGGACATAATGGAGGGTGCCCAGCGCATCCGTGTCCCCGCCACGGAACACCTCGGTCAGGCCCGGATCGCCGGCGACATAGAGCGTGCCGTTAAAGTCCAGCTCCCGTCCTTCGTCACGGCCGTGACGGAGATAGTGCAGCGCTGCACCCTCATCCACATTGGCCCCGTAATCGGGGCTGGCGAGAACGTCGGTGTTGGCCGCCAGGTAGCTCATGCCGTCGAACTGGATCGTCAGTCCATCCGCGGCACCATAGGTGGTGAAATGGTCCCAGGCCGCGTCGCGATCGGTGCCGAAGGCATCGGCAAGGCTGTCATAGGTCGCGAGATAGGCATAGGCCAGGAACTCCGGCACATTCGACAGGTCCAGCGTTCCGCTGGCATCGGTGCGCACCGCCTCAACGTCGAGAAGGGTGTTGACGCCTTCAGCGCCACGGATCACCCCTTCATTCTCGTAGCGGAAGAACTCGTATTGCTCGAGCGTGCCGGGCAGCACCACCGTGTCGCGCCCATCGCCACCCTCGATGCGGTTGTTGCCCGGACCAGGGATGATCAGGTCGTCACCGCCCCGCGCCTCGATCCGGTCATTACCGCCAAGACCGTAGATGGTGTCGTTCGCCCATGCATCCGGCGACACCAGGTTGTCGTTGCCGTCCGAACCAATGATCACCGCCATCAGGCTTCTCCCTTGTTGTTGTCAGGGAAGAACCAGCGGGACACCGGTGGGTTTCCTGCACGATGACCAGCGTTACATGTCGAGAAAAACCGTTTCCCCTTCTCCCTGCAGGCGGATGGTCAAACGGTAATGCCGCATTCCCTCCGCCCTGCCGCCATCCTCGGCGACCAGCGTCGCACGGCGCCCAGCCTGTTCGATGCCGCGCAGCACGGCGTCCTCTGCGTGCAGCGCGGCATCCTCCGGAAAGTAGAGGCGGGTATGGAGATGGATGTTGATGCCGCGCGCGAAGATCAGCAGGCTTACATGCGGCGCCTGGAGCGTGCCGTCGCGCCAGGGCACGGCGCCGGGGCGAATTGTTTCGAACACCCATTCGCCTGTCTCGGAGGATGCCGCGGCGCGCCCCCAGCCGAAGAAATCCGGCGCATCGTGCCGGCCATTCGCATCGGCCTGCCAAAGCTCCAGCAACGCATCCTTCACCGGATGCCCGGAACCGTCCAGCACCAGCCCGGTGATGCGGATGCGTTCACCCGGGCCGGTCAGAATATGCGGCTTCTCCTGCGTGCGGATGTCGAGGCCCGCGAAGGCCGGCAGTGTGCCGATGTGCACATACGGTCCGCCGGTTTGCGATGGCGTTTCCTTGAGGCGCTCCACTGGCATGGTCACATCCCCTCCGGACGGTTCTCGAAGAAGCTCTGCCGGCGTCCACGCAGCACGATGTCGAAACGGTAAGCCAGCGCGTCAAAGGGGACGGCGTTGCCCATGTCGAGCTTCGCCACGAGCCGCTCCACCACCGAAGCATCCGGCAGCGTGCCGATGATGGGGCAGAGCGGAATCAGCGGATCGCCCTCGAAGTAGAGCTGCGTCACCAGGCGTTGCATGAAGGCCTGGCCGAAGATGGAGAGGTGGATGTGCGCCGGCCGCCAATCGCTGCCATTGTTGCGCCAGGGATAGGGGCCTGGGCGGATGGTGCGAAAGAAGTAGTGGCCGCCCGCATCCGACATGCAGCGCCCCGCACCGCCGAAGTTCGGATCCAGCGGCGCCAGGTAGCCATCGTTCTTGTGCCGGTAGCGGCCGCCGGCATTGGCCTGCCACACCTCGATCAGCGCATCCGGCACCGGCCGCCCGAACTCGTCGAGGATGCGGCCATGCACAATGATCCGCTCACCCTGCGCATCGCCATCGCGGGCATAGTTGCGTATCAGGTCGTTCTCCAGCGGCGCCAGCATGCGCGCACGGAACACCGGCCCGGCATTCTCGCCCGGCCCTGGCTCGAAGGACACCAGGGCACAGCGCGGGGAGCGCAGCACGCTGGTCTTGTACTGGGGCGTCAGCGCGGGCGGGTGCTGGGTGCGGTCTCGCCGAACGATGTCGCCGGGCGCCGCCGCGAATCCGGGCGAGGTCATGACGTTGCTCCTGATCTTGGCGCGGAAGGGCCCTGCCCTGCCATGGCGCGAGCCAGAATGGCATGCTGCTATGCACCGGAAAACGCCCATCTTAAGATGTGATGCATGAACGGGATCGATGCATTCTCGATCGATGGGAACGCATTGCGGCTGCTGCTGGCAGTGCTGCAATGCGGCTCCGTGACGGCGGCGGCGAAACGGCTCGGCCTCAGCCAATCGGCTGCCAGTCACGGGCTGAACCGGCTGCGCACCTTGCTGGGCGACCCGCTTTTCGTGAAATCCGGGCGCGGCATCACCCCCACCGCCCATGCGCGCAGTCTTGCCGCGCCGGCCCAGGCCATGCTGGACGCGATGCAGGCCCTGGCCCGCCCCGCACCCTTCGACCCCGCGACGGCCAGGATCGCCTTCACCATCGCCGCCAACGACTTCCAGCGCGACCTTCTGCTGCCGGCCTTCCAGGCGCGGGTGGCGCCGCTCGTGGGGCGGCTCACCCTGCGCATTATTCCTTCCGGGATGCCCGGTGCCTCATTGCTGCGCGAAGCCGGCTGCGACCTGCTGGTGACGCCGCGCCCACCGGCCGGCACGGATATTCTGCAGAAGCGGCTGCTGAGCGACCGCTACGCCTGCTTCTACGATCCGGAGGCCCGGGGTGCGCCGCGCGGGCGGGAAGATTACCTGGCCGCACGCCACATCACAGTGGTGCATGGCGAAGGCGGCCCGCTGGAGTTCGACCGCCGGATGCAGTCCCAGGGCGTAGCGCGCGACTTCGCCATCGAGGTCGCGGATTTCGGCGGCGTCGCCGGCTTTCTGCGCGGCAGCACCATGCTGGCAACGCTTCCAGGCCTGCTACGGCATTCCGCATTGCGTGGTCTGGCCAGCGTCCCTGTGCCCCTACGCACGGGACTGAGGCCGGAGAACAGGTTCGACCATCTGCCACTGTTCATGGTGTGGCACCAGCGGCACCAACAGGACCCGCGACACGCCTGGCTCCGGGCCCAGCTCTCCCTGGCGGCACGTGGCGTTCTGCGGCCGGGCGGTGTGCAGCCCAGGGCCGGAGCATGAAGCCCGAGCCGCGCGACCTGCTGGGCGGGCTGTCGCGCGGGCTGGCCATCATCGAGGCCTTCGGCACCTTGCGGCGGGGCGCCACCATCGCCGATCTGGCCCGAACAGCCGGCATGACGCGGGCCGCCGCGCGTCGATGCCTGCTGACGCTGGTGTCGCTCGGCTACGCGGAAACCGATGGGAAGCACTACGAACTCTCGCCGCGGGCGCTGCGGCTGGGCGGTGCGTGGCTGGCCAGCGCCACCCTGCCCGGGCTGATCCAGCCGCAGTTGGAGGCGGTGCGCGAGGCCACGGGGGAAAGCTGTTCCGCCGCCGTGCTGGACGGCGCCGACGTTGTCTATATCGCCCGCGCCTCGGCCCGCAGCATCATGGCGGTGACGCTGGCGGTCGGCAGTCGTCTGCCGGCCCATTGCACGGCCCTGGGCCGGGCCCTGCTTTCCGCCCTGCCACAAGGGGCGCTGGAGGCGCATATCGCCGCGCTGACGCCCGAGGCGCTGACAACCCATACCCGCACCACCCCCGATGCCATCCGCGAGGCCGTGGCGCAGGCCAGAACCCAGGGCTACGCGGTGGTGGACGAGGAGCTGGCGCTGGGGCTGCGCTCCGTCGCCGTGCCAGTGCGCGACGGGCGGGGTCGCTGCGTCGCGGCCATGAACATCGGCGCGCGCACCACCCGGGCCGGGAACGCGGTGCTCTCCGAACGGTTGTTGCCGGCGCTGCGAAGTGCCGCGGTGGCCCTGCGCGACAGCATTCCCGGCTGAAGGGCCCTCAGGCCGCCCAGTGCATCGCCCGGGCCAGCCGTGCCGCGCCGTTCTCCGCGAACCAGGTGCCATGAGCGAAGATCACCCGTTGCGGCGCCCAGGCGGTGATGCGCCGCGCCGCCGCCTTTGCATCGGCATGCTTCAACGCCAGCACGGCGCGCAGATGCCGCGGCGTTCCACCCTCCGGTGCCATGGTTCCCATGGCCCGAACCATCGGCCGGACCACGGCAGGCAGGCGCTGCGGCTCAAAGGCCTGCACCAGATCGGTCAGGATGGCGGTACGGCTGGGTCGGTGCAGAAATGCCACCTCGTGAAAGCCGCCGCCTCCGGGCACCACCACTTGGTCGATCTGCCCCTGCCATGGAGAAGGCGCCGCCTCGCCCAGCACGCCGTCGAAGCGCAGGCCCTGGCGCCTCACCGTTTGTCGGTCGGCCAGACTTGGCGCGCCCCACAGTTGCGCCCGCGGGTACTGGCCCTGCCATTCCGCCAGATACGTCGTGTGCACGCTGTTCGGCGCCACCAGATGCCGCACGGGTCCGATTGCCTCCAGGGCGGTACGCAGGCCCGGCTCGCAGCGCGTCGGTGAATGCACCCACAACCCGCCATCCTCCAGACGCGCCACCGTCATGCGCACCGGGAGGCGAAGCCCCAGCATATGCAATGGCCCTGAATCCACGACCCATAGCCTATCAGCCACGGGCTTCGGCGTGTCGAGCGGCGGGTAGGTCGGATCGGATGGCGGCATCGGCAGCTCCAGCGGTCTTGTGTGCGGATACCGCACGGCGTTGCGGCCCGTGCGTGGGCAGACCTATCGTCGCCGAAAGGCCGGGCATACCCGCCCTAACTCCGGGGAGAGAACGATGTTCCAGAGCAGGCTTCACGCATGATCAACAAAACGGTCCGCGACATGGCGGAGGCGATGCAGGGCATCGCGGATGGTTCCACCGTCCTGGTCGGCGGCTTCGGTTCGGTCGGCCAGCCCGACGCCCTGATCGAGGGACTGATCGAGCAGGGCGCGACCGACCTCACCATCGTGGCCAACAATGCAGGCACCGGGCGCACCGGATTGGCGCGGCTGATGGAGCTGGGGCGGGTGCGGCGCATCATCTGCTCCTTTCCGCGCTCCGCCGGCTCGGTGGTGTTCGAGGATCTCTACAAGGCCGGCAAGCTGGAGCTGGAGATCGTGCCGCAGGGCACGATGGCCGAGCGGATGCGCGCCGCCGGAGCGGGTGTGCCCGCCTTCTACACGCCCACCGGGTACGGCACGCTGCTGACCGAGGGCAAGCCGGTGGCGGAATTCAACGGCCGCAAATGCGTGCTGGAGATGGCCTTGCCCGGTGACGTTGCGCTGATCCAGGCGCACAAGGCCGATCGCTGGGGCAACCTCGTCTACCGGCGCTCCGGACGCAACTTCAACCCGGTGATGGCCATGGCAGCCACCCTGACCATCGCCCAAGTGGATGAGATCGAGCCGCTCGGCACGCTTGATCCGGAAGCGGTGGTGACGCCCGGCATCTTCGTCAACCGCGTCCTGCGCGTCACCGTCTGAGGGAGTTCCGCATCATGAGCGACAGCTTCACGCCTCTCTCCCGCAAGGACATGGCACGCCGCCTGGCGCAGGACATTCCGGAGGGCTGGTACGTCAATCTCGGCATCGGCATCCCCACCATGGTGGCCGACCACATTCCGGCCGATCGCGAAGTGGTCATCCATTCAGAGAACGGGTTGCTCGGCATGGGCCCTGCCCCTACGCCGGATGACGCCGATCCCTGGCTGATCAACGCCGGCAAGCAGCAGGTGACTCTGCTGCGCGGCGGAGCCTATGTGCACCACGCTGACAGCTTCGCCATGATTCGCGGCAGGCATCTCGATCTCTGCGTGCTCGGCGCGTTCGAGGTGGCGGAGAATGGCGATATCGCCAACTGGGCGACCTCGGCCAACGACACGGCGCCGGCCGTGGGCGGTGCCATGGATCTGGCGGTGGGCGCCAAGAACCTCTGGGTGATCATGGAGCACACCACCAAGGATGGCAGCCCGAGGCTGGTGAAGCGTTGCACCTACCCGCTGACCGCGATGGCCGCAGTCCGCCGCATCTATACCAACCTCGCCGTGATCGACGTCACGCCACAAGGTTTCGGCGTCGTGGAGATGGCGCCCGGCCTCAGCTTCGAGGCCTTGCAGGCACGCACCGATGCCAGGCTGCTGCCGGCGGAAAACACTCGAGGGGAGACGCATCATGGCTGAAGCCTTCATCTGCGATGCCGCGCGCACGGCGATCGGCCGCTATGCCGGAGGCCTCGCCACCGTGCGGGCCGACGATCTCGCTGCGGTGCCGATCCGCGCCCTGATGGCGCGGCACCCGCGCATGGATTGGGGCGCGGTCGAGGATGTGATCCTCGGCTGCGCCAACCAGGCGGGTGAGGACAACCGCAACGTCGCGCGCATGGCCACGCTGCTGGCCGGGCTGCCGGACAGCGTTTCCGGCAGCACCCTGAACCGCCTGTGCGGCTCGGGCATGGACGCGACGGCCGTGGCGGCGCGCGCCATCAAGGCAGGCGAGACGGAGCTGATGATCTCGGGCGGAGTCGAGAGCATGTCGCGCGCGCCCTTTGTGCAGGGCAAGAGCACGGAAGCCTTCGGCCGCCATGTCGAGATCTATGACACCACCATCGGCTGGCGCTTCGTCAATCCGCTGATGAAGGCTCAGTACGGCGTGGAGTCCATGCCCGAGACGGGCGAAAATGTTGCCGCGGATTTCGGCATCGCGCGCGTCGATCAGGATGCCTTCGCCTTCCGCTCCCAGCAGCGGGCGAAAGCCGCGCAGAACGGCGGCCGCTTTGCCGAGGAGATCGTTCCGGTCGAGATCAAGCGCCGCAAAGGGGAGCCGCTGATCGTCGACCGTGACGAGCATCCGCGCCCTGAAACAACCCTGGAAGGATTGGCGAAGCTCGGCACTCCGTTCCGGCGGGAGGGCGGCACGGTCACGGCGGGCAACGCTTCGGGGGTCAATGACGGCGCCTGCGCCATCATCCTGGCGAGCGAGGCGGCCGCGGCACGCAATGGGCTGACGCCGCGCGCCCGCGTGGTGGCGACGGCCACGGCCGGCGTGCCGCCGCGCATCATGGGCTTTGGCCCGGCGCCGGCGACGCGCAAGGTGTTGGAGAAGTCCGGTCTCTCTCTTTCCGAGATCGACGTCATCGAGCTGAACGAAGCTTTTGCCAGCCAAGCGCTCGCGGTGCTGCGCGACCTGGGCCTGGCCGACGAGGCGGAGCATGTGAACCCGAATGGCGGCGCCATCGCGTTGGGCCATCCGCTCGGCATGTCCGGCGCCCGTCTGGTGCAGACGGCGGTGGCCGAGTTGCATCACCGCCGCGCGCGCTACGCGCTGGTCACCATGTGCATTGGCGTCGGCCAGGGCATCGCCATGATCCTGGAACGCGCCTGAAAGGAGGGAACGGCGGGGCCCCGTCCCCTTCGAACTGCCACGGCGGGGGAGCGTTCTCCCCTGCAGCCGCGTGAAGAGTTGCGCCTCGACCCCTGCCGCCTATGCTGCCTTCAGGAAGCAAGGCTTGGACCAAGGCATGGAGACGATCGCGCAGAAGGCGCCACGGCAGCGCGATGCGGAACAGACCCGGCGCAACATCCTGGACGCTGCCATTGCCGAGTTCTCGGCTAAAGGCCTGTCGGGCGCCCGAGTGGATGAGATCGCCGCGCGCACCCAGACCACGAAGCGCATGATCTATTACTATTTCGGCAGCAAGGAAGGGCTGTACGCCGCCGCGCTGGAAGAAATGTACGAGGGCATTCGTTCCACCGAGAAGGACCTCCTGCTGGATCAGCTGCCGCCTGAGGAGGCTATGGCGCGGCTGGTGGAAACCACCTTCGACTACCATGCCGAGCATCCGGATTTCGTCCGCATGGTCTCGGTGGAGAACATCCACGGCGCGCAGCACATCGCTCGTTCGGGCACGCTGAAGCAGCGCAACGATGCGGTGATCGGGCTGATGCGGCGGCTGCTGGACCGCGGCGTGGCGGCCGGCGTGTTCCGGTCCGGTGTCGATCCCCTGGATCTGCATGTGTTGATCAATGGCTTCAGCTTCCACCGCGTGGCCAACCGGCACACGCTGGGGGTCATCTTTGGCCAGGACCTGGCCGATCCCGCGCGCCGTCGGGCGCAGCGCCGGATGCTGACCGAGGCCGTGCTCGCCTTTCTTCGGAGCTGAGGGCTCACATCGCGGCGAAATGGCGCAGCATTCGCTCCGCATCGGGTTCGCGGCCGGTGAACAGACGGAAGGCGCCGGCTGCCTGGAACACCGCCATGCCCCCGCCATCGGCGCTGCGGCAGCCCAGGCGGCGTGCCAGCCGCAGCAACTCCGTCTCCAGCGGAACGTAAACTACCTCAGCCACCCAATGACGCGACGATAGCAGCTCGGCCGGCAGCGGCAGGCCAGGGTACTTCGCCATGCCTACCGGCGTTGCATTGATCAGGCCGTCGGCGTCTCGCATGGCGAGGGCCGTATCATCACCGGCCACAGCGCGCCCGGTGCCGAACCGCGCGCAGAGCTGCTCGACCAATGCACCTGCCCGCGCCGGGTCGCTGTCCACAACAACCAGGCGCTCTGTGCCCAGCGTCAGCGCCGCATGCGCGACGGCAGCGCCGGCACCACCGGCCCCCAACTGCAGCACCTGCCCCATCGGCACACCCGGCAGGCCTCGGCGGAAGCCTTCGGCGAAACCCGAATGGTCCGTGTTGTGCCCACTGCGCCGCCCCTCCCGGAACACCACGGTGTTCACCGCGCCGAGCGCTCGCGCATCCTCCGACACCTCGTCCAGCAGCGGAAGCACGGCCTGCTTGCAGGGATGGGTGATGTTTACGCCGTTGAAGCCGCAGCGCTGGGCACCGTCGAGTAACGCGGGCAGCGCGTCCGGCGTGAGGCCCAGGGCGTCGATATCGATCAGCCGGTACAGGAACCGCAGGCCCTGTGCCGCACCTTCATGCTCATGCAGGGACGGCGAGCGGGAAGCCCGGATGCCAGTGCCGATCAACCCGCAAAGAATGGCAGGGCCCAGCGTCGGCAGTGGAAAGGCGGTGATCATGGAACAGCTCCTCAAGTGCGGCCTTCCGCTCTTGCCGTGCAAATGTACTATCTGGTACGTTCATTCCAACCAAGATTTTGCGGTGGCATGAGGTTCATGCGGCGCCGCGCCAAGAACCGACGTCCAGAATGAAGCGGAGGAACCCATGCCCTTCACCCGCCGCGGCCTCGCCGCCGGATTTGCTCTTCTCGCAGGTGGCGCAGCCATACGCCGCGCGAACGCCCAGCAACCCACTTATCCCGCCGGCACCGTCACGCTGATCGTCTCCTGGGCGCCCGGCGGCTCCACGGATTTCGTGGCTCGTGTCTATGCGCAGCAGATGAGCCGCGAGCTAGGCCAGAGCATGGTGGTGGAGAATCGCCCCGGTGCCAGCGGTACGATCGGCCACGCTTCCGTCGCCCGGGCGCGTCCGGATGGATACACGCTGCTGTTCGGAGTCAACTCCACCTTCGCCATGGCGCGCCACCTCTTTCCGCAGCGCGGTTACGACGACGAGAGATCCTTCGCCGGCATCGGCAAGGTCGCAACAACGCCGATCTTCCTGTGCGTCGCGCCGCAGCTCGGCGTCACCGACATTGCGGGCTTTGTGGCGCGCGCCAAGGCGCAGCCGGGCAAGATGTCCTATGGTTCCTCCGGGGCCGGCTCCTCGGCCCATCTCGCGACCGAGTTGTTTCTGCGGCAGACCGGCGCCGAGGTGCAGAACGTCACCTACCGCGGTGGAGCCCCCGCCGTTCAGGCACTGATCGCCAACGAGGTGCAGATGGCCTTTGTGGACGCGGTGACGGCGCTGCCGCTGATTGCGGCGAAGCAGGTGGTGCCGCTCGGCGTGTCCAGCCCGCAGCGCAACCCGCTGGCGCCCGACGTGCCGACCATCGCCGAGTCCGGCCTGCCGGGATACGAATGCGCCTCGGAGTTCGCCGTGATGGCGCCGGCCGGTACGCCTGCCGATGTTGTGCAGAAGCTGGCTGTGGCCCAGGCCGCCACGATGCGGAACCCCGAGGTGCTGGAGCGTTTGAAGCAGAACTCCATCTTCCCGGCGCCCGGCACGCCGCAGGATTTCCCCGCCTACCTGGCGGCGGAGAGCAGCAAATGGGGCGAACTGATCAAGGCGCGCGGCATTACCCTGGAATAACGTCGCCACCGGCGGCCAACGCCGCCGGCACTTCGATCCAGTCCCGAAGGACCATCCCCCATGACAGGCCGCCATCCCCGCTCCATTGCCACGGTCTGTCTCAGCGGCGACCTGACCGACAAGCTGGAGGCCGCCGCCAATATCGGCTTCGACGGCGTCGAGATCTTCGAGAACGACCTGCTGACCTTCGCCGGGTCGCCGGCCGATGTACGCAAGATGGCGGCCGATCTCGGCCTGGCTATCGCCCTCTTCCAGCCGTTCCGCGACTTCGAGGCGATGCCGGAGCCGCAGCGCGCCCGCAACATGGATCGTGCGGAGCGCAAGTTCGACGTGATGCAGGCGCTGGGCACGGACTTGGTGCTGGTCTGCTCCAACGTCCAGCCCGTCTGCATCGATGATCCCGCGCGCGCCGCGGCGGACCTGCACGAGATGGCGGAGCGTGCCGCGAAGCGCGGCCTCCGCGTCGGCTTCGAGGCGCTGGCCTGGGGCCGCCATACTCGGCGATGGCGCGAGGCCTGGAACATCGTGCACCGCGCCGATCATCCAGCGTTGGGCCTGATCGTGGACAGCTTCCATACCCTGGCGCTGAAGGATGATCCCTCGGGCATCGCGGAACTGCCGGGCAGCAAGATCTTCTTCGTGCAGCTCGCCGATGCGCCGCTCTACAACATGGATGTGCTGCAATGGAGCCGGCACTACCGCAACTTTCCCGGCCAGGGCCAGCTTCCCGTCACAGGCTTCCTGAAGGCAGTGCTCGATTCGGGCTATGCCGGTCCGCTCTCGCTGGAAATCTTCAATGATGAGTTTCGCGCGGCACCTGTGCGGCAGACTGCCAGGGACGGGTTGCGCTCGCTGATCCTGGCGGAGGCGTTGGCCTCGTCTTCCGTGCCCGCCGCAGCCCTGCCGCCCGTGCCAGACCTGTCGGGCATCGAGTTTCTGGAGTTCGCCGTCAACGAGCCGAAGCGGCAGGAACTTGCGGAGTTCCTGGGCACACTGGGCTTCCGCCTCGCCGGGCGGCACCGATCGAAGGCGGTGGAGCTGTACCGCCAGGGCGCGGTGAACCTGGTGCTGAATGCCGAGCCGGACAGCGCAGCGGCGGGACATTTCGAGATGCATGGCACATCGGTTTGCGCCATGGGCCTGAGCGTGAGCGACTCGAGGGCGGCCTCACGCCGTGCGGAGGCCCTGCTGTGCGCCGGCTGGAACGAGAAGCGTGGCGAAGGCGAGCGCGCCCTGCCTGCCTTGCGTGCTCCCAACGGTTCCCTGGTGCTGCTGGTCGAGAAGGCAGGCGGACGGCCGAGCCTTTGGGAGGAGGATTTCCACCTGCTGCCCTCGCCGGAGGCGGAGGCTGGCGCCGGAATGCTGGGCATCGACCATGTGACCCAGGCGCTCGCGCCCGGGCAGATGGACAGCTTCGTGCTGTTCTACCGCGCGGTGTTCGGGCTGGAGCCGGAGGCCGAGGTGGACCTGCCCGACCCGCAGGGGCTTGTGCACAGCCGCGCCATGGTCAGCCGCGACGGGCGGCTGCGCCTTCCGCTCAACACCTCCGAGGCGCGGGAAACGGCGACCGGACGTTTCGTGTCGGCGGCCGCGGGCGCCGGCGTGCACCACATTGCCTTTCTGGTGGAGGACGCTGCGTCCACCGCGGCCGCCATGGTCGGGCGAGGCGCGCCGTTGCTCGCCATTCCCGAGAACTACTACGATGATCTGGAGGCCAGGTTCGGGCTCGATGCTGCGCGGCTGGAAACCCTGCGCTCCGTGCATCTGCTGCATGACCAGGATGCCGAGGAAGGCTGCTTCACCCACGCCTACACCACCAGTTTCTCCGATCGCTTCTTCTTCGAGATCGTCGAGCGGCGTGGCGGCTACCGCCAGTTCGGTGCGGCCAATGCCGCGGTGCGCATGGCCGCGCAGGCGCGCTATCACGCACGGATGCGGCTGCGAAGCTGACGCGACGCCTCAGCGGCGCCAGGCATACTCCTCCTGCGGTGCCTCGGCCCTGGCAGCGGCGATCAGTGCATGGTCGGGCGACAATCCGCACACCGGGTCGGTGCGCGACGCGTCGCCGGTGAGCGCCAGTGCCTGGCAACGGCAGCCACCCCAGTCGATCTCGCGCCGGTCGCACTCTCGGCAAGGCAACGGCATCCAGTCGGTGCCCCGGAAGCGGTTGAAGCTGTCGGAGCCGTACCAGATGTCTTCAAGGCTGCTGTTTCGCACATTCTCGAAGGCCAGGCCTGGAATGGTCTCAGCGGCGTGGCAAGGCAGCACCTGCCCGGAAGGCGAGATGTTGAGAAAGCGCCGCCCCCACCCCCCCATGCAGGCCTTGGGGCGGGTGGCGTGATAGTCCGGCGCGACGAAATCGATGGCCATGGCATTGCCCAGCCGCTTCCGTTCGGCCTCCACGATGCCGCGCGTCCATTCCACCGCCTCGCGCGCCGGCATCAGCGCGGCGCGGTTGCGCAAGGCCCAGCCGTGATACTGGGTGTGCGCCACCTCCATGCGCTGCGCGCCCATGGCCTCCGCCAGGCCGATCATCTCCGGCAAAGCATCGATGTTGCCCCGGTGCAGCACGGTGTTCACGGTTAACGCCAACCCGGCGTCACGCACCATGGCCGCCAGTGCCAACTTGCGGGCATGGCCGCCACGGAAATGCGCGATGCGATCGGCCGCCTCTGGTTCGGCGTGCTGAATGCTGAGCTGAACATGGGCCAGTCCCGCCCGGGCCAGCGCCCCGATCCGCGCCGCATCCAGCAACACGCCGGAGGTGATCAGGTTGGCGTAAAGGCCCGCTTCGGCGGCGGCCGCGGCAATAACTTCCAGGTCCGGCCGCGCGGCCGGCTCGCCCCCCGAAAGATGCAGCTGCAGCACACCCAGCCCCGCCGCCTCGCGCAGCACACGCTGCCAGGTGGCGGTGTCCAGCTCGGCGCCTCGCTTCTCCAGGTCCACTGGGTTGGAGCAATAGGGGCAGCCCAGCGGGCAACGATGCGTCAGCTCCGCAAGCAGGCCGAGCGGGGGCGGGATGTTTCCGCTCATCGCCGCAACAGCCCCTTGTCGCTCAGGTCTTCCAGCAATTCGCCAATGTCGGCGGCGATCTCGGCGGAGGGTGCGCTGTAGAGCGCCGCCAGTTCCTCGGCGATGGCCGCGGCACCGCGGCTTCCGTCGAGTCGGCTCAGAATGGCATGCGCGGTTTCATCCAGCACCACCACACGTTCCGGCGCCAACAGCACCCAGTGGTTGCGCCGCTCGTCGAAGCGCAGCCGCACATGCGGTGCCAGGGCCGGATGCGTCATGCCGTGTTGTCCGGCCGGAAGCCGCCGGGCGGCACCATTCCCGGCTCCACATAGGCAAGGTACAAGGCATCGAGCTGCGCCCACAGCACGTCGCACTTGAAGCGAAGCGCTTCCAGCACCTGCTCCTGCTCCTGCCGCGTACGGGCCTCCCGCTTCACGTAGTCCAGCGCGAAATCGGAATCTCGCGGCGCCTGGCTCAGCCGGTGGCCGAAGTAGCGCAGCGTGTCCTCACTGATGAAGTCGTAATGCCGCAGCATGCCCGATACGCGCTCGGAGATGATGTTCGGCGAGAACAGCTCGGTCAGAGAGGATGCCACGGCTTCCAGCAGCGACCGGTCACGCACGAAGCGCACATAGGCATCCACGGCAAAGCGGGTGGCGGGCAGAATGCCGCGCCCTGCCTCCACATCGGCACGCCGGAGCCCAAGCCCGTCGGTCAGGGCCAGCCAGCGGTTGATTCCGCCATCGCCCTCATTCGTGCCGTCATGATCCTCGATGCGCCGGCGCCACTCGCGGCGCAGCGCCGGGTCCTCGACGCGCGACATGAGAGCCGCGTCCTTCAGCGGGATGCGGCTCTGGTAATAGTAGCGGTTGAGCGCCCAGGCCTGCACCTGGCCGCGGTTCAGCCTGCCCTCATGCAGCAGCCGATGGAACGGGTGCAGGTTGTGGTAACGCTCGGCGCCGATTTGGCGCAGCGCCGCTTCCAGCGCCTCGGGGGTCAGCAGAGCGTCGCTCACCATGTCAGCTCCATGCCGTCCTCCGCCACCTCCCAGCCCAGCGCCTCGGCCTCGCGCCGCGCCGCCGACCGGCTGTCGAGCAGCGGATTGGTGTTGTTGATGTGCACCAGCACCCGCCGGCCGATATTCAGCCCCGCCAGCGCCGCGAGCGCTCCATCGGCACCCGACAGCGGCTGGTGCCCCATGCGTCGCCCGGTCTTGCTGCCGACGCCCGCCGCGGACATTTCGTTATCGGTCCAGACCGTGCCGTCGTAGAGCAGCAGGGCGGCGCCTTCCAGCCTGTTGCGCAGGGCCGGCGTCACCTCCTGGCAGCCCGGCACGATGCAGGCCCGTGTCCCGTTCGGGGCAGAGATCTCGATGGCCAAGGTGTGGTCGCCGGCAAGCTTGTCGTCTGCCGTCTCCCGATAGAGCGGAACCTTGCCTGGCACGGCGAAGGCCCGCAGCACGCCGCCATCGGGGAGCGTCCAGGCTTCTCCGGGTCCTAGCGGCTGCCGCTCCACGGCCGACAGGGCAGTGAAGATCGGGTTCGCCTCAAGCTCGGCCATCACGGCAGGCGCCGCGCGCAACAGAAAGGGCTGCCTCTCGCGTAGCGACAGCAAGCCGGCCACGGCATCGATCTCGCCACCGGTCAGCATCACGGCGGCCACCGGGCTGTGGCGCGGCGGGGTCCGGGGATGCAGAGCGGGAGTGTCGGCAATCTGCTGCAGGATCTCGGGGGCCGCGTTGATCAGCAACCAGTCCCCATCCCCCCAGCTGACGGCCAGGGAAAACTGCGTCCGCCGGCGGAAGCGTGCATCGCCGCGGCGCACCGCATCACACTGGGCGCAGGCGCAGTTCCATTGCGGGAACCCGCCGCCGGCCGCCGAGCCCAGCACGATGGCGCGCATCGCGCCGGCCTCAGCGCCGCACCATCACTCGGCGCTGGCGTAGGAGTTGATCTCCATGCCGGTGCAGATCTCGGTCAAACGCGGCTTCTTCCACGGCTTCATGTGTACCTCCTCGGGATGCGGCGGCGCCCATGCCGCCGCTTCCGAAGATTGGCGCGATCGGGCGGGCTGGCAATACCAATCACGCCATGCGCCTCGCTCGGTCTGAACTTTATCAACTGATGCGCGGTCACGCCGACGTGTTTCCGGAAACCCCCGACCCAGCCTGCCATTGCAGCGGAGAGCGGGCGGCCCGGCGCGACCGGCGGCGCCCCTATCCCCCTGGGCACGCCACCGTTGTTCCGTGAAGCGCGCCCCAGACATGGAGACCACCGCATGGTGCAGACCTCGCGCCGGCTGCTGCTCGGCTCAGCCTTGGGCCTCGCCGTCAGCCCGGCCCTGGCGCAGAACCGCATGGGCTATGGCGCCTCGCCGACCCTGGCCTCGCCCGATCTGGAGCATCAGGTCCAGAATTTCTCTCGCCAGGTAGGATGGCCGGCCGGCGCCATGCCGACCGCGCCGGCCGGCTTCACCGTCACCCCCTTCGCGGCGCACGGACTGGATAGCCCTCGCTGGCTGTACCTGCTGCCCACCGGAGACGTGCTGGTGTCCGAGGCCCGCACCACCGCGAAGCCGCCCGAAACCGAGGAAGACAAGAAAAAGCTCGAGTTGCAGCGGCAATCAGGCACCGTGGCGGGCGGCAGCGCCAACCGCATCACCCTGCTGCGCGACGCCGATGGAGATGGCATCGCCGAGCACCGGCAGGTGCTGCTGCAAGGCCTGGACCAGCCCTTTGGCATGGCTTGGCGGGATGGCTGGCTCTATGTCGGCAACACGGACGGCGTGTTGCGCTTTCCCTTCGACCCGGAACGCCGCCGCATCGACGCTTCCGCGCCGCAGCGGCTGATGGACCTGCCCGCCGGCGGCTACAACAATCACTGGACCCGAAATCTTGCCTTCGGGCCAGACGGGCGGAAGCTCTTCGTCACCGTGGGATCGGCAAGCAATGTGGGCGAATACGGCATGGAGGTGGAAGCCCGCCGCGCCGCCATCCTGGAAGCAGACCCTGATGGTGCCAACCAGCGCATCTTCGCCTATGGCCTGCGCAATCCCAACGGCATCGACTGGCACCCCGAGACCGGCGCCCTCTGGACGGCGGTGAACGAGCGCGACAACATCGGTGACGACCTGGTGCCGGACTATATCACCAGCGTTCGCGACGGTGGCTTCTATGGCTGGCCCTACAGCTACTGGGGCAACCACCCGGATCCGCGCATGGCCCGCGAAAGGCCCGACCTGGTGCGCGCGGCGCTGACGCCGGATTATGCCGTGGGCAACCACACCGCGTCTCTCGGCCTAGTGTTCGGGCGCGGCACGGCTCTCCCGGAACGCTATCGAGGCGGCGCCTTTATCGGCCAGCGCGGCTCGTGGAACCGCGCCGAGTTCAGCGGCTACCGCGTCGCCTTCGTACCCTTCCGCCAAGGACGCCCTTCCGGCCCCATCGAGGATTTTCTCACCGGCTTCATGCCCGATCCGTCGAGCGGCGAAACCTATGGGCGGCCGGTCTGCGTGATCCAGGATGCTGCCGGCGCCCTTCTGGTGACGGATGACACCGGCAACCGCATCTGGCGGGTTGCGGCCGGCTGAGCAGGGTGCCGTTGCGGCTCGGCGGCCCTTCCGGCCCGCTTCGAGCGCCGTGACGGAATGTGTCCGCGACGCCCGGCAGGAACCGTTCTCCTGCCGGCACGCGGCATGCGGAGGGCAGCATGAAGATGATCGCGGCGCCTGCCCGGCTGCCGGACGGGTTGCGGGTTTACGCCATTGGCGACGTGCACGGCTGCTGCGGCCGGCTGACCGCACTGCATGCCGCGATCGCAGCGGATTGGCGGGTGGCGCCCGCCTCCGCCTGTGCTGTGGTCCATCTCGGGGACTACGTGGATCGTGGTCCGAACTCGGCTGGTGTCCTGACCCTTCTGGATGGCAAGGGGCCGATTCCCGGCGCACACCGGATCTTGTTGCGGGGCAATCACGAGGTGATGATGCTGGAGGCCCTCGCTGCCGGACCAGGCACTGCCGCCGAGGATTTCTGGCTGCACAATGGCGGCCGCGCCACGCTGGCAAGCTATGGCGCCACCGATGCGGCACTGCGGCTGCCGCGGTCCCATGCTGCCCTCCTGGAAGGCCTGACCACGTCCTGGCAGGCCGGCGGCTATCTCTTCGTTCATGCGGGCATCAATCCCCGCCGCCCAATGGATCAGCAGGATGAGCACGATCTGCTCTGGATCCGGGAGCCATTCCTGTCCTGGCCGATGCCGCTTCCGGCCATCGTGGTGCATGGCCACACCCCGGCCCGCAGGGTTGAGATCCGCCAGCACCGCATTGGCATTGATACCGGTGCCGTGGCCGGCGGCGCCCTGACCGCATTGGTGCTGGAAGCGGACGGGCTGCGCCTCCTGGAGGCCTGAGGCGGCTGTCCGTCAGCGCAACCCTGGCTGTCAGCGCCTTGCGCGGCGCAGCATGGCTGCGCTAGGCACCATGCCGATGCAAGGCCCCGTGCCCCCCTCGGCCCCCCCGGCCGGCCCCCCCGACAATCCGCCCGCCGGCAACTTGGCGCCGGCGGTGGCCGCCGTTGTGACCGCAGATGGGCCCGCCGCCCCGGTCAACGCCGACCTCCCCGAAGCCGTTAGGCAGCTCAAGCGCGCTTCCGTCCTGGTGGTGGGCGACGCCATGCTCGACCGCTACGTTTACGGTCAGGTGACACGGATCAGCCCCGAAGCTCCGGTTCCGGTGCTGGCGGTGGATCGCGAGGTGGCCATGCCGGGCGGCGCCGGCAACGTGGTGCGCAATCTGACCGCGCTGGGCGCCGCTGTGGCGTTCCTGTCGGTGGTAGGCGATGATCAGGCGGGTTCGGACCTTACCGGCCTGATCGGTGGCCAGCCGCGCGTGGAGCCTTGGCTGCTGGTGCAAGGCGGCCGCGCCACCACCACCAAGACGCGCTACATCGCCAGCGGCCAGCAGATCATGCGGGCCGACCACGAGATCGCCCGCCCCATTCACCAGCGTCTGGCCGACAGGCTCGTGCGGATCGCGGCGGACACGGTGGCGGCGACCTCGGTGATGGTGCTGTCCGACTACCGGAAGGGCGTGCTGGCGCATGACGTGCCGGAACGGCTGATCGCCGCCGCCAAGGCCGCTGGGCGCCGCGTCATCGTTGATCCCAAGGGCGACGATTATTCGCGGTATGCCGGTGCCGACGTGATCACGCCCAACCGGGCGGAGCTGCGCCTCGCCACCGGCATGCCGGTCGACAGCGAGGAGGAGATCGTTGCCGCCGCCCGCGCCCTGCAGACGCGGCATGGCTTCGACGCGGTGCTGGTCACCCGGTCCGAGGACGGCATGACACTGGTGGAGGGTGGTGCCGTCTACCACATGCCCGCCGAGGCGCCGGAGGTACAGGACGTGTCCGGCGCCGGGGACACGGTGGTGGCAGTGCTCGCGGCCGGATATGCCGCCGGGCTGCCGCTGCCTATCGCGGCGCGGCTGGCCAACATCGCGGGCGGGCTGGTGGTCGGGAAGGTCGGCACCGCCGTCGCGCGTGAGGACGATTTGATGGAAGCGCTGACGCCCGAGCGCGGCGCGCTGCGCAAGGTGATGCGCCGTGCCGCCGCCGCCGAGCAGGTGGAGCGCTGGCGGCAGCGCGGCTGGCGCGTCGGCTTCACCAATGGCTGCTTCGACCTGCTGCATCCGGGCCACGTTCATCTGCTGGAACAGGCGCGTTCCTGGTGCGACCGGCTGGTGGTCGGGCTGAACGCGGATTCCAGCGTGAAGCGCCTGAAGGGTCCGACGCGGCCGGTGCAGCACGAGGCGGCGCGCGCCGCCGTGCTGGCCTCCCTCGCCACTGTCGACCTGGTGACGGTGTTCGAGGAAGACACGCCCGTAGAGCTGATCTCCCTGTTGCGACCCGAGGTGCTGGTGAAGGGCGCAGACTACACGGTGGAACAGGTGGTCGGCGGCGAGATGGTGCAGGAATGGGATGGCGTCGTCCGCCTCGCCGAATTGCTGCCGGGCAACTCCACCACCGCCACTGTTGCCCGCATCCGCGGCTAGCCGGGCGGTGGCGGGGATGGACTGGACCGCGCTGTTCAACACCGGCCGCTTTCCGGACAGCCCGGCCCGCATCAACCCGACGCGCAACCCCTTCCAGATCGACCAGGACCGCATCGTCTTCTCCCGCCCCTTCCGGCGGCTGCAGCAGAAAACGCAGGTGCACCCGATGGTCACCAACGCCCATGTGCGCAATCGCCTGCTGCACACGCTGGAAGTTGCCTCGATCGGGCGCTCCATCGGCTTCGCCGTGGGCTCCGAGCTGCGCTCTGAGCTGGCCAGCGCCGGGCGCACGCCGGATGACCTGGGCTATCTGGTACAGGCGACCTGCTTGGCGCATGACATCGGAAACCCGCCCTTCGGCCATGCCGGTGAGGAAGTGATTGCCGGCTTCATGGCGGAATGGCTCGAGAAGGACGGGGCGGCCAGCGGCTTTCCGCTCGACGAGGATCTGCGCTTCTTCGACGGCAACGCCCAGGGCTTTCGCATCCTGACCCGCGCTGACGGCTACCGCGAGCGTGGCGGGTTGAAGCTGACCCAGGCCTGCCTCGGCGCCTTCATCAAGTACCCTTGGGGGGGCGCGGATCCCCGCGCGTCCAAGCATGGCCGACCGGGGGTCAAGTTCAACCATTTCGCCACGGAAGCCGGTGCCTTTGCTGCTGTGCGCACGGCCTGCGGACTGTCCGGCCCCCTCCCCCGGCATCCGGCGGTCTGGCTGATGGAGGCGGCGGACGACATCACATACAGCCTTGCCGATCTGGAGGATGCCGTCGAGCTTCGGATCACGCCTTACTCGCAATATGAGGAACTGCTGCTCCCGCTGGCCGGCATCACCCGGGACAGGGTCGCCGAAGAAGACAATGTGCCGCAGAAGCTGGCCCTGCTGCGCTCCCGTGCCGCAGGGCGGATGATCGGCGCAGCCACACTGGCCTTCTGCGAGCATCACGAGGCGATCCTGGCTGGCCGGATGGCGCGGGGCGGGCTGATCGAATTGGCCGAGCCCGCCTTGCGTGAACCGTTTCAGGCCCTGCAGCGAACCAACCGCGACACGCTCTACCTGCATCCCAGCAAGGCCGAATTTGAAATCGGCGCGCGCGACGTCCTGGAAAAGACGCTGGCGGTGTTTCTGGAAGCCTGCTTGGCCTTTGCCCAGGGACAAGGGCTCGACCGCATGGCCCTGCGGCCACGGCAGGCCCTCTCGCTCATGCAGGACTACCATCCGAAGGAAGGCTTCAGCCCCAGCGAAACCCTACGCTGCGCGATCGACTTCGTGGCCGGCATGACCGACCACTACGCCGCCAACCTCGCCGCGCGGCTGCGGGGGCTGTAGCCCAGGCCTTCAGCGCGGAGTAGTGGTTTGGGCGCCGCCCTGGCCGGAGTTCTGCCCCAGGCCGTGACTGTTATGACCGGTGCCTTGCTGGCCCAGGCCGGGCGTTGTCGGCGTGCTGGTCGTGGGGCCGCTGCTCGCCGGCGGTGTGGTGGCGTTGCCCTCGTTCTGCGGATAGGCGCCCGAATTGTTGGTTCCCACGGCGCGGTCCAGCGCACGGGTGGCCGCTGTGCCCGGCGGATTGCCCGGCGTGCCGTCGGACTGCCCCGGATAGGCGCCGGAATTGTTGGTGCCGGCAGCGCGGTCCAGTGCGCGGGTCGCGGAGTTGTTGCGCAGCGTCTGCTCGCCGTTGCCTTGCGGCGCTGTTTCCGTTTGCGGCTGATTTTGCGGCACCGGCGTGGTGCGATCGGTCCCCTGGGCTTGGGACGCACCGAGCGGAATCAGCACGAGAGGCGCAGCCAGCATCGCGGCGCGGGTCAGGACGGAGCGGTGAACTCGGAACATGGATATCCTCCTTGGCCTGCTTTCCCGGCTCGCCTCCTGGGGCCGGGGCACATGACGGGAAAACGGTCCGCCGAGGGCCGAGGTTGCCCGGAACCGGAGTTGTTCAACCGGATATACCGACCTTGTCACACAGGCTTCCGCGCTTTGATGACGCGGGGGCTTTGACCGCGCTTCCCCTTTGCGTCACTGTCCGCCTTTCCGCGGCGATCGGCGCGAAGGGCGCACGGTCCCCCGGAGCAGCGGAGCAAGAGACGCGTGATTGCCGCCCTGATGCCGACCTACAACCGTGCCGATCTCGCCTTCGAGCGGGGCGAGGGTGCTTGGCTGTGGACGTCGGACGGGCGACGATTCCTGGATTTCGGCGCCGGCATCGCCACCACCTCGCTGGGCCACGCCCACCCGCATCTGGTTAAGACCATCCAGGAGCAGGCGGCCAAGGTGATGCACGTTTCCAACCTGTACCGCGTGCCGCAGGCCGAGCGCCTGGCCGCGCGGCTGGTGGAGTCCTCTTTCGCCGACAGTGTCTTCTTCTGCAACTCGGGCGCCGAGGCGAACGAGGGCATGATGAAGGCCGTCCGCAAGTATCATGCGGAGAACGGCCATCCGGAGAAGTTCGGCTTCCTTTGCTTCGAGGGTGCCTTCCACGGCCGCACCCTCGCGGCACTGGCCGCCACCGGCAATCCGAAATACCTGGCGGGTTTCGGCCCGGCGCCGGAAGGTTTCCGCCACCTGCCTTTCGGCAACATGAACGCGGTGCGCGACGCGATCGACGGCTCCACCGCCGCCATCATGATCGAGCCGATTCAGGGCGAGGGTGGCGTTCGCCCGGCCGACCTGCGCTTCCTGCAGGAATTGCGGGCCGTCTGCGACGAGTTCGGAATCCTGCTGGCGCTGGACGAGGTGCAGACCGGCATGGGCCGCTCGGGCAAGCTCTGGGCGCATCAATGGGCCGGGATCGAGCCGGATGTTATGTCCTCGGCCAAGGGTATCGGCGGCGGCTTCCCGCTCGGCGCCATCCTGGCGCGCGAGAAGGTGGCCAAGTACCTCGTGCCCGGCACCCATGGCACGACCTATGGCGGCAACCCGCTGGCCTGCGCGGCCGGCAATGCCGTGTTGGACGTGGTGCTGGCGCCCGGCTTCCTGGACGGGGTGGACTGCGTCGCACGCCATCTGTGGAAGGGGCTTGAAGGACTCGCCGCGCGTCACCCGCGCCTGATCACCGGCGTGCGGGGTGCCGGCTTGCTGCTCGGCGTGCAGCTCGTGCCGGAAGTGTCCAATGGCGAAATGCAGGCCGCTGCGGTCGAGGAAGGACTGCTGACCGTTGCCGCCGGCATGAACGTGCTGCGCGTGGCACCGCCGCTTATCATCACCGAGGCCGAGGTGGACGAGGCGATCACCCGCCTCGATGCCGCCGCGGCGCGGATGGAGGATATTCGGCTCAGGGCCGCCGCGAAGTGAGCGCGGCGCTGAAGACCGCCGAAGGGGGGCTGACGCCTCCCCGGCACTTCCTGGAGTTGTCGGACTTCGACGCCCCCACCTTGCGCCGCATGCTCGACCTCGCGGCACGGGCCAAAGCAGGGCAGATCGCCGGGAAGCCACTTGCCGGCAAAACAGTGGGTCTGATCTTCGAGAAGCCGTCCACCCGGACGCGCGTGTCGTTCGAGGTCGGGGTGCATCAGCTCGGCGGCCACCCGATCATGCTCTCGGCCAGGGAGATGCAGCTGGGGCGCGGCGAGAGCGTGGCCGACACGGCGCGCGTGCTGTCGCGCTATGTGGACGCCATCATGCTGCGCACCGACAGCGTGACCAAGCTGCGCGAATTGGCGCGGCACGCCACCGTGCCGGTGATCAACGGCCTGACCGATGTGTCGCACCCGTGCCAGCTGATGGCCGATGTGCTCACCTTCGAGGAGCACCGCGGCTCCATCGCGGGCCGGGTCATCGCCTGGACCGGCGACGGCAACAATGTTGCCCAGTCCTTCATCCAGGCTGCGGCACGCTTCAACTTCACCTTGCGCCTGGCGACCCCGCCCGAGCTGGCGCCGCCGGCCCAGCTCATCGACTGGGCCCGACGCGAGGGTGCCACCATCGAGTTGACCTCCGACCCCGTGGAGGCTGTGCGGGGCGCCGCCTGCGTTGTCACCGACACCTGGGTCAGCATGTCGGACGAGAAGGAAGACGGCCCTTCGGCCCGGCACAACAACCTGGCCCCGTATCAGCTTAACGAGGCGCTGCTGGCTCATGCGGCGCCGGACGCACTGGTGATGCATTGCCTGCCGGCCCACCGTGGCGAGGAAATCACCGAAGCCGTTATCGAGGGACCGCAATCCGTCGTGTTCGACGAGGCCGAGAATCGGTTGCACGCGCAGAAAGGCGTGCTGCTCTGGGCTCTCGCGGAGCCGTGAAGACATGAAGGCGTTGTCATTAAATCGGCGTTAGTTCACGGTCGTCACCATGACCTCTGATCCCAGATCAGAGGTTTTTTTATGCCCGTTTCTGCCTGGCTTGCCGGCCTGCCCCGGCGCGCCGGACTGGTTCCCAGCCTTGTTGCCTTGATCCTGGCCTCAGTGCTCGGGGCCAGCACCATCGTATCCGGCACGGTGCTGTGGCAGGTGCATCAGGATGCATTGCACCGGTCCCAGGGCCAGCTGCACGGCAATCTCCGCACGTTGAAGGCTTTGCTGGCGCAGCATGGAACCGAGTGGCGGCTGGTTGACGGCACGTTGATTCTCGGGAACCAGCCCTTGAACGGGCGGGTCGCGGAGCTGGATGCGGTCAGGCAGGCATTGGGTGGCGTCGCCACCATCTTTGCCGGCGATCTGCGCGTCGCCACCAACATCACCGGGCCCGATGGCCAGCGCGCCACGGGCAGCCGGCTGGCGGCTGGCCCTGCGCATGACGCGGCGCTCCGTCACGGGCGCAGTTACTCCGGCACCGCCACCATCCTGGGTGAGGATTACCAAACCATCTACGAGCCCATCCAGGACGGCTCGGGCGCCGTGATCGGGCTGCTCTTCGTGGGCCAGCCGCTGGCACCGCTGCTGGCCAGCCTCGGGCGCATGGAACTGAACGCGGCGCTGCTCAGCGGCGGCGTGGCGCTCGTGCTCAGCCTGCTGGCCTGGCTGCTGATCGGGCTGGCGGTGCGGCCGCTGCGTGGGCTGGCCGTCGCTGTGCAGAACATCGGCGAGGGTGCGCTCGACACTCCCGTGCCTTGCGCCAACCGCCACGACCAACTGGGGGAAATCGGCCGCGCCGTGGAGAGGTTGGCGGAAAGTGCCCGTCAGGCCCGCCTGCTGGAAGCGGAAGCGGAAGCCGGCCGGGCCCGCGCGGGAGCCGAGCGGCGGGCGATGCAGCAGGCGCTGGCCGGCGACCTCGAACAGGCCGTGGGTGGGGTCACCGCTGCCTTGCGGGACGGTGTGACACAGCTCGAAGCGGCGTCCGCCACGGTGGCTGGCGCCGCCGCCGCCGCGGAGGCAGAGGCCGGCCACACCGCCGAGCGCAGCCTTGGCGCGACCGACAGCGTGCACTCGGTGGCCGCCGCAGCGGAGGAACTGGCCGCCAGCATCGCCGAGATCAGCCGCCGCGTGGCGGAGGGCGCGGCGGTGGCGCGCGACGCCGTATCCGCCGCCCGCACCTCCGGCGGCTCGGTCACTCAGTTGTCGCAGACGGCGGAACGCATTGGCGACGTGGTGAAGCTGATCGCGGACATTGCCGGCCAGACCAACCTGCTGGCGCTGAACGCCACCATCGAGGCGGCACGGGCGGGCGAAGCCGGCAAAGGCTTTGCCGTGGTGGCAACGGAGGTCAAATCCCTGGCCAACCAGACAGCCAAGGCCACGGAAGAGATCGCCAGCCAGATCGCTGCCCTGCGCGAGGCCACGGGTGCTGCCGTTGCCACGGTGCGCGGCATCGCCGACACGGTGGGCCGGATGGATGAGGTGACGGCCGCCATTGCCGCGGCGGTGGAGGAACAGGGGGCGGCGACGCAGGAAATCGCGCGCAATGCCGCCACCGCCGCCAGCTTCACCGGCGGCGCGGCGGAAAGCACACGCTCCTTGACCGGCCATGTCGCTGCCGCGGCAGCCGCGTTGGAAGGCCTCCGGGGTGCAACCGCCTCAGTTGCCCTGCAGCGTCGGGCCTTGCAGGGCGCGCTGTCGGGCGTTGTCGAGAAGCTGCGCGCCAGCTAGGGCGAGGACTTTGCGGAACGGCGCCGCGAGCCTACCTATCCTCCATGTTCCAGGGATGGAGGGCTGGCGGCGTGGCAGCATGCGATGTGGCGGTGATTGGAGGCGGCCCAGTGGGGCTGGCCCTCGCGGCCTGCCTTCAAAACACCGGTCTCGCCATCCGTATCCTGGACCGCCAGCCCGAGGCCGCACTGGCCGACCCCGCCTTCGACGGGCGCGAGATCGCCCTCACCCATGCCTCGCAGGCCACGCTGCGGGAGATCGGCGCCTGGGAGCTGCTGCCGCCCGAGCACATCTCGCCGCTGGTGGAAGCCCGGGTGCTGAATGGGGGATCGGGCTACGCGCTGCGTTTCGACACCTCCGGAAGGCCGCAGGACACGCTGGGGCAGCTTGTTTCCAATCATGCCATCCGCCGCGCCCTGTTCAGCCGCGCCTTGGCCAACCCCGATGTGAGCCTCCAGGCCGGCACCGCCATCGAGTCCCTGTCGACCGATGTGGAAGGGGCCGAAATTCGTCTGGCCGGAGGCGAGGTGCTGCGGGCCGGCCTGGTTGTCGCCGCCGATAGCCGCTTTTCCTCGGCACGTGGCTGGCTCCGCATCGGGGCTGAGCGGCACGATTTTGGCCAGCGGATGATGGTGGTGCGGCTGGAGCACACGGCGCCGCACCACGGCGTCGCCACCGAATGGTTCGATTACGGCCAGACCATTGCGATGCTGCCGCTTCAGGGCCGTCGCTCCTCGGCCGTGATCACCCTGCCACCGGCCGAGATGGCGGCGCTGGACACACTGCCGGAAGAGGATTTCGGCCCCGAGATCGCCCGGCGGTATCGCCAGCGCTTGGGCAGCATGCGGCAAGTCAGCACCCGCCATCTTTATCCGCTGGTCACCACCTACGCCGAGCGCTTCAGCACCACCCGCGCTGCGCTGCTGGGCGACGCGGCGGTGGGCATGCATCCTGTCACCGCGCATGGCTTCAACTTCGGTTTGCGCGGCGCGGCAAGCCTGGCGGGGCTGATCCGGGAAGCGGTTTCCACCGGCCAGGACTTTGCCAGCCCGCGGCTGCTTCGCCGCTACGCCGCCGAGCATCGGCAGGCGACGCGACCGCTTTTCCTGGCCACCAACGCCACCGCGCTGATCTATGGGCAGGATACGCTGCCGGCCCGCCTGCTGCGCAATGCCGCGCTGCGGCTCGGCAACCACCTCCCTGGTGTGCGCCGCAAGGTGGTGTCGGGGCTGATGGAAGCGGAGGGCCATTGAGACCTCGCCGCGCCGGGTCGTATCCGGGCTGCCCGTGTCCTATCTATGGCCTCGATCCCTGTTGACCCCGCGCCCAGAGTTCCTGCTTCGTGACCGATCCCACCCAGCCTTCCGCCATCCCCGATATCCTGAACAACGACCGCCCGCCCGTTCCTCAGATCACGGTGCCGCGGGGCATCCTGCCGTTTCACCTGGCCGACAAGCCGGTGCGGGGCCGGCTCGTGCGGCTCGGCCCGCTGGCGGACGCGTTGCTGACCCGCCACGAGAATCCCGCCTCGGTCACGGCCCTGCTGGGGCAAGCGCTGGCACTGGCCGCCGGATTGTCTTCTGCCCTGAAGTTCGCCGGCAGCTTCAGCATCCAGGCCAAGGGCGACGGGCCGGTGGGCATGTTGCTGGCGGATTGCACGGAATCCGGCGCGCTGCGCGGCTATGCCCGCACCGACCCAGAACGCCTGCCCGACGCCGCCGCACCCTCGGCTGATGCGTTGCTCGGTGATGGCTACCTGGCCTTCACCGTGGACCAGGGCGCCGACATGGAACGCTACCAAGGCATCGTGGCGATTGACGGGCCGGATCTGGCGGCCATGACCGGGCATTACTTCGCCACTTCCGAGCAGTTGGCGAGCCGCGTCTGGCTGGCGGCCGCCCATACCGGCGAGGGCTGGCGCGCTTCGGCGCTGATCCTGGAGCGGGTGGCTGGCGCGGGCGGCATCGACCTCGGGCTGAGCATGGCCGAGCAGCAGGATGCCTGGGACACCGCCCTGGCCCTGGCCTCCACCATCACCGATGCCGAATTGCTGGACGACAGCCTTGCACCAGAGCAGCTGCTGCACCGCCTCTTCCATGCGGAAGGGCTGGCCCTTTCGCGGCCGCGCGCCCTCTCCTATGGCTGCCGCTGCTCCAGAGCCAAGCTGGCGGGGGTGCTGGCAGGGTTCGGTGCCGGAGATCTCGACCATATGGCTGAGGACGGCGCCATCACCATGACCTGCGAGTTCTGCAATGTCGGCTTCCGGTTCGACCGCGCTGACCTGCCGGCCGCGCCCTAGCCGCTTGCCTGGGCGGAAAGACGATGGCGAGATGCGGGGCCGCTTCCGAAATCGTGCCGCATGCGGCATTCGACCTGCCATCTGCGATCAGCTTGAGGGAGACCTGCATCCGATGAACCCGACGACCCAGCCGGCAGGGGCCGGGATTGTTCAGCCGTCGCGGCGCGGCCTCCTGGTCGGCATGCTGCCCCTGCTGACCCTCGCCGCCTGCGCCGGCGGCGATTCGCAGCCGGCCCTGCGGCCGCCGCCAACCTATGATTACCTGACCCCGATCCGCCTGAACGTGCTGGAAGCCGAGGTGCTGGAGCCGCCAACGGGGTTGTCCTTCCGGGTCGATCCGCCGGCGCCGATCTCACCGCTGGCTCAGGCGTTGCGCATGGGGCGCGAGCGTTTGGTCGCCTCCGGCACCGCCGGTCGCGCCAGGTTCATGGTGGACAATGCCACGCTGACGCAGGAGGTGGCGCAACCTGGCGGCCTGTTCAGCCAGCGCACCGGGCGCCTCACCTGCATCATCCGCGTGCGGGTGGAGGTTCTGGACCAGGAGGGCCGCCGCGTCGGCTTCGCCGAGGCCGAGGCTCGCCGCACCGCCACCGTGGTCGATGAGGGCGAGGCCACCCGCGCCAACGCCGCGGATGCCATCGTGCGGCAGACTATGGACGACCTGAATGTGGAGTTCGAGTTCCAGCTGCGTCGCAACCTGCGGGACTGGATCCTGACCGGCGCGCCCTCCGCCCCGCTGCCTACCCCGGTGCAGCAGGAAACCCTGAGCCCGGCGAGCTGAGCCGATGAGCAACTTCCGCATCCGTTTTTCCAACCCGTCAGGCGTCCATACCCCCGGTGCCCGCTACCGCCACGCAGCCTTGACCGAGGGTGCGACGCAACGCCTGATCGTCAGCGGGCAGATCGGCGTCGCACCCGACGGTACGCTGGTGGAGGAGCCGGCCGCGCAGATCCGCCAGGCGGCCGACAACCTGGCTGCCGTTCTGGCAGCGCATGACATGGCGCCGTGGCAGGTGGCCAAGATCACCGTGCTGCTGACGGACCGCGCCCACCTGCCGCTGTGGCGCGCCGAGCGGGACCGGCTGTTCGGTGAGCACCTGCCCTGCTCCACGCTGATGTTTGTGGCCGGCCTCGCCGATCCGCGGCTGGTGCTGGAGGTGGAGGCCGAGGCGCTGGCCTGACGCCGCCCGCGACAGCCGGGCGAAACCTCAGGCTTCCGGCAGCGGCCTTCTGCCCGCCATGGCCAGGAACTCGCGCCGCAACGAGGGATCGGTGCGGAACTCGCCCAGCATGCGGCTGGTGATCATGGCAACGCCCGGCTTGTGCACGCCGCGCGTGGTCATGCACTGGTGCCCCGCCTCCACCACCACAGCCACGCCGCGCGGCTGCAGCACCTCCTGGATGCTGTTGGCGATCTGCGCCGTCAGCTTCTCCTGGATCTGCAGCCGGCGCGCATAGGCTTCCACCACGCGTGCCAGCTTCGAGATGCCAACCACTCGCCCGGCCGGCAGGTAGGCCACATGCGCACGACCGATGATGGGCACCATGTGGTGCTCGCAATGGCTTTCCAGCCGGATATCACGCAGTACCACCATCTCGTCATAGCCGTCCGTCTCCTCGAAGGAGCGGGCCAGGATCTCCACGGGGTCCTCGGCATAGCCCGCGAAGAACTCCTCGTAGGCACGGGCAACGCGCGCCGGCGTGTCCCGCAGTCCCTCGCGCTCCGGGTCGTCCCCCGCCCAGAGCAATAGGGTGCGCACGGCGGCCTCGGCCTCCTCCCGGCTCGGCCGCGTGCGGCTCTGGTCTTCGGAGGCGGGGCTGCGGGCCGGCGTTACGGTGATGTTCACGGTCGGGTCTTCCGGTGATGGCGGGCGCGCCCCGCGCCTAGCCTTCGGGCGCGGCGCCGCGCAATGCCGCTGGGCGCAATGCTGAGGCGTGGAGGACGCCCTGCTCAGTGCAGGATCCCGCCCTCATGCGGGCTGTCGAGGCTGAAGGCTGGAATGGCGACGTCGAACTCCTCGCCGCTGTCGCGCTCGATCATGTGGTAGGTGCCGCGCATGAAACCAGTGGGCGTGGCAAGGGGCGTCCCCGACGTATATTCGAAGCTCTCGCCCGGCTCCAGCACCGGCTGCTCCCCCACCACGCCCGGCCCGTGCACCTGCTGCATCCGCCCCATCCCATCGGTGATCTGCCAGGAGCGGCGCAGCAGCTGCACCGTGCGGCTGCCGCGGTTCTCGATGGTGACGCGATAGGCCCAGACGAAATGCGACTGCTCAGGTTGCGACTGGTCCGCCAGGTAGAAGGCGCGCACCGACACGCAGACATCCCGTGTCGTTTCGGAGAAGACTGGCGAGTGCACCATCAATCCGGATCCGACATCCCGGCCGCACCGGAGACGGGCCTGGCGGCCAGCTCCGCTGCGACGATCTTCCAATGCGGCATGGAGCCTCCACACGGCTGCAACAAAATGGACCCGTATCATGCGCCGGCTCGCCCTTCCCGTCGAGGCGCACGCATCCCGGTTGGGCCCGCCCGTGGGCAAAGCCCTCGCCTCATGGCAGGATATGACCATGCAGAAACGCTCCAGGGAGCCAGGCGGGCAGTGGCCGGCGGGTCCCGTACCCAATGCCGCCAAGCTGCGGGAGGCCGCCCTTGCGCACCTTGCCCGCTTCGCCGCGACCGAGGCCGGCCTGCTGCGCGTTCTCCACCGACGCATCGATCGCTGGGCACGCCGGGCCGAGGCCGAGGGCCAGCCAACGGATCAGGTTGCGGCGGCGATGACGGCGGCCCGCGCGGATGCCGCCGAGGTCACGCGCCTTCTGGCCACCGCCGGCGCGGTGGACGACGCCGCTTTCGCCGCCAGCCGCACGCGGCGGCTGAACCGGGCCGGCCGCTCGCGCCGCGCCATCCAGGCGCATCTGGCCGGCAAGGGGGTGGGTGGCGAGACGGCCCATGCCGTGCTCGAAGATGCGGCGCCGGACGACCTGTCCGCCGCGCTGGCGCATCTGCGCCGTCGCCGCGCCGGCCCCTTCGCCGCCACGCCGCCGGAGGCGGAGGCGCGGTTGAAGACGCTTGGTGCCCTCGCCCGGGCCGGCTTTACCCGCGACGTGGCCGAGCAGGCCCTCGATATGTCGCCCGAGGAGGCCGAGGACCGGTTGCTGGAATCCCGCCGTGACTGAGAGCCCCGTACCGCCGCCCGGACCCGTCGTCTTCACACGCCACGGCATCGAAGAGGGTGTTCGCGCCGTGATCCCCATGCTGTTGGGGCTGGTGCCGTTCGGATTGGTGGTCGGGGTCATCTCCGCTGGAAAGGGACTCAGCCTGGTCGAGACGCTGCTGATGTCCGCCCTGGTCTTTGCCGGCAGCGCACAGCTCCTGGCGCTGGAATTGTGGAGCGACCCCGCCCCGATCCTGGCCGCGGTGCTGGCGGCGGGCGCGGCAAATATCCGCATGGCGCCCATGGGAGCAGCCCTGGCGCCCTGGCTCGACAAGCTGCGCGGCTGGCGGCTCTGGGGCACGCTGGGCCTGTTGGTGGACCACGCCTTCGCCATGAGCGTCGCGCGGCTGCGAGCCGGCGGACGCGATGCAGGCTACCTGCTGGGAGTGTCGCTGCTGCTCTACGTGGCCTGGGTGGTGACGGTGGGGCTCGGCTATGTGCTCGGCGGCGCGGTGCGGGTGCCGCCCGGCCATCCGCTGCTGTTCGCCGGCGCCGCCACCTTTGCCGCGCTCCTGGTTTCCCTTTGGCGCGGAGCACAGCACGACCTGGCGCCCTGGCTGCTGGCGGGTGGTCTGGCGGTGGCGACGCATCATCTCGGACTGCCACCTCCCCTGCCGCTGCTGACCGGCGCCCTGTCGGGCGCTGCGTTGGCCGCCTGGCTCGAACTGCGCCGGGCCCGGGCGTCGGGCTGATGCGCGGCGACGTTCTGCTGGCCATTCTAGGCATGGCCGCCATCACCTATCTCTGCCGCGCCGGCGGCTACGCCGTGTTGCGGGCCATCCGGCCGCCGCCCTTTGTGGAGGCATGGCTGCGCAACCTTCCGGGCCCGCTTTTCGCGGCTTACGTGTCGATCGCCTTCTCCGCCCTTGGCTGGATCGGCGTGCCGGCCATGGTGGCGGTGATATTGGTGCAATGGCGGACCCGTAGCCTGAGCGGCGCCATCCTGGCCGGGGTTGCCGCCATTTGGGGCCTGCAATGGCTCATCGGCGGCTTCTGAGCGCGCTGACACCTGGGTCAGGCCGGACACCCTGGTCAGGCCGGACTGCGGCATCACCCCAACACACGGAAACAGGGGTCGGGCCACCTCAGCCCCCCAGCAGGCGCTCCAGCGGCTCGATCACCCAGCCGGCCGGCGGCCACGCCGCACGCAGCGCGCCTCTCCAGACCCACAGCGCCGCCACAGCCACGATCAACAGCAAAAGGGACAGCGCCCAGGCGGCCAGCAACCTGCCCCGGCGAGGGCGCGGCGCCGGTGAAGGCAGCAGCAGCGGCGCCGGCGCTTCGCGCGATGCCGTAGACAGGCGGCGCGCAGGCTCGGCCATCAGGCTGGCTGGCTCCGGACCGGTGCGGGCCGCGGCATCGCCCACTGGCACGATCTCGCGGCCGGCGCTGCGTTGTTTGGGCCGCAGGGGATGGCGGCGACGTGCCCCCGTGGCGGCAGTGCCCTGCTTTCCTGCCGGTGCCTCCTCCGGCGTCGGCGTTTCCGGGCGCGCCCCGTGCACAGCCGCGCGCGGCAACGGCCCGGAGAACTGCCCTTCCGCGCGGCCAGCGCCCCTGCGCGGCGTCGGTCCTGACGGATGTGACGCCGGTTCCACCATGGCCGCACCGGGGGGCGGCGGCGCCGGGCTGATCCCGATCGCGGCCGCCGGCGATGGGGCCAGCCCCGTGGCTGGCGGCAGGCGCACCGTGACAGGGGGGGGCACAGACACCTCCTCCGGCGCGGCCCGGCCTGGATCGTTCCTCTGCGGCAGCCGGGGCTCCGGAGCCCCTGCACGGCTCGCGGGCATCTCTGCAGCCGGCCGCCAGCGATGGCCGCACAATGCGCAGCGCAGCTCGCGCGGTGACGAGGCCATGCTGTCCGGCACGTCGTAGGTGGCGGTGCAGGCGGGACATTCGAGACGCATGCGGCTCGCTATGCCGGGATGCGCGGCGGCCCGCAAGCCACCTCGGCGGGAGGCGGCATGGCGCTTCATTGCGCATCCGACCGCATCAACCAGCACGGGTGGCATGATGGCCCGCGCCGTGGCATTCCCCTGCGGCATGGTGCGCTTCACCGATGTCGGCCTCCGCTATCCGTCGCCTGAGGGCGAGTCGGGGCCCGAGGCCCTGTCCGACCTCAGCTTCACCCTGCCCGAGGGCAGCTTCACCTGGCTGCTCGGGGCATCGGGCGCCGGCAAATCCTCGCTGCTGCGACTGATGCACCTGGCGCAGCTTCCTACCCGCGGAACGCTGGAGGTGCTGGGCCAGGAAGTGCGTGCGGACCGGCGCCAGGCCTTGCCGGCCCTGCGTCGCCGCATCGGCGTCGTGTTCCAGGATTTCCGGCTGCTGCCCTACCTGTCGGCCTTCGACAACGTCGCCCTGCCGCTGCGCCTGGCCGGCCGTGGCGAGGCCAGCCTGCGCCCGGATGTAACCGAGATGCTCCGTTGGGTGGGGTTGCAGGGCCGCGAGGCCGCCCTGCCACCGCAGCTCTCGGGCGGCGAACAGCAGCGCGTGGCGATCGCCCGCGCCGTGGTGACGCGCCCTTCCCTGCTGGTGGCCGACGAACCCACGGGCAACCTCGACTCGCACCAGGCTCGACGGCTGCTGGCCCTGCTGACACAGATGAACCGGCTGGGCACAACCGTGGTGGTTGCCACCCATAGCGAGGATCTCGTGGAGCAATTTCCCGCCCCCTCCCTCTTGCTGGAACGAGGCAGGGTGGCACGGCATGGCTGAGCGAAGGATGCGCTACGCGCGCGATCCCCTGGGGCTGAAGCGTGCTTTGTCGGACCGGCTGCTGCCGGGCCTCGTTGCCGCCATGGCCCTGCTGGCTGCGCTGGCGCTCGCCGGCAGCCGCGGCGCCGCCGCCCTGGCCGATCGGTGGCAGCACGGCGCCGCCGCCGCCGTGACGGTGCAGCTGCCCCCCGAGCAGTCCGGCCGCATGGGGGATGCACTCGCGCTGTTGCGAGCCCGGCCCGAGGTGGCGGAAGCCACGCCTGTCGATCCCGACCGGATGCGGGAACTGCTGCGCCCCTGGTTGGGCGAGGTGCCCGCCCTGCCGCTTCCTTCGGTGCTGGAACTCCGGCTCCGCGACGTGAACATGGATCCGTCGCCCATCCAGCGAGACCTGTCCGCCGCCATCCCCGGGGCTGAGGTGGAGGCGCACGGCATCTGGGTTGCGCGGCTCGCGGCGCTGGCGCGCAGCGTACAGGGCGTGGCACTGGCGGTGCTGCTGCTGGTGATCGGCGTCGCGGTGGCGGTGGTGGCGGTGGCCACGCGCGCGGGGCTGGCCTCGCGCCTGCAGGCCATTGAGATCCTGCACGATCTGGGCGCGACCCAGTCCGACATTGCCGGACGCTTCGCCCGCCGCATCGGGCTGCTGGCGGCGGGGGGCGCCCTGGCGGGAGCCGCCATCGCCGTGCCGGCCCTGGCGGCCTTGGCCGGACTGGCGGCGCCGCTTTCGGGCGGCATCGTGACACCCTGGTCCTCGCTGCCCTGGCTCGACCTGGCGCTGCTGCCACCCATTGCCGGGCTGATCGGCTGGGCCACAGCCCAGTTCAGCGTCCGTCGCTGGCTGCGCCGACTGCCTTGAACCCGCCCCGCCTTCCCAATGGATGCCGGCAGGGGCCCTGCCGTTGGCTCTGGCTGCTGGCTGCCTTGCCCACCCTGGCACTGCTGGGAGGCTTCGCCTTCTTCGCCGGCGCAGCACGCCAGGTTCCAGAGGCACCGCTGCGCCCAACCGACGGGATCGCCGTGCTGACCGGCGGCCCCCAGCGCGTAGGCACCGGCCTTGTGCTGCTGGCCGAGGGCCGTGCCCGGTGGCTCATGATCTCCGGTGTGGGCCAATCGGCCATGCTGGAAGACTTATCGCGCAATGCCGGCCTGCCGACCGACCTGCTGCTGGCCTCCGGTTTGGACCGACAGGTCACCCTGGGGCGAGCCGCTACCAGCACGCGGGGCAACGGGGAAGAAATCGCGGCATGGACGGCTGAGCATGGAATCGGCTCGCTGCGCGTTGTCACGGCCGCCTTCCACATGCCGCGGGCCTTGATGGAGCTGCGTCGCGTCCTGCCGGGGGTTGAGTTGATCGCCCACCCGGTGCAGACGGCAGGGCCGCGCCCGGCCTTGCTGGTGCGCGAATACGCCAAGCTGATCGGGGCCGCGCTGGGCCTCTCGGCCCTGAAACCGGATTGAGCCCGATGAGCCCGCCCCCCTCCGACCCACCCGCGCCCCATCTGCAGCCACCCTCCCTGGGAGTGTTGCTGCGCTCCGCCGTGTTCAATGTGCTGTTCTTCGGGCTCACCGGCCTTTGCTGCTTCTTCGGCATGCTGCTGCTGCCACTGCCGCGTCGCATCATGCGCCGCTATGTACGCGGCTACGCGCAGCTGATGCTGTTTCTGCTGCACCATGTCTGCGGCATCAGCCTGATCGTGACAGGGCGGGAGAACCTGCCGGAAGGGCCGGTGGTCATCGCCGCCAAGCACCAGTCGGCCTACGATACCATCGTCTGGCTCGCGCTTCTGCCGGAGCCGGTTTACGTGCTCAAACGGGAATTGCTGAAGATCCCGGCCTGGGGCTGGATGGCGCGGCACTACGGCGCCGTGGCGGTAGACCGCAAGGGTGGTGCGGCGGCGCTGAAGCGCATGGTGCGACAGGCAGGAACGGCACTTGCTGCGGGCGATCAGATCGTGATCTTTCCCGAAGGCACGCGGACGGCAGTGGGACAGCGGGTGCCCTACCTGCCCGGTGTCGTTGCCCTGGCTGCCGCCAGCGGCGCCCCGGTTGTGCCGGCCGCCACTGATAGCGGGCTTCGGTGGGGCCGCCGCAGCTTCGCAAAGCGGCCTGGGCCCGTCACCGTGGCCATCTTGCCGGCCCTGCCATCCGGCCTGACCCGCGTGCCATTGTTGCAGGCGCTCTCCGGTGCCATCGAGACAGAGACGGATCGCCTGGTGATGGCTGCGGGAGGACCCTCCTCCGCGCCTGTGGATAAATCTGTGGGATAAGTTGAGGTGTGTTGTTGAGGACAGATGCAACAACAATCTGCAACGCCCTGTTCCCCCTCGTTTATGTCGCCGGGATAGACGTTCAGTGACTGTTCTGTGGCCGGAGCAGGCAAGCTAACACGTTGAAATTCAACGCTTTGTCGGATTGGCAAAACTCCGCTTGCCGGCCGGCCGAGCGTCGTGCTGAGGCACGGCCTTCCAACAATGTGGATAAGTCTGCGGAAAAGGCTGACGAAACCCATGGAACAAAGGCGCGAATCGGCGGGGGTGCCGGAGAGTGAGGATGGCTGCTGGCCCCGCTCCGACGTATAGAAGCTGATGTGACCATCGCTCCGAGCTCCCGCTCTCGCCGTCTGCTGCGCTGGCTCGTGGCGATTCCGCTGCTGTTGCTAACCCTCCACGGCGCTGTCTGGTGGCTGGGCACGGGCCGCATGGCGGCCGAAGCCGAGCAGTGGGCTGCCGCCCGCCGAGCGGAAGGGTGGCAGATCTCATATGCGCCGCCACGACGGGCAGGATGGCCCCTGGCCTTTTCCGTGGTGTTGCCGAAATGGCAGCTCACCGCACCCACCGCCATTCAGCCCCCAGGCCTGACCTGGCAGGCGGATGCACTGACCATCAGCCTTGCCGCCGCCGATTGGCGTCATCTCCGCGCCTCCGCAGAGGGGCCTCAGCGTGTCCTGCTGGGCGAGCGGGATTGGGAGTTCACCGCCGAGGATTTATCCGCGAGCTATCCCTGGCGCGATGGGCAGGAAGCGCTGCCGGCGCTGCGCCTACGGCAGCTTCGGCTGGATACGCCGGGCCGTCCCCTCGTCTTGGCCGCCGGCGAGGCTGCCCTTGCCGGTCGCCGGCTGGACATGACGCTGCATGGTGTCACGCTGCCGGCCGGTGCGCCCTTCGGCGGCACGATCCAGGATGCAAATATTGAGGTGCTGCTGGAGGGCCCCTTGTCGCCGTCGGAAGTGCTTGCCGCGCCGCCGTCGCGTTGGCGCGACGCAGCCGCGGCGCTGGACATCCGTCGCCTCGACCTGCGCTGGGGAGCGCTGGTAGCGCGGGCACAGGGCCGGCTGGCCCTGGATGCCGCGCTGCAGCCTGCGGGCGAGGGCCGGCTGAACGTGGCCGACCCGGCGGCCGCTGCCGAGGCCCTGGGGCAGGCAGGATTGCTGACACCGCAGGCCACGGCCTGGGCGCGTGGCCTGTTGCCGCTGCTGGCGCGGCCCGATCCGGCCGGTGGGCCACCACGGATCGAATTGCCGCTCACCCTGCGGGACCGCACCCTGGCTGTCAGCGGGATCGGGCTGGTGCGGTTGCCGCCGCTGTTCCGGGAGGATTAGCGGCGGCCACGGCTCAGAAGGATTTCAGCAGCCGGTCAATGTAGTCCAGCTCGACACCCGGGCGCTCGCGCTCGGCACCACGGCGGCGCAGCTCCTCCTGCAAGGCTCGGCTGCGCAGCCGCTCGGCCTCCTCCGGCACACGGGTGTCGCTGCCCTGGTCATTGGCCCCAGGCGAATCGCGGGTCGGGCGGCCCAGCGGGTCGCGTCCCTGCGCCTGACGCCGCGCCCGGTCCTGCCCTTCGCTGCCGCCCTGCGCCTGGCCGGGACCGCCCTCGCCATCCCCTTCCCCCTCGCCCTGGCCCTCGCCCTGGCCGAACTGGCGCTGCATGGACTGGGCCATCTGCCGCCCGCCTTCCTGCAGTTCGCGGATTGCTTCCTGCTGGTGCTGGGTGGCGTTGCCGCCCCGTGAAAGGCTTTCCTCCGCCCGGCGCATTGCCTGGTCGGCCCGGCCCAGCGCCTCCGGGACCTCGCCGGTCAGGTCACCGAATTGCTGCATCAGCTCCCCCAGGGCGCGGCGCAGGGCCCGCTGCTGACGTGCGTCCTGCTGGGCACCGCCCGAAGGCTGTTCAGCCTGCTGGCCCGGCTGACCCTGCTGGGATTGCTGCCCCCCCGCCGGATCGCGGGATGACCGCTGCGGTGGCTGGCGCTGCCCCTGCTGCGGCCGTCCGGCCTCGCCGGCGCGGTGTCGGGCCTGTTCCTCAGCCCGCTGATGCGCGCGGTCCAGCATCTGGCCCTCGCGCTGCACCATGTCCTGCACGGCGCTCATCTGCTGCTGTCCGCGCTGTTGCTGCTGCTGCCGCTGGCTGCTGTTCCGCCCGCCTTCCGGCCGTGCCGTCACACGCCCGTTCTGCAAGGCATCCAGCATCTGCTCCAGCTCGGCCAGCTCCTGCTCCAGCTGGTCGGTGCGGCCCTCACGTGCTGCCTGCTCCATCTCCTGGGTGCGGCGGTTCAGCTCACGCTGGTCCATCAGCCGTTGCCCGGCCTCGGGTGCGGTTGGCTCGGCATTCTCCTGCCGTAGCCGCTCGGCCAGTGCCTCGAGGTGCTGCTGCACTGCTTCGCGCAGTTCCTGCACGCGGCGCTCCAGTTCGGCCCTCCCCTCGGCATCCGGTGGCGTGCGCTCAGCCTCGGACAACGCTTCCCGCAATGCTTCGCGCGCCGCGGCCAACGCCTTGGCTGTGCGGTCGGTGCGCCCTTCCTCCAGCGCCACCGCCATTTCCCACATCAGGGCCTGCGCTTCCTCCACCGCTTCCGGTCGGCGATCGCGCTGCAGGCGGAACCGGGCCACGCGGAGACCGAGGAACGTCGCCAAGTCGTTCTCGAATGCGTCCGGCCGGCTGGAAAGGTCATCCAGCTCGCGCCGGGCGCCTTCCCGTGCCAGGGGATCGAGCGAGAGGGATTTACGCAGCCCGGCGAGACGCTGGGCCACCGGGTGGTTGAAGCTGCGTTCCGGCAGGGTCAGCTCGACGCTGTCCGATGCGCCCTCCTGCCCGGCACCGTCACGCGCCATGATGCGGGCGCGCACAGGCAACCCGGCCCAGGGGTGCGCCGACAGGTCGGGCTGCGCCACGCCACGGAACTGCCGCCGGTTTCCACCGGAAAGCGGCAATTCAACCACCAGCGGGGCGGCGCCGGGACGAGGCGCGAGGCGCAGCTCAGCCCGGGCGCCGGCAACGCCCCAATCATCCTCCGTTCGCCAGGGCAGCCGGGTGGCATGGCCACGCGGGGCTCGACCCGGAGGCTCTGTGAAAGCAGCCAGGGGGGGCTGGTCCGCCTGCACGCTGAAATTCCAGGCCGCCAAGTCGCGCCCGTCGCGTCGCAGCACCACTCGAGCGCCGTGGTCCAGTCGGCGCTCGGCGGTGAAGGAGCCGGCATCCAGGGTGCGGAGCGGCTCCCGCATTTCATCGAAGCCAAGCTCCGGGACGCCGCCGGTGCCGCCGGAAAGGGAAAGCTGCAGCCGGCTGCCCTGCGGCACGGAAAGGCTGCCGCCGGCCGCATCCAGAAACACCGGCGCGGCGCCGGTGTAGGAGGGTGGCGTGACCCAGGCCTCCAGCCTTGCAGCCGGGGCGGCTGCCACCGTGCCGAATTCCGGCTGGAAGGCCCGGCGCAGCCTTTCGCCCGCCTCGCCCCCGGCCATGACCAGGGCAACAAACACGGTGAGGATCAGGCCGGCACGGAGGGCACGCGGGTCCCGGGCCGCCATGCCGGGGCGCGGACCGCCCACCCGCAGGCGCCGGAGCCCTGCCAGCGCGCGGCGCTGATGCGCCTGCCACAGCGCCAGCGTGTCGGGATCAGCACTGACCGCATGGTCGCGCAAGGTGGAGATTGGCCGGTGCCGTAGGCCCGAGGCGCTCTCGATGCGCCGGTCGGCGGCGGACTCGCCGGGCCAGCGGAAGTCGCGGAAGGGCCGGATCAGCGCGGCGAGAAGGGAGGCAGCCGACAAGGCCAGCAGCGCCGCGTGCAGCCAGCCAGGCAGGACCAGGAACAGCCCTGCCCAGGCGGCGGCGGCAAATGCGCCGGCCACGCCCAACGCAGGCCAGAGGCGCGGCCAGAAAGCTTCCCAACCCAGCGCCAGGCGCGCGAGCCGGCGCCCGCGCTGAAGGCGGCGGGCAACCGGGTCGCGCGCCCCGCTCATGACGCGGCTGGCTCCGGCGCGGCGGGAACCGCGTCCAGCCAGTCGGGGATGCGCTGATGCGCCAAAAGTTCCTCGGGCGTCTGCCGGGGCCTGATGACGGCGTGGCGGCTGCCATCCACCAGCACTTCGGCCGCCAGGGGACGGGCGTTGTAGGTGCTGCTCATGACCGCACCATACGCACCGGCATCCAGGAATGCGACCAAATCTCCGGGATCCAGCATCGGCAGGGCACGGTCGCGGGCGAAGGTATCGCCACTCTCGCAAACCGGCCCGACCACGTCGGCGGGCGAAGTCTCGGCTTTCGCCGCGACCGGGGAAAGCGGCAGGACGCCGTGCCAGGCCTCGTACATGGCCGGGCGGATCAAGTCGTTCATCGCCGCGTCCAGCACCACGAAGCGGCGGTTCACCGCCTGCTTCTGCAGGATCACCGATGCCAGAAGCACGCCCGCGGGGCCGGCGATCCAGCGCCCCGGCTCCAGCATCAGCGGCAGGCCGAGATCGCCCAGCGTCGCCTTGATGGCCCCGGCCAGCGCCTCGGGCGGTGCAGGGATCTCATCGCGGTAGGGAATGCCGAGCCCGCCGCCGCAATCGATGCGACGCACCGGCAGACCCTGGGCCTGCAAGCCACGGACCAGTTCAGCCAGGCGCGCGTAGGCTTCCCGATAAGCCGCGACGCCGCCGGTGATCTGACTGCCGATATGGGTGGCGATGCCGATCGGCCGGATGCCGGGCAGGCTTGCCATGCGGGCGTAGAGCGCGGCGGCATCCTCGAAAGCGATGCCGAACTTGTTCTCCGCACGACCCGTGGTGATCTTGGCGTGGGTGCCGGCATCCACATCCGGGTTGACGCGCAGCGAAACGGGCGCCTCCACCCCCATGCCGGAGGCGATCGCGGAGATCATCTCGATCTCCTCGGCACTTTCCGCGTTGAACTGGAAGATGCCCTGCCCGAGCGCGAAGACAATCTCCTCCGCCTGCTTGCCGACGCCGGAAAACACCGTGGCACCCGCCGGGATGCCCGCCGCCATGGTGGCGCGCAATTCGCCGGCCGAAACGATGTCGGCACCGGCGCCCTCGGTGGCGAGGACGCGCAAAACCGCCTGAGCGTCGTTCGCCTTGGTGGCGTAGTGGATGGTGGCGGCGAGACCCGCATCGTCCAGCGCCGTCCGCAGCGCCCGGTAGCGGCGGCGCAGCGTGCCGGCCGAATACACCCAGGTCGGGGTACCGCATTCGCGGGCAATGCGGTGCAGCGGCACTTCTTCCAGCAGAAGCCCGTCCAGCGCGTCCATCTTCAACGACGGGCGAGCGGCAATGAGGTCGGCAAAGGAAGGATCGGCGCCATCCGGCGCGGTGGGAATCGGATCGGCCATGCGAACCATGTAGCGGTGGCAACGGGCGGCTGCCAGCGGCGGCGGTGAAATCGGCGGGGGATGACGCCGCGGCGAGCGCGACCATTTGCCGGCTTATGGACCCGAACGCCACCGCCGCGCCGCTGATCCTGACCCTTGGCTTCGACGCCGCCAGCTTTGCCCGGCTGGACGCGCTGCGGCGCGCGCATTTTCCACCCGCCCGCAATTTCATCCCGGCTCATTTGACGCTGTTCCATGCTCTGCCTGGTGACGCTCTGCAGGAGATCGCCGCGCGTCTCGCGCAGGTGGCGGCCGCAACCCCGCCCCTGAAGCTCAGCATCGGCCCGCCCCGCAGCCTGGGGCGCGGCGTGGCTCTGGCAGTGGAGGGCGGTGGCCTGTGTCGGCTCCGGCGCGAACTGGCGGATGGCTGGGCCGGGATGCTGTCGCGGCAGGACCAGAACGGCTTCCGGCCGCACGTCACCATCCAGAACAAGGTTGCCCCGGACGCTGCCCGGGCCCTGCTGGCAGAGCTGGCGGCCGACTTCCTGCCCTGGCCGGCGGAGGGCGAGACGCTGCTCCTCTGGCACTATCGTGGCGGCCCCTGGCAAGCTGCGGCGGCTTTTCCGTTGCGAGGCTGAAACCAGAATGCCAGGGCCGCGCTTGCTTGGCACACACCACCTGCCGGACCCCCGCCATGGCCGACGCCGAGAACAATGCCTGCCGCCCATCTCGGAGCGGCCGGCGAGCAACCGAGGCCGGGTCGGCGCCGCTTCCGCACCCTCACAACAGAGACGGCGAGGCTCCCGATCGGGAGGCGGCCGGGCCTCTTTCAGCCAGGGAACACCAGGAGGTGCAGGAACGGGTCAGTCTCCGGCCTCTGGCCATCTACGAGGTGGTGCGCAAGGAAGGGGCGGAGGAGCTGGCGCGGCCGCTGACCAGCCTCTGGTGGTCCGGTCTCGCGGCGGGGCTTTCGATCGGCATCTCCATCGCAGCGGAAGGCAGCCTGCACCAGCTGCTGCCCGATGCGCCCTGGCGCTACCTGATCGAGAGCGCCGGATACACGGTTGGCTTCATCATCGTGATCCTGGCCAGGCAGCAATTGTTCACCGAGGTGACGCTGACCGCCTTCCTGCCCGTTCTGGCCGAGCCCAGTCGTGCCGGCTGGCTGGCGCTGGGCCGGAACTGGACGGTGGTGCTGCTGGCGAACATGGCCGGCTGCGCGCTGTTCGCCGCACTGCTGCATTCAAGGGGCGCGCTGCCGGATTTCACCACGGCGGGTGCCAGGGCCATTTCCGAGCATATGGCGGAGATGACACCGCTGCAGGCCTTTCTGCGGGCCATCCTTTCCGGCTGGATGATGGCGCTGCTGGTCTGGGTGATGCCGCTCGCGGAATCGGCACGGATCTGGGTGATCGCGCTGATCACCTACTTCATCGCGCTTTTTGAGTTGTCGCACGTGGTCGCCGGCTCGGTGGAGGTGTTTCTGCTGGTCTTTGATGACCAGATGAGCCTTTGGGACGGCCTTCGCGGGTACCTGCTGCCCTTCATGGTCGGCAATGTGATCGGCGGCGCGGCCCTGTTTGCGTTGCTGGCCTACGGTCAGGTCAGGGAGGAGATGGAGGAGACTTAACGGCTTCTGCCGGCAAGGTTGCTTGCGAAGGTCCCTGCGCGCGTGGGAAGCGGGAGCCATGCTGCGTCCCCTCTATGACCATCTTCTTCGTCTCTCGGCCCATCCGCGTGCCGGAACAGCCCTGGCAGGCGTTTCCTTTGCCGAAAGCAGCGTCTTTCCGATCCCGCCGGATGTGATGCTGATCCCGATGTGCCTGGCCCGGCCCGATCAGGCCTATCGATACGCTTTCGCCTGCACCGTGGCGTCGGTGCTGGGCGGCCTGGTCGGCTATGCCATCGGCGCCTTCCTGTTTGAGGCGATCGCCCTGCCGGTGTTGGCGGCTTATGGCCATGCCGATGCCCTGACGCTGTTCCAGAGCTGGTTCGATCAATGGGGCGCGGCAGTGATCCTGATCAAAGGGCTGACTCCCGTTCCCTTCAAGATCGTCACCATCGCGGCCGGCGCGGCGCATTTCTCGCTACCGGTCTTCCTGGTCTGCTCCATCCTCACCCGCGGTGCCCGTTTCTACCTTCTGGCCTGGCTGCTGCGCCGCTACGGCCCGGCCGCGACACGGCTGATCGAGACCCGGTTGAGCTGGATCGCCGGCGGCGCGGCCGCCGCCGCCCTCCTGCTGCTTCTGGCGGTGCGCTACGCCTGAGTTGCGAGGGCCACCACCAGGCCCGCGGTGGCACCGAGGCCCACCACGGTCAGCGACGACATGCGCCAACGCAGCAGGGCCAGCGTTAGCCCGACCGCCAGCACCAGATCCTGCGGCTGCCGCACCGCCGAAACGAACACGGGGTCATAAAGTGCGGCGCCCAGCACGCCGACCACGGCCGCATTCACGCCCATCACGGCCGCCGCGGCGCGAGGATGCCGCCGCAGAACCACCCAGAAGGGCAGCGTGCCCAGCAGGATCAGCATGCCCGGCAGGAAGACAGCGAGAAGGGGAAGCACGGCACCGGCCACACCTCCCGGTGGAATCACCGCGCCCAGATAGGCCGCGAAGGTGAAAAGCGGACCCGGCACCGCCTGGGCTGCACCGTAGCCAGCGAGGAATGCGTCTTCCGTCACCCAGCCTGGTGTTGTCACCGCGTCCTGCAACAACGGCAGAACCACATGTCCGCCGCCAAAGACCAGGGCACCGGCACGGTAGAAGGCGTCGAACACCGCAAGTTCCGGCCCCAGCAGAGGCGGCAGCACCAGAAGCGCCGCGAACAGCAGCAGGCAGACCGCGCCGCCTCGCCGGCCTAGCGGCACCCAGTGCAGGCCGCCATCTTCCGATGACCTGTCGGCGCTCCGGTCTGGCAGGGCGCCGCGGCACCACAGCAGCCCTGCCCCCGCACCCAGCAGCATGGCGGAGACCTGGCCGATCTCCGCCGGGGCCAGAAGGGCCAGGGCGAGGGCGGCGAAGGCGATGGCGGCACGGGGCCGGTCGGGGCAAAGGCCGCCGGCCATGCCCCACACTGCCTGCACCACGATGGCGACCGCCACCAGCTTCAGCCCGTGCAGCAACCCTGCCCCCGGGACCGAGCCCGAAAGCGGTACCGCCCAGGCGGCAAACAGCACCAGCAGCATCGCCGATGGCAAGGTGAAGCCGGCCCAGGCGGCAAGGCCGCCCCACCAGCCGCCGCGCCTCAGCCCGAGTGCGAAGCCGAGCTGGCTGGACGCCGGGCCGGGCAGGAACTGGCACAATGCCACCAGCCCCGCATAATCCTCCTCCGACAGCCAGCGGCGGCGAAACACGAATTCCGTGCGGAAATAGCCGAGATGCGCCGCCGGCCCGCCGAAGCTGGTCAGCCCCAACCGCAGAAAGGCGAGGAACACCTCGGCCGCAGCGTGCCGGCCCGGCGCCATGGCTTTGTCTCCTGCGGCGGCCGAGGCTCAGCGGCTCGGGTAGGAACGAGGGTAGGTGATCTGGTCCTGAGGCCCCGGCGGACGGATGGGCCCTGGGCGGCCACAGGCGGCCAGCAGCAGCACCGCCGCCAGTGCGAGAAGACTGGCGCCCCTCATGCCAGGCGCTCCCGCCACTCGGCAGCCATGCGGCGCACATTCACCGGCGCGGTGCCGCCATAGGAGGTGCGGGAGGCAACAGAAGCCTCGACGCTCAGCACCTGGAAGATGCCGGAATGGATGCGCGGCTCCTCTTCCTGCATCGCTTCCAGGGACAGGCCCGGCAGGTCCACACCCTGCGCCTCCGCCTTGGCCACCAGCCGCCCGGTGACGTGGTGGGCATCGCGGAACGGCAGACGCAACTCGCGCACCAGCCAGTCGGCGAGATCGGTCGCGGTGGAGAAGCCGGCGCCCGCCGCCTCCCGCAGCCGCGCCGTGTCGGGCTTCATGTCGCGCACCATGCCGGCTGTGGCGGCCAGCGCCAGGGCGATGGTCTCGGCGGCATCGAAGAGGCCTTCCTTGTCCTCCTGCATGTCCTTGCCATAGGTCAGCGGTAGGCCCTTCATCACCGTCATCAGCCCGATCAAGGCGCCGGAAATCCGCCCGATCTTGGCACGCACCAGCTCGGCCGCGTCAGGATTGCGCTTCTGCGGCATGATGGAGGAGCCGGTCGTATAGGCGTCGCTCAGCGCGACGAAGCCGAAATACGGGTTGGTCCAAAGCACGATCTCTTCCGCGAATCGGGAGAGATGGGTGGCGCAGATGGACAGCGCTGCCAGGAATTCAAGCGCGAAGTCGCGGCTGGCAACGGCGTCCAGGCTGTTGCGCGTAGGCCTGTCGAAGCCCAGCGCCCCTGCCGTCATGTGCCGGTCGATGTTGAAGCCGGTGCCGCACAGCGCCGCCGAGCCCAGCGGACTCTCGTTCATCCGCGCGCGGCAATCGCCGAGGCGGGAACGGTCGCGCCCCAGCATCTCCACATAGGCCAGCAGGTGGTGGCCGAGGGTGGTGGGCTGCGCTGGCTGCAAGTGGGTGAAGCCCGGCATCACTGTCGCCGCGTGCTCATCGGCGCGGTCGGTCAGTGCCCGCATCAGGTCGGCGAGTTGCCCGTCGATGCCGTCGATCGCGTCGCGCACCCAGAGGCGGACATCGAGCGCCACCTGGTCATTGCGCGAGCGCGCGGTGTGCAGGCGCTTGCCGGCCTCCCCGATGCGCTCGGTCAGGCGGGCCTCGATGTTCATGTGGATGTCCTCCAGCGCCTCGCTGAAGGGGAAGCGGCCGGCCTCGATCTCCTCGCCGATGGCCTTGAGGCCATCCTGGATCGCGGTCTCGTCATCGGCCGAGATGATCCCCACATGGCGCAGCATGGCGGCGTGGGCGAGCGAACCGCGGATGTCCTGCCGCCACATCTTGCGGTCAAAGCCGATGGAGGCATTGATGGCCTCCATGATCGCCGAGGGACCGGCGCTGTAGCGCCCTCCCCACTGCTGGTTGCCTTGGCTGCGGCTGGGGTCGGACCCGCTGGAACTGGACAAGGAAGGATCTGCCTCGTGTTGCTCATGCGCCGCTCCCTGCTTTCGCTCTTCGCGGCGGGGGCGACCCTAACCACGCTGCTTCCGGTCGGGCAAGGGATTGCGGCGGAAGGCGCCGAGGGACTGCACAAGCTGAACCGCACCGGGCCGAGGCCCCTGCCCGACTTCGCCTTCACCGATGCCGGGGGGGTGGAAAGGCGCATGGCCGATTTCGCCGGGCGCCCGGTGCTGATCAACCTTTGGGCCACCTGGTGCGCCCCTTGCGTGGCCGAGATGCCGGCGCTGGACCGTACCCAGGCGGCACTGGCCGAGGAGGGCTGGGCAGTGCTGGCGCTGTCCTCGGACCGTGGCGGCGCCAAGCAGGTGGAGCCCTTCTACGCCCGCACCCGGATCGAACATCTTGGCCTCTGGCTCGACCCGGGCGGCGCGGCGGGGCGAAGCCTCGGCGCACGCGGCCTCCCCACCAGCATCATTGTGGACCGGAAGGGGCAGGAACTCGCCCGGGTCGAGGGTGCCGCCGAATGGGATCATCCGGAATGGCTGAAGGCGCTGCGGGGTCTGGTGGGCGAGGCCTGAACCGCGCGGCGGCTCGGCCACACTCTCCGGGGACCGCGACCGGCCATCGGCTTGGCGCAGCGGCACCGTTTGGTGGGACACCACCATGGCCGGCAGGCCTTGGCGGCGCGGCCATCGGCGTCAACACTGTTCGGCCACACCTCCGAGGAGCTTCCAGCCGCATGACCGACGATCTTTGGCGCCTTTCGGCCGCCGAAACCGCCCGCCGCGTCGCCGCGCGTGAGATCACTGCCCGGCAGGTGGCCGAATCCGCCCTGGCGCGGCTGGCCGCCGCCAATCCCGGCATCAATGCGGTGGTGCAGGAAATGCCCGAGGAAGCACTGGCCGCGGCGGATGCGGTGGATGCGGCGCTGGCGCGCGGCGAGGCGTCAGGCCCGTTGGCCGGCGTGCCGGTGACCATCAAGGTCAATGTGGATCAGAAGGGACACGCCACCACCAACGGCCTGCGCATCCAGCGCGATCTGGTGGCACAGGCCGACAACCCGGTGGTGGCCAATCTGCGGCGGGCCGGCGCGGTGATCATCGGCCGCACCAACACTCCCGCCTTTTCCCTGCGCTGGTTCACCCGCAACAGCCTCCATGGGGCGACAACCAACCCGCGTAACCCGGCGCTGACGCCCGGCGGCTCTTCCGGTGGTGCCGGCGCGGCCGTTGCTGCCGGCATTGGCGCCATTGCGCATGGAACGGACATCGCCGGCTCGATCCGCTATCCGGCCTATGCCTGCGGGGTACATGGGCTCCGCCCCACGCTTGGCCGCGTTCCGGCCTGGAATCCCTCGGGCGCCGAGCGCGGCATCGGGCCGCAGCTGATGGCCGTGTCGGGCCCGCTGGCCCGCAGCACCGCCGATCTCGGCCTGGCACTGCAAGCCATGGCGGCCGAGGATCCGCGCGATCCGTGGTGGGTGCCGGCGTCGCTGACCGGCCCCTCCCTGCCGAGGCGCGCGGCGCTCTGCGTGCGGCCCGACGGATTGGCGACGGATCCGGCTATCGAGAGGGCGTTGCGCGCCGCCGCCCTGGCGCTGCAGGAAGCCGGCTGGAGCATCATCGAGACGCCCTGCCCCCCCTTGCGCGAACCGGGGCGGTTGCAGGCGCAGCTCTGGCTGGCCGAATTTCGGCGAGCCCAGCACGCCATGTTTGCGCGGGAAGCCGATCCCGACGCTGATTTCGTACAGCAGCAGATGGAAGGGCTGGCCTCCGCCGCAACGCTGGACAGCTTCCAGGATGCGCTCCAGGCCAGAGCCGGCTTTATCCGCCAATGGTCGCTGTTCCTGGCCAAGTACCCGCTGCTGCTGATGCCGCCCTCGGCCGAGCTGCCTTTCCCCGATGGGCTGGATGTGAGCTCGCCAGCCGGTTTCCAGCGGGTCATGGAGGCGCAGCTGCCGCAGATCGCCCTGCCGCTCATGGGGATGCCGGCGCTGACGCTGGCCACCGGCAGCACGCAGGGCCCCGCAGGCCCTGCGCCGCTGGGCGTTCAACTGGTGGCGCCGCGCTTCCGGGAAGATGTGCTCCTGATGGCCGGTGCAACCATCGAGGCCACCCTCCCTCCCGTGGACGTGGCGGAATTCTGATCGATGATGGACTGAGGCGGACGCGCGGAAGCGCGGCGCCGCCCTGCCGCACGGCCCGTTGCACTTTCTCGAACAAACCGTCCGGCACGATGCCGGCCCGGCAATCCGGCGGGATCGAGCGTCCCACCGCGGCTGGCCGCCGCCTCCGCGCCATCCTGGCGCCGGAGGACGGCGTGCTCAGTCGACCGGCCGTCCCTGGGACTGCGCTGCCAGCGCCCGGGCCATCTGGCTCAGCGCCTCCTGGTGCTTCTCGTTGGTGATCTGCGCGAAGTTGCGCGCCAGCTCCAGGCACATGCGCTGGCGCATGCCGAGAGGCTGGCTTTCGCCACTTTCCTGCAAACCCTCAAAGAACCAGGACACGGGCACTGCCAGAACAACCGCAATCTCAAACAGCCGCCCGGCCGAGATGCGGTTGAGGCCGCGCTCGTACTTGTGGGCCTGCTGATAGGTCACGCCGATCATGCTGGCCAGCTGTTGCTGGGACAGGCCCAGCATCAGCCGTCTTTCGCGGATCCGCGCACCGACATGACGGTCGGCCTGGCGGGCGCGCTGGGTGGAGGTGTCGTCGGGCTCGTCACTCTTGGTGACGCCGCCCGCTTCAGTGTCGGCCATGCTTCCCCTGTCAGGCTGAAAAAATGAACAGAACCTAAAATACGAGCATGGCGCCGGTTGTTTATCGTCTTTCGTGACCCGATAGCTAAAAAGCCCGTGATGACTTCATGGTTGTGTCATCTTAGTTATCTTTGCCGGATGCGCTATTCTTCTTGCCTAATTCTTCGCGTAGAAAGCGAATTTCAGCCTTCAGCGCAGCCACTTCCTCGGTATCACCCCGTCCAGCCGCAGCTTGGGCGGGATGATCCTTCGCCGGGAAGGGGCTGAACAGCGACATGGCGCGCTCCATCATCGCCATGTTCTGCCGGCCCAATTCCTCAAGGCCCACTAGGGGATTGAAACCTCCAATGGCGTTTTCTACCGATGAGCGCATCTGCTCCTGCTGCCGGGCGAAGCTGCCCATCGTCATCTCCAGGTAGCGTGGCACCACGGACTGCAAGCTATCGCCGTAAAGGCCGATAAGCTGCCGCAGAAACGATGTGGGCAGCAGACTGCGCCCCTTCGATTCTTCTTCCACGATGATCTGGGTGAGCACGCTGCGGGTGATGTCCTCGCCCGACTTCGCATCGTAGACAGCGAAATGCCGGCCTTCCCGGACCATGCGGGCAAGATCATCGAGGGTTACGTAGGAGGACGCCTCGGTGTTGTAGAGGCGACGATTGGCATATTTCTTGATGACAACCGTGGGTTTTGCTTCGCCTTCCGCCTGACCGGCTGCGCCCGAAGCCTGTTGAGCTGCCACTGCCATTCTGTCCTCCCGTCCCGAGATTGCCAGCCGCTGCGCTGGAGGAGGACGCTAGCATGGCGGAAACGCAACGCGAACGGCATAGCGCACTGCAGCAGACGGAGTTTCCCCGGCGAAGCACTTCCGCAACGAGGCTTCGGCGCTATGTTCCGCAGCCCGGCTTCGGCCGCAGAACGGATCAGGATGCTCGATGACGGAGAAGGACGATCCTCCGGCGGGTGGCGGAACAGCCGGGCAAGAGAGCGGAGCCGGAACGCCGGAAGAGAGCCTGGACCGGCTGGCAGAGGATTGGATCGCGGTTTGGCAAAGCGAGATCTCCGCCTTGGCAATGGATCGCGAGATCGCGGAGGCCTGGACGTCCTGGGCGGCCACGGCCGCGACCTGGATGCGTGCCATGACGGCGGCGCCCGGCACGGCGGCAAGCGCACCTTCCACCGCTGGCTTTCCAGGCCTGTTTCCTTTTCCAGCAACGGCTTCCGCAAGTGGCCCCTTCCCCTGGGCAATGGCCGGGATGACGCAGTCCGGATACCTGCCCGGCTTTCCCTGGATGGCTCCGGGTGCCGGCACGCCGCAGCAACCTTCGCCGGGCGGGCCACCGCATGACGGGTCCGATGCGCCGCCGCGGTCCGCGACCGCTGACGATGCACCTCAACCTGGCGCTGATGCGGGGCATGGCGGCCCTGGCAGCGTTGCCGATACCGATGCCGACCGACTCCGCCGCCGCCTGGTCGAGCTGGAGCAGCGCCTGGCTGGGCTGGAATCGGATGTCGCCGAAAGGGCGGGCGGAGCTAAGCCGGATCGCCGCGGCCCTCGCCGCCGCCGGCCATCCGCCTGACCACCTCCGCGCCGCCGTGCTGCAACGGCTGGGGCGGCAAGACCGGGCACTGATCGCCGGCATCGCCGCCTATCGTCGCCACCCCTATTCGCGCGACCTGCCCGACCCGCCCGTGTTGTGGTGTGAGGGCGGTTCTCGCCTGCTCGATTACGGCGGCGACGGTGCGCCGCTGCTGGTGGTGCCGTCGCTCATCAACCGGGCCTATGTGCTCGACCTCATGCCGGGCCATTCCATGCTGCGCTGGCTGGCGGCGTGCGGGCAGCGGGTGCTGCTGCTGGATTGGGGCTGGCCCGGCGAGCTCGAGCGCGGCTTCACCCTTACCGACTATGTTGCCGGGCGGCTGGAACGCGCGATCGCCAGCGGGCCTGTGCAGGCCCTGGGAAGGCCTGTGCTCGTGGGCTACTGCATGGGAGGGATGCTGGCGCTGGCGGCAGCGCTGCGCCGTCCGGAAGCGCTGCGCGGCCTGGCGCTGCTGGCGACGCCGTGGGACTTCCATGCCGTGGAGGCCAGGCGCGCCGAGGGGCTGGCCGCGCTGTTGCCGGGCCTGGAGCCGGTGCTGAACGCCACGGGCAGCTTGCCGGTGGATACCATTCAGATGCTGTTCGCCGGCCTCGATCCATGGGCGCTGGCTGCCAAGTACCGTGCCTTCGCCGCCCTGCCTCCGGATGGTGCCCGCGCGCGCCTGTTCGTCGCGCTGGAGGATTGGCTGAATGACGGCATCCCGCTGGCTGCCCCGGTGGCGCGGGAAGCACTGGGGGGCTGGTATGGCCGCAACGATCCCGGACAAGGTCGCTGGCGGGTGGCTGGAGCGGCGGTGGAGCCGGCGGACCTCGTGCTTCCCGCCTTTGCCGCCGTTCCGCGCGCCGACCGGATCGTTCCGCCCGAATCGGCGCTCGCCCTCGCACGCCGCCTGCCGAACGCCAGGATTGAGATGGTGGCCGCCGGCCATATCGGCATGGCTGCGGGCAGCCGTGCTGAAGCCGCCTTATGGCAGCCGCTGCGGCGATGGCTGGACAACCTGCCGCGATGAGCTGGCGCCTGCTCCCTTGTCCGGAAGGGGGGAGCGGACGCACATTGAGGAGCGACAAGGCCGGACCACCGGCCCGCGCCACAGGACAAGAGGGAGTTCCAGCCCATGAGCGACATCGTCATCGCCTCCGCCGCGCGTACGCCGGTCGGCGCCTTCAACGGCGTCTTCACCGCCCTTCCCGCCCATGCCCTGGGCCGCGCCGCCATCGAGGCCGCCCTGTCCCGCGCCGGGGTTTCGGCCGAAGAGGTGGATGAGGTGATCCTCGGCCAGATCCTGACCGCCGGTGCCGGGCAGAACCCGGCTCGGCAGGCGGCCATCGCCGCCGGCATTCCACAGGAACGCACCGCTTTCGGCATCAACCAGCTCTGCGGCTCAGGGCTGCGCTCTGTGGCGCTGGCGGCACAGCAGATCGCGACGGGCGATGCCGCCATCGTGGTGGCGGGCGGGCAGGAAAGCATGAGCCAGGCCCCCCACTGCGCCAATCTGCGCGGCGGCGTGAAGATGGGCGACTTCCAGATGGTCGACACCATGATCCGCGACGGGCTGTGGGATGCCTTCAACGGGTACCACATGGGCAACACCGCCGAGAACGTGGCGCAGAAGTACCAGATCAGCCGCGACGAGCAGGACGAGTTCGCCTTCAACTCCCAGCGCAAGGCCGGCGAGGCCATCAAGTCCGGCGCCTTCAAGGACGAGGTGGTGCCCGTGACGGTGAAGGGCCGCAAGGGCGACACGGTGGTGGAGGTGGACGAGTATCCCAAGCCTGAGACCACGCGCGAGATCCTGGCCAAGCTGCGCCCGGCCTTCAGCAAGGACGGCTCGGTCACGGCCGGCAACGCGTCGGGCATCAATGACGGTGCCGCGGCGCTGGTGGTGATGACGGCGGCGGAGGCGGCGAAGCGCGGCATCACGCCACTGGCCCGCATCGCTTCCTGGGCCACAGCCGGGGTCGACCCGAAGATCATGGGCACCGGCCCGATCCCGGCCAGCCGCAAGGCCTTGCAGAAGGCCGGCTGGAACATCCAGGACCTCGACCTGATCGAGGCCAACGAGGCCTTTGCCGCGCAGGCCTGCGCGGTGAACAAGGATCTCGGCTGGGATACGTCCCGGGTGAACGTGCATGGCGGCGCCATCGCGCTGGGCCACCCGATCGGCGCCTCGGGCGCGCGGGTGCTGACCACCTTGCTCTACGGCATGAAGGCACGCGGCGCGAAGAAGGGGCTGGCGACGCTGTGCATCGGCGGCGGCATGGGCGTCGCGATGTGTCTTGAGGCGGGGTGAGGCAATTTAACGGGTGGGGCTCTGCCCCTCCCGATTTTTCCCGCGGAGGACCGGACGCCTCCGGCCGGCGCCGTAGTGGGTTCTCAGCCTGTTGCGCGGGACGGGAGCTTCACTTGTGTCACGCCGGTTTCTGCGTAACGGCGGTAGGCATCCGCTACCATCTCATCAAGTTCAACGGCGCGGTGTTGATGTCCGGTGCTGCGCTGCTCCGGCGGCAGCTTGCGCAGCCATGTATAGGAGCCTGCCTCAGGCGCCAGATTATTCTGTACCGTCAAAAACGGGTAAATCGGCAATACCACTCCATCCAGCGTTGCCCGCACCAACGGGTCGCCTTCGATGCGAAGCGGCCCAACACCCATGCGCTCAGTGATCCGCTCAAAAACGCGGAACATCACCTGATTGGTAGGGTGATTATACGTATACAGGTCACGCATCCCACCTCGCCCATCCACCACGAGATCGGACACCTTCACGTCCGACTCATCCTCCCGCTCCTTGAGATAAGCCAGAGAGGACGCCACGGCATCCTGGTAGGTCTTGCGAAGTTCCGGCGATAGCACTGCATCTGCCGCTTCCTTCTCAGACATGCGCTGCTTGTAGGCGTTGTGGATGGTGCGGCTGTGGTAATCCCCAGCCAATCCACCGACCGGCTTCCCTTTCATGGTGTAAGGCACAAAGAAATCCGGGAAATACCCGCTGTAATAAATGTTCGGGAAGACGATCAGCTTTTTGCCCAGTCGCTCCCGCAGGTTGGATGTTACGGCAGGAAGGAATTTGAGCCCGTGCCCAAAGTAGCGACTGACGACGTAATCGGAATTATCGACGATACTATGGAATTCATCAGAGTAATCTGAACCTTGCAGGAACAGCATCTTGGTCCGCTGCACCTGGAACAGGTCCTTATGGAGCCCAAAGAGGTTCTGGTAGAACTCGCCTTGGCAGTTTCCCAGAATTGCAACTTTAAGGACCATTGAGCCTCTCCTGCCTCTACCGCGCCTTGTAAGCGGTACGTTCACCCATTCTCAATGGTTTTGTCTGGACGACGCGCAAACTCCCGGTCTGCCTATCAGAATCCGGACATACAACTTCGAAATTGGTTTATACCTCAGCACCTTAACCGTTGCGCGAGAAGCTGTGCCTCGCATAACAGGTCTAGTTGACAAACACGTATCACCGTCAGAAAGGGCTGAGGCTGCCAGCATGAGTACCGAACCAAAGCCGAAGGTTTGTCTGATTGGAACCTCCAACGGAGTGTTCGAGCAGGGCTACGTAAGCGCGTTCCGCAACAGTGATGCTATCGCCAGTTTTTCGAAGAACTGCTTGGGCTACAGCTCCAGCGCCATCTTCTCGCAGCGCGCGGAAATGGTTGATCTGGCGACCTTCGATATTTGTGTACTGGACTTCGCCCCTAATGATGCCGTGGCTCTGGCGGGCGGAGCGACTCCGCCGGCCCTGGTTCATTCAGTAGTGTCCGATGCCGTGCGCCGGGTCCTGGAGAAAGGCTGCTTCCCGGCCATTTACATGATGCCTATACGCTCTCAGATGCGGAGCCAGGGCAAGGTTATTTGCGACATCTACAAGGATATTGCGCAAGAGTTCAATCTGCCATTGTTCGACGGTTACCGTTATGTTGAGGCGTTGTTGGCTCAGGGCTTCCCTGCCGAAGATCTTTATATCGACGACATGCACCTAAAATTCCCGGTTGCCATTCAATTGGCTGAAGCTTTTATTGGCCCGCTGATCGAAGCTTGGCGCAGACGTGCGCCGCAGGCCGAGAAGGCCGGTCGGGACTACACCTACCGCTATCTGGGCGTACCAAGCTTTGGCCTGAATGCCGACCAATGGCATCCCCGCAAGACTTGGATCTTTGAGACCAACACTGTGACCGTTACCGATGGCATGGCGCTAACCATCAAGGCGGCCGGTGATGGTGAGATTACCGCCATCGGTGTGGACTGGGCAAACTCATCTGGCAGCGCCACCTTCTCCAGCACCACGTCAGCCCGTAAGAAGCTTTCCAGCCAGTACAGTACCGAGCCCAGCACAGAGCTGAAGAAAATGATCTTCGGCATTGCGAACGTCCATCCCCCGGTGAAGCTGAAGGACGGCCAGCTGACGCTCAACCTTCAAGAGGACGAGAAGTGGACAGGTCGCCTGGAACTCGGCGCAATTGTAGTACGGCACATGGCTGATTACGCCGTCCGCCCTCTTCTGCCTGAGCCGGTCATCCTTGAAAGCTTCACACTGCCCCCATCAGCGATGCCAGCCTGATACCGGTTCACATCAACCTTGAAATGGCTCAAGAGGGGGGTAGCCCCCCTCCGAAGCCAACGCTCCATCAACAGAAATGCGCTCCGCGAGCCTCCACCGGCACCACGTAGAGCGACTGGCTGGCGCACATGAACAGCAGGTTCCGCCGCGCGCCGCCAAAGCAGATGTTGGCGCAGATTTCCGGCAGCTTGATCAGGCCGATGCGCTGGCCGTCGGGGGCGAACACATGCACCCCGTCATAGCCGTCACCCACCCAGCCGCCGCCGACCCACAGGTTGCCGGTTGTATCGCAGCGTATGCCATCGGCCATGCCTGACTTGCCGTCCATCTCCATGCTGCAGAAGGTGCGAGGGTTGCGCAGCGTCTGCCCTTCCACATCGAACACCCAGACGATGTTCTTCGCCTCGCCGTAGTGGCTGCTGCCGGTATCGGCCACGTAGCAGCGACGGTAGTCGGGGCTGAAGCACAGGCCGTTGGGCTTGTAGGGCTGATCGGCCACCTTGGTCACGGCGCCGCTCTGGCCATCGATCCGGTACACCGCCTCTTTGATGTACGGGCGCGGGCTGCCTGTTTCGGCGCGCGTCCCCTCATATTCCAGCAGCGCGCCATAGCCGGGATCGGTGAACCAGATGCTGCCGTCCTCCGGGTGCACCACGCCGTCATTCGGGGCATTGAACTCGCCATCCGGCCCGCGCGCCGCCAGCACGGTCAGCCGGCCATCCGGCTCGTAGCGGGCCACGTCGCGGTTGAAGTGGCGGAACGCCACCTGCCGCCCTTCCCGATCGAAGGTGTTGCCGTTGGAGAAGCCCGAGGGACTGCGGAACCGGCGGGAAACCTGCTCGTTCTCCTCCGTCAGCCTCAGGCACTCGTTGGCCGGAATGTCGGACCAGATCAGGAAGCGGCCGGTGGCATGCCAGGCCGGCCCCTCCGCCCAGCCCATCCCGGTGTGCAGCCGACGGATGGCGGTGTTGCCGATCTTCGCCGTGAAGCGTTTCGGATCGATCGCCACGATGTCCGGATCGGGATAGCGAGTCACCACGCCCGGGCCGAAGCTGCGTCCCTCGGGCGCCTGCGCCACGGCTCGCTGGATCAGGCCCGGCATCAGCGCAGCCGCCCCGATCGCACCGCCAAGAAAGGCCCGACGGGCAGCGCCGCCCGCTTTCCCACGGTCCTGATCCTGCATCCTCTTTTGGTCATGCATCGGTTCCCTCCCGTTTTCCTCCGTGTTCTCACGGAGGTGCGAGCAGGATCATGGCCGATGGCGGGCGGCGGCGGGCAAATCATCTCCGCGTGCGGCCCAGGCGCCCTCGACCACCTTGACGCGGCGTCTGGGCGCTTTCTGCGCCGCCTTGGGCATGACGCCGTAGAGTTCCTTGCGCGCCTCGACCATCACCACGCCAGCGAAGCGCGGCGCCAGAGCGCGGCCGGCCATTTCCCAAGCCCGCGCCCCGCGCAGCATCAGCCGAGAGCGGAAAGGAGGCAGGAACAACGCCTTGTCGCGCCGCTCGATGGCGAACATGTTGCGCCGGAGCAGCCGCGAAAGCTGCCCAGGCGAATAGGGTCGCCCCTGGCCGAAGGGGTTGTTCTCCACATGCGCCCACAGGCCGCGCCGGTTGGGCGCCACGATCAGTAGCGAGCCGTCATCCTTCAGCACCCGCCAAACCTCGCGCAGCATCCGCCGCGCATTTTCCGTGTGCTCCAGCCCGTGCACCAGCAGCACATGATCAAAGGACAGGTCGGGAAAGGGCAGCGACTCGTCCTCAACCCGGGCGCAGAGGCCGGGGCCGCCAGGAGGCCAGGGCACGGCGTCGGTTTCCGGCAGGCTGGCGCACAGGATCCGTGCGGCTTCCTCCCGCCATAGCCGCAGGTACGGCGCAGCGTGGCCGAGGCCCAGCACCTCCCGCCCCTCCAGCCGTGGCCAGAAGCCGAGCAGGCGTTCGCGTAGAAGGCGGGCGGCAACCAGTCCGGCCGGGGAAGCGTAGAACTCCCGGTGTCCGTGGAGTTGCCCATGGGCCGGATCATGGACCTCAGGGTTCATAGGTTGGATATAGGGCGGGATGCCGGCGCTGACACGTCCGGTTGCGCGCCCCCGAAGGAGATTTGCCATGCCCGTCACCGTCCAGGCCGTGCCCTGCCTTTCGGACAACTATGCCTGGCTGCTGCGCGACCAGGCTACCGGCGCCACCGCCATCTGCGATCCCGGCGAGGCAGCGCCCGCCATCAAGGCGCTGGAGGAGGCCGGAGGCCGCTGCGACCTGATTCTGCTGACGCATCACCATGCGGACCATGTCGACGGGGTGGAGGAGGTTCGCACGCGCTTCGGCGCCAGGGTGGTGGGCGCCCAGGCCGACGCGCACCGCCTGCCCGCGCTCGACCAGGCCGTGGCACCCGGCGACGCCGTCAAGCTCGGCGAAACGGTGGGCGAGGTGATCGACAGCCCCGGCCATACGATCGGCCATATCGCCTTCCACTTCCCGGACGGGCATGTGCTGCTCTGCGGGGACACCCTGTTTTCGCTGGGCTGCGGGCGACTGCTGGAAGGCACGCCGGAAGACATGTTCCGCGCCCTGTCCCTGCTGAAGCCGCTGCCGCTGGAAACCCTGATCTGCTGCGGCCATGAGTACACAGAGAGCAATGCCCGCTTCGCGGTAACCGTGGAGCCGGAGAACACCGCGCTCAAGGCCCGGGCGGACGAGGTGTCGAAGCTGCGCGCCGAAGGGCTGCCGACGGTGCCCGTCACACTGGCGCAGGAAATGCAGACCAATCCCTTCCTGCGCGCCGGCTCCGCGGCCGAGCTGGGGCGAATTCGCGCCGGCAAGGACAATTTTCGCTAAGGCGGGGGTTAGGACTATGATGAAGCTGTTCCATTCCCCGACCAGCCCGTATGTCCGCAAGGTCATGGCCTGTGTTCTGTTGCGCGGCCTCCAGGGCAAGGTCGAGCTGGTGCCCACGAGCCCGATGCAGAATCCCGGCGACCTGCAGGCGGCCAATCCCTTGGGCAAGATCCCGTGCCTGGTGACCGAGGACGGCACGGCCATCTACGACAGCCCGGTGATCTGCGAGTACCTGGATGGGCTGGGCAATGCGGCGCCACTGTTTCCCGCGCCCGGCCCGGCCCGCATCGCATCGCTGACACTGCAGGCGCTCGCGGATGGCATCGCCGATGCGGCCGTGGCGCGGCAACAGGGACGCGCCCAGCAGGAGGAAGCCGGCCCGACGCCGCGGCAGGCTGCTTTTCAGGAACGGCAACTCGCGGCCATCCGGCGCGGCCTGGCGGCGCTGGAAGCTTCGCCGCCCGCAGCGCTGGCTGAGATTGGCGCCGTCGCGGCTGCCTGTGCGCTGGGCTATCTGGACCTGCGACTCCCGGAACTGGGTTGGCGCGCCACCCATCCGAAGCTCGCCGCCTGGCTTGCCAGTGTGGAGGCGAGCCCGGCGCTGTCCCGAACCCTGCCGCCGACGGCCTGACGCGTGTTCGACCTGCGTGACCCCACCCTGCCCGCCCCGGCCGTGATTGCGGCGCTGAGCCTGGCGCCACACCCCGAGGGTGGGCATTACCGGGAAATCTGGCGCGACACCCCCGTAGGGGGCGGGCGCGGCGCCGGCACGGCGATCTACTTCCTGCTGGCGGCTGGTGAGCGCAGCCATTGGCACCGCGTGGATGCCGCCGAAGCCTGGCATTTCTATGCCGGAGCACCCTTGCGGCTGTCCCTGGCCCAACATGGCTCCCGCCGGGAAGCACTGCTGGGGCCGGATCTGTCCGCCGGCCAGGAGCCCTTCGCGCTTGTCCGGCCCGGCGAATGGCAGGCGGCGGCAAGCCTTGGCGCCTGGACGCTGGTGGGTTGCACCGTCAGCCCCGCCTTCGACTTCGCAGGCTTCGAGATGGCACCGCCCGGCTGGTTGCCGTGAGCGACGCCGCTGCGTGGGATGCGCGGTACGGCCAGGATGCCTGGCTGTTCGGGCAGGCGCCCAACCGGTACCTGGAGAGCATGGCGCCGCGATTGGCGCCGGGCATGAAGGCGCTCTGCCTCGGCGATGGCGAGGGGCGCAACGGGGTGTGGCTCGCGACCCAGGGGCTGGAGGTCACGGCGGTGGACTGGTCTGCCACCGGTCTGGCGCGGGCCGAGATGCTGGCGAAGCGGCGGGGAGTTGCGCTGCACGGCGTGACCGCCGACCTTACCCGCTGGTCCTGGCCTGAAGCCCGGTTCGACCTGGTCGCCTGGATCTTCCTGCACCTGCCGCCGGCCGATCGTGCCCTTGTGGCGGCCCATGCGTGCCGTGCCATGGCGCCCGGCGGGATGCTGCTGCTGGAAGGCTTCACGCTGGCCCAGAATGGGCGCCGCAGCGGCGGTCCGCGCGATCCCGCCCTGCTTTGGACCCGCATCACCGCCGAGCACGCCTTCGCCCCGCTGGAGATGGTGGAATGTCTGGAAGGCACGGTGGTGCTGGATGAGGGCCCGAAGCACCAGGGCGCCGCGGAGATCCTGCGGGGCCTGTGGCGCTGCCCGAAAGCCTGACGCCCTGCCACGCTGCTCGCGCATCGGCACCGCCTTGCCTTAGGCTGGAGCCATGTCGCGCTGCTCCTATCCCATCATGCGTCTTGGCCCGCCGGATTTGGCGATCATGCGGGCCCTGAACGCGCTGTTCGCCGAAGCTTTCGCCGATCCTGAAACCTATTGCGGGGCACCACCCGACGATGCCTGGCTGACGGATCTGCTGCTAAAGCCGCACATCGTGGTGCTGGCGGCGCTGGAGGACGGGGCGGTGCGCGGCGGCCTGGTCGCCTATGAGCTGGAGAAATTCGAGCGCAGGCGGCGGGAGATCTACATCTACGACCTCGCCGTGGCGGAGACGCATCGCCGCCGCGGCATCGCTACGGCGCTGATCGGCCGGCTGGGCGAAATCGCGGTCGAGCGGGGTGCCTGGGCGGTGTTCGTGCAGGCCGACCACGGCGACGACGCGGCCATTGCGCTGTATGCCAAGCTCGGCCACCGAGAGGATGTGCTGCACTTCGACATCATGCCGCCAGCGTCGCCGCCGCGCTGAGCGTCTTCAATCCGGCGGGTCCCGCTCCTCCTCGAACACCGCCTCAACCGGCCGGCAAAACAGGCGGGCGATGCGGAAGGCCAAGGGCAGGCTGGGGTCGTAACGCCCCGTCTCGATGGCGTGCACCGTTTGCCGCGAAACACTGAGACGCGTCGCCAATTCGGCCTGCGACCAGCCCTGATCCGCACGAAGCTCGCGCACCCGGTTCTTCACCGGAAGCGCCGGCGTCCTGCCAGCAGCCCGCCGATCCACAGCACAGCCATGACCGGCCACACGGCGAACATCGGCAGGCGCGGAAACCCTACTCCCTCCAGAAAGCCGTAGCTGAAGGTGATCAGCGCAGTTCCGGCAAAGGCCACGCTGAGCGCTTCCAGTTGCAAACGGCGCTGCAACTCGTCGAGGCGGCCGAGCTGGCGCAACACGGTCCAGCAGATGGCCGCCCCGGCCAGCATGGGCAGCAGCGCGGTCGGTATCCGCCAGAGACCCTGTGCCAAGCCCGATTGCAGCAGCAGGATGGAGATCAGGAGCAGCACCACGTAGGCCCCCATGGCACATCCGAATTCAACATAGTAGCTGCGCTGGTTCATCGAGGCTGCTCCGGCTGTCAAGTTTCCTTTACAAAGCCTGGTGGATCGGCAGTGTCAAGGATCCTTGACATCGCTCCGCTGCCACGAGGCAACAACGCCGCCGGTCGCGACCAGCAACGCGGCCGTGGCAACCCGGCTGCTCGGCTCTCCTTCCCCGGCGGCCAGCAGCAGCAAGGTGGACAGCACAGGGATGCCGTAGGCCATCGTGCCCAGCAGCCGAGGATCGCCTCGCTTCATCCCGATATCCCACAGAAAGAAGCAGCCTCCGACCGGTCCCAGGCCCAGCAGCAGGATGGCTCCAGCCTGCCGGGCATCCGGCAGCACCACCGGCTCGAACATCAGGGACAGCAGCGCGGTGAGTGCGGAGGCGGCGAGGCAAAAGCCCGTGACCGCCTCCGTCGGCACCGCCGAGAAGCGCCGCGCCAGAACGGAGTAGGATGCCCAAACAACGGCGCCGGTGGCCGCACAGACCAGTCCCGGCCACGCCCCCGGTGGAAATCGGGCGCCGCCCCCAATTAGCAGGGCACAGCCGGCGAAGCCGAGCGCGGTGCCCACCAGATGGCCGGGGCCCAGCCGGAGCCCCAGCACCGGCGCCGACAGCAGCACGATCAGCAGCGGCCAAAGGTAGTTGACCAGATTGGCCTCCACCGGCGGTGCCAGAGCAAGCGCTGCGAAGTACAGGCTGTGATACCCGGCAAGGCCTGCCACGCCGTGTAGCCAGGCCGCCGCCGGCTGGCGCAGCCGTCCGAGCCTGCCGCGCCGCGCCGTCACCGCCAACCCCACCACTCCGCCCACCGCCATGGCCATGGCGGTGACCTGCAGCGGCGGCACACCGGCCGCCATCCGCGCCAACAGTCCGAGAAAAGCCCAGAGCAGCATCGCGCCGAGGCCTGCCAGGGTGGCACGGCTCATGCGCGTGACAAGGCCGGCGGAATGGACTGAGGCGGCTGGAGGGAAAGGCACATGGTCCGACCCGCATCTGTTTCGGCCGATGTAGCAGCGCGGCAGACCGGACCCCAAGCTGTGTCCACACGGAAACGGGCGGCGCACCTCCCGGCGCGCCGCCCCCTGCATCAACCACGGCCGAGAGCCGGAAGGCACGACCCCTCAGGCGGCCAGCAGGTCAGCCTCGGGCTGGAACTTCCAGCCGCAGCCCGCATCTTCGGGCGTCGGCACTTCGGCCACGTCCTTGGCACCTAGTCCCATCGCGGCATACGCGGCGTCGAACACGTCGGTGTTGTCGAGATAGGTGTAGCCCATCTCGCGGTAGGCGTAGTTGCCAAGTCCCGGATCGATGCGGGTGGCGGCGTCGGCCAGGAGCTCGGAGCCCGCGCCCTTGGCCCACAGCGGCACCAGCTCATTGGTGTGGTTGCCGGTGTGCCAGGAGACGCCCGGAAGGTTGCCTGCGCCGTTGTTCTGCACCGGCTGGAATGCGTCGGTGGTGGCGTCGGGGCCGAGCAGCAGGCCGTTACCATGGTCGGTGGTGACCACCACCATGGTCTCGTCCCAGGAAGAGTTCGTTTCGACCCAGTTCACCACCGACTCGACGGTCTGGTTGAAGGCGATCTGCTCTTCCAGGATGCGCTCCAGGTCATTGGCGTGGGCGGCCCAGTCTACCGCGCCGCCCTCGACCATCAGGAAGAAGCCTTCATCGTTCTGGCCCAGGACGTTCAACGCGCCCTCAGCCATGGTGGAAAGCTCGGGCATGCTGTCGAGCATCCCGGCGCCCTCGTCCCGGCCCTGCTGCAGGGTCGAGCCGTTGCGGAAAGTGCCCAGGATCTTCTCGCCATCGGCCAGCGTGTAGGAGCCGTCCGCCAGGGCCTCGAACTGCGCCATGCTGTCGATGAAGCTGTAATCCGTGTTGCCCGACATCACCTCCATGAAGGTCTCGGCGCCACCGACATAATTGTAGTCGTCCGGGCTGGTCGGGATGCGGAACTCGCCGTTCGCGTCGTAGAATGGATGACCGCCGCCCATGATGACAGAGGCCTGGCCGCTCTCGATCATCTCCTTGGAAATGCTGGCGTAGTCGTTCCGGCTCTCGTTGTGCGCGGCAAAGGCGGCCGGCGTAGCGTGCGACCACTGCACGGAGGTGACGACCCCCAGCGCCTTGCCGGCCTCAACCACATAGTCGCCGATGTTCATCAGCTTGTTGCCATTGTTGTCGTAGCTGATGGCGTTGTTGTAGGTCTTCACACCCGTTGACAGGGCAGTGCCGGCGGCGGCGCTGTCGGTAACGTTCTCGCGCAGGTACTCGTAGCCCTCGAAGGCGGCGGGGTATTCACCGAACATTCCCTCGGCTGGCGCGGCGTTCCACACCTTGGTGAAATCATACCCAAGCGCCTGGCCATCCACCCCGCCCTCATCGAAGGTCGGGGTGGAGGAGGTGGTCAGCGGGTAAGTGGTCATGTAGCCCTGGACGGGAAAGTCGTCATAGGCCTGTTGACCCAGCTCACCATGCTGGAAGTAGCTGGCCGCGTCCCAGGTGCCGACACCGGCCCCGTCGGAAATCAGGAGAATGACGTTTTTCGCTGCGGGCGTGGTGTCGGCCATGTTGGCGGATGCTCCCAATCAGGAATGCTGTTCCTGGCGCCGCCAGGGCGCCGTGCCGCGAGCATTAACTTTGCCATGTGAAACCTGTGCGACAGCTTTCCTAACGAACGGTTAAGACCACAGCGGAAAACCTCCGGATCCGTGGGATGCGACGAAATTCCTTCCGGTCCCGCATCGTCATTACGCTCAGGTTTGGTCTTGAACTGCCCGGCAGCCGGTCGGTGTGAGTTGGCTTCGTTGTGACTCGCGTTGCCGCGGAAACTGCACATGCGGCAGCCCGGACAGCATTGCCATGCAACCGCCAAGGCGCAGCCGCGTTGCGCCGCGGGAACAGGCTTGGAGAGTTGTCATGGGTTTTCTGCTGCGCACGCTGATCACGGCGGTCGGGTTCTGGGTCGCGGAATGGCTGATCGACGGCATCAGTTTCTCCGGCCCGATCGTCACCATCATCGCCGCCATCGTCTTTGGCGTGGTGAACGCCCTGATCCGGCCGGTCCTGATGCTGCTGACCCTGCCGCTGAACCTCATCACCCTTGGGCTGTTCACCCTGGTAGTGAACGCGGCCATGCTGGGGCTGACGGCACTGGTGATGCCAGGAATGCGGATCGACGGCTTCGGGGCGGCCTTTATCGGCGCCATCATCGTCGCGGTCGTATCCTGGGCCGCCAACAAGATGGTGGTCGATCGCGAGGCGGCCGCCAACCGTTAAGCAAACCGGGCGGGGCCAGGCCCCGCCCCGGCCCTGTCCTTAGTACATGTGCTGGCCGCCATTGATCGACAGTGTCGATCCGGTGATGAAATCGGCCTCATCGGCAGTCAGGAAGCAGACGCCGCGGGCAATGTCATCCGCAGTGCCGAGCCTGCCGCGTGGAATGCGGGCGATGATCTTCTGCAGCACGTCGTCAGGCACGGCGCGAACCATTTCCGTATCCACATAGCCGGGGGCGATGGCGTTAACCGTGATGCCGGCCTTGGCGCCTTCCTGGGCGAGCGCCTTGGTGAAGCCGTGGATTCCCGACTTGGCGGCGGCATAATTCACCTGACCGTACTGGCCGGCCTGTCCGTTGATCGAGCCGATGTTGACGATGCGGCCGAATTTGCGGCTGCTCATCCCTTCCCACACCAGCTTGCAGAGGTTGAAGCAGGAGCCGAGATTGGTGTCGATCACCGCATCCCACATCTCCCGGTCCATCTTCTTCATGGTGTTGTCCCGGGTGATGCCGGCATTGTTCACCAGGATCTCGACCGGGCCATGCTCGGCTTCCACCTTGCTCATCGCGGCGCGGCAGGCCTCGAAGTCCGATACGTCGAACTTCACGGTAGGAATGCCTGTGCGCTCGGTGAAGGCCTGCGCGGCGGCGTCGTTGCCCGCATAGGAGGCGACAACCTTGCGGCCGGCCTTTTGCAGTTGCTCGCTGATGGCGGCGCCGATGCCCCGCTGCCCGCCAGTGACCAGGGCCACTCTTGCCATGGGGACGATCCCTCCCTGTTTGTGATGGGCGGGGCCACCAAGGCCCCACGCCGACATCGCATCACACCGCCAACACGGATGCCACGTCCTTGTTGCGGATCAAGCCCCTGATCGGGGTTTCAGGCGCTTCAACCCACGGACAGGTGGAGATTGGATACGGGCATACGCATATCTGGCGTGAAGCCCTGGCAGGATTGCAACACCGGCCATCAAGTTTTCCCCGGAGCACACTTGTTGGTTGCAAGGACGGTGGATTCTTCGTAATCGCGAAGTTGTGATAGTTCAGCACCCCCGCTGACATCCTTTCAGGCTGGACATGATGACCGCCTTAGCCACCCCCGCCGCCGCTGAAGATCCGACAGAACCCAAGCAGGTGGACCGTGACGCCCTGGTGATGATGCTGTCCTACATCGAGTCCGAATGCCGTCGGCTCGGGGCGGTGGATGCGGCACGCCATACCGCGATGGCTGCGGCCCTGCTGCCGGAGCATCTGCGTGGCACGTTTGGTGTGACAGTTTCGCTTCAGTAGAAGCGGCCGGCTGCCACTTCCCGCGCTTTTTCCTGGCCGCACGGCGCCTGGCCGTGTATGCGGCGCCCCTCATCACAACGTCATTGCAGGCGCACGCTCCATGGACACCCCGATCGCCGCGGTCCTCTGGCCTCATCAGGCGCAGCGTGACCTCGCTGCCGTGCTGCGGCTGTTGAGCCATGCGGAGCGCGTCTGCCTGGAGGCCGGATCGGAAGAAGCCGCCGGCCTGGTCGCCGAAGCCCTGGCCGTGCTGGCGCGCGACGGCGCGGCGCGCAAGCTCGCCGCCTGAGGCGGACAGGCCGGGCGCCTGGCGGCCTTTAGGTCAGGCGGTGCCGTTCACGGTGCCCGCTGAGGAACAGGCCGACGGACAGGGTCCCCCGGCCATCCAGTCCAGCAACTCCACCGTGTGCACCACCGGCAGCCCGCCGCCGCCCAACTGGGTGAGGCAGCCGATATTGCCGCTGGCCACCAGCACCGCGCCGGTTTTCTCAAGCTGGGCCCGCTTGCGCGCGCCAAGGCGCGAGGCGATCTCGGGTTGCATCAGGTTGTAGGTGCCGGCGGAGCCGCAGCAGAGATGCGCCTCGGCTGGCTCGCGCACGGTGAAGCCGGCCCGGGCGAGCAATTGCTTGGGCGCCGCCGTCACCTTCTGGCCATGCTGAAGGCTGCAGGCGGCGTGGTAGGCGACTGTCAGACCCGGCGCCGGCCGCGTGGGTGCGTAGCCGAACTGCACCAGCACTTCCGAGATGTCGCGCGCAAGCCCGGCCACGGTCGCGGCACGCTCCGGCCAGGGACCGGACTCGGCGCGGAACATGAAGCCGTAATCCTTCACGGTGGTGCCGCAGCCGGACGCGTTGATGACCACGGCATCGAGGCCCTCACCCTCGATCTCCCGCATCCAGGCTTCGATATTGGCGCGGGCGTGGGCCATGGCCGGATCGTGCTGTCCCATGTGGTGATTCAAGGCGCCACAGCATCCCTGACCGGCACTGACCACCACCTCGATGCCCATCCGGGTCAGCAGCCGGATCGTCGCCTCGTTGATGGAGGGCGACAGCACCGTCTGCGCGCACCCGGTCAGCAACGCCACGCGGCCGCGCCGCTGTCCCTGGGCAGGGTGCACCTGCGGGCGGGCACTGTCGCCCGCCGACGGCAGATGTTGCGGCGCCAAGGCCAGCATGGCGCGGAGCCGCCGCACCATGGTGCCCTGCCCCGGCAGCAGGCCGACGGCCCGGCGCCCCAGCCCGGCTCCGGCCAGCGCCAGGCGGAACCGCCTTGGATAAGGCAGCACCGAGCCCAGCAGGCGACGCAGCAGACGTTCCGGCCAGGGGCGGCGGTATGTTTCCTCGATATGGCGGCGGGCATGGTCCACCAGATGCATGTAGTTCACGCCGGAGGGGCACGTCGTCATGCAGGACAGGCAGGACAGGCAGCGATCCACATGCCGCACCACCGGCTCGGTGGCCGGACCGCCGCTCTCCAGCATGTCCTTGATCAGGTAGATGCGCCCCCGCGGGCTGTCCAACTCATCGCCCAGCAGCACAAAGGTCGGGCAGGTGGCGGTGCAGAAGCCGCAATGCACGCAGCGGCGCAGAATGTCGTTGGATTCCCGGAGGTCCGGGTCCGTCAGCCGTTCCGGCGCGAAGCTTGTCTGCATCCCGTGTTCATCCCCCTCAGAACACTCAAAGTGGCGGCGAAGCAGGGCGCCGGCAAGGCGTCGGACGAATGGCTCAATGCCTTCCAGACTTCCGTCCCAAGGCAACAAGCCGGCATTCCGGTCTCCACGCGCCGCATGGCTTGCCGAGCCCGCGCGGGGTGGAGAAACTTCTCCGCAGCCGCAGAGGAGCCTTGCCGTGCCAACCCACGCCCATGCCGCTTTGCGCGCCCTGCTGCACGAAGCCGCCTTGCCGGCGGCGCTGGCGGAGGCTGCGACACTGTCCGGTAGCGGACCTGGTCTGCCATCCTCGTTCCGGGTCGGCGCAGCCGCCCAGGCCAGCATCGCCGCCGCCGCCCTGGCCGCCACGGAGATCCACAGGCGCCGCGGGGGTCTACCGCAGGCCGTTGCGGTGGATCAGCGCCACGCGCTCGCGGAGTTCCGCAGCGAGCGTCACCTGCGCGTTGGGGGCAAACCGCCGCCCGATCCATGGGATGCTCTGGCCGGGCTGTATCGCTGCGGCGACGGCGGTTCCGTGCGACTGCACACCAACTTTCCGCATCACCGCGACGGCATCCTGGCGCTGCTGGGCAGCATCCCACCGCGGCGGGATGCTGTCGCCGCCGCCCTGCAGCAGCGCGGAGCAGCCGAATTCGAGGCCGCAGCGGCCGAAGCCGGACTTTGCGTCGCCATGCTGCGCGACAAGGTGAACTGGCGGGCACATCCGCAGGCCACGGCGCTGCGCGGCCAGCCTCCCTTTATCCTGGAGCGCATCGGCGATGCGCCGCCCGTACCCCTGCCGCCGGCCGCTGACCGACCCCTTGCAGGACTGCGGGTGCTGGAGATGACCCGCATCATCGCCGGGCCGGTGGCGGGCCGCTGCCTCGCCGCGCATGGCGCCGAAGTGCTGCATGTCAGCGCGCCGCACCTGCCGACCATCGCCGCGCTCGACATGGATACGGGGCGCGGCAAGCGGGGCGCCCAGCTCGACCTGCGGCGGGTCGGGGAGGCCGCACGGCTGGAAACGCTGCTCCGGGAGGCGGATGTGTTTCTGCAATCCTTCCGGCCAGGGGCGTTGGAGAGGCTGGGCTTCGGCCCGGCAAGCGCCGCGGCGGCGCGTCCGGGGATCGTCTATGCCAGCCTCTCCGCCTACGGGCATCTCGGACCCTGGTCCATGCGGCGCGGCTTCGACTCGCTGGTGCAGACCGTCACCGGCTTCAACCAGGACGAGGCCGATGCGGCCGACGCCCCCGGCAATCCAAAGCCGCTCCCCTGCCAGGCGCTGGATCATGCCTCAGGCTACCTCCTGGCGTTGGGCGCCATGGTGGCGCTGATGCGGCGAGCGGAGGAAGGCGGATCCTGGCTCGTGCGGGTTTCTCTGGGTGCCACCGCCGAATGGCTGCGCAGTCTGGGCCGGCTGCCGCATGGCTTTGACGCCCCTGATCCGGGCCAAGCCGAGATCGCTGACCTGCTGGAAGAACATGACGGGGCGCGGGGGCGCGTCGCCGCCATCCGCCACGCCGCCATCCTGACGGAAACCCCGGCCGGCTGGCACAGGCCCGCCCCGCTGCCGGGGCGCGATGCGGCGGAGTGGATCTGAACGGCAAGGTGTTCAGCCGGCGACCCCGGCCGCGCGCATGCGACCCGGATTGAGCAGTCCGCCCGGATCCAGGGTCCGCTGCACCCTGGCGCCAATGGCTGCCAGCGCCGGCACCTCCTCAGGCAACACGGGAAGCACGGTCCGCATCGGGTCGGGCGCGCGGAACAAGGTGAACACGCCGCCTGCCTCGGCAACCGCCGCCATCACCGCCACATGAGAGCCGGTTTCGGCGGGACCGGCCACCCAGATCAGGCCGCCGCCCCAATCGAACAGCATCCGCGCTTCAAAGGCGTCACCGATCCGCCTGGCAACCTCCGGCGCGAAGGACGGCTTTACCGAGATGCGCCACACAGCCTGATCCGGCGCCGCCTGGAGTAGCGTTGCGTCCCTCACACCTTGCCAAAGCCGGCTGGATGGCTCCACCTCCAGGAGCCGAACGGTTCCAAAGGGCTCCAGCACCTTCTGCAAGGCTTGTGTCCGGCGGAACAGGAAACGCGTGAAATCTTCCAGCCGCAACAATGCGGCAGGCCTCCCGCCATCTTGCTTGCCATCCGGTAAGCCCCTGGACAGCAGAGCGGCACCGCTGACGCCGAAAGGACTGCCCAGGCCGGCGGAAAGGGCCGCCACGCCCTCGGCCAGGCTGTTGACGGTCACGGCAAGCGTCGCCTGCGCTTCCGGCCGCGGGGCGAGCTTCAGCGTCACCTCCGTCAGCACGGCCAAGGTTCCATGGCTGCCGGCGAGCAGCTTGCACAGATCAAGTCCCGTGACGTTCTTATGCACGCGCCCACCGGAGCGGATCACCTCCGCATCCCCGGTCACTGCACGCACACCCAGAAGCTGGTCGCGCAGAGCGCCGCCCGGCCCGATGCGCCGCGGCCCGGACAGGTTGGCCGCCACCATGCCGCCAATGGTGGATCCACGCTCGTGACCAAACAGCGCGGCAAAATCCGGCGGCTCGGCGGGCAGCATCTGGTTGTGCCGCAGGAGCTCAGCTTCGATCTCGGCAACCGGCGTACCGGCGCGGGCCGACAGCACCAGCTCGGCGGGCTTGTAGAGGGTGATGCCAGACAACCCGGCCAGCGACAGCGTCGCTGCCGCCTGCACCGGGCGCAGCATGCCTCGCTTGGAGCCGTTGCCCTCGATCGCCAGGGGTGTGCCGTCCGCCACCGCGCTGCGCACCGCCTGCACCACGCCCGCCTCATCGGCGGGGCGGATCGGCTGGCTCATCGGGCGCGCTCCAGCAACGGGTTGTTTTCCAGCGGAAAGACCTTGGCGGGGTTCAGCAGCCAGGCGGGATCGAAGGCGGTCTTGATGGCGCGCTGCCGGGTCAGCTCGGCCTCGGTGAACTGGACGTTCATCAGGTCGCGCTTCTCGACGCCGACGCCGTGCTCGCCGGTGAGGCAGCCGCCCACCTCGACGCAAAGCTTCAGGATGTCGGCACCGAAGGCCTCGGCCTTGAGGAAGCTTTCGGGGTTGTTGGCGTCGAACATGATCAGCGGGTGCAGATTGCCGTCGCCGGCATGGAAGATGTTGGCGACCTTGAGGCCGTAGCTGTCCGACATCTCGCCGATCCGCCGCAGCACATGCGGCAGCTCGCCCGTGGGAATCGTCCCGTCCATGCAAAGATAGTCGGGGCTGATGCGCCCCACGGCGCCGAAGGCACCCTTGCGCCCCTTCCAGATGGCCAGGCTCTGCTCAGCGGTTTCGGCCACCCGCAGGCTGATGGGATCGAAGCGATTGCAGATTTCCGCGAGGCGGCCCAGCAGGTCATCCTGCTCTTCCGTGTTGCCCTCGACCTCGATGATCAGCATGGCCTCCGCATCCAGCGGATACCCGGCATTGGCGAAGACCTCGCAAGCATGGATCGCGGGGCGGTCCATGAATTCCAGGGCCACGGGAATGATGCCGCTGCCGATCATGGCGTCCACCGCCTCCCCGGCCACCTCGTTGGAGCGGAAGGCAGCCAGCATGGCGCGTTGCCCCTCGGCGGCGCGCAGGATGCGCACCGTGACCTCGGTGACCAGGCCGAGTTGTCCTTCCGAGCCGGTGATGAGCCCCAGCCAGTCGTATCCCGCGGCATCCAGGTGCCCGCCGCCAATGCGGATCACCTCCCCCTCTATGGTGACAAAGGTGACCCCCAGCAGATTGCCGGCGGTGACGCCGTATTTCAGGCAGTGCGCGCCGCCCGAGTTCATCATGACGTTGCCGCCGATCATGCAGGCGAGCTGGCTCGATGGGTCAGGGGCGTAGAAAAACCCCTCCTCCGCCACCGCCTGGGTAATGCCGAGATTGGTCACACCGGCCTCGACCACCGCCAGCCGGTTCTCGTAATCGACCTCCAGGATGCGGTTCATCCGCATCAGCCCGATGACCACCGCATCGGCCAATGGCAGTGCGCCCCCGGACAGGCTGGTTCCCGCACCGCGCGGCACGACGCGGATGCCCTCCGCCTGGCAGTAGCGCAGCACGGCGGCCACCTGCTCGGTGCTTTCGGGCAGCACGACGGCCAGCGGCGGCTGGCGGTAGGCGGAAAGCCCGTCTGTCTCATAGGCGCGCAACCGCACCGGGTCGCCGATCACGGCCGGGCCGAACGGCCCCTCCGGCAGGATGGCCTGGAGCGCGCCCAGAATCTCGTCCCGGCGCTGCAGGATCCGGGGGTCGGGTGCCGGCAGGGCGATCATGCGCCTTCCTCCTCGTCATTTGCCTCGGAGGATGGGGCGCCGCAGGGCGAGGCACAAGAAGGACGGCAAAGCAGGAGCCGGAAACGCAAGCGACGCCGGAGCCTTAGGGCACCGGCGTCGCTGCATCTCGCAAACCCATGCAGACGCCGAAGCGCCTGCCGCAATCAGCCCTGGCGGACCTTCATGCGAGGATTCTTCTTGTTCAGCACGTAAAGACGGCCGCGGCGGCGAACCACGACGCAGTTCTTGTCGCGCGTCTTGGCGCTCTTCAAGCTGTTCCGGATCTTCATGACCAACCCTCTTCGAGCCGGCGCGTTTAGGGGTGCGGCACGCGGATGTCAACCATTTCGCCGCGCCATGGCCTGCAGCACGCGAAACAGCTCGCCACGCCATCCATTCATTCCGGCAGCGCCGCGGCCCTGGTGGCGGCGGCGAACCACCTCGCGCAGCAGCACCCGCAAAATCTCGTTGTCGTTGTTTATCACGCTGGACCTAACGCATGGCGAAGCGGCCACGTTGCTGCTTGCTTTCCCTCGCTTGCCATTCGATCGCCTGGCCGGTGCGGCCTTCACGTCGTGCCCAGTCACCACAGGCGATGCCGCCATCATTGCTCGCCAACCATCGTAACCCACCTTCTGCCCGCGCTCTCGCTCTAGTCCGCCTTCCTGTCGTTGTGCCCATTTCACCACCGCGCCGGAAATCACCCTGTCGTTACAGTAAAAAAACGGTTGTCGAGGGCAGAGTGCGGAACAAACCCTACGCCGGAGCCGGCCTTTCAGGGCAGAGTTTCGGTGCGGCACACCACTCCTCCGGACTGTGCCGCCATTTGCCGGCCTGGCCTGTCGGGCCGCCCAGCAGGATGATCCATGACCGCAGCCGGTGAGACACCATCCTCGCCCTGCCGGGCCGGCGGCATCTGAGGCCATTAGGTCGATGCTTGTGCAGGCTTTGGCGGGCGAGCACCTATCACGATCGCAAGCCCATCGTGGGTCACGGTGACGTCGAGACCTGCATGATGCGCGGAGCCATCGAACCGGTCCATGCACCGTCAGGCTTCCTGAACATCGCGCTTGACGGCCAGGGCGACGATCAGTTCCGCAACACCGTACTGGCAACATCCTTCGTATCGGGAATGGCTGAAGCTACAGAGTGCCTTCGGCCTGATCGATACAGCATGGAGGTTCGGGTGGAGCTGCCTGCCACCACCGCCGGGCCCGACTTTGCGCTGGAAGCCTTGCCCCGATCGGCAGCCATGTCCTTCTGCAGGGCCAGCCGCTGAACCCCGCCCGCTTCGTGATCCACGAGGAAGGCGGAACTTGCCGATGGCTTCTCCAGCATCAATGCCGACCCGCCTGTCGAGCTGCCCCACCGGATGGCCGCCACCGGCGCCATCGCTCCGCTGGACGCCACGCCGGAGAAGATGAACCTGCCGATCGCCTGTCGGCCAGCGCCAAGTTCGACGTGGCCTTGGGCGGCATCAGCCGGCCATGGCCTCGGCGATGGTTTCCGCCATGCCACGGAACTCGGCGGCGCGGGGCGAGCGGGCGCGCCAGGCCAGCCCCAGCTCCCGCCCTTCCGGCTCCGCCAGCGGCTTCAGCACCACGGGCGTGCCGGCAACAACCCCACCATCCACCGCGAGCCTGGGCAACAGCGTGACGCCGAGGCCGCCGGCCACCATCTGCGCCAAGGTGTGCAGGCTGGTGGCGGCGAAACTATCCCCGCCCCCCGCGCCTGGCAGGCCGCAGGCCGACAGGGCGTGGTCGCGCAGGCAATGCCCATCCTCCAGCAGCAGCAGCCGCTCGCCGCCCAGCGCCGAGAGCGGCACAGCCTTTTCCGATGCGAGGCGGTGTCCTGGCGGCAGCGCCGCGAGAAAAGGATCTTCGGCGATGCGCAGCGTCTCGGCGTCCGGAATGGCGGCGGGCAGCGCCAGCAACAGCAGGTCGAGCCGTCCACCGGCCAGATCCTCGCCCAGCCGCTCCGTCAGATCTTCCCGCAGCCAGAGTTGCAGCCGGGGAAAGGCGCGGCGCAGCAACGGCATCAGCCGCGGCAGCAGGAAAGGCCCGATAGTAGGGATAACTCCGAGCCGGAGCGGACCGGAAAGCGGCTCGCGCGCCGCTTCTGCTGCTTCGGCAAAGGCCGACAGCGCGGCCAACGCCACCCTCGCGCGGCGCACAAGATCGAGCCCCAGTGGCGTGAAGACCGGGCGCTTCGCCGTGCCCCGCTCCAGGATGGCGGCGCCAAGCTGCCGCTCCAGCGCAATGATGCCGGCAGAAAGGGTCGATTGCGTAACGGCGCAGGAGATGGCGGCTCGGCCAAAATGGCCAAGGTCGGCCAGGGCAACCAAATAGCGGAGTTGTTGCGGAGTTGGGAGGGGGGTCATCGAGCCAGCCGATCATTTCGTCGAAAACTATTCATTGGCATAGCTGCAGTGCAGCATCCATAACAAGCCGCGTGGCCGGTGAGCTTGAGCTTCACCGGAAGAATGACACCGGAATGACAAGGGATTTCCACGCATGCTGACGGTTGGCGACAAGTTCCCCGCTTTCAACCTGGCCGCCGTGAAGGCTGGCCCCGAAGGCCTCGAGGGCCCCGGCAAGTCCTTCACCCAGATCACCAACGAGACCGATGCAGGCAAGTGGAAGGTGGTGTTCTTCTGGCCGAAGGACTTCACCTTCATCTGCCCGACCGAAATCGCTGCCTTTGCCAAGCTGAACGAAGAGTTCGCAGATCGCGACGCGGCGCTGTACGGCGCCTCGACCGACAGCGAGTTCGTGCACCTGAACTGGCGCGTCCACAACGCCGACATCCGTGACCTGGCCATTCCGATGCTGGCCGACACCAAGCGCGAGCTCTCTTCTGCGCTCGGCATCCTCGACAAGAACGAGGGCGTGGCTCTGCGCGCCACCTTCATCGTGGATCCCGAGGGCACGATCCAGTGGGCCTCGGTCAATGGCCTGAACGTCGGCCGCAACCCGCAGGAAGTGCTGCGCATCCTCGACGCGTTGCAGACCGACGAGCTGTGCCCCTGCAACTGGACCAAGGGCGAAGAGGCCCTGAAGCCGCAGGAGATCTTCGAGGCGGCCTGAGGCTCCTCGATCCTTTGGCCGGCGGGGCGACCCGCCGGTCGCCATCCCGTCCGACCACCGCGTCCGCCCCCCGCTTTTTCCGGGCGCGGTACCCCCGGAGCTGGCCCTGCCAGCCCTTCAATCCCCCGACAATTCAAGCCTCAACCCGACCGGAGGTTCCCTTCGCATGTCGCTCGACGCCCTGCGCGCCCGCCTTCCCGAATACGCCAAGGACCTGAAGCTCAACCTCGGCAGTCTCTCCAACGAACCGGTGTTGACCCAGCAGCAGCTCGCCGGCACTTTCGTGGCCAGCGCCCTGGCCAGCCGCAACGCCGAGGTTTCCAAGGCGCTGGTCGCCGAGTTCGGCGCCAAGCTTTCCCCGGAAGCGTTGACCGCCGCCAAGGCCGCCGCCGCCATCATGGGCATGAACAACGTCTACTACCGCTTCGTGCATCTCGTGGGCGGCGATTACGGCACCATGCCGGCCAAGCTGCGCATGAACGTCATCGGCAAGCCCGGCGTTGAAAAGGTGGATTTCGAACTGTGGTCGCTGGCCGTGTCAGCCGTGAATGGCTGCGGCATGTGCATGGAGAGCCACGAGAAGGTCGTTCTGCATGGCGGGTTGAGCAAGGAAGCCGTCCAGGCCGCGGTGCGCATCGCCTCGGTGGTGCATGCGGTGGCCGCCGTGCTGGATGGTGAAGACGCCCTCGCCTGAGGATCTGGATCCCGCCAGCGTTCAGAGCAAGGTGCTCATAAGCCCCGCCTCGGCGGGGTTTCTTTTGGCCCAGGTCAGACTGAAGGGTAAGCCAAATCAAGGGCATGGCGCCCGCGCTCATCGTGGCGGAAAATTTGTGCTGCACCGCGAAAAAATGCTTGCATACGAATGATCTCTCGCCTATGTTTCTTCTCGCAGCAACGCACTGCGTTGTTGTCTTTCTTGGACGTTTCCTCCCTAAACTCGGCGATGCTTCGGCATCGCCTTTTTTTTGTTCCATGCTCTGGATACGACGGGGGAAGCGGCCGATCAGCTCCGCAGGAACTCCCAGTCCAGGGCCATCAGTGTGGCGATCAGGGCGGTGAAGTCGTCGCGCAGACGGGACATGGCCGGGAGTCGCTCGATGGTGGTCTCGTTCATGTAGAGCGCCCGAGCGGTTTCAATCTGCAGCACATGAACGGCATCCCGCGGCCGACCGTAGTGCCGGGTGACATAGCCGCCGGCATAGGGATCATTGCGCCGGACCCGGTAGCCCATGGCCCAGAGCTGCTCCTCCACCCGCCGCACGGCGCGCGGGGCGCAGGAGGTGCCGTGCGCATCGCCCAGGACCATGTCCGGGGCGTTGACGCCATGCGCCGGATGCGCCGGCATGGAATGGCAGTCGATCACAAGGCAACAGCCGAATTCCGCCTTGGTTTCGGCGATCAAGGCCCCCAGCGCTGCGTGGTAGGGTTGCCAGCAACCCTGGACGCGCTCTTCCGCCTCGCGAAAGGGTATGCGGCGGCGATAAACCGGCTCGCCGCTGGCGACCACCCGGGCAATGGTACCGAGGCCCGCCCCGACACGGGGGCTGGCGCTGTTGACCCAGGCCGGCAGCGGCCCGTCGAACATGGTGGGGTCCAGTTCCCAAGGCTCGCGATTGGCGTCGCAAAAGACACGGGGAAAGGTTGCGGCCAGGAGGGGCGCACCCAAGGCTGGCGCGGCGCTGTACAACTCCTCCACGAAACTGTCTTCCGAACGCCGCACCGCCAAAGCATCCAGCCGCGATTCGGCCAGAAAGGCCGGCGGGTAATGGCGGCCCGAGTGGGGTGAGGCGAAAACCAGCGGAGCACGCTGGTAGTCCGGCCGCAGCAGCAGGAAAGGGCCGGGCTGCGGTGTTTCGGTGATGCTGGGCGCGTGAAGGTCCATAGGGTCGGGCGCGGTACGATCCACAAAAGGGTAGCGGCAGATTGGCAGATCAAGCCACAGCGACGCGCCGCTGTCACGATTCGACGCGCCGCATGCTTTTTCCGGTATTGCCGGCACACTGAGCACTTGCCCTGTTCGCGCCGCCGCGATAGACACCCGGCCCGGTCGATGGGCGCGTAGCTCAGCGGGAGAGCGTCCCCCTGACACGGGGAAGGTCACAGGTTCAATCCCTGTCGCGCCCACCATCCGCCGGAATCCCCCTTCATCGCTGTGTGCTGCACGTCTTCCGGTGCGGTCATGATCGTCTGTTGCCTTGTCTTCGCGGCGATGACGGTTCTGCTCAGCTTGCAGCGCCAAGCGAGGCGCCCTCTCCCGGACACGCTGCAAAATTGCGCCGCCCTGGTTCCTCTTGGAACAAACGGGTCTTCCATTCGGCAAGTGCTTGCTGAAAATACTGCGGACCAGTTGACCTGGGCCGAGGCTCCGACGCAAATCCCCCGTGAGAATGTAACCGGGGAAACATGCCCATGCTCCGCCGCTCAATGCTGCTGGCCACAGCCGCCGGTCTGGCCACCCCTTCGCTGGCGCGGGCGCAACCGGCCGCCGTCACCATGCGGTTGTCGCACCAGTATCCGCCCGCCCACCACATGGGCCAGGCGATCGCCCGTTTCGCTGAACGGGTGAAGAACGAGAGCGCGGGCAGCATCAACGTGCAGGTCTTTCCTGCCGAGCAGCTCGCCAAGGCGAACGAGAACTTTCCCGGTGTGGCACGCGGCGCCTTTGAAGCGGCGGCAGCTGTGAACATCCAGTGGGGCAACACCCTGCCGGAGATGAGTGCGGTTTCCTTGCCCTACCTCTTCACCGATCTGCAGCGCATCAGGAAGTTCCCCGGCTCGGATGCCGCTCGCCGGCTCGAGGGATTGCTGCAGAAGCGTGCGGTGCGCAACCTGATGTGGCTCTACACCACGCGTCAGGCAATCTTCACCAGCAATGCCCGGCCGATCGTCAAGGTCGAAGATTTCCGGGGCCTGAAGATCCGTGGCCTCAATGCCCTCACTGATCATGGCCTCGCCGCGGCCGGTGCGGCACCCTCCGCGATGCCCGGGCCCGAAGTGCCCCAGGCACTGCAATCCGGTGTGCTGGATGCGGGGCTGACTGACTTGTCAGCCGGCGTTTCCCGTCGATTCTACGAATTCCAGAAATACGGCACCGCCGCACCCTATTTCTGCGCGCTGACCCATGTGTACGTGAACCCCCGCTGGTGGAGCGGCCTCGCCGCGGCTCAGCAGGACGTGCTGACCAAGGCAGCGCAGGCCACCGAGCAGGAGCAGTTCCCGCTCACCGAGGAGGTCGCCAGCCGCGCCGTCACCGAGCTGCGCGAGAAGGGCATGACGGTGCACGAACAAACCGCCGAGGAAGCCGCGACCTGGGCCGGCGTGATGCAGAAGCCGGTGGTGGATGCCTTTCTGCGCCTGGCGCCGGAGAACGGCCAGGGCGTGCTCGACGCGTTGAAGGCCCTGTGATGCGGCCTGCCACCCATGGCATTGCCCGGGGCGCCGGCTTGCTGTCGCGCATCGCGGCCTGGATCGCGGGCGGCGCCACGCTGCTGTGCCTGACGCTGGTCTGCGTGTCCGTCGCGGCGCGCTACTTCGCCGGCACACCGTTGCCGGTGCTCGACCGCTGCGCGGGCTGGCTTGTGATCGCCATCGTGATGCTGGCCTCACCGGAAGCGCAGCGTCGCTTCGAGCATATCGGCGTGGATGTGCTGACCGGGCGGCTCACGGGCGTTGCGCGCAGGGCCTCACACCTCTTCGGCACGCTGTCCGTCGCGCTGATCGCCTTTTTGCTGCTGCAATCGGGACTGGAAACGGTGGCCTTCAGCCGCATGATCGGCATCATGACCGAGATCGAGGGCGTGCCTGTCTGGTGGGTGCAGGCGCTGCTGCCGGTGGGCGCCTTTCTGCTGATGCTGGTGGCGCTGAGCCAGGCCGCGCTGCTGATCCTGGGCGGGGAACCCGATCACCTGACGGACAGCACCGCGGAATTGCCGCGCGACACCCTCGCCCGCGGCGAGTGACGAGAGCTCCATGACCTTTTTCCTGCTGCTGGCGGCCTTGCTGGTGCTGCTGTATCTGGGCATGCCGATGTTCGCGGCGCTGTTTCTGCTGCCGCTCAGCGTGCTGCTCTGGGTCGAGGGCGGCCTGCCCGCCCTAGGCGAGATCGTGCTCGGTCAGATCGACGGTTATCTGCTCGTTGCCATTCCGCTCTTCATGTTCATGGCGCATGTGATGGTGCGGGGGCGGGTGGTCGATGACCTTTACTCCGCCGCCTTCGCCATGTTGCGCGGCGTGCGCGGCGGCGTCGGCATCGCCACTGTCGCGGCCTGCACCATCTTCGCCGCGATCTCCGGTTCTTCGGTCGCGACGGCGCTGACGGTAGGCAAGATCGCCATTCCGCAGATGCTGCGCTACGGCATGAGCCGCCGGGGCGCGTTTGGAGTGGTGGCCGGCGGTGGCACGCTGGGCATCCTGATTCCACCCTCGGCGCCGATGGTGCTCTACGCCTACGTCACGGAAACCAGTGTCGGCGCGCTGTTCCTGGCCGGCGTGATCCCCGGGCTGATGATGGCCGGCATGTTCGCGCTGTACTGCTTCCTGACGGAGAGCCATGCCGTCGCGCCTGCCGACGCGCCGCCCCCGGAGAACCCGGCCATCGCTATGGCCCGCGCCGGCTGGTCGCTGTCGCTGCCGATCTTTGTTTTGGGCGGCATCTATCTCGGCATCTTCACCGCGACGGAGGCGGCTGGGACCGGCACGCTCTACGCCATCCTGATCGCCGCGCTGATCTACCGCACACTCACCTGGCGCGACCTGCTGGACGGCGTACAGGAAGCCACGCGCACCAGTGCCATGCTGCTGATGATCATCGCTGCAGCCGCCATCTACGGCTACATGCTGACCAAGCTGCAAGTGCCACAGGAGCTGACGGCGCTGGTGGCCGACTGGAAGCTTTCGCCCACCGGCTTCATCATCGCCATGATGGTGCTGCTGTTCCTGCTGGGGCTGGTCCTGGAAAGCTTCTCCATCATCATGCTGACCATGCCGGCGGTGTTGCCGGTGCTGGACGCGCTGGGCATCGACAAGGTGTGGTACGGCGTGCTCCTGACGCTGAGCCTGGAGATGGCGCTGATCTCGCCGCCCGTGGCGATGAACCTCGTGGTGATCAAGGCCATCACCGGGGCGCCGCTCGGCGAGATCAACCGTTCCATCATTCCCTACATGCTGATGCTGGCTCTCGGCACGGCGCTGATCATCACCTTCCCCGGCATTGCACTGTGGCTCCCGCGGCTCGCCGGGTATGGCGTGTAGCGGCAGCGCCTGCGATCAGTCTGCAAGGGCGGCATCAGGCGGGCCGGGCTGCCCCGTACGGCGGGGCCGCCTTTTGCGCCGTGCCCACCCACCGCAGCACCGTGGCCAACGGAAGGGCCTAGGACACCGCACCAAGCTTGCGGCCTGAATAGTTACGTCTTGCCCCTTCCGTCCCGTTGCTGCCTTCGCGCGGCGGCCACATGGGCGCTTCCATTTCACTGTCGGGGAGGCGCCCGTGAGCAATGCGGAACCCTGCGCCAGGGGCGATACGAGAAGCGTCTCCGCCGATCCTGAACGCGCCACCGCCTCACTGCCGGGCGCTGTGGCTGTCATGCGCCGCAACGGTTTTAGCCCAACTTTTTGTTGATGAGTGCTAACGAAACCTAGCCGTTTTCCGCTTGGAGCGTCTCAAAAGATATGAATAATCTCCAAACAGAAACGGGGAGAGAACCAGAACGATGCGGAAGCTTCGGCAAAGAGCGATGGTCACGACGCTTGCTCTCGGCACAGTTCTCGGAGGCGTTGCGCCCGCCACGGCTCGGGATCTGGTCTACCAGCCGGTAAACCCGTCCTTTGGCGGCAACCCGTTGAACGGCAGCTATCTGCTCGGCCTCGCCGGCGCCAACAACTTTCGCTACTCGGAAAGCCCGGAAGCTAAAAAACAGCGCCGGGAGCAAACGGCACTGAACGGTGGCACCGATCCTGCCTCGCAGTTCGAACGTCAGATCACATCCAGCTTGCTGAGCCAGGTGGCCGCCACAGTGGGGCAGCAGATCCTGGGCGAGAATGCACGCGATAGTGGCACCTTCAACGTGGGCGGCACGCGCGTCGATTTCCGCCGGACCGGCGGGCAGATCACCATCGACATCACCGAGGCCGCAACCGGCGGACGGACCAACATCCAGATCCCCGTCCCGAGCTTCTGACCGCTCCACCTTCCCGCCCGCCCACGGACCGACAACATCATGAGCCCGAGATCCTTCCGCGCGGCGATGGCCGCGGCCGGACTGCTGACCCTTGCCGCCTGCGGCACCACGCCCGCCACCATGATGGCGGAAAGCCCGACCTTCGGCGCCCGTACCGAGAGCCGCGATGCGCTGCGTGGTCTGCCGGCACCGGCCCAGCGTCTCGATGTCGCGGTGTTCAATTTCCAGGACCAGACGGGACAGCACCGTCCGAATGAGAACTTCGCGGAATACAGCTTCGCCGTGACGCAAGGTGGCGCGTCCATCCTGATCAACGCGCTGAGGGATGCAGGCGGTGCCAATCGCTGGTTCCATGTGCTGGAGCGCAATCGCCTGGCCGACCTGCTGCAGGAGCGGCAGATCATCCGTGCGAACCGCGCCGAGCATCTGGGCGCCGATGGGCAGCCCCTGCCGCCGCTGGCACCGCTGCGCAATGCCGGCATCATGCTGACCGGCGGAATCATCGGCTACGACAGCAACGTTCTGACCGGCGGCGCCGGGGCCAGCTTCCTCGGCATCGGCGGCAGCACGGAATACCGGCGAGACAATGTCTCGGTTTATCTGCGCGCCGTCAGCATCGCCAGTGGCGAAGTGCTGGTCAGCGTCACCGCCGACAAGACCATCTATTCCGTCGCCCTGCAGGGCCTCGCCAACCGTTATGTCGGCTGGAACAAGCTGCTGCAGATCGAGGGCGGCGTCACCACCAACGAACCCCGCCAGCTGGCCGTGCGCCAGGCGATCGAGAAAGCCGTCCACGGCATGATCCTGGACGGCGCCGACAAGGGGTACTGGCGCTTCGCTGACGAAGCGCAAGGTCGCGCGATGATCGAGGATTACCTCGCGACGCGCGACGGAGAGGTTCCGGCCGTGGTCAGCGCCGAGGCACCGCAGAGCGGGCCCGGCACCACGTCCGGCACGCGCCAGGACGGGCGCTCCTGACTACCAGATCCACAAACATCCACTCACAGGAAACGACGATGCGTAAGATCCTTCTCGCCAGCGCTGCCCTGATGGCCCTGTCCGGCGCGGCCTTTGCAGCCGATCATAACGATGCGCGCGCCCGGCAGGAGCACAGCACCCTCTCGATCATCGAGCAGGTGCAGACCAGCGACCACCACAAGGCGAATGCCCTGCAGACCTCGCAGACTGGCTCCGACATCCTGCAGAACCAGCAGGGCCGGGGTAACTCGGCCTACGCTGCGCAGACTGGCGGCGGCTTCCTCGCCGGCATCGATAACAGCGCCAAGCAGTTCCAGAAGGGCGACAGCAATGACGCCGTGGCGCTGCAGGTGAGCACAAGCCGTGGCCGCATCGTGCAGAACCAGGACGGCAACAACAACAAGGCCAAGGCCGAGCAGGTGCGCGGCGCGGGCAACACGGCGCTCCAGACCCAGAAGGGGCGCCACAACGAGGCCTATTCCTACCAGGGCGGCAGCCTCGGCAGCTCCGTCACCCAGTACCAGGACGGCAACCACAACTTCACCTATGCCGAGCAGCTGGGCGGCGCCAGCAACAGCATCACCCAGACCCAGTACCGCGACAACAACAAGGCCTTCGCCTACCAGGATGGCGGGCTGGGCAACAAGATCGCCCAGTTCCAGGCCGGCAACCACAACGTGGCCAATGCCAGCCAGCTCGGTGGCAGCTTCAACACCATCAAGCAGACCCAGAACTGAAGCCTCCGCCCACCATCTCCGATGGTGGGCAGTTCCCGGGCGGATCGGGCATCATCCCGAGCCGGCCGGGTCCTCTTCCCAGACTGGAACGTGAATGCCCATGCGCGTCCTTCCGATCTTCCTGACCATGGCGATCACCTCCGCGGCGGCGGCGCAGGGCAGTCCCGCCTACACGGAACAACCGTCGCACCGTCTCCGCATCGAATCCGGCGGCCACCTCGCCGAGACCCTCCAGCAGGGCGATGGCAACTTTGCCGAGACGCGGCAATCGGGCGAAGGCAACCGTGCCACCATTCTGCAACGCGGCATCGGCAACACCGCCACCATCCGCCAGTTCGGAGGCGGGTTGCAGGCCGAGGCCAACCAGACGGGCGGCGCCGGCATCGCCATCACGCAGAGCGGCCGCGCGGGAACGATCCAGGTGCAGCAATTCGGCCCTGGGGCGGCCAGTGCGCGCTAGCCAGGTCATCATCGCGGCGCTGGCCTTTCTGTCGACCGCTGCCCTGGCGCAACGGCCGGTCACCCTTCCCGGCCAGCCCGATGCCCCCGCCGCGTTGTGCGGGCCAGGCTCGAGCGGCCCCGCCTGCCAGTCGATCCGCGAAGCCGTGCCGGGCGGCATTCCCGGCCTGATCACCCGGTCTCCACCGCCGCCGCCGCCCGCCAACATCATGGCCGCGCCGCCCCCGCGCTACGCGCCCGACCTCCAGCCGCAGCGCCTCCTGCCGCCGCGCATCCTGGCCATGCTGCGTGACCCGCGCATTGATCCGCTGACGCGCGCCATGCTGCAGGATCTCGCCGGGCGCAGAAGGGAAGAATGGACGGTGCAGGACCTGCAAACCGTCAGCGCCGTGATCCCGACTTTGGCCGAGATGCAGGTTCCGACGGCGCGGCTCAGCGAGCTCTACGAGTTTCTCGGACTCGATCCGGCCAGCCTGTTCGAGCCACAGCTCGGCCAGGGCTGGCAAGGCGCCAGCACCGAATTCGACCGGCGCAAGGCACGCCTGCCGCATCCCGAATGCGTGGTGCTGGGCCGTCAGGCCCGCCTCGATCCCGCCTCCGTGCGGGTGCAGGCCATGCTCACTTGCGGCGAGGACTGAACAAGGTCCGAGCGGAGGGCTTCAGCCTTGCTCGCCCACCCCATGTTGCTCGCGCAGCGACAGGAAGCTCAGCGCCGGCCATTCCTCCTCCGCTCGGCGGCGCCCCCAGTCGGAGGTGAAGAAGGCCACCGGCTCATTGTCGTGATCCTCGGCCATCTGGCTGGGCGCGCTTCGCAGGAAGCGCTCCAGCACGGCGCGCGCTTCGGGGCCACTCTCTTTGGACGCCACCCAGCGCATGGTGGACCAGGAGGTCGGTTCGAAGGTGATGTTGACGCCATACTCCGCCATCATGCGGCTGGCCAGCACGTCGAGCTGGAGCTGCCCGACCACTCCCACCACCGGCTGCGATCCATCCAGCGGACGGAAAACCTGCACCACACCTTCATCGGCCAGCTGGTCCAGCGCCTTGCGCAGCTTCTTGGCCAGCATCGGGTCATCCAACCGGACGCGGCGCAGGATTTCCGGTGCAAAGGAGGGCACACCGCGGAAGTTCAGCTCCTCGCCATCGGTCAGCGTGTCGCCGATGCGCAGCGTGCCGTGATTGGCGATGCCAACCACGTCGCCGGGCCAGGCTTCCTCGGCCACCTGCCGCTCCTTGGCAAAGAAGAAGAGCGGTGCGTTGACGGGGATGCTCTTTCCGGTTCGCACCTGCTTCAGCCGGGCGCCCTTGCGCAGGCGCCCGGAACAGACGCGCAGAAAAGCCACGCGATCGCGGTGATTGAGGTCTGTGTTGGCCTGGATCTTGAAGACAAAGCCGGTGAGCTTCTCTTCATCAGGCTCTACCAGCCGGGCATCGGCACGGCGGGATGAGGGCGAGGGCGCAAACTTCGCCAGCCCGTCCAACAGGTGCTTCACTCCGAAGCCGCGAAGGGCGGAACCGAAATAGATCGGCGTCAGGTGCCCCTCGCGGAAGCTGTCCAGCTCGAAATCCGGATAAACCGAGACCAGCTCGATGCCCTCGCGCAGCACATCGCCCTGGCCATGCGGCAGCAAGCCGTCGATGCGCGCATCCTCCGGGCCCGACAGCGTGATCTCCTGCTCGCCGCCTTCGCGCATCATCCGCAACGTGGCATCGTGGCGATCATAGACACCGGCGAATTCGCGGCCCGACCCGATCGGCCAGGTCGCGGGGGTCACATCCAGCGCCAGGGTCTTTTCGATCTCGTCAAGCAGCTCCAGCGGCTCCCGTGCCTCACGGTCCATCTTGTTGATGAAGGTGACGATCGGGATGTCACGCAGGCGACACACCTCGAACAGCTTGCGGGTCTGCGCCTCGATGCCTTTGGCAGCGTCGATCACCATGACGGCAGCGTCGACAGCGGAGAGCGTCCGGTAGGTGTCCTCGGAGAAATCCTCGTGGCCCGGCGTATCCAGCAAGTTGAAAATCTGCCCGGCATACTCGAAGGTCATGACCGAAGTCGCGACGGAGATGCCACGATCCTGCTCGATCTTCATCCAGTCCGACCGCGTGCGCCGTCGCTCGCCCTTCGCGCGCACGGCGCCGGCGATCTGGATGGCGCCGCCCAGCAGCAGCAATTGCTCCGTCAGCGTCGTTTTACCAGCATCCGGGTGGGCGATGATGGCGAAGGTGCGCCGCCGCCCGGCTTCCGCGGCAGTTTCGGAAAGCGGCGGCTGGTTGTGGCCCGGGGCGGGCGTATCGAGGCTGTCCAAGGGCTCAAACTCCGGGCGCACTGTGTTCACTGGGCGGCGGGGTATAGCGCGGACAGGCCCGCGATTCGAATCGGCTGTCTGGCCAGCAGCAGCGGGCCGGGCGGCAGTGTCGCCCGACCCGACCGTAGCGCCACACTCAGGCGGCTTGGGCGCTTCCCTGTCCGTCCCGCGCCGGCCGGCTGAGACCAAGGGACAGCAGCACGGCGCCGAACACCGGCACGGCCAAAGCCAGAAAGGCGGCTTGCCAGCCGATCCAGGCAACCAGGGTACCCCCCACCACGTGGGAAAGCTGCCCACCCAGTCCTTGCACCGCATAAACGGCACCAAGCGCCGTCTGGGTCCGTCCGCTACCCCAGGAAGCGTCGGCCACCACCACCGGCACCGCCACGCCGATCAGACCAGAGGCAATGCCGTCCAGCACCTGCACCGGCACCAGCCAGAGCGGATCGGTGATCCAGGCGGCCAACAAGGCCCTAACGCCCAACGCCAGGCACGCCACCAGCATCAGAGGACGCCCGCCGCGCTTCTCAGCCCACCTTCCGCCCCACAGTGCAACCGGGATCATGGTGAGTTGGGCCGCCATCACATAACCGGCGGTCCAGGAGGTGGCGCTGCCACCCGCCGCCGCGACGCGCTGACCAACCAGGGACAGCATGGCGCCATTACCCAGGGAGAACAGTGCCAGGACCAAGGCCAGCATCAGCAGGCGCCGGTTGGTCAGCACTGTCCGCAGCGCAGATCCGCCTTCCTGCTCCGTAGCCTCGCCCTTTTGGTCACCATCCTCTTCACCAGTCGCGCGCTCCGCGCTCCACGCCTTACCTGGGGCAACGGCCACGGCCAGGACGGCGCCCAGCGCCATGCCCGCCATGACGAACAGCGCGATATCCGGCCCGAACAGTGCGCCGCCGCCGGCAATCATCATCGCCGAGACCAGGATGCCCGCATGGTTGAAGGCCTCGTTGCGGCCATGCTGCCGTGGGAAGTCCTTCTTGCCGACCACTCCGAGAGTGAAGGAGGTGACCGCCGGCAGCACAAGAATCCCGCCAATGGTGGCCAGCCCATGCGCCGTCAGCACTCCGAAGAAACCCTTGGCAAACAGAAGCAGCAACGTCCCCACGACGATGGCGCCGCAAGCGAGCGCCAGCAGCAGGCGAGGCAGCTTCAGCCGGTCCACCAGCGCACCCGCCGGACCGGCCAGGGCCAGCCCGCCCAACCCTACCAGCGTGTTGAGCCAGCCAATGGGCTCCGGCCCCCAGCCCCTGGTCTGCGCCAGCCAAGTGGCAAGAAAAGGTCCCAGACCACCCTGGATGTTGCCGGTGAAAAACGTGATGAGAACAAGATGGCGGCGTGGCGACACGGAATTCCTGGACCCTTCCAGCGGTGCACCGGTCGTGGCGCGCCCTTTCCGTTACAACGCCGTTACTCTGGGAAAGCTGCACCTGGGCCGTCGCCGGCACCATGGGTCATGTGGCGCGACGTCCTTCCGTGCCGTGCTCGAACAGTCCGAAATCAAATTCGGCCTGATGCACGGCGAACGGATCCTCGGCGCTGCGGGCCTCGTCGCGGTTCAAGCCGATCGCATCCAGCTGGCTGCCGGAGATCGGTATGAAGTCGACCCCGGCCTCTCGCATCATGTCGATGGCCAACAGCCCGACCCTGTCCCAGTAGCTCTCGGTTCCGGCCCGCGGTGCCGCCGCCACCACGCGCCTCACACCCGACTGGATCAGCAGGGTGGCGCAGACATTGCAGACCGGCTTGCCCACCACGTAAACGTCGCAGTGCCGCGCGTCACGACCGGCATGCAGCAGTGCGTTCTGCTCGGCATGCAGGATCATCTGCAGCTTGCGGGCCTTGTTCTCGAGCCGCTCGGCGCTGTCCTCGACATTGGAGGGAAACCCGTTGAAGCCGGTGGCAACAATGCGCGCATAGGCCTGATTGACCAGCACCGCTCCCACCTTCGCCCGCGGATCCTTGGACCATTGCGCAATGTGGTGCGCGAGGCCGATGTACCGGGCATCCCATTTCGCCTGTTTCGCGGGATTGTTCTCAAAGGTGTTGGGGTTGGTCATGAGGCTGATCCCAGAAGGATTCCGCAGCGGGAGATCAGGCGCCCCTTCAGTGGCCTTCCTCTCTCCGCCGGTTTCATGGCCGGGCTACGGCTGCCAGCCGTGCCCCTGCGGGCCCGGGCGAGCAAAGCCCTGGTGTCTGGAAGGGCAGCTCGCAGACGCCCAGCTCGCGCAGCCCTGCCTTCATGCGCTCCATCCCGTCGGCACCCGACCAGGCCCAAGACAGGATGATCGCCACCAGCAGCGGCTCGAACGCCGATCCGGTGCGGCACAGCGGCAAGGACCAAGTGCCCTTCAGCGGCCAGGCCAGGCGCAGCCCCCCCGGCGTCAGCAAATCCGCCCCGAGATGCGACAAGTATCCCACCACGAAGGGGGCCGAGAGCGTGAGCGGTAACTCGGGCCGCAACAGCAGCCAGAAGCACGCGGCCGCCGCCAGCAGCGAGTGCGTGGCGCCGCGGTGCCCCAGCAACCGCGTCAGCAGAAGGGAAAACGGCCGGCACCGCTTGCCGACCCAAGAGGAAGGATGATCAATATCGGGCATCAGCGCACCCAGCGCCGCTACGGCGAGCGGTAGCGGCGCCACAGCGGGCTGCGCAAAGAGTGGCGCCGCGGCCAGCCAGGCGGCTGCCCCCAACGCCACATGCGACCCTGCCATCATCCGCCCACATACCCTTATCCCAGGCGGTTGAGAATGGCTAGCAGCGCCTCTCCATACAAGACTGATTGTGCCTGATTTTGCTGGAGGATGACGGAGATCTTCGTCCCTGACCTCCTGCCAGGGCAAGGAAACAGGCGATCAGGTCACGCACGCAGCATCTGCAACATGGCGAGATGCTCGCGGATCCTGTCTTCGGCCAGAAGCGCAAGAACCCCGTCAGCCGGTGTACCGCCGGCCTCTCGCAACGCCGCAAAGGTTTCCAGAGCCTCGCTATGCCCTCGCTGCTGCGCCGCCAACAGCATGCGGTCGAAGGCGGCACCGCGCGAATCCGACAGGCCCTGCACCATCGCCATCTTGGCCGGCGGCAGCGCGGGAGGCGCCGTCACGGCATGACCGGCCAGGCCCATGGCTTGCACCAGCCCCCGCTGTTCGCTCGCTTCGAACTCGCAGAAGCGACGGAGCTCCGGGCTGCGTGCGCGGCCGACGCCGAGCTGCGCGGTCTGCATCAGAAAGGCGCCACCCTGCAAGGCCGCCAGATGCAGGCCCATGGGGGCCCTGGAACCTGCAGGCGTTGCCGCAAGCGGCGGCGGAGTGGTGTCGGCACCAGCGCTGCACCCGGCCAGGGTGGCACCCGCCAGCAGCAACGCGGCCATTCGGCGCTCGATCATGCGGATTCTCCTGCCTCCGGAAGCAGTGTCGCGCCAGGACCGGATTGCATCCCCTGGTCGGAGCCACAGGCAACGCCACCATTGGCGCACCTGTGGAAGCGAACGGGTCCGGGGACAGATCGTTTCGGATCTTTAGCGAACAGCGCTGCCGAAGATCCCGTGGAATCGACCCAGAAAACTCCGCAGGCGTTCGCTCTGGGGACGGTCGAACACCTCCGCGGGCGCTCCCGCCTGCGCTACCTTCCCGCCATCCATGAACACGACATGGTGCGAAACATCCCGCACGAACAGCATCTCGTGACTGACCACCAGCATGGTCATGCCGCTCTCCGCCAGCTTCTGCATGACCTGAAGCACCTCGGCCACCAATTCAGGATCAAGCGCGCTGGTCACCTCGTCGAACAGCAGCAGGCGTGGCTCCATGGCCACGGCACGCGCCATCGCCACGCGCTGCTGCTGCCCGCCGGAAAGCTGGTAGGGATAGTGCGCCCGTCGCTCGGCCAGGCCGACGCGCGACAGCCAATGGCCGGCGATGTCACGCGCCTCCGCTTTCGGCTTGTTCAGCACCTTGGTCAGGCCGAGCATGACATTGTCTTCCGCAGTCAGATGCGGGAACAGGTTGAACTGCTGGAACACCATGCCGATGCGGGCGCGTTGCGCCGAAACGCGCGCCTCGCTCAGGCGCCGGCGGCGCCCGCCGTCGACCCGGTATCCGATCGGATCGCCATCCAGCAGAATCTCGCCAGCATCATGCTCCTCCAGAAGGTTGACGCAGCGCAGGAAGGTGGTCTTGCCCGAGCCCGAGGCGCCGATCAGCGACACCACCTGCCCCTGACGCACCGTCAGGTCGATCCCCTTCAGCACCTCCACCGAGCCGAAGCTCTTGCGCACGCCCGTTGCCTGCAACAGGGGTTGGTCGCTCATGCAAACGGCTCCGCTCAGTAGCGCAGGTAGGAGAAGCGGCGCTCCAGCAGCCCGCCGATCTGCGCGATGGTGAAGTTGAGGATCAGGTAGAGCACCGTGGCCAGAAGATAGAAGTCGATGATCAGGTAATTGCGCGCCATGATCTGCTGACTGGCCAGCAGCAGCTCCACCACGCCGATAATGGAGAGCAGCGTGGTGCCCTTGACGATCTCAAGGCAAGTATTCACCCAGGGCGGCAGCATGCGTCGCACGGCCTGCGGCAGGATCACGTAGCGGAGGCGCTGGACGAAGCGCAGGCCGATGGCCTTGCCGGCCTCCATCTGCCCGCGCGGCACGGAATCCACAGCCCCACGCAGTGTCTCGGCGATATGCGCCGTGGCGAAGGCCGAAAGCGCGATGACGCCCGCCCAGAAGGCCGGCACATTGATGCCGAACAGCGCCAGCCCGTAATAGGTGAACAGGATCAGCACCAGCACCGGGATGCCGCGCAGCACGTCAACGTAGAGGCGGATCATCATGCGCAGCCACCACCAGCCATAGGTCAACGCCACGCCGAAGAGGATGCCGAGCAGCGTGGCGATGAGAATGGTCAGGACCGAGGATGCGACGGTGACGCCCAGCCCGTTCAGGATTGACCAGCGCGCCTGCCAGGCCTCGAAGCCGAAGGCGCCTGGCGTCATGGAGAAATCGAGCATCAACCGGCCTCCTTCAGCGGATGCTGGCGTAGCGCCGCTCGACGAGGCGCAGCAGGGTTGCGATCAGATAGGCGGTGACCAGGTACATGGCGCTGACCGCGAGCCAGACCTCCATGACCCGGAAGGTGTTGGCGTTGATCTGCCGTGCCACGAAGGTCAGTTCCGGCACGGCAATGGCGGCGGCCAGCGACGTGTCCTTGAACAGGGAGATCAGGTTGTTGCTGATGGCCGGCAGGGTGATGCGGAACATCACCGGCAGCACGACGTAGCGCTGCCGCTGCCAGGGCCGCATGCCGATGGCCTTGGCAGCCTCCACATACTGCTTCGGGATGGAAGACAGGCCGGCACGGAACACTTCCGACATGTACGCGCCGGCATAGAGCGACAGCGTCAGGATGAAGCTCTGCGTTTTGTCGAACCAGGAGATGTTGAACTCCGGAAGTCCGAAATAAACGAAGAAGATCAGCAGCAGCAGCGGCATGCAACGGATGAACTCGACATACAGCCAGGCTGGTCCGGAAAGCCACTTCCTGCCCGACACCCTGGCATAGGCCGTGACCAGCCCGATCAAGCAGCCGATCGCCAGCGACACGACGGCGAGGCCCAACCCCAGCAGCAGGGCGTCGATGAACTTGTCCGCGTTGCGCGTGATCACGGACCAGTCGAAATAATACTGGATCAAGCCTCCGCCCCCCTTGGCCTGCGTGGCAGGGGAAGGCTCCCCTGCCCTTCCCCCCTGTCAGGATCAGGCAAACTCGGTCGGGAAGCCCACCTTGGGCGTCGGCAGTTCGATACCGAACCACTTCTTGTAGGAGGCGGCGAAGTAGTCGAAATCGACGCCCATCATCGCCTCCTTGTACACCGTGTTCACCCAGTTCAGCCACACGGGGTCACCCGGCTTGACGGCCGAAGCGTAGGAGTTGGGCATCCACCCATAGCCGGCATCCACGAAGCGGCCCGGCGCCTGCTGCATCAGCCAGCGCATGGCCGACTGATCCTGCATCGACGCATCGATCCGTCGCGCGTTCAGCGCTTGCATGGCAGCATCCGGGCTCTCGAAGGCATCTACCTTGGCCTGAGGCAGCGCCTTGTGGATCCACTCCTCCAGGAACACGTTCTGCATGCCGCCGATCGTGACGGCGGAGCCGGCGGCCTTCAGCGCCTCGTAATTGGCGTGCTTCGCGCCGCGCGCGAGCAGCATGAGCCCGACGCCCTCGCGGTAATACGGAATAGTGAATTCGACCTGCTGCGCACGCCCCGGCGTGATGGTCATCCACTGCACGACAATGTCGACCTTGTCGGTGACGAGGCTCGGGATGCGGGCATCAGAGCCCTGCAGCACGAACTCCACCTTGGTGGGATCGTCGAACAGGCTCTTGGCCAGCAGTCGCGCAAGGTCGATATCCATGCCGACCAGCTGGCCACTGGCATCGTTGAAGTGCCAGGGCGGATTGGTCGAGCCTGTGCCGACGATCAGCCGGCCGCGCTCCCTGATCTGGTGCAACTTGCTTCTGCCAGGTGTTTGGGCAGAGGCGGCCTTCGGCGTGAGCAGGCCGGCCACGCCCCCGATGGCCGCCCCCGCCATTCCGGCCCCGAACAATCCGCGCCGTTCCAGGCTCGGCCTGTCATTCTGGTCCATCGTCATCCCCTTCGCCCCGCGACTCTGCCTTGCTCGGCGAGCCTTCCGGAAAGGGGAGCAAGAATCCGGCCAGTTGTCACGCGCCGCGCATCGGCGCCCGCCTCACGCCACCGCGGCGACCGGCGCGTTGCTGCGCCCGTCCACGATCTCGGCCAGCCGCCGGCCCGAACCCGCCCCCATTGTCCAGCCGGTATGCCCATGACCAGTGTTGAGGTAGAGGCCCGGGATGCGCGTGGCACCGATCCAGGGGCGGCCATTCGGCACCATCGGCCTGAGGCCTGCCCATTGCACCGCCCCCTCCGCGCGCTCCGCCCCCTCCATCTCCGGAAAAAGCGAGCAGACGCTGCGCATCAGCGCACCGATGCGAACCGGGGACGGGGTGGTGTCGAAGTCGGCCACCTCGGCCGAGCCCACGATGCGGTAGCGGTCACCCAACGGGGTAAAGGCGAATTTGCGTCCATCCTCCAGCAGGGCGTGCCGCGGCCCCTCGGGCCAGACGCTGCGCGGTGCCGTGACCGACAGGCCCTTCACCGGGTAGATCGGCACGTTGATGCCGTGCTTGCCCAGGACGGTGGGCGAGTGTGATCCCATGGCAACCACCACGGCATCGGTCCCGATCTCGCCCGCGCTGGTCGCCACTGCGGCGACGCGGCCATTGCGCAGGACGATGTCGCGGATCTCCGTGCCGAAGCGGAAGACCGCACCGCGTGCCGTGCACCATTCCGCCAAACCCTGGCTGAACTTGTTGCAGTCGCCCACTTCATCCTGCGGAAAGAACAGGCCGCCGGCGATCTTGTCTGCGCGTGCGGCAAGCGCCGGCTCCCGGGCGATGCACTGCTCGCGCGTCAGCCGCTCCACCTCCAGGCCATGCGGCATCAGCGCCTCGTGCGCCGCCGCCGAGGCCAGCCATTCTGCCTCGGCAGCAAAGGTCTTGATCACGCTGTTGCCGGCATAGTCGTACTGCACGCCGGTTTCGTCCCGGATCTCGGCCATGCAGCGCGCCGAAAGCATGGCCAGTTCGAGATTGGCCAGCGCGCCGGCATCATGCGCCGCCGTACGCGATGCCATGAGGAAGCCCAGGCCCCAGCGCCACATGCGCGGCAGGGCCGACGGGCGCAGCAGCATCGGCGCATCCTCCTGCCCCAGCCACTTCAAAACTTTCAGGGGCACCCCCGGCGCCGCCCAGGGCTGCACGGAGGAGACATGGATGATGGCGCCATTGCCCCAGCTCGTTTCCAGTCCGGCACCCTCACGCCGTTCCAGCACGGTCACCTGGTGGCCCGCCCGCATCAGCCAGTAGGCGGAAGCGGTGCCGATGATGCCCGCGCCCAGAATGGTGATCCGCATGTCCAGTCTATCCTTGTTCCGCCATCGCGTGGTCGCAGAGCCGCGCCACTGCCGCAACATCCGCCGGATCGGCGACGCGGTGGGTGCGCGCCGGCATGTCGGCAAATGCCGCGCCATCCTTGAAGCCATGGCCGGTGATCATGCAAACGGCCCGCGCATCGGGCGGCATGCGCCCTTCCGCCAGAAGGCGCCGCAGAGCGGCCAGGGGGCTGGCGCCGGTGGGCTCGGCATACACGCCTTCCAGCCGCGCCAGGTCGCGCATGGCGTCGCGCAGGGCGGCGTCGCTGACGGAGACGGCCAAGCCGCCGCTCCTTCGCACCAGCTTCAGCGTGTAGCTGCCATCCCGCTCATAGCCGATCAGCGGATCGCTGATTCCCGAGGCGATGGTGCGCGGCGTGTCCCAGGCGGTGACGGCCTCGGCGCCGGCCTCGAAGGCGCGGACGATGGGAGCGCAGCCCTCGGCCTGAACGGCGACAAGCTTCGGCGTCGCTCCGGTCTCGGTGAAGCCCTGCGCTACGCCCTTCACCAATGGCCCGCTGCCGGTCGGGATCAGCACGTGGCTGGGCGCGACGCGGCCAAGCTGCTCGAAGATCTCCAACCCCGTAAGCTTCAGCGCATCCACCGCCCAGGGATTGAGAAAGGTGGTGGTCAGGTTGGCGAAGCCTGCCTGCCGCGCCAAGCCAAGCGCAAGGTCGTAGGAGCGGCTGTAATGCCCCTCGACCAGAAGCAGGATTGCGCCATAGGCGGCGATCTGTGTCAGCTTGCCGGCGGGCGTGTGCGCCGGCACCACGATGATCGCCGGCATGCCTGCGCGTGCCGCATAGGCTGCGGTGGAGGCGCCGGCGTTGCCCGAGGACGCGCAGATCACGCCACGCGCACCCAGTTCCAGCGCCTTGCCGATGCCGGCGCTGACCAGCCGGTCCTTGAAGGAGCCGCTGGGGTTGCGCGTTTCGTCCTTCAGCCAGACCTCACCGTGGAAGCCGGGCAGCGCCGCCTCGATGCGCGGCGCGCGGCGCATCGGGGTCAGCCCCTCCCCCAGGGATACGATGTTGGCCGGATCGTTGATGCAGAGCCGCCCAGCGTGGCGCCACATGGAAGCCAGCAGCGCCACTTCGCGTGGCGGTTCCAGGCCGCTTTCGCCCTGCACCTCGAGGATGCCACCGCAGGCTTCGCAGGCGTAGCTCAGGGCCGGGGGATGCGTATGCCCGCAATCGACGCAAATCAGCCGCATGCCGCCCCTCCCCCGGTTCGGGACCATGCTGACCGATTGCGCGCGATGTGGAAAGGAAGGGGGAAGCGGACCGGGGATTGCGCGTCCTGCCCACGCGCAAAGATGGTCACCGGCCGAGCCCCCCTTCGGGCACGGCGCGGTCTGGCCGGACGGTTCGCATAGTGCGCCCGGCCGCCCCGGTCCGCCACCGGTCCCTCGCTTCCCCTGCAAGCTTGGAACCGGCATCCTCACGGTTGAGGCGGGGGCTGGCGGATCCGGGGGAGAATGCGGGATCCGGTTCGCGGTGGGACGGTAGAGAACCGCGTTCCGCCTGCCCTCGCTGCAACTGCGAGTTATTCGCAATAGATCAGGCTGCAGCAGCTTCGTCAAGCAGCTTTTCAGAATGGTTCGCGCCACAGCGTGTCAGGCCCCAGCGCCGCGATGGAGGGGCAGCCGGCAAGGCCGAGCGTCAGGTCCAGCTCGGCGGCCAGATGGCGGATCACCGCCCGCACCCCGGCCTCGCCATCCAGCGCGAGGCCGTAAACATAGGGACGACCCAGCAGCACCGCCCGCGCCCCAAGGGCCAGCGCCTTGACAATGTCGGCACCGCCGCGGATCCCGCTGTCGAACAGCACGGGCATGCGATTCCCCACCGCCGCCACCACGCCGGGCAGCGCATCCAGCGCCCCCACCGCGCCGTCCACCTGCCGCCCGCCATGGTTTGAAACGATCAGCCCGTCCATCCCGACCGCCGCTGCGCGCGCGGCATCCTCCGGGTGCAGCACCCCCTTCAGCAGGATCGGCAGGCGCGTGCACCGGCGCAGGAACGGCAGGTCCTCCCAGGACAGATCCGGCCGGGAATACAGTGCGATGAAGCGCCGCACCGCCCGCACAGCCTCGGGCAGCGACAACAGGCCGCGCAGGGGTCCGCCGGGCCATGCACGCAGCATCTCCGCCACCGAGGCCACGGCGCCCGGTCCGATAGGGGCGCGCTCGCCAGGATTGGCGTCCTCGAACGGCAGGTCGCGGAACACCGTGTCCGACAGGTAGTTGGCGATGCCGCGGCCGCGCAGGAACGGCAGATAGGCACCATCCAGATCCTGCGGCCGCCAGCCGAGCTGGGTGGTGTCCAGCGTCACCACCACCGCCTCGTAGCCGGCCGCCTCGGCGCGGCGCAAAAAGCTTTCGGTCAGCGCGTCGCGCGACGACCAGTAGAGCTGGAACCAGCGTGGCCCGGCGGCTGCGGCCTGCGCGATGGCCTCCATAGGGAAACAGGATTGCGAGGAGGCGACAAAGCCCGCTCCCTCGGCGGCGGCCGCCCTGGCGGCGGCGAGGTCGGCGCCCCGATGCGCCATATCCAACACCCCGATAGGTGCCAGCAGGAATGGCAGGGCGTGCCGGCGCCCGAACAACTCCACAGAAAGATCGCGGCGGGCCGCGTTGCGCAGCATGCGGGGGAGGATGTGCACCCGGTCGAAGGCAGCGCGGTTGGCGGCCATCGTGCGCTCCATTCCGGCGCCCCCGCCCACATAGGCGCGTGCACGCGGCCGCATCGCCGCCAGGCCGGCCAGTTCCAGCCGCTCCGCCGCCACCGGCACGGGCGGCCGGCGCCCGGCGAAGCCGGCGGTGAAGATGCCGGCCTGTACCCGGCGACCCATGCCCGACATGCTGCCCTCCCCGGCTGTCATGCGCCTCCTTGGCGCAGGCCGGGCGAGTGTGCCGGATCGCCGCCGCCTGTCCAGACGATGGGCTCAGGCCGGCCGCAGCAGCAGGCACTCCACCACCCCCTCCAGAGCCGGCAGCGCGAGCGCCACAGCCGCGCCGTCCAGCGGCGGCAGGGGGTGGAAACGCCAAAGCGATGGAGGCCCGTCCAGCGCCGCGGCACGTACCTCGCCACCGCCTTCCGCCCAGCCATCCGCCACGTCGAGGGCGCGGAAATTGGTGGCCATGCCCTGACCGGTGGCCTTGGCCAGGGCTTCCTTGCGCGTCCAGGCCGCATAGAAGAATGAGCCCTTGCGGGACGCCGGCAGAGCTTCCAGCACCGCCTTCTCGCGCGCCGAGAACGCCATCGACGACACTTGCAGTGGCGGATCCGGGCGGACGAGTTCGACATCCACTCCGAGCGCCCATCTTGTGGACAGGCCGATGAGCGCCCATCCACCGCTATGCGAAAGGTTGAAGTGGAGTTCGCCCTGGCCGGGTGCCAGCTCCGGCTTTCCGCCGGTCGCGGCCACCAGCCGCAGATCGGCCGGCGGGCGGTCAAGCGCCGCGCCGACCAGCGATCGCAGCGCCGCATGGGCTGCGATGAAGCGCGCCCGAAGCAGGGGCGTGCGGAAGCCCGCCGCGCGCCGGCGTTCCCCGGCATCGAGCAGTGCCGCCCCCGCCTCGCTGCAGTCGTCATCCAGCGGGCACAGCCAAAGCTGCGCCCCGGACTGCGGCAGCTCCCGTGCTGCTGCTGGCGTGGCAGGGCGCCAGGGCTCATCGGCCACGCTCATCTGTCAACCAGGGTCAGCGCGGCCGCAGTCCGTTCCAGGCATCGGTGAAGCGACGTGCCGCGGCGCCTATCTGCGCCGTGGTCATGCCCGGCTTGAAGAGCGCCGAGCCCAGGCCGAACCCGGCCGCGCCCGCCGCGTGGAAGGGACCCATGGTGTCAGGCGTGATACCACCCACGGGCAGCAGCCGCGTGCCGCGCGGGAGCACGGCCAGCATGGCCCTGACCACCGGCGGCGCCACCATCTCGGCCGGAAAGATCTTCAGCGCCGAGGCACCAGCATCCAGCGCGGCAAAGGCCTCCGTCGGCGTCGCGACGCCCGGCACGCAGACCAGCCCCGCCCGTGCGGCCGCAGAGATCACCGCCGTATCGGCATGCGGCATCACCACCAGCTCCGCGCCCAAATCGGCCAGTCGCCCGACATCGGCCGCGCGCAGCACGGTGCCGGCGCCAACCAGTGCGTCGGGCGGCAGCAGGCGGCGGATGGCGCCGATGCTGGCCATGGGAGCGGGCGAGTTCAGCGGCACCTCGATCAGCCGGAAGCCCGCCTCGTAGAGGCAGGTGGCCACGGCCTCGGCCTCGTCCGGCCTTAACCCGCGCAAGATGGCCACCAATGGCAGTTCGGCGAAGGCCGTGTCGAGCCGTGAGGCCAGAGCTGTATGGGTCATGCCGTTATCTCCGGGGCCGCGGCCAGCAGCCCCGCGGCGGTGGCGAAGTGGAACAGGCCAGCGGGAGCGGTGTTGCCCAGCATGGCGGCCGCGCTGACGCCGCGCTGCGACAGCGCTTCGGCATAACGCTCGCACAATGCCAGCTCGCCGATCAGCGCGATCGGTGCATCCAACTGCGCCCGGCCCCGCAGCCCCGCGGCCACCTCATGCCCGATCAGCAGGCCGGACAGGAAATCGCCCAGGGCGGCACCCGGCAGCTCATCCGTCAGGCCCAGCGTGCGGGTGGCGAAGATCTGGTGCAGCAGGCCTGGCCCCCCGTCGGCGCCCATGGCCAAACCACGCGAGAAAGCCGCCCGCGCTGTGTCGGGCGGCGCCGCTTCTTCCGGCATCAGGCGCCCCAGGATGGAATGGCGACGCAGCACGGCGAACACCTCGCCCGTCATGTGCGACGCGAAGCGGGTGATGCGTCCACCTTCCACCGTCACCCATTTGGAATGGGTGCCGGGCATCACCAGCAGGCTGTGCTCCGCCAGCTGCGGATGGGTGAACAGCGCGCCGGCGACCTGGATCTCCTCACCCCGCATCACGTCGGGCATGTCCGCCTCGCGGCAGGTCAGGCCGGGGGCGACCAGGATGCGGGACCCATCCCGGGCGCGGATCTCGGCGGCCTTGCTGGCCAGCAGGCGGGCATCGGCGGGGCAGTTGGCATAAGGCGCTTCCTTCCAGCCCTGGGCACTGCCGACCATGCCGCATGCCACCACCGGCACGCCGGGGTGCTGGCCGCGCCACTCGCCGCAAAGCCCGGAAAAGGCGGCTTCAAATCCGGCCTCGCCCGGTTCAGGCAGATTGGTGATGCCATGTGGGCTGGCTCGCTGCTCCAGCACCGTACCCGCCGCATCCAGAAGAAAGCCGCGGAGGCTGGAAGTGCCCCAGTCCAGGGCGATCAGTGCTGCTTGACCCGGGGCTCTGGAAGCGTTGGCTGGCACGATGTCCTCGATGGTTTTGCGAGGCATCCTGTCGCTGGCCGACGCCAGCGTCAAACGGGAGGGGCGGTGGCCGTCCCCGGCCTTCTTCACCGGCGCGTTTCCAGCCCCGGCGACATGCCGGCCGTAGCGCAACGGTCAGTCAACCCCGCGGGCCGGAAATCGTATCCCCGGCCAGACGTCTTGAGAGGGCAGAGCTCTCTCAAGAAGCTAGGTTCAGGGCGCGTCCGCCATCCAGGCAGCCAGCACGGCAATGCCGTGCATCAGGTCATCGACCTCCATCGCCTCGTCCGGATTGTGGCTGCCATTACGGTTGCGCACAAAGATCATGCCCATCGGCACCTCCAGCGCCGCAAAGGTGGCCGCATCGTGGGAAGCCGGGCTGCCGAGCTTCTGCCAGGCAATGCCGCCGGCATCGGCATGGCGCCCGAGGGCCGCCTGGATCGCCGGCGCCGCCGGACCGACCGGCGCACTGGCCCGCGCGCCAAGATCGAAGCGGACGCCGCGTGCCGCCTCGATCCCGGGAACCAGCGCCAGCACGGACTTTTCCAGCGCCGCCAGCACCGCGGCATCGTAGGCCCGGACGTCGAGGCTCATGAGGAACCGGCCCGGCACCGACGTCATCCCGTGGATCGCCGCATCGGTGTGGAAGCGGCCGATGGTGGCCGCCATGGCGATGCCGCGGCCCTCGTGATCGGCCCAGATGCGGTCCAGCGCGGTGGCGAAATCGGCGCCCGCCAGCGCGGCGTCATGGCGGAAGCGGCGTGGCAGGCCGACATGCGCCTGCTCGCCCGAGATGGTGATGTCGGGATAGCGAAAATTGCCGGGCACGGCGGTGGCGATGCCCAGTGGCACGCCTGCCTCCAGCAGGCTCGGCGCCTGCTCGATATGCAATTCCACGAAGCCGCCGATGCGGGCCGGGTCCAGGTAGCGCTGGCCCCGCCGCAGCGCATCCACATCGGCGCCCAGTTCCGCCATATGTTCGGCCAGGCTGCGGCCGCTGTCGATGCGTTTCGCACTGTCCAGCACGCCCTCTGGCAGGATGCCGAACGCGCTGCGGCTGCCGATGTAGGAGACCTGGAACCAGACGCTTTCTTCCGCGCGGATGGCCATCACGGTGAGGTCCTGGGGCGGAACGCCCACCGCCTCTCGGATGGCCACCAGCGCGGCGAGCCCGGCCACCACTCCCGCGGCACCGTCGAAATTGCCGCCCTGCGGCACGCTGTCGAGATGCGACCCGGTCATCAACGCGCGCGCCGCCCGGTCGCGCCCCGGCAGCGTGACATAGGTGTTCAGCGCCGCATCCTGCCGAACCTCCAGCCCCAGCTCCCGGGCGCGATCGGCCAGCAGCCGGTGAGCGAACTCCTCGCCCTCGCCGTAGGGGGGACGGGTAATGCCGGGATGGCCGGGCGTCGCCTCGCGCAGCGTATTGAACAACCCGTCAACAAGGCCGCGCGTGGCGGCCACGGCGCGCCCCAGGGCCTCGGCAGGAAAAGCAGCATTCATGGCGGATGGTCCAGTCCGTTCAGCAGCGGTGCCGGCGGCTCGGCCGGCCGGACTGCCCTTCTACCCCGCTGGCCGGTGGCTGCCTACCGATCGGGGGTTCGCCGGGCCCCGCGGTGCTCAGCCCGCCATGAAACCTTCAGCAGGCCGGCTCCAGATGCAGGCAGAACGTTTCCCCGCTTCCGGCAGATGCTGCCGGGTAGCGGCGGCGGACCTCCGGATCGTGTCCCGGCACGATCAGCCGCTCGTCGCCCCCCGCCAGCTGCTTCAAGCGGCGCCAGCCCTGCGCCATTGCCCCCATGTCGAACACGATGGGGAACGGGTTCTCACGCTCCATGTTGCCGTAGAAATGCGCGGCGTCGCTGGCCAGCACCACATCGCCCCGTGCTGTGCTTACCCGCACCGCCTGCAGTCCGTCGGTATGTCCGCCGATGCGGTGCAGCGTCAGGCCCGGCGCTACTTCGCTGTCACCATCGTGGAAATGCACCCGGCCGGCATAAACGGCGCGCAACATGGCCACAACATCATCCACCTCAAAGGCATGACGCATGCAGGCGAAGCACATGTTCCGCCCCGTCGCGAAGGCCATCTCGCGATCCTGCACATGCAGCCGGGCCGCGGGAAACAGCGGCAGGTTGCCTGCGTGGTCATAGTGCAGGTGCGTCAGGATCACGTCCTGCACAGCGTCCGCCCGCACACCGGCGTCCTGCAGCGCCGCGTCCACCGTTCGGACCAAGCGGCGGCCACGCTGTGCCGCCATGGCGGGCGAGAAGCCGGTATCGACCACGATCTCGCGTCCGTCGTGGGCCCGCAGAAGCCAGATGAAATAGTCCATGGGCATCAGAGCGTCATGCGGATCGGCGGGCAACAGGTAATTATCCCGCCCCAGCCGGTCATGCTCCGCATAGCGCAGTGCGAACACCTCCCACATGGTTAGCCGTCACGCGGCGGATCGTTGCCGCCACCGAGTGCCGTGCCGGCCAGAGCTTCGGAAAAGCGGGCGAGCGCCGTATGGTCCTGCCCAGGGCCCAGCATGCCGGCGGCGCTGCTCCACATTTCGCGGCACAGCGCGGCGAAGGGCACGGGCACACCGTTCTCCCGCGCCACTTCCAGTGCGATGGAGAGGTCCTTGACCATGAGGTCGAGGCCAAAGCCGGCGTCGAAGCGGCGCGACAGCACGAATTGCCGGAACTTCTTCTGGGTACTGTTGTTCATTCCGGTCGAGGCGTTCAACACCTCCACCATCAGCGCCGGGTCGAGGCCGAATTTCTGCCCAACCAGCATGGCCTCGACGCCAATCAGGAAGCCTCCCGCGGAAACCAGGTTGTTCAGCGCCTTCATCGCCTGCCCGGCGCCGATGCCGCCGCAGCGATGAATGGTGGTGCCCATGGCGCGCAGCACCGGCTCCGCGCGATCCAGCGCCGCCACGTCGCCGCCCGCCATGATGGACAGCTCGCCGCTGCGGGCGCGTGGCACACCGCCCGAGACGGGGCAGTCGATCATGTCCACACCGCCTTCCAACAGGCGCGTCGCGAGTTGGCGCGTCACCTCCGGCGAACCCGATGACATTTCGATGAACAGCGCGCCCGGCGGCAGATGCCCCGCCACTTCCTCCACAACATCCGAAACATGCCGGCTGGTGGGCAGAATGGTGATCAGGGCATCGGCCCCGGCGGCCGCTTCGGCCGCATCCGCCGCCGCATGGCCGCCCAGTTCGCCGGCGAACCGCGCGGCGCGTCCCGGAACGGCATCGGCCACGGTCAACTCGAAGCCCGCTTCCAGCAGCTTCTGCGCCATGGGCCAACCCATGTTGCCAATGCCGACAAAGGCCAGACGGCGGATCTGTTCCGGCATGATGTCTCCTCCTTTCGGCCGCGACTCAGGCCAGATGGGCCTGCGGGCCCATCAGCGACTCCCGCATCCGCGCCTGCAGGATCGCGCCCTCGCGCGGCGGCAGCACCAGCGGCAGCGTTTCCGGATCCACCTTGACCTGCGCAAAGAGCGGGCCGGCGCAATCGTGCACCGCCCGGCGCAGCGCGGCGACATCGTTCATGCTCTGCACCTCCGGCACGCGGGGGATGCCGGCCGCGCGCGCCATGCCGGCCAGATCGACCCCGGCACCGGTGTGCGTCGGTTGCATGCCGGTTTCGCCGTAATGCTCGTTGTCCAGCACCACCACCGAGAGATTGGGTGGCCGCGCCACGGCGATGGTGGCCATGGCGCCCAGGCTCATCAGCATCTCGCCATCGCCGACGATCACCAGCACGGGCAGTTCCGGTCGTGCCAGCGCCAAGCCCAGGCCGATCATCGCCGCCCCACCCATGCCGCCCCAGAGCGGCAGGTTGCGCGGATGGTCGCCCGCCGCCGTGATGTCCCAGGCGGCCGCGCCGAGGCTGGCGATAACCAGCAACCCGTCGCGATCGGCCAGCAGGGCCGGCACCACCTTGCGGCGGCGCAGAAGGATTGGGGAATGGCCCGACATGCTCAATCCTTCCCGAACGTCTTGGCGCCCAGCACCCGCTGGCCGATCAAGGTCGCGGTGGGGCGGAAGGTGTTGAAGGCCATGCGGATCGTGGCATCGGCCACCGGCACCACGTCGGCCGGGGAGTCGGCTCGGCGCACCAGCGTACCCATCGCTTCCAGCACGGTCTGAGTGGCATTGCCCATCGGAACCTGCGCCGGATTGAACTCGCCGAAATCGCCGCGCATGGTGACCAGCATCGGCATGGGCGTGCGGTGCAGCACCGACAGCGACAGCATGTTGATGCAATTGCCAACGCCCGAGCTTTGCATCAGGAGCAACCCGCGCTCGCCACCCAGCCACGCGCCCAGCATCAGGGCGATGCCCTCCTCCTCCGTGGTCAGGGAGATGGCGCGGATCCCGCCATCCTCCTGGCAGCGGCGGATCAGCTGTCCATGACCGGCGTCGGGCACATAGGCGACCTGGCGGATGTTGTGGGTCTTGAGCAGCGCGAAGAGCGCGTCGGGCCAGCCGGCGGCATCATCCGCCACCGACTCCATGCCTGGTCGTTCCACCCCGTTTCCTTTCTTGTCCAGCGCTTCTGAAAGGAAGCGCCACAGCCTCTGCCTGGGCAGGGGAAAGGCTGGGCTGGGCTGTCCGGGCTGTCAATCGCGGAGTGGCTGTCGGCGCCCACGACGTGCAGACGGCGGCAGGACCGGCATGGCACTGGCGTCACGGCCTTGACGATGGGCAGATCAAGGATACTCTATGTCCTTGTTTTCGCGATGTCCCGGCCATGAATCTCAAGAACCAGGTGGAGTGGGCGCTGCATTGCTGCGCCGTGATGTGTTCCTTGCCGGATGGGCGCTTCCTGTCGACCAAGGCCTTGTCCGAGTTCCATGGAGTGCCCAAGGAATATCTATCCAAGGCCCTGCAAAGCCTGTCGCGCGCCGGGCTGGTGGAGACGACGCCGGGGGCTGCTGGGGGCTACCGGCTCGCTAGGTCACCCGCCGCCGTCAGCTTCCTCGACATCGTCGAAGCGGTGGAAGGCCGGAAATCCACCTTCCTTTGCGCCAACATCCGCGCCAACAATCCTTGCCGACCGCGCGGCCATTGCGATGACGGCCCCTGCCCCATTGCGCGGGTCATGTGGCAGGCCGACGAGGCCTGGCGTCGTTCGCTTGCCTCGGTCAGCCTGCACGATCTCAGCGGCGAACTGGCCCGCACTGTGCCAGGTGACGTTCTGGCGCGTTCCCAGAACTGGCTTCTCGACCGCGCGGGCTGACAATACCCCGCCCGGTCCAGGATCCTGCCGGGTTCGGCCGTGCCCGACGGTGTGCGGCGGCCACATGTGGTCAGGACAGCTCGGCCTTTTCCAACCCGTAGAGCCGGTCGGCTGATCCCGGCTGGCTGCGGAAAGCGATGGCCGCCCGGTTCCAGGCGTTGATCGTCATCACCGCGAAGGTCAGATCGGCGATCTCCTTCTCGGAGAACTGGCCGCGCACCTGCTCGTAGAGAGCATCCGGCACGCCTGATGGAGAAAGCTTCGTCAACGCCTCGGCCCAGGCCAGTGCGGCCCGCTCGCGGGGACTGAAAAGGGGCGACTCCGGCCATACAGAAACATGATGAACGCGCAGCTCGCGCTCACCCTGGATCTTGGCTTCCTTGACATGCATGTCGAGGCAGAACGCGCAGCCATTCAGCTGGGAGGCACGGATCTCAACCAGCGTAAGGATGCTCTTCTCGATGGCACCGTGTTTCACCGTCATGGAGAGCTCGGCCATCTTCCGGAACAGCTCAGGGGATTGCCGGGCGTAGTCGAGGCGCTGGGTCATGAAAGGCTCCTGTTCTTAAGGTTTTACAATACGGATATTAAATGTCCGTATTTTGGGGCTGTAAAGTCGTCATGCGCTGGAACGGTGCATGTCCGCCACGCGGGCGGGGCATGGATGTGCAGCGACGGACCACGCGGGGAGTTCGGGCTCGCTCCACCTGACAACATGCAGGATGGATCGCCGTGCTGAACCGTGCCTTAGTGAGATAGCCCGCCGGCCTGCCACCCGGCGCAACATGAACCAACGGAACGGAAACGGCGCCAATGAAGAAGGGCGACAAGACTTTGCGCAGCCAGGCCTGGTTCGGCCGGCAGGACAAGATGGGCTTCTATTACCGCTCCTTCCTGAAGAACCGGGGCTTTCCGCAGGACCAGTTCGAAGGCAAGCCGGTGATCGGCATTTGCAACACCTGGTCCGAGCTGAACCCCTGCAACAGCCATTTCCGCACCATCGCCGAGCATGTCCGCTACGGCGTGCTGGAATCCGGCGGCTTTCCGCTGGAGTTCCCCGTCTCCTCCCTGGGCGAGGTGACGATGCGGCCTACCGCCATGCTGTACCGCAACCTCGCCGCCATGGATGTGGAGGAAGGCATCCGCGCCCATCCGCTCGATGGCGTGGTGCTGCTGATGGGCTGCGACAAGACCACGCCCGCCCTGCTGATGGGCGCGGCCAGTGCCGACCTGCCGGCCATCGGCGTTTCGGGCGGGCCGCAGCTGCGCGGCGTGTACCAGGGGCAGATGATCGGCTCCGGCACCAACATCATTTCCATGAGCGAGCAGTTGCGCGCCGGCGAGATCTCGCTGAAGCAGTTCCACGAGGCCGAGGCGGGCATGAACCGCAGCCACGGCTCCTGCATGACCATGGGCACTGCATCCTCCATGGCCTCCATGGTGGAAGCGCTGGGCATCGGCCTGCCGACCAACGCCGCCATCCCCGCCGTGGATGCGCGCCGCAACGAGTTGGCGCGCATGGCTGGGCGCCGCATCGTGCAGATGGTGGGCGAGGATCTGACGCCCTCGAAGATCCTGACGCGCGAGGCGTTCGAGAACGCCATCCGCACCCTGGCCGCGATCGGCGGCTCCACCAATGCCGTGGTGCACCTGATCGCCATCGCGCGGCGCATCGGCGTCGATCTGACGCTGGACGACTTCGATCGCCTCGGGCGCGGCGTGCATTGCCAGGTGGATCTGATGCCGTCAGGCCGCTTCCTGATGGAAGACTTCTACTACGCCGGCGGCCTGCCCGTGGTGCTGCGCGACCTTGCGGAGAAGGGGTTGCTGCACAGGGATGCGCTGACGGTCAACGGGCAGACCATCTGGGACAACGTGAAGGACGCCCAGTGCTGGAACCGGGAGGTCATCACCCCCATAGAGCAGCCCTTCAAGGCCGATGCGGGCATCGCCATCCTGCGTGGCAACCTGGCGCCGGACGGCGCCGTCATCAAGCCGTCCGCCGCTTCGCCGCATCTGATGCAGCACACCGGCCGCGCCGTGGTGTTCGACAGCATCGAGGCGCTGCACCACGCGGTGGATGACGAGGCGCTCGACATCGACGCCGACTGCATCATGGTTCTGCAGAATTGCGGGCCGCGGGGCTATCCCGGCATGGCGGAGGTGGGCAACATGCCGCTGCCGCAGAAGCTCCTGAAGCAGGGCGTGCGCGACATGGTGCGGATCTCCGATGCCCGCATGTCGGGCACCGCCTATGGCACGGTGGTGCTGCATGTGGCGCCGGAGGCGGCGGCGGGCGGCCCACTGGGCCTCGTGCGCAACGGCGATCTCATCACGCTCGACGTGAAGGCCGGCTCGCTGCACCTGCATGTCGACGATGCCGAGCTCGCCACGCGCCGCGCTGCCTGGACACCGCCGCCCGAGCCCATGGATCGCGGCTACACAAACCTCTACGTGCGGCATGTGCTGCAGGCCGACCAGGGCGCCGATTTCGACTTCCTGGTGGGCCGCAGCGGATCGCCCGTGCCGCGCGACAACCACTGAGGGGGATACGGGCTGGCGCTGCCAGCCCTGCCCTGCGGTCAGACCTTGTGCGCGGCCAGATTCTCCAGGGCATGCACCATGGCCGAGTGGTCGAGATCGGCATGCCCTTCCGCCACACAGGCCGAGAAGAGCTGCTGCGCGGAGGCGGTGTGCGGCAGCGCCATGCCCAGGTCCTTGGCCGATTGCAGCGCCAGGTTCAGGTCCTTCTGGTGCAGCCGGATGCGGAAGCCGGGATCGAAGGTCCGCTTGATCATCCTCTCGCCATGCAGTTCCAGGATGCGGGAGGTGGCCAGCCCGCCCATCAGCGCCTGGCGCACCTTGGCGGGATCCGCACCCGCCTTGCTCGCGAAGACCAGCGCCTCCGCCACCGCCTCGATGGTCAGGGCCACGACGATCTGGTTGGCGACCTTGCAGGTCTGCCCGGCACCATTGCTCTCGCCCACCAGGGTGATGTTCTTGCCCATGGCCTGGAACAGCGGCAGCGCCCGCTGAAAGGCCGCCTCAGGCCCGCCCACCATGATGGTCAGGCTGGCCTGCTTGGCACCCACCTCGCCGCCCGACACCGGCGCATCCAGGTAGTCGCATCCCTTGCGGCCCACCCGCTCCGCGAAGCCCTTGGTCTCGGTCGGGCTGATCGAGCTCATGTCGATCACCAGCTGCCCCTTTCGCAGCGCCGGCTCGATGCCCTTCGGGCCGAACAGCACCGCTTGCACATCCGGCGTGTCCGGCAGCATCAGGATCACCACCTCGGCGGCCTCCGCCACCGCCGCCGCATCCGGCAACACGGTCATCGCATCGCGCAATTCCTGGGTCAGGCTGGCGCGTTCGGGGATGAAGACCTCATGCCCCGCCGCCTTGAGATGCGAGGCCATGGGCCGACCCATGATGCCAAGTCCGATGAATCCGATCTTCATTCGCGTCAAACCTCCCTGCCAGTGCCGGCGCGGCTCCGGCCATCCATGCATGCCTCGGGCATTGCGGGGAGGGATGGTAATCGCAGCCGGGCGGGTAGCGATAGCCCGCCCGGCCAGCGGGGAAGAGGCGCGACGCCCCTGCCCCGCCGCCCGTTCGCTCTCAGGCGCTGGCCAGGTCGAACCTGTCGGCGTTCATCACCTTGACCCAGGCAGCGACGAAGTCGTCGACGAACTTCCGCTCCGCATCGGCGGCGGCATAGACTTCCGAAAGCGCCCGCAGCTGCGAGTTCGAGCCGAAGGCCAGGTCGGTCCGCGTCGCCGTCCACTTCTCCGCATGGCTCTTGCGGTCCGTTCCGACGAACACCTCATCGGCATGGCCATCCGCCAGCTTCCAGGCGATGGTCATGTCCAGCAGGTTGACGAAGAAGTCGTTGGTCAGCCGGCCGGGGCGATCGGTCAGCACGCCTTCCTTCTGGCTGTTGTGGTTGGCGCCGAGCACGCGCAGGCCCCCGACCAGCACGGCCATCTCCGGCGCGCTCAGGCCCATCAGCTGCGCGCGGTCCACCAGCAACTCCTCCGTCGGCACGTTGAAGGGGACCTGCAGGTAGTTGCGGAAGCCGTCGGCCTTTGGCTCCAGCACACCGAAGCTCTCGGCATCGGTCTGCTCGGCCGAGGCATCGGTGCGGCCGGGAGCGAAGGGCACCTCGACCTCGTGCCCTGCCTCACGCGCCGCCTTCTCCACCGCCGCCGTACCGCCCAGCACGATCAGGTCGGCGATCGAGACCTTCTTGCCGCCGGAAGCCGCGCCGTCGAACTCCGCCTTGATGCCTTCCAACACGCCCAGCACCTTGGCCAACCGGTCAGGCTGGTTCACGTCCCAGTCCTTCTGCGGGCTCAGCCGGATGCGCGCACCGTTGGCGCCGCCGCGATGGTCCGAGTTGCGATAGGTCGCCGCCGAGGCCCAGGCCGTGGCCACCAGCGCGTCGGTGCCGAGGCCGGAGTCCAGGATCTTCCGCTTCAGCGCCGCCACATCCGCGGCATCGATGGGCGCGTAGTCGGCCTTGGGGATCGGGTCCTGCCAGAGCAGGTCCTCGGCCGGAACATCGGGGCCGAGGTAGCGGACCTTCGGTCCCATGTCGCGATGGGTCAGCTTGAACCAGGCGCGGGCGAAGGCGTCGGCGAACTGGTCCGGATGGTCGCGGAACCGCTCAGAGATTTTGCGGTATTCCGGGTCCACCTTCATCGCCATGTCGGCGGTGGTCATCATGGTCGGCAGGCGCCGGTCGGGGCTGTGCGCGCCGGGCGCCATGTCCTCGGCCTTCTGGTTGACCGGCTGCCACTGCTTGGCGCCGGCCGGGCTCTTCACCAACTCGTACTCGTAGTCGAGCAGCATGTGGAAGTAGCTACCGTCCCACTGCGTCGGCGTCGGCGTCCAGGCGCCTTCCAGCCCGCTGGTGATGGTGTGGTCGCCAAAGCCGCTCTCATGCCCGCTCTGCCAGCCCAGACCCATCTGCGCCACATCCGCGCCTTCCGGGTCCTTGCCGACTTTGGACGCGTCGCCCGCGCCGTGGCACTTGCCGAAGGTGTGGCCGCCCGCCGTCAGCGCCACCGTTTCCTCATCATTCATGCCCATCCGCGCAAAAGTCTCGCGGATGTCGCGCGCCGATCCCTGGGCGTCGGGCACGCCGCCAGGCCCTTCGGGGTTGACGTAGATCAGGCCCATCTGGATCGCGGCCAACGGGCTTTCCAACACCATCTCCTTGGCGGGATCGATGCGGGTCTGGCCGAGCCATTCCTCCTCGGTGCCCCAGTAGATGTCCTTCTCCGGCTCGAACACGTCCGCTCGCCCGCCGCCGAAGCCGAACACCGGCCCCCCCATCGATTCGATGGACACATTGCCGGCCAGAATGAACAGATCGGCCCAGGACAGCTTGCGGCCGTATTTCTGTTTGATCGGCCAGAGCAGGCGTCGCGCCTTGTCGAGGTTGGCGTTGTCCGGCCAGGAATTCAGCGGCGCAAAGCGCTGTGCGCCGGAGGAGGAGCCGCCGCGGCCATCGCCCGTGCGGTAGGTTCCGGCACTGTGCCACGCCATGCGGATCAGGAAGGGGCCGTAATGCCCGTAATCCGCGGGCCACCAGGGCTGGCTGTCGGTCATCAGCGCATGCAGGTCGCGCTTCACCGCGGCTAAATCGAGCGAGCGGAACTCGGCTGCGTAATCGAAATCATCCCCCATCGGATTCCCCGACAGCCCGTTCTGGTGGAGGATGTCGAGCGAGAGCTGGTTCGGCCACCAGTCGCGATTGGTGCGGCCAAGCAAGGCACGCTTGGCGCCCGGCTTCTTCATTGGGCAGCTCAGCGGTCCGCTCGGTTGGTTCGTATCCATGTCGGCATCTCTCCCCTGGATGGTCCCGGAAGCAGGGTATGCAGGTGCCGAGAGCCGTCAAAATGATTTTTAACGATCAGCTTCATCGAGCGAGCCGATCAAAAGAGTTCGTGCCAAGCCACAGGGCCAATGGATATGAGCCTTCAGCCTGCCCTTCCACCATGGATCGGGCGCGGCAACTCACCGCATCCCCTGGATTGAGCCAAGCCATTGGCGAAGCAGCCCCACATCCATCTGCGACAACCCATGGCCCACCGGGAGGCTCTGGTGCGTCACCGCTGCGCCGCCGCCCTGCAGAAGCGCCGCCAGCGCCGCACTGTTGGCCGCCGGCACGATGGGATCGGCGGCACCGGAGAGCAGCAGCACCGGCGTACCATCCAACCGGGCCGCCGGTGGCTCGCGGTAGGGCATCATGGCGCGCAGCAGCGCCGCGCCGCGCAGCAGGCCGGGATGGTGCAGCAGCAGCGAGGCCGCGATGTTGGCGCCGTTGGAGAAGCCCAGCGCGATCGGCGCCGGCAGACCCTGCTCCGCCTGCACCACCTGAACAAAACTCGCCAGATCATCGGTGCGGCGGCGAAGATCGGCCTCGTCGAACACCCCCTCCGCGAGCCGGTGGAAGAAGCGGGGCATGCCGTTCTCGAGCACCTGCCCGCGCGGCGAGATCAGCGTCGCGCCTGGCGTGACCATGCGGCCCAGCGGCAGCAGGTCATGCTCGTCGCCCCCCGTGCCATGCAGCAGCAAAAGGGGCGGCAGGGCGAGGTTGTCGCCCCGCTCCAGCACATGAACGAATCGGGGTGTGGCCACGGCCGTCATTTGTGCCTCCCCTTCAAGCCAGCGCCGGCAGCGACGCTTCGATCTGGGCGCGATGCCCTTCCAGAAAGGCCGGAAGCTTCAGCGCGGCGCCAAGCTGCTCAACCGGCTCGTCCACGGCGAAGCCAGGGATGTCCGTCGCGATCTCGAACAGCACATGGCCGGGTTCACGAAAGTAAACCGAGCGGAAGTAATCGCGGTTCTTCTGCTCGGTGGTGACGATGCCGTGGTTCTGCGCCAGCTTGCGCACCATCTCCATCTCGGCCGCGTCGTTGGCGGCGCGGAACGCCAGATGGTGCACCGAACCGCGCCCCAGCCGTGCCGGCAGGAAGCCGCCCACGGCGCGCAGGTCAACAATGCCGCCCAGCGCCGTGCCGTCCACGGCGTAGCGCGTCACGTCACCCTCGCGCCCGACCTCGCGGAAGCCGAACACGTCGCCCAGAATGGCGCCGGTCGCTTCCGTCTTGTCCAGCATCAGCGAAACGCTGTGGAAGCCGCGGATGGCATGCTCAGCCGGCACCTCGCCTTCGCTCCAGGCGGGCTCGGCCTCGATGCCCGCCAAGCCCACCAGCGCGAGACGCATTCCGTCCGGATCGCGGAAGCGCAGCACCGTCTCGCCGAACAGTGTGGTGCGCTCGGCTCCCTGGTTCACCAGACGCTGCGTCCAGAAGCCAATCGAGCCCTGCGGCACGCGGAACACCGTTTCCTGCAGCTCCCCCGCCCCGGCGCGGCCAGGAGCGGCATTCTCCCAGGGAAAGAAGGTCAGGATGGTGCCGGGAAGCCCGCCGGCGTCGCCGTAATAGAAATGGTATGCGCCGGGATCATCGAAGTTCACCGTCTTCTTCACCAGCCGCAGCCCAAGGATCTGGGTGTAGAAATGGAGGTTCCGGCGTGCCTGGCCGGCAATGGCGGTGACGTGGTGGATGCCGTTCTGCGACATGGTTAGGTCTCCTGCAGGGAGCCCGTTGGCTCCGCGTTGCGCCAGAGATGCGCCTGTCGCCGCCCAATGAACAGGACAAAGCGATTGCAAGAATGCAATGCCGCGATTGCCCTAACAGATCCAATCTTGCATGATGACGCATCATGAGAAGCTCCGCGCGCGCCCTGTCCTGGGATGATCTTCGGCTGATCGACGCCGTGGCCAGCACCCGCAACCTGCCAGCTGCGGCGGCGAGGCTGGATATCGACCATTCCACGGCCTTCCGCCGCCTCCGCGCCGTGGAAGCCGCACTGGGTCAGCCTCTCTTTGAACGCCACCGCACAGGGTATGCCCTGACCCAGGCGGGCGAGGAGATGGCAGCCCTTGCCGCGCGGGTGGACCAGGACATGGCGGCGGTGACCCGGCGCTTGGCCGGACAGGCGGCCGCCCCGTCTGGCGAGGTGCGCCTGACCACCAGCGATAGCCTGCTCGCCCACCTTCTGCTGCCCATCCTGGCCGAGTTCCGCGCGGCGCAGCGGGCGATCCGGCTGGATCTGGTGACCGGCAATGCGGCCCTGAACCTTTCGCGGCGCGATGCCGATGTTGCCGTGCGCGCCAGCGACAACCCACCCCATACGTTGGTTGGCCGGCGGGTGGCCCGCATCGCGTGGGCGCTGTACGGCGCCGTTGCGCGGCCGCAGATTCCACCGGACACCGATTGGCTATGCCTGGGTGAGAATCTGGCCGGGCTCAAGGTGGTGCGTGCCACCCAGGCCACCGTCCCGCCAGAGCGGGTGGCGGCAAGGTTCGACACGGTGCTGGGCCTCGCTCAGGGCATCGAGGCAGGAATGGGCGTCGGCCACCTGCCCTGCTTCAGCGGTGACGCGTCACCGCGCCTGGTCCGGTTGGCGCCGCCGGATCCGGCACATGCCACGGATCTCTGGGTGCTGACCCACGCCGATCTGCGTCACACACCGCGCATCCGGGTCCTGATGGACCACCTGGCCGAGGCCATCGGAGCTCGGCGGGCCCTGATCGAGGGCGCGGCGCCACGCTGAAGGCCCGAAGTGCCTCCCTTGAGCAAGGCGCCACGAGAACCGCGGCAGGACGATAAACAGGCCGATAGGCGGCTATTCAGCCCATCGAACCTGTCCGGCATTTCGCCAGCGCCGTCCGCACCGAAACCGAACTGAGGCAGGCGGATCCAGAGCTGAAGTGGCAGAGATAGGCCTGATTGGCGGTTGCGCCCGATCTGCCGTGTGTTCCGAGAACAAGGGACAGCGCCGTACTGCCGAACCAGCCGCACCCTGCCTCGTCGGGCAAGCGAGGACTACCAAGCGAAAAGCCCGCTGCTGGTGCCGGAGCTTTATCGGATCATCGCTGGATCTGTGCAGGAAAGGTATGGCGCGCCCGAAAGGATTCGAACCTCTGACCCCCAGATTCGTAGTCTGGTGCTCTATCCAGCTGAGCTACGGGCGCATACCAAATTGTGTTCTTACAGGGGGCACCTGGCGCGCCCGAAAGGATTCGAACCTCTGACCCCCAGATTCGTAGTCTGGTGCTCTATCCAGCTGAGCTACGGGCGCTGACCTGTGGCGGGGGGAATAACCGAGGCCCTTCCCCCGCGCAAGGGGCGTTTTCGCCCCTCCTTCATCGCGATGTCATGCGGGAAGGTTCAGGCAGCGAGCTTGTCCAGCTCCCGCAGCACCGCATCACCCATCACGCTGGTGCCGACCCGCGCGGTCCCGGGGCCCATGACGTCGGCCGTGCGCAGCCCGCCGGCCAGCACCTTCTCCACCGCCTGCTCGATCATGGCCGCCTCTTCCTCCATGCCGAAGGACAGCCGCAGCAACATGGCAAAGGAGAGCATTTGCGCGCAGGGATTGGCGATGCCCTTGCCGGCGATGTCGGGCGCCGAGCCGTGGATCGGCTCATACAGCGCGCGGCGGCGTCCGGAGGCGTCCGGCGCACCCAGCGTGGCAGAGGGCAGCATGCCCAGCGAGCCCGTCAGCGCCGCCGCCAGATCCGACAACAGGTCGCCGAACAGATTGCCGGCCAGCACCACGTCGAACTGCTTGGGCCGGGCGCAGAGCTGCATGGCGCAGTTGTCGGCGTACATGTGGGACAGCTCGACCTCGGGAAACTCGGCCTTGCCGATCTCGGACACCACGGCGCGCCACAGGCGGCCGGTCTGCATCACATTCGCCTTCTCGACGCTGGTCAGGCGGCCGCTGCGCTTCTTGGCCAGATCAAAGGCCACGCGGGCCACACGGGCAATCTCCTCCTCGGTGTAGACCTCGGTATCAACGCCCCGGCGCTTGCCGTTGGGCAGGGTCTCGATGCCGCGCGGCTCGCCGAAGTAGATGCCACCCGTGCTTTCGCGCACGATCATCAGGTCGAGGCCACGCACCACGTCAGGCTTCAGGCTGGAGGCATCGACCAACGGGTCAAGCACCACGGCCGGGCGCAGGTTGGCGAACAGCCCCAGCTCCTTGCGCAGCCGCAGGATGCCGAGTTCTGGGCGCTTCTCGAAGGGCAGGCTGTCCCATTTCGGACCACCCACCGAACCGAACAGCACCGCATCGGCCGCCAGCGCGCTTTCCACCGTGGCATCCGGGCAGGGAGAGTCGGTTGCCTCCAGCGCCGCGCCGCCGACAAGCCCCTCCTCCATTGAAAAGGTCACGTGGCGGCGGCGGTCCATCCACTCGATAACACGACGGACCTCGCGCATCACCTCGGGGCCGATGCCATCGCCGGGCAGAACCAGCAGGCGCTTGTTGGCGGTCATTGTTTTACTCCACATAAGGCGGCCCAGGAAGGCGCTGCCCTCCCGGGGCCTACTTGCCGGGAACGGTGCGCGCCCCGGCCCCCCCTTGATCCGTTCAGGCGTAAAGCCAGGGCTGCGCGGCGCGCTGCTTGGCTTCGAAGCCGTCGATCGACGCGCCCTTCTGCATCGTCTGGCCGATGTCGTCGAGGCCGTTCAGCAGCAGGTGGCGCCGCAGCGGGTCGATCTCGAAGGGGATCTCCTCCCCGTTCGGGCGCACCACCACCTGTCGCTCCAGATCCACCGTGATGCGGGCATTGGCGCCGAGCTTCGCATCCTCCATCAGCTGGTCGCACACCTCACGCGGCAGCCGCACCGGCAAGATGCCGTTCTTGAAGCTGTTGTTGTGGAAGATGTCGGCGAAGTCGGGCGCGATGACGCAGCGGATGCCGAAATCGAGCAGCGCCCAGGGCGCGTGCTCGCGCGACGAGCCGCAGCCGAAATTCTCGTGCGCGATCAGAACCTCCGCACTGCGGTAGGGCTCCTGGTTCAGCACGAAATCCGGGTTCTCGGTGCCATCCTCGCGGTAGCGTAGATTGGCGAAAAGCGACTTGCCGAGGCCGGTTCGGGCGATGGTCTTGAGGAACCGGGCGGGAATGATCTTGTCGGTGTCGACATTGGCCATCGGCAACGGCGCCGCGATGCCGGTCAGCTTGGTGAAGGCGTCCATCACACGATCTCCCGCACGTCGGTCAGGTGCCCGGTCACGGCCGCCGCCGCCGCCATGGCAGGGGAGCAAAGATGGGTACGCCCCCCCGGCCCCTGCCGGCCCTCAAAATTGCGGTTGGAGGTGGAAGCGCAGCGCTGGCCCGGAGTCAGCTTGTCGGGATTCATGCCAAGGCACATGGAGCAGCCCGCCTCGCGCCACTCGAAGCCTGCCTCGCGGAAGATGGCGTCCAGCCCTTCCCGCTCGGCCTGTTGCTTCACCAGGCCGGAGCCCGGCACCACCATGGCCCGCACTCCTTCGGCCACACGGCGGCCGCGGGCGATGGCAGCGGCGGCACGCATGTCCTCGATGCGGGAATTGGTGCAGGAGCCGATGAAGACAACGTCCACCTTGAGGTCGGTCAGCTTCTGTCCGGGCACCAGGCCCATATACTCGACCATGCGGCGCAACTGCGCGCGGCGCGCCTCATCGCCGCCGCTTTCCGGGTCGGGCACGGTGGCCGTGATCGGCAGCACATCCTCGGGGCTGGTGCCCCAGGACACCATGGGCACGATCTCGGCCGCATCGAGGAACACCTCGCGATCGAACACCGCACCCTCGTCGGAAGGCAGCGTCGACCACCATTCCACGGCACGGTCGAAATACTCGCCCTTCGGTGCGAAAGGGCGGCCCTTCACGTAGTCGAAGGTGGTCTGGTCGGGCGCAATCATGCCGGCACGGGCACCGGCCTCGATCGACATGTTGCAGACCGAGAACCGCCCGGCCATGTCCAGCGCCCGGATGGTGCTGCCGGCATACTCGATGACATGACCGTTGCCGCCAGCCGTGCCGATCTTGCCGATGATGGCCAGAACGATGTCCTTGGCGGTGCAGCCGGCAGGCAAGTCGCCCTCAACCGTCACGCGCATGTTCTTGGCACGCTTCTGCATCAGGGTCTGGGTGGCCAGCACATGCTCGACCTCCGAGGTGCCGATGCCGAAGGCCAGCGCTCCCAGCGCGCCGTGGGTCGAGGTGTGGCTGTCACCGCAAACGATGGTCATGCCGGGCAGGGAAAGCCCCTGCTCCGGCCCGATGATATGCACGATCCCCTGCCGCGCATCCGCCAGCGGAATATAGGGGACGTTGAACTCCTTGACGTTCTTCTCCAGCGTCTCGACCTGGGTCCGGCTCTCGGGGTCCTCGATGCCGGTGTAGCGGGAGGCATCAGTGGCGATGTTGTGATCCACCACCGCCATGGTGCCTTCCAGGCGACGCACCGGCCGCTTCGCCATGCGCAGCCCCTCGAAAGCCTGCGGGCTGGTCACCTCATGGACAAGGTGCCGGTCGATGTAGAGAAGCGCGGTGCCGTCCGGAAGCGTCTCGACCAGATGGGCGTCGAAGATCTTGTCGTAGAGCGTACGCGGCTTCGTGGCCGACATCGGCAGTCCCTCGGGGCATAAGAGCACAGGCGCGCCACGGGCAGGCGGCGCGGGGCAGACGTCCATATGGGATCCAGCCCAACCTTATTGAAGCACTGGAAACAGCGGTGCGCCACCACGGGCAGCGTAGTCCAGACCCTCAGACGACACATAACTGTTGTTAGGACGGCGATCAGGTTACCAATCTTTCGTCAATGCCGGCCCTACCGCAATTCCACGAACGGTCCTCTCGTGTCGCGACATAACGTCAGGTTCTTCTGGCCAGCAGGGCTGGCAGGAGCATCAGGCCGCCCACAAGAAAGCCGCCGATGCAGGCTGCACCGACGGCTTCCAGAAACGTCAGAGGGGCTTCGGCGGACAGCATCGCTACCCGCCTGAAGCGCACCAAACCGGAAAGGACCGGCCCTTCCGGACCTTGTTCAGGCCTTGGGGCGCGGCGCGGCCTTCTCGGCGATGCGAGCGGACTTACCCGTGCGGCCGCGCAGGTAGTACAGCTTGGCGCGACGCACCTTGCCACGACGCAGCACGGCAATCTCGGCCACATTCGGCGAGTAGAGCGGGAAAACGCGCTCAACGCCCTCGCCATAGGACAGCTTGCGCACCGTGAAGTTGCTGTGCACGCCCTTGTTGGAACGGGCGATCACCACGCCCTCATAGGCCTGGGTGCGGGTGCGCTCACCCTCGACCACCTTCACCATCACGCGCACCGTGTCGCCGGCGGCGAATTCCGGCACCGCGCGGGCGGCGAGCAGGCGCTCCTTCTGTTCGGCGTCGAACTGCTGCAGCAGGTTCATTCTTCAGGTCCTCTCGATCAATCCACTCGGGCGGCGTGGGCCGCCCTGTCAATCCGTTGTTCCGGCATGGCCGCTTGCGAGGCCTGCTGCCGCAATCCTTTGTGGTTCCCGGCGTGCCCAGAGATCCGGCCGCCGCTCTCGCGTTGCCGCTTCCGCCTGTTCCCGTCGCCAGCGCGCCACAGCCGCGTGATGGCCCGAAAGCAAAACCTCCGGCACTGTTCTGCCCAGCCATTCGGCCGGCTTGGTATAGTGCGGGTATTCCAGCAGCGGCGCTTCCGACGCGGAAAAGCTTTCCTCCTCCGCGCTGTCCACCCCGCCCATCACGCCCGGCAGCAGCCGCACGCAGGCATCGAGCATCAACAGCGCCGCCGGCTCCCCGCCCGAAAGGACGTAGTCGCCAACCGACACCTCGCGCATGCCTCGCGCCTCGATCACCCTCTGGTCCAGCCCTTCATACCGGCCGCAGACCAGAACAGCGCCCGGACCCGTGGCAAGCTCCCGCACCAACGCCTGATCCAGAAGGCGCCCACGCGGGGTCAGATAAACCAGCGGACGGCCCGGCCCCTGGGCCAGCGCCGCCTCGCAGGCCGCATCCACCACATCCGGCCGCAGCACCATGCCGGCGCCGCCGCCACAGGGCGTGTCGTCCACCGTGCGATGCTTGTCGACCGCGAAGTCGCGGATCTGAACCGTGTCGAGACGCCACCTTCCCTCGCGCAGCGCGCGCCCGGCCAGCGACAGGCCAAGGCTGCCCGGAAACATCTCCGGGAACAGGGTCAGCGCCGTCGCGTGCCAGGTCATGCGGCGCCTCCACGCACGCCGCGCGGGCCGATCCGCTTCGGATCGTCCTGCCGGCGGGGCAAGGGCCGCACAGACTCGGCCACGGCAGTGCGCGGCTCAGCATCATTGGCACTCGCCTCCGAGCCACCCTGTGGCGCCGCGTCCGTTTCATCCGGCAGCACCGCCACCACATGCCCGGCTGCGACGTCCACCACCGGCACGACGGCACGGTTGAAGGGCAGCAGAAGCTCGCGCCCGTCTTCGGCCGCGATGGTCAGGAAAGCGCCGGCGCCGTAATCATCCACCGCCCGCACCAGGCCCAGCGCCTGCCCCTCCGCATCGCGCACTGTCAGCCCGACGAGGTCGGCGAGATAAAACTCATCCTCCTCCGTCGGCGGCAGACTGTTGCGTTCCACGTAGAGGCGCGTGCCGGTCAGCTTTGCGGCGGCGTCGCGATCGGCAACACCATCGATCCGCGCCAATCCGCCCGGTAGCCACTGCAGCACGTACTGCTTCCCGCCGCCCTCATCCGAGAGCGCGCCATAGGCGGCCAGGGCCGCCGGATTGGCGGTAAAGGATTGAACACGGACAAGGCCCCGCACACCGTGCGGCCGTCCGATCTCCCCCACCAGGATGCGTTGCGCGGCCATGGCGCCCAGTCCTCAGGCCTTGGCTCAGCCGGCCGCCGCGGCGGCGGCGGCGCGCTCCTGCGCCTTCTTCTTCGGCGCGGACTGCTTCGGCTGCTCACGGAACACCGGCATCGGCGCCAGCTCGGCATGGCCCAGGAACTTGGCCACGCGATCGGTCGCCACCGCGCCGTTGCTCAGCCAGTGCTTGATGCGCTCATCGAACAGGCGCACGCGCTCGGCGTGATCGGAGGGCAGCATCGGGTTGTAGCTGCCGACCTTCTCGATGAAGCGGCCGTCGCGTGGCGAGCGGCTGTCGGCCACCACGATGTGGTAGTAGGGGCGCTTCTTGGCACCGGCGCGCGCGAGGCGGATCTTCAGGCCCATCTTTGCTTCCTTAGTATGGTTCGATTGATCAGAAGGGGCGCTTACCGCCGCCCCCCATGCCAGGCAGGAGCGCGCCGAGTCCGCCGCGCATCATTCCCTTCTGGCCGAGCTTGCTCATCCGCTTCATCATCGCGGACATGTCGTCGAACTGCTTCAGCAGCTTGTTCACATCCTGCACCGAGGTCCCGGACCCCGCGGCAATGCGCTTCTTGCGACTCGCCTTCAGGATATCGGGGTTGCGGCGCTCCTTAGGCGTCATGGAGCCGATAATGGCTGCCTGCCGCTTCAGGATGGAGTTGTCGAGCTTCGACTCGTCGATCTGCCCCTTCAGCTTCCCCAGTCCCGGCAGCATGTTCAGGATGCCCGAGAGCGATCCCATCTTGCCGATCTGCTGAAGTTGCTTGGCGTAATCCTCGAGGTCGAACTGCCCCTTCTGCATCTTGGCGGCGAGCTTCTCGGCCTCCGCCTTGTCGATGGTCTCGGCCGCCCGCTCGACGAGCGAGACGATGTCGCCCATCCCGAGAATGCGTCCGGCGATGCGGTCGGGGTGGAAATCCTCCAGCGCCTCCAGCTTCTCGCCGGCACCCAACAGCTTGATCGGCGCGCCCGTCACGGCGCGCATCGACAGCGCCGCACCGCCGCGCGCATCGCCATCGATGCGCGTCATGACGATGCCGGTGATGCCCACCCGCTCGTTGAAGGCGCGCGCCGTCTGCACCGCGTCCTGCCCGGTCATCGCATCGACCACCAGCAGGCTTTCATGCGGGCGGGTGGCGGCCTTGACCTGCGCCACCTCCTCCATCAGCGCCTCGTCGATCGAAAGGCGGCCTGCGGTGTCGAGGATGACCACGTCGTAAAGCTCGCCGCGCGCCACCTGCATGGCGCGCTGCGCGATTTCCAGCGGACTCTGGCCCTGGATGATCGGCAGGGAAGCGACACCCGCCTGCTTCGCCAGCGTTTCCAGCTGCAGCTGTGCCGCTGGACGATGCACGTCCAGGCTCGCCAGCAGCACCTTCTTGCGCTCGCGCGTGCGCAGCCGCAGCGCGATCTTGCCGGAGGTGGTGGTCTTGCCCGAGCCCTGCAGACCGATCATCAGGATCGGCACCGGGCTCGGCGCATTCAGGCTGAGGCCGGGGACGTGCTCGGCAGCGCCATCTTCCCGGGGGCCGCCGCCCAAGGCTTCCACCAGGCAGTCATTGACGATCTTGATGACCTGCTGGGCAGGGGAAACGGAGCGCAGGACTTCCTGCCCCACCGCCCGCTCCCGCACCTTGGCGACGATGTCCTTGACGACCGGCAGTGCCACATCGGCTTCAAGCAGCGCGATGCGGACCTCGCGCGAGGCCTCGGCAACGTCGGACTCCGACAGCGCGCCACGGCGGCGCAGCCGGTCGAAGACCCCGTTGAGCTTGCCCGAGAGTGCCTCGAACATGGTTCCCTTTCGCCAGCGCCCACAGGGGCACCAAAGATGACGCGCCCTGACGAGCGCCCAAAACAAAACGCGCCGCTGCGCGAGCCTTCGCGGAGCGACGGAGCCGGACCTCCCAATGAGGCACCGACCATGGACCCGGGACTGGCCCGGTTCCGCGGGATGTAGTCTCCCGGCTGCCTGCGGGTCAAGCGCGAAGCGGCCGAAACGGCGGCAAGTTCTGCGCCTCGATCTTCATCGTTGTGTTTACAGCTTTCAGGCAGGTGACGCTTGTGCCCGAGGCGCCCGTCCGCTTCCTGCGTCGTTGCGACGCAGGCTTCCTGGTTCTTGCCGCCCTGGCCGATGCCGGTGCCAGCGTGGTCATCCGATGGGCAACCTGCCGGATGCGCAGTTCGCGATGCCCGGCACCTTATGTTGGTGGAGGTGGAGGGGCCATCAGCCTGTGGCAGCGACGCCGCCGCCGGGAACCGCCGAGCGGAAGCATAGCAGGAGGACGGGCGGGTCCCTCCGCCGGCTGGATAGAGGCGGAGGCGGGATAAGCCTCAGCCCGGCTGCGCACCCGGCAAATGCACCGCGAGCCAGACCGTTTCCTGCTCCGGATCGGTCCAGGCCACGCGGTGGCGGCACAGGGCGGGGAGGACGGCGTAATCTCCGGCCTCCAGGCGGTGCTCGCCAGCATCGGGAAAGGCCAGCACGGCCGCGCCGGACAGTACCAGCACGAACTCGTCCCATTCCTGCTCGTACCAGAAGCCGTCCGGGCTGGCGGCACCGCGCGAAAGGATGCGTTCCACCCGCCCGCCACCCGGCGCTGCCAGCAACTCCTGGATGCATTCCTGCCCCGCTGCCGGCCGGTTGCCTCCTTCCGCGAACCGGCCGAACCGTGGAAGCCTGGCCTTTTCCATCCCTGTCGACCTTGGCGTTCTACCTCGCGGCCTCAGCGCGGCTTCACGGAGTCCGGGTCGCGCGGAAATTCGGGCTGGGTGGGGCGCGGTCTTTCGCGGGGCGCCGGTGGCGGTGGCGCCGGCTCGCGCGGCGTGTCGTCACCCTCGCCCCGGCGCAGCACCCGCACCGGCAGGGGCACTTCGCCCCCCCGGTCCCGCCCGAGATAAACGGTGCGGCTGGGGTTGGCCATTTCGATGCCGTGTGCGTCGAAGACCTGCTTGAGGATCTCGTTGTAGGTGTTGCCGGCACCCCCACTCCTGCCCGGCAGCGTTTTGATCCGTGCGCGGACGGTCATGGCCGAGTCGCCGAAGGCGATAAGACCCTGCATATCCAGCGGCCCCATGATGTCCGGCCCGTGCCCGGTTCGCTGCAGCATCTCGAAGGCTTCCTGCATGGCCGCCTTCACCTGCTCCACATCCTCTTGGTAGGCAACGCTCACCGTGGCCACATGGAAGCCAAAGCCGCGCGCCGAGTTGGACACCCGGTCCACCGCAGAGAAGGGAATCAGGTGCACCGTGCCGGTCATGTCCCGGATGGAGACCGAGCGGATCGTCAACCGTTCTACCGCGCCGGAAATGCCCCCCACCGTCACCGCGTCGCCTTCGTTCATGATTCCCTCGAACTGGATAAAGGCGCCGGTGATGATGTCCTGCACGAATTTTTGCGCGCCGAAGCCGATGGCCAGGCCGACCACGCCCGCGCCGGCCAACAGCGGCGCGATGTTCACGCCGATCTGTGCCAGCGCCAGCATCAGCACAATGACGCAGAGCGCGATGCTGAAGGCGTTGCGGAACAGCGACAGCAGCGTGCGCTCGCGGGCCGTGGGCACCGAGCCGAAATCCGGATTCAACCGGTACTCCACCCAGGAGGAGACCGCGATGTAGATGGCGATGCCGATCACCACGATGGTGACGGCGGAGACCACCGCCCCGACCACGCGCTGACCCGAAGTGCTGCTCAGCCAGCCAAGGAAGTCCACCAGCTGCCAGGCCTGCGCGATCAGCGCCAGGATGCAGACCAGCAGGATGGTGCGAACCACGTAGATGACGCGGGGCAGGAAGGCGCGCAGCCGTCCCTCCAGCAGGGGCAGGCGCTGCGCCACGTCCGGCGGCACGCGAACCCCGTAATGCACCGCCCGGCCAACCAGGAACAGCACCAACCCGCCCAGTGCCACGGCGGCGACCGATTGCGCCGTGGCGCTGATCATGAAGCCCAGCGCCTCGCGCGGGTTGACCAGCCAGACCACGAACAGCGCCAGGACATAGAAGATGGCGAGCACATGCCAGACCTGGCCCAGCAGGGCGAGGATGCGTGACAGCGCATCCCGGCGGCCATGCACCGCCCGCGCCGTGAAGGCGCGCCGCAGCTGATCGCGCGAGCGCATGATGATCAGCACCGCACCCACCATCGCCACGGCAAGCGCCAGCACCCTCAGGGCCTGCGCCGCCGCGGGCGAGGTGATGGCCAGCACCGGCGCCACGAACATAAAGGTGTAGCCGAGCAGCTGCACCAGGCGCTTCAGCCAGCGAAACCAGTAAGCGGGCGCGGAACCGGTAAGGCGCGCCGGACGGAGGGCCGGGTGCCGCGGCGCCAGGGCAGCGCGCAGCAACAGCTTCACCGCTTCCACGAACAGAAAGGCATTGAGCAGCAGCGTCTGGCCGATGCCCATGCGCCCCGTGGCGCCGCCCACCACCTGCAAGGCCAGCACATATCCCGCGCCCCAGGCCAGCAGCACGGCGACCATGTCGACCGCCAGCGCCGCCAGCATGGCCAGCACCCTGCGGACCCTGCCCTGACCTGCCAGCCGGCGTGCCAGCCAGCCGCGCAGCCGTTCCGCCACCAGGCGCAGCAGCAGGTAGCTGATGGCCAAGCCGACCGCGACCAGCGCCACGTCGAGAGCAAGAGCCCAAAGGCTGGCCAGGCCGGGTCCGGTGAGGCTGGCCAGCCCGTCCCGCACTCCGGCCAGCGCGCCACGGACGGAGGCCAGGCCGTCCGCCGCCCGCTCGGCCACGTCGCGGGTGCGTTCAGCGAGTTCCCGTGCCAGGGTCGGTTCGCCTGGAAGGCCCCCTGCCTCAGTTCCGGCGGCCCCGCCGGATGTGCCGGCCGCACCCTGGCGGAGCCGGGCGATCAGCGCCGCCCGCGCCTGCTCATCCTCCAGCAGCCGGATCAGCGCGTCGGCCGACCCGGCCTCAGCCCCCCCCTGCGTCGCCGCACCACCGGCCTGGGGTGCGGCGGGGGGCGCGGCGGCCCGCGTCGCCAGCGGCAGGATCAACATCAGGGCCAAACAAAGAAACAGGGCCAGGCGGCGCATTGGCGCTCCCATCAGGTGCGGTCTCAGGTTCCAGAAGCATGGGCCTCCGGCCCCATCGGTCAACCTTGCGCGTCACCTCTTGCCATGGCCGCGATCGACCATTACGGTTCCACGCATGACGACGCGGATGCCTCAGCAGAGCTGGTGGTGGCCCCTCCCCTGAGGCGGCCCGCGTAACCCCACACGGCCGCCACGGAAATCCGGGCGGCCTTTTTCATGTTCCGAACAAGCCGATCACCCGGACCCCTGGCGAGCCAAAGCCGGAGACGACGATGCAGATCAGCTACCGAACCGAAGGCGGCCTCGCCATCCGCCGCGAGACGCAGGAGATCGGCGCGCAGGACGCGCTGGCCGCTCTCGCCACCCGGCTGGACCGTCATCGCGGCGTGCTGCTTTCCTCCTCCTTCGAGTTCCCCGGCCGCTACACGCGCTCGGATTTCGGCTTCTCGGACCCGCCGCTGATGCTCCACGCCCGCGGGCGGGACATGACCATCGAGGCACTGAACGCCCGGGGCGAGGTGCTGGTCGCCGCCATCGAGCCGGTGCTTCGCCGCCTGCCGGAGATTGCCGCGCTCGATGCTTCCGCCAATCGGATCCGCCTCACCGTCCGCGCACCAGAAGGGCGTTTCGCCGAGGAGGAGCGCTCCCGCCAACCTTCTGTCTTCTCGGTCCTGCGGGCGCTGCGAGGTCTGTTCGGCAACGCCGAGGACGCGCATCTCGGCCTGTATGGCGCCTTCGGCTACGACTTGGTGTTCCAGTTCGAGCCGTTGCAGCTCCGCCTGCCTCGCGCCGACGACCAGCGCGATCTGGTGCTCTACCTGCCCGACGAGGTCATCGTCGTGGACCACATGCATGAGCAGGCCAGCCTTTACCGTTACGAATTCGATTTCGCCGGCCGTTCCACCGTCGGCTTGCCGCGCGAAACGCCGGAGGACGGATTCCGCACCAACCCCGCCGCCAGCCCGCCCGAAAGCGACTACGCGCCCGGCGAATATGCGGCCATGGTGGAGCGCGCGCGGCAATCCTTTGCCCGTGGCGACCTGTTCGAGGTGGTGCTGGGCCAAACCTTTGCTGCCGCCTGCAACGAAGCGCCTAGCGAAGTCTTCCGCCGCCTGCGGCAAGTCAACCCATCCCCCTATGGCGCCTTGATGAACCTGGGCGACGGCGAATTCCTGGTTGCCGCCTCGCCTGAGATGTTCGTCCGCGTCGAGGGGCGCCGGATCGAGACCTGTCCGATTTCTGGCACCATCAAGCGCGGCGCCGACGCGCTGGAAGATGCGGCCAACATCCGCACTCTGCTCAACTCCGCCAAGGAGGAGAGCGAGCTGACCATGTGCACGGATGTGGACCGCAACGACAAGGCGCGGGTCTGCGTGCCCGGGACGGTGAAGGTGATCGGCCGGCGGCAGATCGAGATGTATTCGCGGCTGATCCACACCGTTGACCATGTGGAAGGCACGCTGCTGCCACAGATGGACGCGCTGGACGGTTTCCTGTCTCATGCCTGGGCCGTGACGGTGACTGGTGCGCCGAAGACCTGGGCGATCCGCCATGTGGAAGCCGAGGAGCGCTCCGCCCGCCGCTGGTATGGCGGCGCCATCGGGCGCATGACCTTTGACGGCAACATGAACACCGGGCTGACGCTGCGCACCATCCGCATGAAGGAAGGCGTGGCCGAGGTCCGTGCCGGTGCAACGCTGCTGCACGACAGCGTGCCCGAGGCGGAGGAGGCCGAATGCCGTCTCAAGGCCAGTGCCATGTTCGCAGCCATTCGCGGCGAAACGAAGCGCCCGGCAGCGGCCGAGGAAGCGGCACCTGCCGTCAGCAACATGCGCGTCCTGCTGGTGGATCACGAGGACAGCTTCGTGCACACCCTGGCCAGCTACATTCGTGCCGCCGGCGCAGAGGTGCGCACCATGCGGCCGGATATGGCGCGGGAGGAGCTGCGCGGCAACGCGCCAGTGGATCTGGTGCTGCTTTCCCCCGGCCCGGGCCGCCCTTCCGATTTCAGCATGTCCGAGACATTGGAGCTGATCACTGCGCGCGGTCTGCCGGCCTTCGGGGTCTGCCTCGGGCTGCAGGGCATGGTGGAGCATTTTGGTGGCAGCCTCGATCAGCTCGCCGAACCCATGCACGGCAAGCCTTCGGAGATCCGCAAGACGGGAGGCAGTCTGCTTTCAGGCCTGCCGGAACGATTTACCGTGGGCCGTTATCATTCGTTGCATGCCCGCCGGGTGGCACTTCCCGATGAGTTGATAGCAACGGCCGAAACAGATGATGGAGTCATCATGGCGGTGGAACATCGCTCCTTGCCCCTGGGAGCCGTGCAGTTCCACCCGGAATCGCTGATGACCGACCCTGCGAAGATCGGCATGCCTTTGATTCGTCAGCTATTAATGCATTTCGCCGGAAAATCCGCCACAGGCTGAACCAGGCGGCGCCGGGCTTGTCCATGGTCAGCCCGGCGCAACCGCCACGAGGCACCGAGCCCCACGCCCACGGGAACTTGCGTGGACCCTCCCCACGGCATGACTTACTGTCCGTTTCCAGTTCCGAACAAATAATCATCTTGTCACGGGAAGAAGGCTTATCATGACGCAAGTCATGTTCCGTCAGGCTGTGACCAACTCAAGACTAAACTTATTTGGTTGAGAAAGTCATTCGCCTTGCAACTCCCGCCACTGTGAGTTGATTTAGGCAATGACTCGATCAATCAAGACGAAGCAGCCATACCGAACCGCATCCGCCATGCCGCTGGGAGCAGCCGATGAACGTCCTTGCCCGTGAGCCCAATCTGGGACCTGCCATGTCGTCGACGGCGATGGCAGGCGCCGGCGAGGAGCTGGGCTTCCTGCATGCGCCGCGCCAGGGCGGCTGGCCCTTGCTGATCCTGCGGTGGGGCCGGTTTGAAGCCGAGGTTGACGGGCCGTTTTGCGGCTTCCTGCGTATGGGCAAGGTCGAGAGCTATGCCCGCTTCGAGGAAGAAAGCGGCTGGTTCTGGCAGCGCGAGGCAGGCACCACCGAGGTCAGCCTCGGCCGCTATCGCGTCACCGTTTCGCGTCAGCCCGAAGCCTGACCCGGGTAGGCCGGTCCTGACTGGCAGCCGCTGCTCCGGCGCAGTGTCAGGACCGGTTCAATACTAAGGACGCTCCGGCGATTACTTAGGATAAGTTCCGTCGGCGGGGGTTTCTGCTTCTCCCAGATCCCACCAAAGTCCCGCAAAGGCCGCGATGCCCTCCCGCGCCGGTGCGACGAGCAGATGCTCATCCGGGCCGTGCTGCTTGCAGCCATTGTAGCTGTGCGGCACCCATACCAGCGGCAAACCAAGATGATCCACGAACACGTCGCCCGGCAGACCGCCGCTGCTGTTCGGAATCACCTGTACCCGCTTGCCCAGGCTCTTCTCCATGCTGGCCTGGGCCCACTGCACCCAGGGATGCGCCGGGTCGGTACGGCTGGCCGGCATGCGGATGGCGGCTTTCTCGATAGCCACCGCTTGAAGCCCATGCGCGTCCAGATGCCGCCGCAGCGCTGGCTCGAACTGCATCGGGTCGCTGTCCACCGTGTAGCGGATCTGGCAATGCGCCCGAGCCCAGGGCGCCACGGCGTTCACCGGGTTCGCCGGCACCCCGCTCTCCATTGCCAGCACGATGAAGCTGTTCCAGCCATAGATTTTCTCAGCGGCGGTGAAGCCGGGCTCGCCCCACCCCTCGTCGATGCTGGCCGCTCCGCCACCACCTCCTACCGGGCAGCCCTTCAGCACCGTGCGCACCGAGTCGGGCAGCCCTTCTCCACCTTGCGGGAGCCAGTCGCGCACCAACAGCTTGCCGTCACGATCCATGATGGCGGTGAGCGCATGCGCGAGCAGCACCGCCGGATCCCGTGTCAGCCCGCCCCAATGGCCGGAATGCACCCCGCCCTGCCGTAGAGCCACCATCAGGTCGAAGTGGAAGGTGCCGCGCGTCCCTGTGGCGATCGTCGGAAGCTCCGGCACCACGCGCGGCCCATCCGATGCGATCAGCACATCCGCCGCCAGCGCCTCCCGATTCGCCGCCACGAAGTCGCGCAGGCCCAGGCTGCCGCGCTCCTCCGCCGTTTCGATCACCAGCTTGACGTTGAAACCAAGCTTGCCTCCGCGTTCCGCCAGCACGGCTTCCAGCGCCGCGAGGTTCAGCGCGTGCTGCCCCTTGTTGTCGGCCGTGCCGCGCCCGTACCAGCGATCCTCGCGATGGGTCAGCGTCCAGGGCGAGAGCCCTTCCGACCATTGGGCATCGAGGCCCGCCACCGTGTCGCCATGCCCGTAGAGCAGCACCGTCGGACGCTCGGGGTCCTCCATGCGGTGGGCTGTCAGGATCGGGCCGAAGCCTTCGCGCGGATTGGCGTTGCGGGTGGATTCGAAGCCGAGCCGCGCCAGCCATGCACCCAGCCCGCGGTCGAGGTATTCGGCGAGTGCCGGCTCGTGCCGCGCTTCCTGCGATGTTGACGGGATGGCAACCAGTTCCGCCAACCGGTCCCGGAAGCCGCCCTGATCGAAGAATTCCTGTGCACGCCCGATGGCGCCTTCACGCGATGCCATGCATCCCCCCTCTTGCTTTGAGGGAGGCACAATGCGGCCGACAGGCCGGTGCGTCGAGGGCTCCGCCTAGCGCGTGCGCGTCGGAGCCGCGCCGGCGGCGTCGCCACCGCCCGAGCCGCGCGCCAGCCCTCCACCCAGAAGTGCGCCGGCCGCTAGTGGCAGCACGATGCCCAGTGGCGCCATCAGCCCCTGGCCGCCTGGCGCCAGCTGCACTGGCGCGGGCGGTTCGGCGGTGTCCATTGCCAAAGCGGCGGGCGGGGCCACCAGCTTGGGCTGCGGCTGTCCCCGCGCCGCCACGGCGACGCCTGAATCCGCTGGCACCACCACGCTGCGCAGTTGCGCCTGCGCAGCTGGCGGCAGCACCAGACCCGCAGCGACGACGGCCGCCAGAAAGGCGCTTCGAAGCCTTCGACCCGGCGCGGCGACCGTCCCTTGATCAGTCGGCATGAATCGTCTCCGGATAAACCTGCCTGAAGGCCGGCAAGGTCAGGCAGGCGGCCTCAGCCGCGAGCAGGCGAGGAAAGGCCAGATGCACGCCGAACCGCCGCGCCAGGGCAAGCTGCGGAACCAGGCAAAGATCGGCGAGCCCCGGCACGTCGCTAAAGCAGAAGGGGCCGCCACTGTCGCAAAGCATCGCCTCGCCTGCGGCCAGGCCATTGGCGATGGCTCCACGAACCCGGGACTGCGACTCGCCCTCCATGGGGCTCGCGTCGCAGAGCCGCCCGAAGGCGCGCTCATCATGCATGGGCTGCACGTCGCACAGCACGGTCATGACAAAGGCCCGGATGCGCGCCCGGCTCAGGGGATCGGGAGGCAACAGCGGCGGTGTGGGCCAGAGCTCCTCCAGCCATTCCGTGATGGCCAGTGATTGGGTCAGCACGGTTCCATCGGCCAGTTGCAGAACCGGGGCACCGCCGAGCTCGTTCAATCGTGGCTCGGCATCGTCCCGGACCCGCCTGTCCGACGCATCGGACAGCAGCACAGGGGCGTCCAGCCCCTTCAAGGCCAAGGCAAGCCGAACCCGCTCCGTCGCGGAAGAATGCGCGTAGCCATACAAACGCATGCCGTCATCTCCGCTCGCGATACTGTGATCTAAACGCCCCCCTGTCAATGACGATGCCGAAATGGACGAAACGGGGCCTCGGAGTCTCATAATCTGTTCGCTACAAGGAGAATGCGGCATAACTCGGCCTCGGCCAGCCTTGCTGCGGCCATCTTCCCGCGGGAAAGGCGAGGGTATCGGGTCCGGGGGCGCCCGGGGGAATCCATGGATGACATCGACCGTCGGATCCTGCGGGCTCTCGCCCGCAATGCGCGCCTCACCAATGCCGAGTTGGCCGAACAGGTGGGGTTATCGCCCTCGCCCTGCTGGACAAGGGTGCGACGACTGGAGCAGTCGGGAGTGATCGAGGGGTACGTCGCACTGCTGAACCAAGCAGAGCTCGGCCTCCCGGACACCGTCTTCATCGAGATCATGATGGAGAAGCACGACGAAGCTGCGTCGCTCCGGTTCGAGCAGGCCGTGCAGGCGATGCCGGAGGTGCTGGAGTGTCACCTCACCACCAGCGAGTACGAGTATCTGCTCAAGGCGGTGGTGGGTGGCACGGCTGGCTACGAAAGCCTGTTGCGGGAAAAGCTCTACCGCCTGCCCGGCGTGCGCCATACCCGTACCGCCTTCACCCTGCGCTGCCTGAAGCGAACTGTTTCCGCCGTGCCTTGAGGGCGGCTCAGCCTGCGGGCGGCAAGGCGGCGCGGACCTGCTCCACGCCGATGGCACCGATCGGGCTGGCCCGTAGCACGGAAACGGCTGGCCCATGGGGCGCCGCCAGCGCCGGATCGCTGTCATCGCCGAACAGCACCACGCTGGGGCAGCCGGCGGCCGCCACCAGATGGGTCGGGCCGGTGTCGTTGCCGACGGCAAAGGCGGCGCGGCGCCCCAGCGCGCCGATCTGCGCCAGGCTGGTGCGCCCTGTCAGGTCCAGAGCGTCGGGCGCTGCCTGGCGGATGGTGTCGGCCAGTGTCCGCTCCCCCGGACCGCCCAGCACCGCAACCGGCCTGTCGAGCCCGGCCGCGAGAGCGGCGAAGCGTTCCACCGGCCAGCGCTTGCCCGGCCGGTGCGGCGAGGCGCCGGGGATCAGCAGGCCGAAGCGCGGCGGCAGGTTGAAAGGCGTGAGGTCCTCTTCCAGCCAGGCGAGGTCGGCGTCGGGAAAGGCCTCGATGCCGGCACGCCGGAGCTGGTCCCGCTGGCGTTCCAGCGTGTGCATGCGGTCGCGATCCGGATTGTCGTGCGGATGGCTGGCACCTCGCGCGATGCCCGACCATTCCGGCGCCGCTCCGGTGAAAAGGCGGTACCGAGAGGAGCGCCCCGAGGTTTGCAGGTCGTAAACACGGCTGAAGCGCGCACGGCGCAACCGCAGCGCCAGCCGTGCCACGGCGGCGAGGTCGCTCCAGCTTGGCCGCCCATCCTCCCAGACCTCATCGAACCAGGGTGCGCGACGCGCCAGCCCGACGAAGGGCGGCGTGGTCAGCAGGACGATGCGGGCTTCGGGATGGCGGGACCGGATGGCCGCGAAGGGTCCGAAGGCCTGAACGAAATCGCCCAATGCGGACAGCTTGATGACCAGAATGCGCGGCGTCACGGCAGCAGCTCGCGATACACGCGAAGCGTTGCCTGCTGCATGGCCGCCTTGGTGTAGCCCGCCCGTACGGCCGCCTGAGCCCTGGCGCCCATCGCGGTCCGCTCCGCCTCCGGCAAGGACAGGGCGCGGGCGATGGCTGCGGCCAGGGCATCCGGGTCACCCGGCGGCACGCGCCAGCCCGTCTCACCCTCTGCAACGGTTTCGCGTGGGCCGCCGAGGTCAGCCGCGATCACCGGCCGAGCCATGGCCTGTGCCTCGATCACCGAGCGTCCGAAGGCCTCGGCATCGGTGGAGCAGTGCAAGGCCAGGTCGGCCAGCAGGAAGGCGGCTGGCAGATCGTCGCAGTGACCGGGCATGGCGACATCGCGCTCCAGCCCCAGCTGGGCCACTCGCTGACGCAGCTCGGCGGCATAGGCTCCACGCCCGGCATCGCCCAGCATCAGGACGAAGGGCCGCGGACCCGGCAAACGCGCCAGCGCTTCCAGCAAAACACCCTGCCCTTTCCAGCGACTGATCCGCGCGGGCAGCAGCAGCACCTGCCGGCCTTGCGGCATGCCCCATCCTTCGCGCAGCGACGCCACTCTGGCCGGCGCCACGGCGGCGGGATCGAACACCGCCGTGTCCACCCCGCGCGGGATCATCCGGATGCGGGAAGGGTCGGTGCCGTGCCGCTCGGCGATCAGCCCGGCAATGAAGCGGGAAATGGCGATCACACGCTCGCCCCGCGCCATTACTGCGTTGTAGCGGCGCTTGCCGGGAAAGTTCTCGTTGTAGGTGCCGTGATAAGTGGTGACAAAGCGCGCCCCACTGGCTCGTGCCGCCCAAAGGCCGGACCAGGCCGGCGCCCGGCTGCGCGCATGGATGATGCGGATGCCCTCCGCCTGCACCAGGCGCCGCAGCGCACGGGCGTTGCGCCACAGCGCAAGCGGCGACTTGGTGTTCAGCGGCAGCGTGACGTGCCGGGCGCCCAGTGCCTCCAGCGCCGGCACCAGCCGCCCGCCGGCCGAGGCAACGATGGCCCGCAATCCGGCCTGCGCGACGGCGTCGGCGATCTCCAGGGTGCCGCGTTCCACGCCACCCGTGTTCAGGGCAGGCAGAATCTGCAGGATGGCGGGGGGCTGGGCAGCAGTCATCAGGCGGCCCGTCCTAAAGCACATCCCGCCGCGCCGGAAGCCCGCCCGGAACAAACGCCAACAACCCGCGGCCGCGTTACGCATTGCAACCGCAGCGGTGGTATCCCTCCGCCCCGCCCTCGCCGCACCATATCGCGGGTATCCTTCTGCCGCGGAGACGAAGACCGATGCGCCTCGCCCCCTTGCATTCCATTCTTGCCGCGGCGCTGCTGCTGGCCCCCGCCATGGCTTCCGCTCAAGGCAGCAAGAACGGGCCAGGGGGAGCCGCGGCCACCAACCAGGCTTCCGGCGTGGAGCAGGTTTATGGTCCGCAGCTCGAAGGCTTCGAGTATCCCTTCCCCACCGCAGACTTCACCCTAACCTCGCAGCGCCAGAGCCTCACCATGGGCTACATGGACATTCGCCCCGAACAGCCGAATGGCCGCAGCATCGTGCTGCTGCACGGCAAGAATTTCTGCGGCGCCTCCTGGGAGCAGACCATCGGGGCGCTGCGCGATGCCGGCTGGCGCGTGGTGGTGCCCGACCAGATCGGTTTCTGCCGTTCCTCCAAGCCCGACGGCTACCAGTTCAGTCTGCACCAGCTCGCCGCCAACACCCACGCGCTGCTGACCGAGCTGGGGATCCGCCGCGCCGTTGTGATGGGTCACTCGATGGGCGGCATGCTCGCCGCACGCTACGCGCTGATGTACCCCGAGGAAACGGAGGGGCTGGTGATGGTGAACCCCATCGGGCTGGAGGATTGGGAGGCCGCCGGCGTACCGCACCAGACCGTGGATCAGTGGTTCACCGCCGAGCAGCGCACTTCGCCGGACAGCATCCGCGCCTACCAGCGGGCCACCTACTACGCCGGCACATGGGAACCGCGCTACGAGCGCTGGGTGCAGATGCAGGCCGGCATGTATGCGGGCCCTGGACGCGATCGGGTCCTGTGGAACCAGGCGCAAGCGAGCGACATGATCTTCACCCAGCCCGTGCTTTACCAATTCCCCACCATCCGCGTGCCGACCCTGCTGCTCTCCGGCGACAAGGACAACACGGCGATCGGCAAGGCCGCAGCGCCCCGCGACCTCCAGCCGAAGCTCGGCGACTATCCGGCGCTTGCGCCCCGTGCCGCCGAGGCTATCCCCAACTCCAAGCTGGTTCGTTTTGAGGATCTAGGCCATTCGCCGCAGATCCAGGACCCGGAACGCTTCCATCGCACGCTGCTGCAGGAACTGAAGGCGCTGCGCTGAGCCTTGACAGGCCTCCACCCTCATCCGAGCCTCGGGCACAACGGAGGGGCGAGCGGGATGAGCCAGGTGCTGAGCAATGCCGATGTGAAGACGGCGCTGGAGGAAGCCCAGGCCCTCTACGCCGCGGCGCATCCGAAGAGCCGCGCCGTGCATGAGGCGGCGCTTGGATCCCTTCCCGGCGGCAACACCCGCACCGGCATCTTCTTCGACCCCTTTCCCATTGCCTGGGCCCGCGGCGAAGGCGCCACGCTGTGGGATGAGGACGGCCACCGCGTCACCGATTTCCTGGGTGAGGCCACGGCGGGCATCTATGGCCACAGCAACCCGGCAATCCGCGCGGCAGTCGAGGCACAGCTCGATCGCGGCTGGAATTTCGGCGGGCATACCCGGATGGAAGGCGAGCTGGCCGCGCTGCTCACCGCCCGCTTCCCGGGGCTGGAGCGGGTACGGCTGTGCAACTCAGGCTCCGAGGCCAACACCTTCGCGGTCCAAACGGCGCGGGTCGTGACCGGGCGCCCCGCCGTGCTGGGTTTCGCAGGTTGTTACCATGGTGGCTTCCTCACCTTCACCGCCAAGGAGAACCCCCTCAACGTTCCCTTCGAAACCGTGGTGGCGCCCTACAACAATATTGAGGCGTCGCGCGCACTGATCGACCAGCATGCCGGGCGCCTGGCCTGCGTGATCGTGGAACCGATGATTGGTGGTGGCGGCTGCATCCCGGCCGATCCGGAGTTCCTGGCGATGCTGCGGGAACGCACGACGCATCATGGCATCGTTCTGATCTTCGACGAGGTGATGACTTCCCGCCTTTCTCCTGGCGGGATGCAGCAGAAGCTCGGCATCACGCCGGACCTGACCAGCCTCGGCAAATACATCGGCGGCGGCTTCACGGCGGGTGCCTTCGGCGGGCGCGCGGATCTCATGGAAGGCTACGACCCCCGCCACGCTGTGCCTCTGCAACATTCCGGCACCTACAACAACAACGTCTTCACCTTGGCCGCCGGTATTACCGGATTGGGGCAGGTTTACACCCCCGAAGCCGCTCTGGCGCTGAACGCACGCGGCGACGCGCTGCGCGAACGGCTGAACGCCCGCTGCCGCGCCGCAGGCGTTGCCATGCAGGTGACGGGCATCGGTTCCATGCTGAGCTTCCACATGGTGCGGGAGCCTATCCGCACCCCGGTCCAGGCCGCGCAAGGCAATCCGGCGCTGCGGCAACTGCTCTGCCTAGACATGTTGGCGCGCGGCATCTACATGATGCCGAAACGCGCGTTCATGGCATTGTCCCTGCCGCTCAGCGACGCGGATTTCGACCTGCTCGACAGCGGCTTGCAAGACTTCATCGAGGCGCGGCGCTCGCTCCTGAATTGAGCAGAAGAGCGCTGCATCGGGAGCACCGCCTTCTCAATTTTGAGGCAGGGGAGCGTCCTCCCTGCCCCCTTGTCCACGCGCGCAGCCTTGACTGGAGCGCACCCCAGGCGGCCCCCGGCATGCGCCCTTGAATCCACGACCTTTGTCACCGTGCGCCGAATTGTCCTTGCGTCAGCAGCCGGGGTTCCAAACGCCTTCAGGCCTTTCGAGCCAGGAGAGGCAGAGTCCCTCCTGCCTCACCCGATCCGCTTCAGACCCCTGGCGAAGCGCTGCCAGTTCTTCACGTAATGCGTGGCCGAGGCGCGCAGCTTGTCGGCCATGGCGGGTTCGAAGGTGCGGATGACCTTGGCCGGCGCGCCGATGATCAGCGAGTAGTCGGGGAACTCCTTGCCCTCGGTCACTACGGCGTTGGCGCCTACCAGGCAGTGCGCACCGATGCGCGCGTTGTTCAATACCGTCGCGCCCATGCCGATCAGCGAGCCATCACCCACTGTGCAGCCATGCAGGATGGCGTGGTGGCCGACGGTCACATCCTCACCGATGGTGAGCGGAGCGCCTGGATCGGCATGGAGCATGGCGCCTTCCTGGACGTTGGTGCGTGCGCCGATCACGATCGGCACCATGTCACCGCGCGCCACCGCCCCGAACCAGAAGGCGACATCGTCGCCCAGCGTCACATCCCCGATCACATGCGCGTCGGGCGCAATCCAGTAGCGACCTTCCTCCGGCAATTTGGGAGCGATGTCGTCGAGCGCGTAGACCGGCATGGGCGTCCTCCTGTTGAATTGCCCATCATCCCCCCTTCACGCCGCCGGCCGTCAAGCCCGCGATGATCTGCTTCTGCGCCAGCAGCGTCAGCAAAAGCACCGGCAGCGTCACCAGGAGCGCCGCGGCGGCCAGCGGCCCCCAGGAAATCTGCTCAAAGGTCAGCATGTTGTTGACCGCGACCGGCAGGGTGCGTGTTTCCCGCCCGGCCAGTACCATGGCGAAGATGAAGTTGTTCCAGGAGAAGATGAAGGAGAGGATCACCGCCACCGTGATGCCCGGACGGGCCAGCGGAAAGGCCACATAGCGGAAGGCCTGCCAGATAGTGGCGCCATCCACCAGCGCGGCCTCCTCCAGCTCTCCCGGCAGCCCCTCGAAGAAGCCGATCATCACCCAGACCACAATGGGCACGGTGATGACAAGATGCGTCACCACGATGGGCGTCAGTGTACCGGTCAACCCAAGCCACTGGAACAGCAGAAAGAGCGGGATCAGATAGGACAGTCCGGGCGTGATGCGCGCGATCAGGATCAGCATGGCCGCCCGTGTGGCCCGCATCTTGGCGATTCCGTAGCCGGCCGGCACTCCGATCAGGATGGCGAGCCCCGTCGCGGTGAAGGACACCACGACACTGTTCCAGGTATAGAGCAGGAAGTCGTTCCGCTCGAACACTGAGATGAAATTGTCCCAGACCGGCGGGTTGGGGATGAAGACGGGTGGCCAGGCGGTGTTGTCCAGCTCGGTCTTCAGCGACAACGACAGCATCCACAGGAACACCATGGCCGCGGGCGAGACCAGCACAAGAACCGTGAGCGCGAAGCCGATCTTCTCAAGGGCGCGCTTCATGGCTCAGAGGTCCTTCACGCGGTTGCGCGTCCAGAGCAGCAGCGCGGCCAGTGAAACGATCAGCAGAAAAAACACCACCACCACGGCGCTGGCGAAGCCCATGTTGTAGTAGGCGAAGCCCTGCAGGTAGAGGAAGATGTTGATCGTCTCGGAACTGGTTCCCGGGCCGCCCTGGGTGATGACGTAGATGGTGTCGAAAGCCTTCAGCGCGTCGATCGTGCGGATGATCAGCGCCACCACCAGGAAGGGCATCAGCAACGGCAGGGTGATGTGCCGAAAGGCTTGCAGGCTGGTGGCACCGTCGATCTTCGCCGCTTCGTAGGGATCGACCGGCAGAGAGGCCAGGCCGCCAAGCACGATCAGCATCACCAATGGTGTCCAGTGCCACACCTCCACCATCACGAGCGTCGGGATCACGGTGCGTGCATCGTAGATCCACATGGAGGGCGGCAGGCCGAAGCTGGTCAGGATCCAGTTCAGCACACCGAGCTGCGGGTGGAACATCATGGTCCAGACCAGCGCCACGGCGACCGGCGTTGCCATCATCGGCAGGATGAACACGGTGCGCGCCAGCCCGCGCAACGGGAAGTTCCGCGCGAAGACCAGGGCCGCGATCGTGCCGAGGATCATGGGCGCGACCACCGCGACTGCGGTGAAGTACAGTGTCCGAGCCATGGACCACAGGAAGCGCTCATCGGTGAACAGCTTCCGGTAGTTGTCGAGGCCAACATAGGCGTGGCCGCCACCGATCTTCCAGTCATGCACCGACATGAACAGGGTGAAGGCCCAAGGAAACAGGATGACACCGAGCACCACCACCGCCGCTGGAACGACGAACCAGTAGTAGCGCCGCGCATAGTTCCGCCGCCGCGCAGGCGCGGCGGTGGCGGCAGGAAGGATGGCGGCGCCCGACATCAGCCGGTCTTCTCCGACTGCTCCAGCACCGGTCGGAAGGCGTCGGTGGCACGCTTCAGCTCCGTGGCCGCATCGGCGCCGCCGATGCAGTTCGTGAGTGCGGTGCCCAGCGTGTCGCGGAACTCCGTCACCGGCACGATCTCCGGCAGGCCGGGCCGGGCGATCTTGCCGCTCTCCACCAGCGTGGTGAAGAATTCGCGCGGGAACGGGCTGGAGGCGATCGCCTCCTCGTTCCGGAAGGGGCTGGTGCGCGCCGGTGCACCGGCGCCGGAGGTCAGGTAGCGCAGCTGGTTCTGCTTGCCCGACGCCCATTGCAGATAGTACCAGGCCGCCCCTCTCACCTTGCTCTGCTCGCTGATGCCGAAGGCGGTGCCGAACAGGCAGCAATGATGATGCGCTGAGCCGGCGGGCGAAACGGCATAGCCGACCTTTCCTGCGACGCGGGAGCGCTTCGGGTCCTCCAGCGGCGCGGCAAAGCCCACCCCGTCGATCCAGAAGGCGGCGCGTCCCTGCATGAAGGTCGTCTGGCACTCATTCCAGTTGAAGCCGACATTCCCCGGCGGGCCGCATTCGCGCATGATCTTCGCGTAGGCCTCGGTGGCCGCGATCGCGTCCGGCGTGTCGGTCAGCAGCTTCATCTCGGGGCTGACCGAATCCCGTTGCTGGGTGCCGAGCAGGAAAGAGGCCCAGAGCGTGACGTTGGCGTTGCGGAGGCCGCGGCCGACAAAGCCGTATTGCTGCTTCGAAGGATCGGTCAGTGCCTTGGCCGCCGTGTACAACTCGTCAAAGGTCTTGGGAACGGCGATGTTCTTCGCCGCCAGCATGTCCTTGTTGTAGTACATGATGAAGTAGTCGGTGAATTCCGGCAGCGTATCCATGCGCCCGTCCGACTGGGTCGAATAGGTGATGGTGCCCTCGCCGTAATCGCCGAAATCGAAATCCGGCGCGGTGAGCGTGGCGTCCTGGATCAGTGGCCGGATATCGGTGGTCCATTTGGCACGCCCAACCTGCCGCTTGCTGACATGCAGGCTGATGCCGACCACGTCGAAGGACGGTCGGCCGGATGCGAACTCGATGGCGAATTTCTGGCGGTGCTGCTGCTCGGGAATGGATTCGGCACCGATGCGGATGCCTGTCAGCTCCTCGAACTCCTTGCCGTGCTGCATCAGCAGGGCGGAGCGAGGGTTTGCCGTCAGGCTCGCCTCCACCCGTTGCCCCTTGAAGCGCTTCCAGTCGAATGCCTGCTGGGCGCCGACCTTTTCCACCAGGGCGGGCGCCGCCAGCAGGCCGGCAGCCCCGCGCAACGCGGCACGGCGCGTGAAATCGGACATCGCAAAAACCTCCCTCGCCCGGATCTTCGCCGGATTTGTCGCGCCATGCTTTCATCGGGTGCCCCCCGATGGCAAGCCCGAACGGAAGCGGCTAGGTAAAAGCAGAAGCAAAATCGGAGGAGCCACGATGCCCAGCCTCGCCGAAGCCCTGCCCGCCGACTGGCAGGACGGCCATTTCGCCCTTCGCGTCGAGGGCCCCGAGGGCCCGCAGGCCATCGCCCTGGCGCGTGGCGTAGCCTTCGACATGACGCCCGCCTTCGGCACGGTCAGCGCCTGGCTGAACGCGCCCGACCCCGTGGCCGCCATTGCGGCGAAGGGCAAGCCAGTGCAGCTCGACCTCGGCGCCGCAAGGCCCCTCGCCCCGTTCGACCTGCAGGCGCTGAAGGCCTGCGGGGTGACCTATGCGCGCTCCATGCTGGAGCGGGTAATCGAGGAGCGCTGCCGCGGCGATGCCAGCCAGGCCGAGACGATCCGCGCCGAGATCCGCGGCATCATCGGCGACGACCTGGCCAGCCTCGTCCCCGGCAGCAAGGAAGCCGCCGCGCTGAAGCAGAACCTAGTCGAGCGCGGCTGGTGGAGCCAGTATCTCGAAGTCGGCATCGGCCCGGACGCGGAGGTCTTCACCAAGGGCCAGCCCCTGTCCGCCGTGGGCACCGGCGCCAAGATCGGCGTCCACCCTTCCAGCGCCTGGAACAACCCCGAACCCGAGGTGGTGCTGGCGGTGAGCGGCCAGGGCGAGATCGTGGGCGCCGCGCTCGGCAATGACGTGAACCTGCGCGACGTGGAAGGCCGCTCCGCCCTGCTGCTCGGTAAGGCCAAGGACAACAACGCCGCCTGCGCCATCGGCCCCGCCATCCGCCTGTTCGACGAGGGCTTTACGCTGGAGGACATCCGCCAGGCCGAGATCGCGCTGCGCATCACCGGCACGGATGGCTTCAGCCTAGAGGAAGCCGGCATGGTCGGCATCATCTCGCGCGATCCCACCGATCTGGTCGGGCAGATGATCAACCCCCACCACCAGTATCCGGACGGGGCGGCGCTGTTTCTCGGAACCCCCTTCTCGCCCTCGAAGGACCGCGACAAGCCGGGGATGGGCTTCACCCACCATGTTGGCGACACGGTGCGCATTGCGAGCCGCCGGCTCGGCGCGCTGGAGAACACCGTGGACCGCACCGATGCTTGCCCGCCCTGGCGCTTCGGCATCACGGCGCTGATGCACAACCTGGCCAAGCGGGGATATCTGAACGCATGAAGGAAGAGCTGGGGCGGCTCGACCGCGGCAACGGCATCGAACTGGCCTGGGCACGGCTGCCTGGAGCAGGGCCGGGTGTCGTGTTTCTGGGCGGCTTCCGCTCCGACATGGAGGGCACCAAGGCCATCGCGCTGCGCGACCATTGCGCGGCGCGAGGCCAGGCCTTTCTCCGCTTCGACTATGCCGGACACGGCACCAGCGGCGGCGCGTTCGAGGATGGCTGCATCGGCGACTGGGCCGAGGACGCGGCCTTTCTGGTCGGCCGGCTTACCGAGGGGCCGCAGATCCTCGTCGGTTCCTCCATGGGCGGCTGGATCTCGCTGCTGCTGGCGAAGCGTAGCCTGGTTCCCGTGCACGCGCTGATCGGCATCGCGGCCGCGCCCGACTTTACCGAGCGGCTGATGTGGCCGGGCTTCAGCGCGGCGCAGCGGGAAGCCCTGCTGCGTGACGGCGCGCTGCACATCGAGAGCCCCTATGGTCCGCCGGTGCCGCTGACCCTCAAGCTGATCGAGGATGGTCGCAACCACCTCGTGCTCGACGCACCCATCCCGCTCGACCACCCCGTACGTCTGCTGCAGGGCCAGCGCGACGCCGAGGTTCCGTGGCAATTCGCCCTGGAAATCGCGGCAAAGCTGGCCGGCGACGATGTGCAGATCACGCTGATCAAGGATGGCGACCACCGCCTGTCGCGGTCAGGGGATCTGTTGTTGCTGATGGGAACGGTGGATGAGGTGTCAGGGCGCTGATCCCGAGGGGGGCTCCAGCCCTCCCGGACCTCCGAGGCCGACGGCAACCGGTTGTCGACGCGCACATGGCGGTTCGGCGCCGCAGCAGCCACAGAGAGACATGATCCATCTTCGCCGCCGGCAAGGAGGCGCCACCGGCGGAAAGAGCATCGCCTAGACCAAGCGTGCAGGAAAGGTCATCCCCTGCCCGTGAGAGCCCGAGAGGGGCGGCGCCCCCTCGGTCCAGGCATCACCCGGTGATGCCGATCTGCCACGGCGCGAATTCATGCCGCCCCACGCCCAGATCCTCGCTCTTGGTTCGCTCGCCGGAGGCCACGCGCAGGATGTGCTCGAAAATCGCCTGTCCCATCTCCTGCAGGCTCTTGTCGCCGTCCAGCACCTGTCCGCAATTGATGTCCATATCCTCTTCCAGCCGGCGGTACATGGGCGTGTTGGTCGCCAGCTTGACGGAAGGCGCCGGGCGGCAGCCGAACATGGAGCCGCGGCCGGTGGTGAAACAGATCACATTGGCCCCTCCAGCCACCTGCCCGGTGGCAGAGACGGGGTCGAAACCGGGGCTGTCCATGAACACGAAGCCCGGCTTCGTCACGCGCTCGGCGTATTTGTAGACCTCGACCAACGGGCCGGTGCCACCCTTCATCGAGGACCCTAGCGACTTCTCGAAGATGTTGGCGAGGCCGCCCGCCTGGTTGCCGGGGCTGACCACGCCGTTGATCTGCGTGTCGCGGCCGGGAGTGTACTCGTCCTTCCACCAACGGATGCGCTCGATCAGCTTCTCGGCGACTTCACGGCTCGCGGCGCGGCGGGTCAGCGTGTGCTCGACACCGTAGATCTCCGGCGTTTCCGACAGGATTGCCGTGCCGCCATGCCGGGTCAGGATATCCATGGCATGGCCCAGCGCCGGATTCGCCGTGATGGAGGAAAAGCCATCCGAGCCGCCACACTGCAGTCCGACCATGATGTGGCTGGCCGACACAGTCTCGCGCCTCACGTCATTTGCATCGGCGAGCAGCTCGCGTACGGCGGCAATGCCGGCCTCAATGCTTTTCCGTGTGCCGCCCGTGTCCTGCATGGTGAAATGCCGCAGATGCGGCCCGGCCTCGAGCCCCTGCTCCTCCATCAGCCCCTGGATCTGGTTGCGCTCGCAGCCGAGGCCAATCACCAGCACGGAATGGATGTTGGGGTGGCGGATATAGCCGGCCAGCGTCCGGCGAAGCAGCTGCATCGGCTCGCCCGAAAGCTCCATGCCGCAGCCGGTCTGGTGGGTGAAGGCGGCGACGCCATCCACATTGGGGAACTCGGCCAGCCGCTCGGCGGTGAAATGGTCGGAGATGTTCTGCACCACGGTGGCCGAGCAGTTCACCGTGGAAACGATGCCGATGTAATTGCGCGTCGCCACCCGGCCGTCCTTGCGGACAATGCCCTGGAAGGTGGCGCGCTCGGCCTCCGGCACCATGGCCAGGGGCTCATAATCGGCGCCAATGGCGTAGTCGCGGTCGAACTCGGTGAAGGTGATGTTGTGGCCGTGCATCATGGTGCCGGCGGGCGTGTCCTCGGCGGCGAAGCCGATGGTCACGTTGTACTTCAGGATCGGTTCGCCCTTGCGCAGGTGCCGGGTCGCGATCTTGTAGCCGGCCTGCACCGCCTCCCGCGCCAGGACGTTCTCGCCGGGGATGGAGGTGCCGGCCTCCACGGGGATACGCGCCACGACGACGTTGTCATTGGGATGCAGGCGGATCACCGGGCCGTTCATGCGCTTGGCGGCGAGGTCGATCATGGACATGGGCGGACGTCCCTTATCGTGTTCGGTCTTGGATTGTTCTTGGACGAGGCAGCGTTCCGGGGACGTCACCACCCCCGGACACATCTTCAGGCACCGAGTGGCGCCGGCAATGTCACATTGTACTTGGCGGCGATGGGTTGCATCGCCTCGATGATGCCCGGCGCAAGTTCCACGCCCTCGGCCAACGCCTGCTCGCGCGCCTTCAGCCCCTTCTGGCCTGGCAACCGCACCGGTGGCAGGCCGGGTCGCGGTGCCGCGGCACGGCAGGCGGCGGCGGTGTAGCCAGTCTGCCGCTCGAAGGCGGCGAGGCCGGCGAAGGCTTCCGGGTCGATCACCTGCAGGAACACCCCCGCGCCCATGCCGGTGGCCGTGCCGTCGGCGCGGCCATAGCCCGGCAGGCCCTGGGTCAGCGCCTCGGTCACCAGTGCCCAGCCATAGCCCTTCTGTCCGTGGTCCAGCCCGCCGGCCGGCAGGATGGTGCCGCCCTGGGTGATCGCCTTCGGGTCGTCGGTCGGGTTGCCCTCGGCATCCAGCAGCCACTTGGCGGGAAAGCGCTCGCCGCGGCCGATCAGGCGCAGGCTCATGTTGTTGGTGGTGATGGAGGCGCTGATGTCGGTGACCACCGGCGTTTCACCAGTGGGGAAGCCGGCAGCAAAGGGATTCGGAGAGTAGACGCCCTGCTTCGCGCCAAAGGGAGCGACGCTGGTGGTGCCCGGGGCGCTGGAATAGAGCAGGCAGATCAACCCACGCGCCGCCGCCCGCGCCGGGTACACGGCCAGGCAGCCGATATGCTGCGAGCGACCGATGGCGATGCTGACTGTGCCGTGCGTTTTCACCCGCTCGGCGGCGAGGTCCAGCGCTTTCATCACCAGCCACTGTCCCGGCAGGCTGCGCCCGTCCCAGGTGATGGCGGCGCCGCGGTCGGCGATCACCTCCGGCTCGCCCTGGCCCAGCATGCGGCCTCCGACGATCTCATCCATGTATTTCGGCATCAGCCCGAGGCCATGGGTCACATGGCCCATCAGGTCGGACTCAACCAGAACATCGGCCACCACACTGGCCTTGGAGGCCTCGATCCCGGCGGCCTGGAACATGGCGGAGGCGGCGCCGACCAGGGCGGCGGCGTCGTAGCGGGGGGCACTCATGCCCCTGCGGCCCGGCATGACAGGCGGGGCGGCACTGGCTTCATTCCTGGTTCCTCTGGTTGGACGCGAGTGACGCGCCTTTGGTCATATCATCGCATGAGGTTCCAGCCGCCGTAAACCGCCATCAACCTTCCCGATCGGCTTCATCATGAAGCCGGCGACTGTCTTCCGGCACGCCGTCCCGCACTTCCAGCCCGTAGTCGCGCAGCACATGGGCCACCCGCAGCCGGTAGCCGGCCAGCACGCCGTGCCGGCCTTCGCGCTGCGCGGCCCGATGCTCGCCCGTGTTGCGCCAGGCAGCCACCGCCGCCTCGTCGCGCCAGAAGGAGATGGACAACAGCTTGTCGGGATCGGACAGGCTGCGGAATCGTTCAATGGACAGAAAGCCGTCGATGCGGTCCAGCTCGGGCCGGAGCGCGGCGGCAAGATCGAGGTAGCGCCCTTCCCGCCCTTCCGCCGGCCGGAGCTCAAAGATCACGGCGATCATGGCACGGCCTGCGGTCGGGCTTGCTGGCCGCGATCGGAGCGGTGGGGCATGGAAAAGGCGAGCATCGGGATCTCCCTCCAGAAACAGGCCGCCCAGCCGGGCGGGTGGCTTATCCGAAGACCTCAGGCCAGGCGGATTTCAGTGCCACATCCATGTCCTCCATGGTGGCGGGAATGCCGAGCGCGACCAAACTGGTCACCCCGTGGCCGCGGATGCCGCAGGGCACGATGCCGCCGAAATGCCCCAGCTCCGGCTCCACATTGATCGCGATGCCATGCCAGCTCACCCAGCGCGTAACCCGGACGCCGATCGCGGCGATCTTGTCCTCGCCGCCGGTGGCCGGGTTGACCACCCAGATGCCGACGCGGCCCTCGCGCCGCTCGCCCCGGATGTTGAAGCGGTCGAGGGCGCGGATGATCCATTCCTCCAGACCGTGCACATAGGCTCGGATGTCGCGGGCCCGCACCGTGCCATGCGGCCGGTCGAGGTCCAGCATGACATAGGCGGTGCGCTGCCCCGGCCCGTGATAGGTCCACTGCCCGCCGCGTCCGGCGTCGTAAACGGGGAAGCGGGGATCGACGAGCCCTTCGGGAGTCGAAGAGGTGCCGGCGGTGTAGGTCGGCGGATGCTCCACCAGCCAGACGCGCTCCGGCGCCCCCTCGGCACGGATGGCGGCGGCATGGGCGCGCATCGCCTCCAGCGCCACGGGATAGTCGATCAGCCCATCGGCGGCGCGCCATTCAGGTGCCTGCCAGGCGAGATGGTGGGAAATATCGGTCGCGGTCATGGTTCGGGGTGTTGTTGTCTCTGCAATCATCGGCTATACGCCCGGCCCTGCCTGTATCCGTGCGGCCATGGCGGAATGGTAGACGCGCTAGCTTGAGGTGCTAGTGGGGGCAACCCCGTGGAAGTTCGAATCTTCTTGGCCGCATATATTTCCTGATCGCCCCGCTTGCCACCCGGTCTCCGGTCCTTGCGACCAGCCACCGGCTCCGTCATCGTCCGGGGCACGGAGGTGCCGATGGACGACGATTTTCGCAAAGCCGCACTGGATTACCACCGGCTGCCCCGCCCCGGTAAGCTGAGCGTCGAGGCCACCAAGCGCATGGCCACACAGCGCGACCTGGGCCTGGCCTATTCGCCCGGCGTCGCCGCCGCCTGCGAGGAAATCGCCGCCAACCCTGACACTGCGTATGACTACACCACGCGCGGCAACATGGTGGCCGTGATCACCAACGGCACCGCCGTGCTCGGCCTGGGCGCTATCGGTGCCCTGGCCTCCAAGCCAGTGATGGAAGGCAAGGCAGTCCTCTTCAAGAAGTTCGCCGGCATCGACTCCATCGACCTGGAGGTCGAGGAGCGGGACCCGCAGAAGTTCATCGACGCCGTCGCGGTGCTGGAGCCCTCCTTCGGCGCCATCAACCTTGAGGACATCAAGGCGCCCGAGTGCTTCATCATCGAGCAGACCCTGCGCGAGCGAATGAAGATCCCCGTCTTCCACGACGACCAGCACGGCACCGCCATCATTGTTGCCGCCGCCGTGCGCAACGGCCTGCTGCTGCAGGGCAAGACCATTGCCGAGGCGAAGATCGTCACCTCTGGCGGTGGCGCCGCGGCACTGGCCTGCCTCGACCTTCTGGTGGCGATGGGCGCCCGGCGCGAGAACATCACCGTCACCGACATCAAGGGTGTGGTGTACATCGGCCGCAACGAGCTGATGGACCCCTACAAGGACCGCTACGCCCGGGACACGGAGGCGCGGACCCTGGCCGAGGTGCTGCCCGGTGCCGACGTGTTCCTGGGCCTTTCAGCGCCGCGCGTGCTGAAGCCGGAATGGCTGCCGCTCCTGGCACCGCGCCCGCTGGTGCTGGCCCTGGCCAATCCGGAGCCCGAGATCCTGCCCGAGGCGGTGCGCGCCGCTCGTCCCGACGCGATTGTCGCCACCGGCCGCACTGACTATCCGAACCAGGTCAACAACGTCCTCTGCTTCCCCTTTATCTTCCGCGGCGCACTGGATGCCGGGGCGACCACCATCAACGAGGCGATGAAGGTCGCAGCGGTTGAGGCCATCGCCCGACTGGCCCGGATCGAGGCTTCGGAAGTGGTGGCGGCGGCCTATGGCGGCCATGCCCCGGTCTTCGGCCCCGAATACATCATCCCGAAGCCGTTCGATCCCCGGCTGATCCTGGAGATCGCCCCCGCCGTCGCCCGCGCCGCCATGGACAGCGGCGTGGCAAACCGCCCGATCGCCGATTTCGACGCCTACAAGGAGGTACTGGAGCGGTTTGTTTATCGCTCCGGCGACCTGATGCGCCCGGTGATCTTTGCTGCCCGCAAGCAGCCTCGCCGCGTCGCCTATTCCGAGGGCGAGGACGAGCGTGTGCTGCGTGCCGTGCAGACCGTGCTGGATGACGGGCTGGCCGAGCCCACCTTGGTCGGCCGCCGTGAGGTGATCGCCGCAAAGGTGAGCGCCATGGGCCTGCGCATGGACCTCGAGGAAAGCGTCCGCGTTCTCGACCCCTCCACCGACGACGCAACCTTCCGTCCCTTGGTGGAGCTGTACCGCGACAAGGTCGGCCGCCGTGGCGTGCCGCCCGATTCCTGTGAGCGCGCCGTCCGCGTGCGGCCCACCACGGCGACCGCCCTGTTGCTGGAGGCAGGGCTGGTGGACGCCGCCGTGGTGGGCGGCCAGGGCGAGTGGATGCGCCACTGGCACCAGGCCTATGACGTGATCGGCAAGCGCGACGACGTGAACCGTGTCTATGCCATGACCGGTGTGATCCTGCCGGCCGGCACGCTGTTCTTCGTGGACACCCACCTGCTGGTCGAGCCCAGTGCCGAGCAGGTGGCGGAAATGACGCTGCTGGCGGCCGAGCAGGTGCGCGCCTTCGGGCTGCACCCCAAGGCGGCGCTGCTGTCGCACTCTTCCTTCGGCGCCAGCAACGCCCCCTCAGCGCGCAAGATGCGCGAGGCTCTGGCACTGCTCAAGGCACAGGCGCCGGAGTTGGAGGTGGATGGCGAGATGCATGCCGATGCCGCCCTGGTGCAGGCGATCCGCGAGAAGGCGGTGCATGACAGCCCGCTGGTCGAGGCCGCCAATCTGCTGGTGATGCCGAATCTCGACTCCGCCAACATCGCCTACAATCTGGTGAAGGCGGCAGCGGACGGATTGCAGATCGGCCCGATCCTGCTCGGCATGAAGAAGCCCATCCACGTGCTGGTGCCGAGTGTCACGGCCCGTGGCATCGCCAACCTCACCGCGGTGGCCGCCACCCAGCTCTGACCGCATAAGCCGCGGCGGCGGGCGGATTTGCACCCACCGCCGCGCACTGCCCCTTTGCCCGTGCCGCGCGGCACGCCATGTTCCGCTCCATGGCACAGCTTCCAGCCCGCCCGGCCTCCGGCGCCGTGGCCGCCTTTCTGCAACAGGTGGAGAGCCTGCCGGCGGTGCGCGCCGGGACGCACCGTCCGGCCCGGCTGATCTTCGCCATCGATGCCACCGCCAGCCGCCAGCCGAGCTGGGACCGCGCCTGCCACCTCCAGGCCGAGATGTTCGCCGCTGCTGCAGCGCATGGAGGATTGGCTATTCGCCTCGCTTATTACCGCGGCCACGGCGAGTTCGCCGCCACACCCTTCCTGACCGACGCCGCCGAGCTGCAGCGGCGCATGACCGGCCTCGCCTGCCTTGGCGGCCGCACGCAGATCGGCAAGGTGTTGTCGCACGCGCGGGCCGAGACAGTGCGCGAGCCGGTGGCAGCCCTGGTCTTCGTTGGCGACGCGGTGGAGGAGCCGCCCGATCCGCTCTGCCACGCCGCGGGTGAGCTGGGCCTGCGCCGGACGCCTGTGTTTGCATTCCAGGAAGGGAGGGATGCCGTGGCGCAGGAGGTTCTGCGGCAGATCGCACGTCTTTCCGGCGGCGCGCATCACGCGCTCGACGATGCCAGCGCCGGCACGTTGCGCGACCTGCTGCGCGCCGTCGCCGTGTATGCCGCCGGCGGGCGCTCGGCGTTGTCGCGCCTGTCAGGTCCGGTGGCACGGGGCCTACTGGCGCAGCTTCCGGCGCCGCCCGGCTGATGCCCTGGCTGCTCGGCGCGATCGGGGTCTTGCTGTTGCTGGCCCTGGCTGTGCGCGGCTTCCTCGTGGCCACCCCGGCCCAACTGCGCAAGGCGGGGGCGGCAATCTTGGCCACCGTTGGCGGCGGTCTGATCCTGCTGCTGGTGCTCAGCGGCCGGGTCGCCCAGGCCCTGCCTTTGCTGCTCACCTTCGCGCCGATGGGGCTGGGTGTCTGGCGGCGCTGGCGCAATGCTCGCCGCTTCGGCGCCTCGCCTGGCGCTTCCAGCGAAGTGGAGACCGCCACGCTGTTGATGCGCCTCGATCACGCCACCGGCCTGTTGTCTGGCCGGGTGCGCCGTGGTCCCCTGGCCGGGCGGGAGCTCGGCGAGTTGCAGTTGGGTGAAATCTTGGCCCTTCATGCCGATTGCCGGGCGATCGACCTGGAAAGCCTTCCCCTTCTGGAAAGCTGGCTCGATCACGCGCATCCGGCATGGCGCGGCATGGGCAGCGCGGATGACGGCCCACTCGACACCGCCAGTGCCTTGAAGCTGCTGGGCCTCGGCGAAGGAGCAAGCGAATCGGAGATCCGCGCCGCCCATCGCCGGTTGATGCGGGGCGCGCATCCTGACCAGGGCGGATCGGCTGAATACGCTTCCAGATTGAACGCTGCCCGCGATACACTCCTGGCGCGAAAGACCCGTCAGGGCTGACCCCCGCCGATTGCCGTTTCCCGGGCCACATGGCAATTCTGCGGTCACCCGGCCTTACTTCCGCCGTGCTCGCGCGTTCCCCTGCGCGAGATCGACGACGCTGTTCTTGGAGGACTTCTCGCGTGACCAAACCCCTGAAGAAAGCCGTCCTTCCCGTCGCGGGGCTGGGAACGCGCTTCCTGCCGGCGACCAAGGCCCTCGCGAAGGAGATGCTGCCCGTCGTCGACAAGCCGCTGATCCAGTACGCGGTGGAAGAGGCGCGGGCCGCCGGCATCGACCAGTTCTGCTTCGTCACCGGCCGTGGCAAGACCGCCATCGTCGAGCATTTCGACGTCGCCTACGAGCTGGAGCGCACCCTGCAGGAGCGTGGCAAGCACGACATCCTGGAGGATCTCCGCCGGCAGGCGCAGCTTCCGGGCTCCATCACCACGGTGCGCCAGCAGGTGCCGATGGGTCTGGGTCATGCCATCTGGTGCGCCCGCTCCTTCATCAACGACGATCCGTTCGCCATTCTGCTGCCCGACGACCTCATGCTGTGCGAGACGTCCTGCACCCAGCAGCTGGCCCAGGCGTACCAGGAGACGGGCGGCAACGTCGTCGCCATCGAGGAAGTGCCGATGGACCGCGTCAACAAGTACGGCGTGCTCGACATCCAGGAGGATAAGGGCAAGCTGGTCTCGGTGAAGGGTCTAGTGGAGAAGCCGAAGCCCGAGGACGCGCCTTCCAACCTCACCGTGATCGGTCGCTACGTGCTGATGCCCGAGGTGCTGACCCACCTGGCGAAAATGGAAAAGGGTGCCGGCGGCGAGGTGCAGCTGACCGATGCCATGGCCAAGCTGATCGGCACGCAGCCCTTCCACGGCCTGCGCTACGAGGGCCGCCGCTTCGATTGCGGCGACAAGGTCGGCTTCCTGGAGGCACAGATCGCCTTTGCGCTGCAGCGGCCGGACATCGCCCAGGCGGTGCACGACTTCCTGCCGAAATACGTCTGAGGCGCGCCCATGCGGATTGCGATGATCGGGGCCGGCTATGTCGGCCTCGTCTCGGGTGCCTGCTTCGCGGAATTCGGCGTCGATGTGTGCGTTGTCGATACTGACCACGACAAGGTCGAGGCTCTGCGCCAGGGCCGTATTCCCATCTATGAGCCGGGCCTCGACCGCCTGGTGGCGGAGAACGCCGCCGATGGACGCCTGAGCTTCACCACCGACCTCGGCGAGGCGATGCACGGGGCCGACGCCGTCTTCCTTGCGGTGGGCACGCCGACCCGGCGCGGTGACGGACACGCCGACCTCACCTATGTCTTTGCGGCGGCCGAACAGGTAGCGCGTGCGGCCGAGGGTCCGCTGGTGCTGGTGACGAAGTCCACCGTGCCCGTCGGCACCGGCCGCCGGGTCAAGGAAATCGTCCAGGCGGCACGGCCCGACTTGCAGATCGACGTCGCTTCCAATCCGGAATTCCTGCGCGAAGGCAATGCGATCGGTGACTTCATGCGGCCCGACCGCGTGGTGATCGGGGTCGAAAGCGAGCATGCGGCCAAGGTGCTGAAGCGGCTCTACCGCCCGCTCTACCTGATCGAGACGCCGGTGGTGCAGACCTCGGTCGAAACCGCCGAGCTGATCAAGTACGCCGCCAATGCCTTCCTGGCCGTGAAGATCACCTTCATCAACCAGATGGCGGATCTGTGCGAGAAGGCCGGGGCCAACGTGCACGACGTGGCGCGCGGCATGGGGCTCGATGGCCGCATCGGCCGCAAGTTCCTCCATGCAGGGCCGGGCTATGGCGGCTCCTGCTTCCCCAAGGACACGCTGGCCCTGGCGCAGACGGCGCAGGAGTTGGGCGCGCCGGTCACCATTGTTGAGCAGACCATTGCCGCCAACGAGGCCCGCAAGGCGCAGATGGCCGAGCGGGTGGTCGCCGCCTGTGGCGGCTCGGTCAAGGGCAAGCGCATTGCGGTGCTGGGCGTGACCTTCAAGCCTGAAACGGACGACATGCGCGACGCGCCGTCACTGGTGATCCTTCCCGCGCTGGTCGCGGCGGGAGCGCAGGTCGTGGCATATGATCCGCAACCCGCCCATGCCCGCCAGGCGTTACCGGCGGCGGTGGAGTTCGCCTCCTCGGCGCTTGAAGCTGCAAAAGGCGCCGACGCGCTCGTGCTCATCACCGAATGGAACGAGTTCCGTGCCGTCGCGCCCCGGAAATTGAGCACTGCCATGGCTGGCCGCGTGATCTGCGATCTGCGCAATGTCTGGGACCCGGCCGCCATGCGCGAGGCCGGCTTCCACTATTCCTCCATCGGCCGGCCGTAAAGGGAACTCCCGATGACCGCCTTCACCCACCAGTTCCACCCCACCTCGCTGCGCGAATACGACATCCGCGGCATCATCGGCAAAACCCTGTCCGGCAAGGACGCCTTCGCCATTGGCCGCTGCTTCGGCAGCATCGTGGCGCGTGAAGGCGGCAAAAAGGTTGCCGTCGGCTATGACGGCCGCCTTTCCTCGCCCGAGCTCGAAGAGCAGCTGGTCGCGGGGCTCGTGGCCTGCGGCCTGGAAGTGGCGCGCATCGGCTGCGGTCCGACGCCGATGCTCTACTTCGCCTCCTACGAGCTGAAGGCCGATGGCGCCGTGATGGTGACCGGCAGCCACAACCCGCCGGACTACAACGGCTTCAAGATGATGCTGGGCAAGAAGCCCTTCTTCGGCCCGCAGATCCAGCAGATCGGCAGCATGGCCGCCTCCGGCGACGTGGTGGCCGAGGCGTCGGGGTCCTCCACCCAGGTTGATGTGTCCGACGCCTATGTCGCCCGCCTGTTGCAGGATTACGATGGCGGGGACCGCAAGCTGAAGGTGGTGTGGGACCCGGGCAACGGCTCCGGCGCCGAGATCTGCAAGCGCCTCGCAGAGAAGCTGCCCGGCGAGCACATCGTCATCAATGGCGAGATTGACGGCAACTTCCCCAACCATCATCCCGACCCGACCGTGCTCAAGAACCTTGAGCAGATCATCGCCAAGGTGCGCGAGACCGGGGCGGATCTGGGCATCGCCTTCGATGGCGACGCCGATCGCATCGGCGCGGTGGACGGCGAGGGCAACATGCTGTTCGGGGACCAGCTGCTGGTGGTGCTGGCGCGCGATGTGCTGAAGCAGCATCCGGGTGGCACCATCATCGCCGACGTCAAGGCATCGCAGGTGCTGTTCGACGAGGTCGCCAAGGCGGGCGGCACGCCGCTGATGTGGAAGACGGGCCATTCCCTGATCAAGGCCAAGATGGCGGAAACCAAGGCGCCGCTGGCCGGTGAGATGTCGGGCCACATCTTCTTCGCCGACAAGTGGTACGGCTTCGACGATGCACCCTACTCGGCTGTGCGCCTGCTCGGCATCGTGGCGCGCTCCAGTGAATCGCTGGCGCAGACCCGCGACGCTCTGCCCAAGGTGATCAACACGCCCGAGCTGCGCTTCGACTGTCCGGATGAGCGCAAGTTCGGCGTGATCCAGGAAGTGAAAGCCCGCCTCGCCTCCTCCGGCGCCAAGGTGCAGGATGTGGATGGCGTGCGCGTGCTGACCGAGGATGGCTGGTGGTTGCTGCGCGCCTCCAACACCCAGGCCGTGCTGGTCGCCCGCGCTGAGGCCAAGACCGAGCAGGGCCTCGAGAACCTCAAGACACTGCTGGCCGAGCAGCTGGAAGCCTCTGGCCTCGCCGCCCCGGACTTCTCCGGTGAGAACGCCGGCCACTGAGGCTGGCACGCTTTCCCGGCGATGCCTCGCTGCATCGCCGGGGCAAACCCACCGACCCGGCCGATTAGCGCCGCGTCCGGCCCACTGCCTCGTCCCGCGCCGAAAAATTTGTCACGCCCGCGGCCCAGGACAGGCGGGGGCCTGAACGACGCTTCCTGGCAGGCAGCGCCGCCATGCTAGCCTCCCCCGCGGGAGGACCAACACCATGACGGAAACCACAGGTCGCTGCTTCTGCGGCGCCATCCGCTTCCGCTTCAATCACGCTCCTTTGGCCACCCGCGCCTGCTGGTGCCGGGACTGCCAGTATCTGGCCTGCGGCAATGCCTCGGTGAACGCCTTTTTCCGCCCCGCGGGCCTGACGCTGGAAGGGGAGCCGGCGAGCTATGTCAGCCAGGCCGATAGCGGCAACACGATGCGCCGCCGCTTTTGCGCGAAATGCGGCACCCACCTCTTCAGCGAGGCTGAGGCCAGGCCAGACGTGATGGTGGTGAGGATCGGCACGCTGGACCGGCGCGACGGGCTGGCTCCTGTTTCGGCCATCTGGACCGGCTCGGCGCCGGACTGGGCCAGGCTCGATCCGGATCTGCCCAGCTGCGCGGAGCAGCCGACGACGCCGCCTGTGGCTTGATGGGCAAGCCGAGGCGGGCCTTCGGTCCCCGGTGCCGCCGCCACAGGGACTTCGGGTGCCTCAAAGGCTCCGCAGCCCGTCCTCGATGCTGCTCGCCAGAAGCGCCGCGCTGGCCCTCAGCGCCTCCGTTTCCGCTTCGTCCAGAACCGGCTTCAAGGGCGCCGAGGCGCCCGCGGCCGAAAGGATGTGGGGCAGCGAGACGCAGGTGGCAGGAATGCCCGCCACGCCTTCCTCCATGAAGGTCGAAACAGTGAAAGCCGTGTGCTCGTCATTCACGATGGCGCGGCAGAGCCGTGCGATGCAGCCGCCGATGCCGAAATTGGAGACACCCTTGCCCTCCTTGATGCGATAGGCCGAGGTCCGCACATCCTGCGCCATCGTGGCACGCAGCTCCAACCCGATCGGCCGCCCCATTTGCTCGGCGAACAGCTCCAGCGACATGCCGGCCGCATGGGCACCGCTCCAGTGAAGCACTTCGGAATCACCGTGCTCGCCCAGAACATGCGCATGCACGGCGGTTGGCGCCACACCCAGATGCCGGGCCAATCTTTCGCGGAACCGCGCTGAATCCAGCGCACAACCCGTGCCAATGGCCCGCCCGGGGGGCACCCCGTGCCGCCGTACCGCAAGCGCGGGCATCACATCCACCGGGTTGGTGGCGAAAAGCAGCACCGCGTCGGGCGCCGCCTTCAGCACCGCCGCGATGATGCCATCCACGATGCCGAGATTGGCCTGCATCAATTGCAGCCGCGTCTGACCCGGCTTCAGGCTGACGCCCGCAGTGATGACGATGACCTTCGCTCCAGCAAGGTCTTCATAAGCTCCTGCGCGCACATCGGCGGCATGGTTGAACGCTGCGGCGTGGCCAATATCGGCGGCTTCGCTGGCGGCACGCTTCGCGTCCTGATCAACCAGCACCACATCGCTGATGCCCGGCGTGGTGGCCAGCAGATAAGCGGCGGCGGCCCCTACCTGCCCCGCGCCAATAATGCCCACGGTTCCCGGCATGGTCACAGCACTCCCATCAACGGCCAGATCGTGGCGGAGAAAAGCAGGATCAACAGCAGCCCGGCCATCGTCAACGGCAGGCCGACCTTGACGAACTGCCCCATGGTGAAGGCGCCGGTGCCGTAGCACAGCATGTTCTGCGGCGCGTTGGTTGGCAGGATAAAGCCGAAGGACACCACCATGGCCTGGATCATGACGATGCCGAAGGCGGTATCCGGCCCCATGCTCAGCGTCTGGGTGAAAGCCAGCATGATCGGGATCAGCGTCGAGGCGAGGCCGGTTGCCGAGGCAAAGCCCAAATGCAGCACGATGTTGAACACCGAAAGCGCGGCGATGATGCCGACCAGCGGCATCGCTTCAAGCCCCAACTGACCCAGGGTGATGTTGGCCAGCCAACCCGCTGCCCCCGTGCGTGAGAGCAGCGTGCCGAGCGAGATCGACGCCGCGAACAGCACCACGGTGCCCCAGGGCACCAGCTTTTCGGCCTCCGACCAGTTCATGACGCCGATCTTGGGCATCAGCAGCAGCGCGATGCCGAGCTGCGTGGTGGTGGTGGTATCAAGTGGATGCAGGCCCTCGGTGGACCATAGAAGCAGCAGCCCGACCGCCACGGCGATCAACCGCTTCTCCTTGCCCGTGACCGGTCCCAGCTCCGCCAGCTGCTGGCGCAGGCGCGCCTCCGCCTCGCGCGGCTCCGGCACGATGGGGCGCAGCAGGAAGACGGCGATCAGGAACAGCACCGCGCACATGGAAAGGGTGAAGGGGAGCGCGGTGACGAACCAGCCGCCCCAGGTGATGTCGTGCCCGAAAGCCTGATTCATGAAGCTCAGGCTGATCAGGTTCTGCGCCGCCGCCGTCTTGATCCCCATGTTGAAGATGGAGCAGGCCTGGGCGGTGACGATCAGCAGCGCAGCTCCCAGGGTGCTGCCCACCGGCAGCCCAAGCGCGGTGGTGATGCCCACCATGATGGGGATCACGGCACCGACCCGGGCGGTGGCCGAAGGAATGAACAATGCCAGCACGAAGCCGACCAGCATGGCGCCCAAAACCAGCCGCGCCGGCGAAATGCCGATGCGGCTCATCACCAGCAGCGCAATGCGCCGGTCCAGTCCTGTGATCTTCAGCGCCACGGCCAGGAAAAGCGCGCCGGCGACCAGAAGCACCGCCGAGGAAGAGAACCCCCCCAGCATCTGGGCTAGCGCCTGGGTCGAGTTCATCGGCGCCGCGCCCTCGGTCAGCGGCTTGCCGATCAGCCCCACCACGGCCATGCCTGTCAGGATGATGGCGCTGGCAGCCGGGGAAACGCATTCGCTGATCCACAGCACGATCACCAGCACAAGCAGGCCGAGGGCCACCTGCCCCGACGCGCTAAGTCCCGCCGGCGTCGGCGCCAGCAGAACCGCCGCGTAGAGCGCGAGGGCCAGAAGCAGAAAGGCGAATTTTCGGTTGGAGGTCGGCTCGGCGGGCGAGCCGATAGGTTGTTGGGCAGGTGTGGCGGTGATGGTCACCGTGGATGGCTCCGTGCTGTTCGCCTCGGATCGGTGGCACGAAGGCTGCCATCCTTCCTTGCGCTACCGCAAGATCAGGGCGGAATGTTCATTTTGTGGTTCCGGGAGGCGGGCTCGCCGTCCCACTCCGCAGGTGTGAACGCCTGCTCCGTTCAGCGCAGGAAGGAGGGCGAGGCCGATGGGAGCCCGAGCTATTGCGGATGCACCAGCGGGGCGCGGCGCCATCCTTTCGGACCCCGCTCCTTTTCCCGCAGAAAGGTGAAGCCGCCGGCGGCGACGATGATCAGCACGCCCGCCAGCATCGGCACGTCCAGTCGGTCATGGAACAGCCAGTAACCGAAGCCGAGAGCCCAGATCATCTGGCTGTATTGTGGCGGCGCCACCAGGCTGGCCGGCGCCAGCCCCGAGGCAAGCATCAGCAGCGCATTGCCTCCTGCCGCCAGCAGTCCGTAGCCGGCGAGCCACAGCCACTGCTCGGCGCTTGGCCAGACGAAACTTGGCAGCATCAGCACGAAGCCGCCGATCAGTGGCCCTAGCAGCCCCGCGCCATAGAGCGAGACGCGCTTCTCCTTCTGTCCAAGGGCACGCAGCATGACGATGGTCACCGCCGAGGAGAGTGCACCGACAAAGGCGCCGACATGTCCGGGATTGATTTCGCGGAAGCCGGGCCGCAGCACCACCAGCACGCCCACGAAACCCATCACCACCGCGGCCCAGCGGCGCCAGCCCACCTGCTCGCGCAGGAAAACCACTGAGAAGATGGTCACGAAGGCCGGCAACAGGAACAGGATCGAGAAGGCTTCAGCCATGGGCAGCCAGGTGAAGGCCATGACGCTGCCCAGGCTGCCGGTCATTGCCGCTCCCGCGCGTACGAACCATAGCCGCCAGTCCCGGGCGCGGAAGGCGTCGGCGTAGCGCTCGCCCGGCCTCCGCACCAACGGCAGGATCACAAAGCCCATCAGCGCGCCCCAGAAGATAACTTCGTAGACTGGCAACGAGCCTTTCAGCAGCTTCACCGATGCATCGCTGACGGCAAACAGGGCATAGGCCAGGAAGGCGAGCAGCACGCCCCGCAGCACGTTTCGGTCCATAGGTGAAATGTCCAGAGAGGGCGGCAGAGTCGCCGGCCGAATCGACGGCCCGGCACCGCTTTCTAAAGCGCTTCCTCTGGCGCAAGTTGAGTGAAATTCTGTGTTGTCCTTGTGGTGGCAGCCCTGCGCTGCGTGCCGATCCCTGTTCCTGCGCCCGCGCATCATGCCAGGAGTGCCCACGAATGCTGCAAAACCCGCCCGCCCAGCCCGGCATGCGCGAGGAGGAGGTGGATACCCCTGCCCTGATCCTCGACCTCGATGCCTTCGAGGCCAATCTGGACTCCATGGCCGCCATTCTGGCCCCCACCGGCGCCAAGCTGCGGGCCCATGCCAAGACGCATAAATCCCCTGTGGTCGCCTTGCAGCAGATGAAGCGCGGCGCTGTCGGCCAGTGCACGCAGAAGGTCGCGGAAGCGGAGGCCCTGGCCTGGGGCGGCGTTCCCGACATCCTTGTCAGCAACGAGGTGGTGGCGCCCCGGAAGCTGGCGCGTCTCGCCGCGCTGTCGGGCATCAGCAGGGTCGCGCTCTGCGCCGACCATGCGGATGCCGTCGGCCTGATCGAACAGGCGGCGCAGGCCGCGGGCACCCGCCTTTCCGTGCTGGTGGAGATCGATGTCGGGGCGGGGCGCTGTGGCGTTTCGCCAGGGCCCGAGGCGGTGGCGCTGGCAAGCCGCATTGCCGCCAGCCGGCACCTTATCTTCGGGGGGCTACAGGCCTATCATGGTCGTGCGCAGCACATCCGCAGCCCTGAGGCCCGCACCGCCGCCATCACCTCAGCGGTGGACAGCACCCGCCGCACCGTGGAACAGCTGCGCCAGCAGGGCCTCGAATGTGGCATTGTCGGTGGAGGCGGCACCGGCACCTTCCGGCATGAGGCCTCGAGCGGCGTGTTCACCGAGATTCAGGCCGGCTCCTACGCCTTCATGGATGCAGACTACGCCGCCAACGAGGATGCTCCACCGTTCCGTCAATCGCTCTTCCTGTTGACCCAGGTGATGAGTGTGCCCAAGCCCGACCTGGCCGTGGTCGATGCCGGGCACAAGGCGGCGCCCACGGATTCCGGTTTTCCCCAGCTATGGGAACGCCCTGGCCTGACCTATAGCGGTGCCTCGGACGAGCACGGCAACCTGCGCGTCGAAGGCGGCAAGCGCCCGAAGCTCGGCGAGAAGCTGCGGCTGGTACCCGGCCATTGCGACCCGACCATCGACCGCTATGACTGGTTCGTGGGCGTGCGGCGAGGGCGGGTGGAATGCCTGTGGCCGATCGCGGCGCGGGGTGCGATGTCGTGACGTGCCAGGAACCGGAGGGGCGCTACCCCCTCGGTTCCGCGCCGCTCCGCTTCAACAGAAACAAAGCCTGCTCACCGAACAGGTTTGCGAGCCGAACGGACCGCTTCCAGGGCGCTCGCGATCCATGCTCATCCACTGCCAGCCATTGCTCCACCTTGTATCCGTCCTGAGCACAAAGATCGACGAAATCGAGGATGGTGCAGGGATGGATGTTCGGCGTTTCGTGCCAGGCCTTGCCCCAGGTTTGGGTCATGGGCATGCGGCCCGTCAGCAACAGCTTCATCCGCACTTCCCAATGGCCAAAATTGGGAAAGGACACGATGGCATGCCGGCCGATCCGCAGCATCTGCCGCAACACCTCGCGCGGCTTCTCCACTGCATGGATGGTGCGGGACAGCACCACATAGTCGAAGGCGTCGTCCGGGTAAAAGGCCAGGTCGTTATCGGCATCGCCATGAATCACCGCCAAGCCCTGGGCCACGGCGGAGGTGGCCTGGGCCATGTCGATCTCGATGCCGCGCGCATCGGCCTGCTTCTCGCGCTCCAGATGCTCCAGCAGGGCACCGTCGCCGCAGCCGATATCCAGCACGCGGGCCCGTGGGGCGATCATCTCGGCGATGAGCCGCAGATCCAGGCGCATATTCTTGGCGACGAACTGAATCTGGCTGTCGGGCAAGGAGATCCTCCTGCTGCCATGGTGGAGCGGGCTCTCGATAAGCCCGATCCGTACCGCAACGCAAATGGGGGCCGAACGGCCCCCATCACTTCTCCAGACCGAGGCGCTTCGGCTCAGGCGGCGCGCAGCGAGCGAGGCAGATCGGCCACGGCGGCGTCGATCAACTTGGCATCGCTCTCAGCGTCGAGGTGCTGCGCGATCACCTGCTGAGCTGCGGCGGACGCAATCTCGGCGGCGGCGTGGCGCACCTCGTTCACGGCGCTGGCCTCGGCCGCCTGGATGCGGTCCATGGCCATGCGCTCGCGGCGCTTGGCCGAAGCCTCGGCCTCGGCTTGGGTGGCGGCAGCCATCCGCTCCGCCTCGCCCCTTGCGCGGGCGATCAGCGCCTCGGCCTCTGCGGCCGCGGCGCGGCTATCGGCCTCAGCCTTGCGGCGCATGGCCTCGGCCTCGGCGCGGAGCCGCGCGGCCTCGTCCAGATCGGCGCGGATCTTGGCAGCACGGGCGTCCAGCGCCTCGGTCGCCTTGTTCCACATCGTCCGACCCAGCAGCACCACGAAGATGATGAAGGAGACGGCGACCCAGAAGGTCGGGTTCAGCCAGAAATGCTCGTAGTGATGCACGACGCCAATCCCCTCTTCAGGCCCGGCCGCGGGCGGCCAGCTCGTTCTGCACGGCGGCGGCGACGGCGGCTTCGTTCTTCAGGCCGGAAACGCGCGCGACCAGCGCGTTCGCGGTGTCGGTGGCCACTTCGCGCAGCGCGCCCATGGCGCTGTCGCGCGCGGCGTTGATGCGCGCCTCGGCGGCCTCGATCTGCTGGTTCAGCCGGGCATTCAGCGCCGCGGCCTGCTGCGCGGCCTCGGCCTGCGCGGCTTCAGTGGCGGCTGTGATGGCCTGGTGGCTCTCGTGCCGGGCACGCGCCGTGGATTCGTGATGCGCGGCGATGGCGGTATCGGCCTCGGCCTTGGCGGCACGGGCAGCTTCCAGATCGCCATCGATGCGGGCGCGCCGCTCCTCCAGCACGGAGGCGACACGCGGCAGGGCATATTGGGAGAGCAGGTAGTAGAAGACGCCGAAGATGATGAACAGCCAGACGATCTGGGCCAGCATCAGCGGGTTGCCGAAATCGAGCTGCGGCATCCCGCCGGCAGCCTCAGCAGCCTCGACGGACTGCGCCTCCAGGCTGTTCTCGACCGTCTGCGCCGCCTGGGCGGCGGTGGAAAGCAGCAGGGCCGTCACGCCCGCGAGGGTAACCCGCTTCATCATCAGCATCCCTGAAATTCGCATTGGCCCGTGGGCACACAGCCGGGGGCGCGGCAACGAGGACGCGCCCCCGGATCAGTGAGGCCTGATCAGGTGAACAGGATCAGGAAGGCGATCAGCAGCGCGAACAGCGCAACGGCTTCCGTCAGGGCGAAGCCCAGGATGCCGATGGGGAACACGGTGTCACGCGACGCCGGGTTGCGGGCGACGGACGCGATCAGCGTCGAGAAGATGTTGCCCAGCGCCAGACCGACGCCGAACAGGGCGAGAACGGCAATACCGGCGCCGATCGCCTTCGCAGCAAGCACGATTTCCATCAGAGGATTCCCTTCGCTGATCTGATGTTAGTTCCGCCGGACGCAGCCCGGCACGGACGTGGCCCCTTTGTGAGGACTGACCCCGTCAGTGCAGGTGCACCGCGTCATGCAGGTAGATGCTGGTGAGGATGGCGAACACATAGGCCTGCAGGAAAGCAACCAGCAGTTCGAACCCGACCAGGAGGACGTTGACCGAAAGCGGCAGCACCGCGACAAGCGGGCCGACCACGCCAAGACCGCCCAGCAGCACGACGAAGGTGGCGAACACCTTCAGCAGCACGTGGCCGGCAACCATGTTGGCGAACAAACGGACGGAAAGGCTGATCGGCCGCGAGAGGTAGGACACCACCTCGACCGGCACGATGATGGGGGCAAGCCAGAGCGGCGCACCCTCGGGGAAGAAGTAGCCGAAGAACTTCTTGCCGTGCAGCGACAGAGCCACGATCGTCGTCACCAGGAACACCAGGAAGGCGAGACCGAAGGTCACCGCGATGTGGCTGGTATAGGTGAAGGCGTAGGGGAACAGCCCCAGGACGTTGCCGAACAGCACGAACATGAACAGCGCGAAGACAAAGGGGAAATAGCGCTTCCCTTCATGCCCCACCTGCCCTGCCACAAGGTTCTCGACGAATTCATAGAAGGTCTCGGCCACCGCCTGGAAGCGGCCCGGCACGATGGCGCGCGGCGCCATGCCGACCGTCATGATCAGCACGACCAGGCCGGCAGCGACCAGCATGTGCAGGTTGGACTGGGTGAAGTTCACGGCCGCGCCGATCGGACCCAAGGAATGGGTCAGCTCGAACTGGCTCAGGGCGTCGATCGTCTTGCCTTCGGCGGCCACGCGGCTCTCCCGTATCCGATGATGCTACTTCAGGCCGCCGGACCGGGGAGTGAACAGCCGATAAACGTTCATCACCCCGGCGGCGCCGCCCACGACGAAGAAGACGAGAAAGAGCCAGGGAAAGCTGCCGAGCCAGCGGTCGAGCAGCCAGCCCAGCCCCGCCCCGGCGATCAGGGCCGATACGACCTCGATCCCCGCCCGCAACCCGATCTGCATCGATCCCGCCGGGAGGCCACCGGCTGGTGTCTCGCCTGCGTCCGCATCCTTTTCCAGGCCACGGCGTTGCCGGGCCTGCTTCAGACGCGCGTCAAAATCGTTGCGTTCCGTCACCCCTCGCTCCCGCGGTCCGCCCGCCGGAAGGCTGTCCGGCTCGTAAGCGGTCGTTCATGTGGTGTCAAGGACGCGCCGGCTGCGCATCCTGCGCCCGCCCCTCCGCATGTGGCACGGCCCCACCGACCGGCGCGGTGAACAGCGTGGCGAAGGCTTCGGCCGGCATGGGGCGCCCCAGCAGGTAACCCTGGGCCGCGTCGCAGCCGATCTCGCGCAGGAGGTGGAGCTGCTCGGGCGTTTCCACACCCTCCGCCACCACTTCGGCACCCAGCCCGTGCGCCAGACGCAGAATGGTCTCGACGATCCAAAGGCTGTTGCCTCTGGCGCCATTGCCCTGCGCGCCATCGTCGCGAATGCCAAGGTTCTGGATAAAGCCCTGATCGATCTTCAGCACGTCGAAATCCAGGTGCTGCAGATATCCGAGCGAGGAATAGCCGGTGCCGAAATCGTCCAGCGCCACACTGACGCCCAGCTCGTGCAGCGAGTGCAGCGCCGCGCGGGCCGCGTCGGCACTGCGGATGAACACCTGCTCCGTCAGCTCCACCTGCAGCAGCCGTGGCGGCACGCCGCTCACCATCAGCGCCTCCCGCACGAGCTGCACCGCTTGGTCCGTGGCGAAGAGCGAGGCCGAAATGTTCACCGCCACCGGCACCTCCAATCCTCGCGCCTGCCAGTCCCGGATCTGCCGGCACACCATGCCCAGCACGTTGCGGGTCAGCGTCGCGGCCATTCCCGCCTCCTCGGCCGCGGGCACGAAGCGTCCAGGGTTCATCGCCCCGTGGATCGGGTGGTGCCACCGGAGCAGGGCCTCGCACCCTGTCATGCGGTCGGCCAGCAGGCCAAATTTCGGCTGGTACACCAGGGTGAGCTGGTCGCGCTCCAGCGCCTCGCGCAGGTCCTCCTCCAGCATGCGCTGATTGCGGCGTAGCTCTTCCATGGCGGGATCGAACAGCACCGAGCGGCTGCGCCCATCGGCCTTGGCACGGTACAGCGCCATGTCGGCCCGCTGCTGCAGCAGTTCGAGCGTCTGGCCGTCACGCAGCCCCAGCGCGCTGCCGATGCTGGCGCCGGAACGGATCTGGCAGCCATCCACCTCGAACGGCTCAGCCATGATGCGGACCAGCCGCTCCGCCAGGCGCCGCGCCTCGGCCGGGTGCCGCGCCTCCGCCTGGATCACCGCGAACTCGTCCCCGCCCATGCGCGCAATCAGATCGTCCGCACGCAGGCAGCCCCGCATCCGCTCCACCGCTGCCAGCAGCAGCTTGTCCCCGGTTGTATGACCGAGTCCGTCATTCACCGCCTTGAACCCGTCGAGGTCGATCAGGTGCAGGGCGAAATCGCCACCCTGCCCCGCCTGGGCCTGCCGCAGCCGGGCCCGTAGCCGCGCGCTGAAGAGCAGGCGGTTGGGCAGGTCCGTCATCGGGTCGTGCTCGGCCAGATGCCGGATGCGGTCCTCGGCCTCCTTGCGTTCGGTGATGTCGAGGGCGGCCATCACCACCCGGCCGCGACGCCCCTCCTCCCCGGACACGGCCACGGCGGTGATCAGCAGGGTGCGGATGCTGCCCTCACGGTTGCGCACCCGCCGTTCCGTTTGGGGCGTGGGGCCGGTGCTGCCGAGCGCCCAGTCCAGCAGGTCGCGCCCGCCCAGCTCCAGGCCCAGCTCGGCCAGGCTGCGGCCGATCGCATCCTCCTCGCGGATGCCATGGAACCGCGCCAGCGCATCGTTCAGGAAAAGAAAGCGGCCGTCGCGGTCGAAGGCACCGATCATCGCCGGCACGCCACCGATCAGCGTGCGGAGCATGCGCTCCGCCTCCGCCTGGCTTTCGGCCGCCGCCTCGGCCTTCACGAGGTTCGCGCGCGCCTGCCGCCCCTCCACGACGATCAGCCAGACCAGCAATCCGGTGGACAGCAGAAGGCCGAGCAGCGATCCCAGCAACAGCCAGTAGGGGCCGCTGAGCCAGTTCGCGGAACGATCGAGCGCGTGCTGAGCCTGCCGATGCAGGGCCCGGGTCAGCTCGTTCAGCCGTCCGTCCAGCTCGTTGAAATCGCGCAGCAGGCGCTGGGCCATGGAGCTGTCGCCGCCCAGCACCGCGGTCAGGTCCGCGTCCAGCGCGTCCAGCCGCAGCATCAGTTCCGGCAGACTGCGCTCCAGCATGTCCACGGCCGCGCCGCCATGCTCATTCGGCACGCTCTCCAGCAGGCGGATGCGGCTGTAGAAGATCTCGAACCGCTCGGACACCGCCCAGGCCGGCGCCTGCCCCACCAGATATTGGGACAGTGCGGCGCTGAACCGGGCTGCCTCCAGCGAAGCCTGGCTGGTCATCCACATGCCATTGCGCTCGAGCCGCATCTGATGGCGGTACTGCAGCGCGCCCACCGTGACCGAAACGCCCACCGAGATGAAGAACAGCAGCGCGGCAAGGCCGAGCCATACCGTACGCCGCCCCAGCCCCCCCATCCCGGGGATCTTAAAACGGCCGGTTCTGAACGGAAGGAGGCGGATAGACACCGTCAGCGCACCTCGATCCGCACCAGTTGCCAGACCGAGCGGCGGTGCACCGAAGGACGGTCCAGATCCGGTCGTTCGGACCAGGGATATACCAGCCAGATCGGGCCGAAATCCCGCACCCGCATGGGCCGCCCATCCAGCCGCGTGGCCAGCAGCGGACCGTGCGATTCGGCGTCGGAAACCGGGATCTCGCCGCGGTAGTCGTTGATGGCGAAGGCGTGCAGCATGGTCCCGCGGCATTCCACCGCGTCCAGAAGCCGCTTCAACGGCACGCCGGTGAAACGCTGCGACCCCTTTGTCCATGGCGTCGAGGTCACAAAGCTGGCGGAGCCCAGCGCTTCCAGCTCGTCCATGGAAAAGGCGCGCTCCCCCGCATCGGCTTCACCGCCAATCAACCCGGTGACCCTCAACGCCGGCCGGGCGGGCGGAGCCGGCACCGCAGCGGGAACTGGCCTGCCCGGCCATGCGCTGGCAATCCCCAACCCCAGAACAAGAGCCGTGCGGCGCGCGATCATCCGTTCCGTTCCATCCTTTCGGAGCTGCGACCGGCCATGTCCCTTCCCGTTCCGGCATCAGGCGGCGCGCCCCGCTCCGAAGCCGCCGTCCCGGCTGCCTTCCCTTCTCCGGCGTCGCGGAACGGCCATCCGCGAATTCGGATCATGGTCAATGCCCCCCCTCGACCATTTCGGCCGCCATGCCGAGATCCACCGAGAGCAGCCGGCTTACTCCGCGTTCCTGCATGGTGACGCCATAGAGACGGTGCATCCGCGCCATGGTCAACGGGTGGTGGGTCACCACGAGGAAACGTGTGCCGGATTCCTCGGCCATCGCTTCCAGCAGGCCGCATAGCCGTTCCACGTTGGCATCGTCCAGCGGCGCGTCCACCTCGTCCAGCACGCAGACCGGCGCCGGCTGACAGCGGAACACGGCGAAGATCAGCGACAACGCCGTCAGCGCCTGCTCGCCGCCGGAAAGCAGCGACAGGGTGGCCAGCTTCTTGCCCGGCGGCTCGGCATAGATCTCGAGTCCCGCTTCCAGCGGGTCGTCACTGCCGACCAGAGCCAGATGCGCCCGCCCACCGCCGAACAGCCGGCCGAACAAGTTGCGGAACTCGCCATCGACCCGGTGGAACACAGCGCGCAGCCTTTCCCGCCCTTCCCGGTTCAGATGCCCGATGGAACCGCGCAACTTGGCGATGGCGGCGCCGATTTCGTCGCGGTCGCGGTCGATCAGCCCGATCCGCTCCTCGATCTCGCCGACCTCCTGCTCGGCGCGGAGGTTGACCGGGCCCATCTCCTCCCGCTCCCGCGCAAGCCGCTCAGCCTTGCGGCGCGCGCGCTCCTCGGCGGCATCGGACAGATCCTCCGGTGGCTCCGGCAAGGTGGGGTTCTCACCCAGCCGTTCGCCCAGCCGCTCCGCCACACTGGCCGCCATAACCTCGGCCTGCTGAACGGCGGCTTCGGCCCGCACCTGCCCTTCCCGTGCCGCGGCAAAGGCGGCATCCGCGGCACGCCGGGCCTCGGCAGCCTCGCGATCTTCCTGCTCGGCAGCCTTCAGCACCTGATGGGCTTCCGCATGGCGAGCCTCGGCCTGAGCCATGACGCGACCGGCAGCGGCGCGGCGGGCAGCTGCTTCCTCCGGCGCGGCGGCGGCGGCATCGCGCGCGGCCTCGGCCTCGGCGGCGCGGCGATTCAGCTCGGCCAGACGCGCAACCGCAGCTTCGCGCCGGGTGAACCACGAAGCACGCTCCTCAACGATCGCCTCCAGTCTGGCGGCCGCTCGCTCGACCTCGGCACCCAGTGCGGCGACAGCATCGCGCGCGGCGCCGGCCCGGGACCGGGAGGCGGCAAGGGCGGTCCTCGCCGCCTCCACCGCCGTCCGCAGCCGGTCCAGGTCCGGGAGCGCCCGCAGCGCAGCCTCCGCCTCCGCCACAAGCCGCACCGCGTCCTCGTGCTCCTCCGTCACGCGCGCAAGCTGGGGCGCCAGCGCCTGCAAGCGGCTTTCTGCACCGACAGCCCGCGCAGCCAGCCGCGACTCCGCCAGGCGTGCCGCTTCCAGGGCAGCTTCGGCCTTACGGCGCTGCTCGCGGGCAGCAGCTTCGGCCGATTGCGCCGCCGCCTCTTCGCTCTGCGCAGCATCCCTGGAGGCACGGGCGGCAGTTGGATCAGGCAACGCCTGCAAGGTCGCGGCGGCCCCGTCCCGCACGGCTTCGGCGGCCGCCAGATCCGTCTCCAGACGCTCGATCTGCGGACCCAGCGCCGCCAGCCTGCTTTCGGCCCGCTCGGTAGCGGCGATAAGCCGCGTCTCCGCTTCGCGCGCCCGTCCCAGGGCGGCCTCAGCCTGGCCCCGCGCGGCACGGGCCGTGCTTTCGGCTCCCGCCGTGCGGGTTTCCTCGGCCTTGGCCACATCCGCGGCGGCTGCAGCCTCCCTTGAGGCGGCAATAGCCTGCTGCAGCGCAGCCTCGGCGGCGTGTAGCCGGTTGCGCTGGGTCAGGCGCACGGCACCAGGACTGGGCGCGCCGGCCAGCGCGCCATGCCCATCCCAGCGCCACAGCGCTCCATCCCGCGACACAAGAGCCTGACCGGGTGCCAGGCTTTTCTGCAGTTCCTTGCCTCGCGCCCCGTCCTCGATCAACCCGATCTGCGACAGGGCGCGTCCCAGCTCGGGCGGTGCCTGCACCAGCCGGACCAAAGGAACCACTCCCTCCGGCATGGAAGGCAACGCGGAAAATGGCGGCAGATGACGCCAATGGCGTGGGGCGGCAGGGTCGGCGGGGCTGTCCAAGGCCTCGCCCAAAGCTGCGCCAAGCGCGGCTTCCATGCCCGGAGGCACGGTGATGGCTTCCAGCACCGGCGCCGATGCCGCCGACTTCCCCCCTCCCTTTCCTGCAGGCTCACGGGAGCGCAGCAGATCCGCCAGACCCTGCCGTTCCGCATCGGCACGGGCCCGTGCGGCCTCCGCGGCACCGGCCTGGCCGCGTGCCACCGCATGCGCCCCGGCGGCGGCGGAGCGTGCCGCTTCGGCCTGGCTCAAGGCATTCCGAGCCGCGACCAGCGCCGCTTCGGCTTCTTCGCGCTTTGTTCGCGCCGCGGCCACGACCGCGGGCTCCGGGCGCTCGGCAGTGGCGGCGTCTCGCTCGCGCACCAGCCGGCCGCGCTGCTCGCCTACCTGACGAACACGCAGGATGGCACCATCTTGTTCCGACACCGCGCGGGCGCGGGCCTGCTCTGCCTCGGCGGCGGCGCGTCGGGCGGCGGCATGGCTTTCCTGGGCGGCAGCGCGGCTTTGTTCGGCGCGTTCCAGCTCGGCACGGGCCGCCTGCAGCGCTGCCTCGGCCTCCCGACAGGCGGCGGCGGCGGCCTGGCTTTCCGCCGGAGCGACGCGGGCGGATTCGGCTTCCCGATGCTGGCCCTCCAGGGCGGCGAGTTGATGCCGCAGTCGATCCTCGCGCCCCCGGGCGGCCACAGCCTCGCCAGTGACCCTGGCCTGCTGCGCAGCGGCGTCGGCAGCAAGCTGCGCGGCACGGTCCGCCGCCGTCTCGGCTTCCGCCACCGCTGCGGCGGCGGCTTCCTCCTCGGCCGCGGCTTCCTGCCGCCGGAACGGCATGTCGGCCATCACGGCGTCCAGCGTTCTCGCCTCGCCGGACAGGCGGGCCTCGGCCGCCTCCGCATCTTCGGCGGCACGGGCGGCGTGGTCCAGATCATCCCGGATCTGCGCCAGCCGTGCGGCAGCCTCGTCCAGGGCTGCACGGGCCCGGCGTTCCTCGGCCTCCAGCCCTTCCTGCTCCACCCGGCGGCGCTCCAGCGCGGTGCGGGCCTCGGCCTCGGCCTCACGCGGAGCCGGCAGGGCGCGCTCGGCTGTGAAGGCGCGGGTGGTTGCCTCGGTTGCTGTTTGCTCGGCACCCCGGGTCGCGGCGCGCGCGGTTGCATAAGCGGCACGGCTGCCGGACAGCGCCCGCTCGGCGCGGGCCACCAGAAGGGCGAAGTATTCGGCCTCGGCAGCACGCGTCAGGCCCGACAGGTTGCGGTAGCGCGCTGCTTGCCGGGCCTGTCGCTGCAGCGACAGCCGCTGGGTGTCGAGCTGCCCCTTCAAATCTTCGGCGCGCGTCAGGTTGGCCTCGGCCTGACGCAGCTTCAGCTCAGCCTCATGCCGGCGAGCGCGCAGCCCTGCTATGCCGGCTGCTTCCTCCAGCACTTGCCGCCGTTCCTCGGGCTTGGCCGCGATCAGGGTCGCCACCTTGCCCTGGCTGACCATGGCCGAGGACCGCGCGCCGGAGCCGATATCGGCGAACAGCGTCTGCACGTCTCGCCCGCGCGCTTCGCGGCCATTGATGCGGAAGCCGGTTCCTTCGCCGCGGATGATGCGGCGGGTGATCTCCAGATCCGTCGCCTCGGCATTGGGTGGCGGCGCGAGGCCGGAGGCATCCTCCAGCATCAGCGTCACCTCGGCCTGGTTGCGGCCGGAGCGGGTGGCGGTGCCGGCGAAGATGACATCATCCATCTCGCCGCCGCGCATCGCCCGCGCATTGGTCTCGCCCATCGCCCAGCGCAGGGCTTCCACCACGTTCGACTTGCCGCAGCCATTGGGCCCGACAATGCCGGTGAGCCCGGGCATCACCTCCACCGTGGTGGGCTCGGCAAAGGATTTGAAGCCGGTGATGCGCAGCCGGGTCAGCACCGCACGCAACGCTGCGGCGCGCGCGGCCTCCTCCGCCGCGCGGTCCCGGGAAGGCACGTCCCCCGCCCCCGCTGCCGCACCGTCCTGCCCAGGGTTCCCCGCCGCCGCCTCAGGCGAAGGGAAGGTCTCGGCGTCCTCCAGGGGGGCGCCGTCGCGCATCGGCATCCCGCTCAAGCGCCGGCTTCGCCGGCCAGTTCGGCGAAGCGATCGTAGTTGAGCGAGCCCGGCGCTGGCTTGCCGTTGAAGACAAAGGTGGGGGTGGAGTTCACCCGATGCTCCTGCTCCCCCTTCAGCCGCGTTTCCAGGACGGCGCGGCGCAGCCCCTCATCGGCGATGGCGGCATCCACCTGGGCGCGGCTCATGCCTGCCATGGCAGCGACCTTGGCGATCTCGGCAATGGAGTCGGCATTGCGGTTGAAGGCCCAGCGTTCCTGAGTGGAGAGAAGCGCGCCGGTAAAGGCCTCGTAGGCGGCGGGCGGCATGGCACGGGCGACCTGCGCGCCGGCCAGTGCCAGCTGGTCGAGCGGGAAGTCGCGCCACACCATGCGGATGCGGCCGGTTTCCACCAGTTCCTTCTTCACCTGCGGCCAGGTGTCACGGTGAAAGGCCGCGCAATGCGAGCAGGTCAGAGAAAAATACTCGATCACCGTGACCTTGGCATCCGGCTTTCCCGCACCGCGCTCGGCAAGGCGGGGATCGGCGTCTTGCGCCAGGGCCTCACGCTTGGCGCCGAACGGCAGCAGCACGGCGGGAGCCATCATCAGGATACGGCGGGAGAGCGGCAAGAAAGCCTCCTTCGGCTTGGCGTGATAGGCTCACGGGTTTAGCAGCCAACCGGCCGCCACGATCAGTCCAAGTGCCAGTCTTTACAGCAGAAACACCCGGCAGCAGAACAGCACGACAACACGACGACCCTTTGGGCCGCCCCGTGCGGCAGATGGATCCTTGCGACGCCGCTGTCCATCGTCCGCCACCGCCGCGGCCGGAATTCTTGTCACTGGCCAACGCTTAGCCGCCCGCCTTGCCGCGATAGACCCCCCGGGCCAGCCGCTCCAGCGCAGCTCGCAGTTCCGGGTCCGCCACCCCCTCCAGCGCCGTCGACACGCGTGGCGGCACGGCCACCGGAGCCGGCGCACGGCGCCGCGGTGCTGGCGGCGTCACCACCCCTTGCACGAAGCGCAGCCGCTGCACCAGAGCCTGGCCGAAACGACTGTTGATCTTGCTGATCAGCAGCGGCGCCAGATGCTGCAGCTCCATGGCCATGGGGCCTGAGCAGCGGAGCGTCAGCGTCCCGGCTGAAAGCTTCTGCGGCATGCTCTGCGCCGCAAGGGCCGGTCCCACGATTTCCACCCAATCCGTCATCAGATGCGCCCCGGCCGGGCTGCGCTTGCGAAAGACCGGGCGGGTGAACTGCGGCAAGAGGCCACCCACAGGCCGCAAACCACGATCAGGGCGCCAACCGGTGGAGGCCCCGCCGTCATGGCGAGACGTAGGGCTTGCGCCCGGCTTCGCTTCGTCCTCTTCCTGCATCCGTGAGCTCCTCTCCCCTGCCCCCCGCCTCCGCCCTGCTCCACTGGTACGACCGCCACCGCCGCGCCCTGCCCTGGCGCGAAGCGGTGCGCGACCCATACCGCATCTGGCTGTCCGAGGTCATGCTGCAGCAGACCACGGTGGCCGCCGTTACGCCGCGCTGGCGCCGCTTCCTCATCCGCTTCCCCTCGATCGCTGCGCTGGCGGCAGCGCCGTGGGAGGATGTGGCTGCGGAGTGGGCGGGTCTCGGCTATTATGCCCGCGCACGCAACCTGCATGCCTGCGCCCAGGCGGTCGCCGCGCGCAATGGCTTTCCCGACACGGTGGAGGAACTACGGGCTCTGCCAGGCATCGGCGCCTACACCGCCGCCGCCGTGGCCGCCATCGCCTTCGGCCGACCCGTGGTGCCGGTGGATGGCAATGTGGAACGCGTCACCGCCCGGCTCCATGCGGTGGAGGAAGAGCTGCCCGGAGCCCGTCCCCGCCTCTCAGGCCTGGCCTCGCGCTGGATGGAACAGGATGCGGCACGGGAGCGACCGTCGGATTTCGTGCAGGCATTGTTCGACCTCGGCGCCACGATCTGCACTCCCCGCAATCCGGCCTGTGCCCTCTGCCCCTGGCAAGCTGAATGTGAAGGGCGGCGGCAGGGCATCGCGCCCTCCCTGCCGCGCAAAGCGCCGAAGCGGGACCGGCCGACCCGGCTCGGCGTGCATTTCCTGCTGCGGGACGGGGCCGGTCGCATGCTGCTGCAACGACGCCCACCGCGGGGTCTGCTCGGCGGCATGCTGGGCCTGCCCGGCACGCCCTGGCGCGAATCGGGCTGGACGCCTGAGGAAGCAATAACCTATGCGCCGGCCCCCGGGCTCGACTGGCACGCACTGCCCGGTGAAGCGCGGCACGGCTTCACCCATTTCGAACTGCGCATGACGTTGCTGACTGCCGAAGCCCCGCCAGGGCTGGAGGTCGGCGGCGAGTGGTGGCGCCCCGATGCGGCACAGGACGCCTTGCCGGGCGCCATGCAGCGGCTGCTGCTGCTTGCCGAAGCCGCGGCCGCCATGGCAAGTCGCCCGCCGCGCGCGGGCTGAACCGCCGCCGAACAGATGGGAAGATCCCGCATGACGCCGATCGCCTTGTCCCGGGCCCTGACCCGCTCCCTTCCAGCACTTCGCCTCACAGGTCTTGCCCTGCTGGGCTCCCTGGCATTGGCCGCCTCGGCACAGATCGCCCTGCCGCTCTGGCCCGTGCCGGCGACCATGCAGAGCTTCACCGTGCTGCTGTTGGGTGCACTGGGCGGGTCGCGGATAGGGGCGGCCGCCGTGTTGGCCTACCTGGTGGAGGGTGCGCTGGGTCTGCCTGTTTTTGCCGGCGGCGCCTCGGGGCTCGTTGCCCTGACCGGCCCGACCGCCGGTTTTCTGCTGGGCTTCCTGCCGGCGGCGTGGATCGCCGGCCATGCGCGCGGCGGTGCGCTGCGCCAGGGCTTGGTGCTGTTCCTGGCCCATCTGGCGCTGTTTGTGCCGGGATTGCTGTGGCTGATGCCCTTCACCGGTGCGGCGGGAGCGGTGACCGCTGGCCTGCTGCCCTTTATTCCCGGCACGGTGGTGAAGACCGGCCTCGCCTGGACGGTGTTGCGCGCCCTGCCGGGCAAGAGCCGGCGCTGACATAGGGACGGCGCGAAAGGGGGCGCCGGGTGGCGCCCCCGCATGACTTCAGGCCAGCCAGTCGTTGGTGATGGCCTGGTCGCTCCAGCTCAGATCGTCATTCAGGGTGAAGCTGTAGAGCGTCGCCCCTTCCGCGTCCGTGAGCTTGCCATAGGCCAGCCAGCTCTGGTCGTTGGTCACGTCGTAGTCGACCGTCAGAACCATTCCATCCTCGAGATCGGCTGCGCGGTGCGCAACAATGCCGCCCACCGTCTGGACATCGCGCCAGGCCACACCGGTCAGCACCTCGGAATAGCTCAGGTCGTCGCTGATCTGCATGGCATAGGCCAGCTTGCCGTCGCTGCCATAAATGCGTCCCAGAACCGACCAGCTCTGCGAGCCGTCCACATCGTACTGCACGCCGGCATGCACGCCGCCATCGGTGTACAGGCTGCGCTGCGCAACCTCGCCCGAAGCGCTGGTCCAGGTCGAGATCTTGCTCCAGGCCGACTCGTCGGCGGCGTCGCGCACCACGCGCAGGCTGGACCCGTCGTCGAAAACCTGACCCTGGGTCGTGACCCGGCCCAGCGCGTCATAGGTCACGGCGCTGTAAGCCCAGAGCTCCGTCCCGGCCACGTCGTACTGGATGACCTCGCGCGTGCCATCGTCGAAGTTGCGAGCCTGGCTCAATGTCTGGCCATTCAGCTGAATGACCGTCATCTTTTCCCAGGCCTCGGCGTTTCCAACATCGTAATGGTTGGTGACCAGCCGGCCGTCATCCATCAGCGCATCGGTGCGCAGGCGCACGCCGAAGGCGTCGTAGGAGGTGGTGAAGGTGGTCCAGGCCTCAGTGTTGCCGGCATCCTGGCGAGCCACGCTGCGGCCGCCATCATCGAAGCTGGTGGCCTTGCTGATCAGCTGGCCGGTGGCATTGTAGGTCTCGACCACCCGGCTCCAGCTCTGCGTGCCGGCGGCGTCGTAGAAGGTCACGACCCGCCCGGCGTCGTCCATGAGAATGTCCCGGACCGTCAGGCGGCCGAACTCATCGTAGGTCAGGCTCTGGCTTTGCCAGGCTTCGGTGTTGGCCGTGTCCTTTATGACGCGCGTCACCATGGCTTCGCTCCCACCCGCTTCTGCGGGCCCAAGTCCCCGGATCACGGCACGGCGCCGCGGCCCGGCGTCACGACGGCCCCCTGTGGCCTCAACCGCGACGCGGGTGGAAAGTGGAGGTGATTAAACTTTCAGTAAAAACACGATCGGTTGAAAGATCGCCGGGATCCATCGCCCCATGAGATTGTTATCGGATTGCGGGTTCCGGTGACATATGACCGCTCAAGCTCTGGCCTGGCTGCTCGCCTGCCGGATCATGGGTGCGCCGTTCCATCGATGCCGCGCTCAAAGTTCCAGCCAGCGCCGCCCTGCCTGACAGGGCGGCGGTCGTTGCATCAGACCTGCCAATCGGCCTGCGACGGCGCCAGCAGCATCTCCAACCGGCCAAGATCGGAATACGCACCGACATAGAAATCGACGCCGCGCACGATATCGGTCAGGGTCGCCATGGCGGCCCATGCCTCCGTCTGCGCAGCGTCGTACTGCACCGTCAGCAGCACCCCGTTGCCCAGCTCCGTGGATCGCTCAGTCACCCGGCCCACCGCGTCACTTTCCACGGCCCAGGCCCGATCGCCCAGGACCTCGGACACGGTCTGGTCCTCCGCCACGGAAAAGCGCCAGGCGAGTGCATTGCTGTCATCCGACACCCGCACCGTCACACTATGAAGGTCGAACTCCGGCGGTGCGCCCCAGCCCGGTCGGTTCCATTCCGTGACCAGGCGCCCGCCCTCGTCGAAATTCAGCGTGGTCGTGGTCAGCCCGTCATTGCGATAGCTCTCGGTGGTCGAGATCTTGTTCCAGGCCAAGTGGTCGCCGGCGTCGTAATGTGTCCTGACGCCGTCCAGCCCATATTGTCTATACAGCTCTGTCAGCTGATTGTCCGCGTTGTAGCTCCGGCTTTCCATGGTTGGACCATTGGGGATGCCGTAGCGCAAAACCGAGTGGGAGCCATCCTCGCTGAAGGACTCCACCTTGTAGATGCCGTCCGCCGTGCCCTGCGTGGTGCGCGAATACAGGAAGCCGCCTTCGGTGTAGCTGCTCGCCACGCTGCGCCCGTCATCATAGAGCACGGTCTTGCTCAGCAGCGCACCCTGCGCGTCGTAGCTGCGGTCCACGCGGTCCCAGCCATGGTGGTCGCCAGCATCCAGCTGGTAGGCATCACGCCGCCCATCATCGTACCGGGTTTCCCCCCGCAGCGTGACGCCATCGGGATCGAACCAGACCGTGGTGAACTGGATGGGGGATAGGTTCGCCGCGTCGTACTGCTTCCGCGCCAGGCTACCATCATCATACAGGATGTCGCGCTGTTCCAGCAGCCCTCTGTCATCATAGGTCAGGGTCTGCGACTGCCAGCTGTGGACGTTCCAGATGTCGTAGAGAACACGTTGATAGCTCACCGAGGCGCTCCCGATCTTCGAGATGGCCGCAACGGTGCGGAGCGTGCGCCGTCATGCCGTTTGCCGGCCATGGCGGCTGGTTCCAGGCTACGCCCTTTGTTGCGGGACCCCTGTCCTCGCTGCTGCGGAGCCCGCTGTCACCTGACGTGTCCGCGCTTCCCAGGAAGTTGAGTTTACAGCCTGGGGCTCGGGCTTTCGCGATCGTCCGTCCGATGCCAAGCGGCCGTGGTCAGACGCCCTGCCGTGCCAACTCCGCGCGTAGTTCATCCAGCAGCCGCAGCGTGCCGTCGCGCCGCTCCACATGCCAGAACAGCCAGCCATTGCAGGAGGGCGCCTCCTGCACCGCGGCGCCCACCTGATGGATCGAGCCCTGGGCCTGCCCGCAACGCAGAGAGCCATCGGCGCCCACATCGGCTGTGAAGCGGCGGTGCCGGTCGGTCAGCCTGGTTCCGGGCGGTACCAGGCCCCGTTCCACCAGCGTGCCGAAGGGGATGCGCGGCTGCTCGCGCCGGGTCGGCGTAACCAGCATCGCGCTTTCCGACAGCGGCTCGATGGCGGCGATGCGCGCGCGCGCGGCGGCAGCGTAGTCCGGATCGCGCTCGATGCCGATGTAGCGCCGCCCGAGACGTCGCGCGACCGCCCCCGTGGTGCCCGAACCGAGGAACGGGTCGAGCACAACATCGCCCGGCGAGGTGCAGGACAGGATCACCCGGTGCAACAGCGCCTCCGGCTTCTGCGTCGGATGCACCTTCTTGCCCTCGGCATCGCGCAGCCGCTCGGCTCCGGTGCAGAGCGGAATGAACCAGTCCGAGCGCATCTGCACGTCGTCGTTCAGCGATTTCATGGCGGTGTAGTTGAACTTGTAGCGGCTTTCCTGCCCGCGACTGGCCCAGATCATGGTCTCATGCGCGTTGGTGAAGCGCCGGCCACGAAAATTCGGCATCGGGTTGGCCTTGCGCCAGATCACATCGTTCAGGATCCAGAAGTCGAGGTCCTGCAGCGCGGCGCCAAGCCGGAACACATTGTGGTAGGAGCCGATGACCCAGATCGTGCCGTCCTTACGCAGCACGCGCCGGGCCTCGGTCAGCCAGGCGCGTGTAAAAGCGTCATAGGCCGCCAGGTCCGAGAACCGGTCCCATGCGTCGTCAACACCATCGACCACGCTCTCATCCGGCCGCCGCAACTCACCCCGGAGCTGCAGGTTGTAGGGCGGATCGGCAAAGATGGCATGCACCGAGGCCGGCGGCAGAGCGCGCAGCATGTCGATGCAATCTCCTTCCAGAATGCAATCCAGCGGCAGATCCAGCCCTGTCCCCACGCTCGCGAAACCCCCACGCCATCACTGCGACTCGAAGCAAGGACAATGCGTTGGCCCGAGTCGCCCCGTCAAGGAACCGCGTCGAGAAAGCGCAGAGCGATCAAAGCAGAACCAGCTGATCCACCGGCGCAAAGCCTCGCCGGTGATGCGGGCACGGCCCCAGCCTTTCCAGCGCGGAGCGGTGCGCGGCGGTGGCGTAGCCGGCATGACGGCCGAAGCCATAGCCCGGCCAGCGCGCATCCAGCCGGGTCATCGCCCGGTCACGCGTTACCTTGGCCAGAATGGAAGCGGCGGCGATCGACAGGCTGAGGCTGTCGCCCTTGACCACGCATCGCACCGCGCAGTCCAGCGGTGGGGGCATGTTGCCATCCACCAGCACCACCTCCGGCACGGTGCGCAGACGCGCGACAGCACGGCACATCGCCAGATGCGTGGCCCGCAGGATGTTCAGCCGGCCGATCTCCGCCGTGCTGGCGGCGCCGATGGCATAGTCCAGCACCCCGGCCCGCGACGCTTGCAACAGCACGCCGAACGCGGCCTCGCGCCGCGCCGCATCCAGCTTCTTGCTGTCATCGAGCAACATGGCGAGCGTCAGCGGCGGCTCGGCGTGGAACAACACGGCGGCGGCCAGCACGGGGCCAGCCAGCGGCCCCCGTCCCGCCTCATCGACCCCGGCGACCCGCCCCCCGGCGGCACGCTCCAGCGCGTAATCCGGCATCGTGCAATCCCCCTCGCCCCCAAAGGGCCTTAAAGCGCCGGGCCATCGTGCCGCAAGGGGAGGCGGAAGGAAGCTCTTCCCGGGACGGCCATCACAGCTTCAGATCGTAGGTCTTCCACGGCGTCACAGAGGCCACGCGGTCATACACTGCCCGTCCGCGATAATTCGTCTCGGCGGTGATCCAGCGGATCAGTCCCCAGCCGCGTTGGCGCCCGATCTCCGCCACCGCGCCGATCAACGCATCCGCCACGCGCTGGCCGCGCACCTCCGGATCAACGAACAGGTCGTCCAGAAAGCCGCCCGTCGCGGCCATGAGGGGCCGGGCATAAGGGCGAAAATGGGTCAGGCCCAAAGGCTCCCCGCCCGGGCCCACCGCCACCAGGCCCTCCACCTCATGCTCAGGGTCATGGATCCAGCCCCAAACGCGGTCACGCATTTCCGCGGTCTGCGCCACACCGTAGAAGTCGGCGTAGCCGGCGTAGAGGCGGTCCCAGCCGGCACGGTGCTCCTGGTTCGGGGGCATGATGAGGAACTCAGCGGCCATCCTTGTCTCCTGCGCATTGTCCCGGCATCCCGGGAGCGGATCGGGCGTTGTTGCCGACATGCTGGCCCATCCCGAGGCCCCCTCCAAGAGGCCGTCCCCTTCTTCCGCCGCATCCGCCGATGGCCTCGCAGAGGCACGGGCCGCGGGGCTGCGCTACGTTTCCGACGCCGAGCCGGGCATAACCCGGCGCCGCAGCGGCAGCGGGTTCAGCTTCCGCGACCCTTCCGGCCACCCGATCCGCGATAAGGCGGAGCTGGCACGGATCAAGGCTCTGGCCATTCCGCCTGCCTATTCCGATGTTTGGATCTGCCCTCGGCCCGACGGCCACATTCAGGCCACGGGGCGCGATGCGCGCGGACGGAAGCAGTACCGCTACCACCCCGACTGGCGCAGCCACCGCGATGCCACGAAATACCACCATGTCATGCGCTTCGGCCGCGTGCTGCCGGTGCTGCGCAAAAAGGTGCAGGAGGCCATGGCGTCGCGGGGCCTGGGTCGGGACAAGGTTCTGGCGACAGTGGTGCACCTGCTGGACACCACCCTGATCCGCGTCGGCAACGAAGATTACGCGGAAAGCAACAAATCCTATGGCCTCACCACGCTGAAGGACAAGCATGTGGCGGTGAAGGGTGAAACGTTGCGCTTCGCCTTCCGCGGCAAGAGCGGCAAGGAATGGAATCTGGCGCTGCGTGACCGCCGCGTCGCCAAGGTGGTCCGCGCCTGCCAGGACCTGCCGGGCCAGTCCCTGTTCCAGTACCGAGACGCTGACGGAACGCTGCACGCCATCGATTCGGCCGATGTGAATGCCTGGCTGCGCGAGGCCACGGGCGAGGACATCACGGCCAAGGATTTCCGCACCTGGGCCGGAACGGTGCTGGCGGCCCTGGCACTGTCGGAGTTCGAGCGGTTCGACACCAAGGCGGCAGCCAAGCGCAACGTGAAGTCGGCCATCGAGCGCACTGCCACGCGCCTCGGCAACACGCCCACCATCTGCCGGCAGTGCTATGTGCATCCCGAGGTGCTGGGCAGCTACCTCAACGGGGAATTGGCGTTACGCATCCGGCGCGAGGTGGAAACGGAGCTGCGGGAGGACCTGCCCGACCTGAAGCCCGAGGAAGCCGCCGTTCTGGCTTTTCTGCGCCGCCGCCTCAGCGTGGCTGCGGAGGCAGCAACGAAAGGCTGATCCGTCCCGCCGCCTGCAACGCCAGCAGCAGGCCGGAAACGTGCATGGACTGCGCCAGCAAGCCCTCGTTCAATCCTTGAAGCACCGTATCCAGCGGCCACAACTCGACGGTGATGTCCTCGCCCGCCTCATGGGCGGTAGGCGCGCGCTTCTCGGCACCCAGCGCCAGCACGGTGTGGGTGCGGTTGCGGTGCGTTGCGGTGTTGGGAAACAGGCTGGACGTGACGCGCATCTCCGGCGCCTCAAATCCGGTTTCCTCGCGTAGCTCGCGCGCCGCGACCCGAACCGCATCGGCATCCTGCGCGTCCATGGCCCCAGCGGGCAGTTCCAGCGTCCGGCTTTGCGCGCCGTGCCGGTACTGCCGCACCAGCACCAGCTCCTCCGCCGGCGTGATCGCGACCACGTTGACCCAGTCCGGATAGGACAGGGTGTAGAACGGGTCGAGCACGTTGCCCCTCGCGTCACGGCAGGCATCGGCGGTGACATTGATCCAGCGGTCACGCAACGCGGTGCGGCTGGACAGGACTTCCCAGTGCGGGATGGCGGGGTCGGGCGTCTGGCTCATGGCTTGGCACCATGCCCGTCCGCCCCGCCCCGCGTCCAGGGCGGCCTGACCCGCCTTACCTCGGCCGCCGCGTCATCCTAAATCTTCCCCCATCCCATCGCAGGAGGCAGCGCCATGTCGGCTCCACTGACCCCAACCGGCCTGGCGGAGGCGGAAGCCGCACGTCTGTGCCGCATCGCGCTCGGCCATGTGGAGCGGGAATACCCGAACAAGCTGACACACAGCCTGCAGGGGCCCAAGGATGCCCGCACCCCTTCGGAGCTGCATCCGGTCTTCTTCGGCAGCCTGGACTGGCACAGCTGCGTGCATGGCTACTGGATGCTGGCGCATCTGCTGCGCCGCTTCCCGGACATGGAGCCGGCAGGCGAGATCCGGGAACTCTTCGTTCGCCGGCTCACCGCCGAAGGCATCCAGGGCGAGTGCGCGTATTTCGGCCGCCCTTCCGCACGCGGCTTCGAGCGCCCTTATGGCTGGGCCTGGCTGCTCAAGCTCGCCGCCGCGCTGCATCGCACGGAATGGGCGGATGCCTTGCAGCCGCTGACCTTCGCCATGGCCGACCGCTTCCGCGCCTTCCTTCCCAAGGCCACCTACCCCATTCGTGTCGGCACGCACTTCAACACCGCCTTCGCGCTGCGCCTCGCCTTCGACTATGCCGAGGCAGCAGGTGATGAGACCTTCGCCCATCTGCTGCAGGCCACCGCCCTGCGGTGGTATGGCGCGGATACAGACGGCCCCGCCTGGGGCGAGCCCGGCGGCGATGATTTCCTGTCCGGCACGCTGATCGAGGCGGAATGCATGCGACGCCTGCTGCCACCAGCCCAGTTCGGTCCCTGGTTCGAGGCTTTCCTGCCCCGCCTCGCCACCGCCCAGCCAACAACACTGTTCCGCCCGGCAGAGGTCAGCGACCGTTCCGATGGCAAGATCGCGCATCTCGATGGGCTGAACCTCAGCCGCGCGTGGTGCTGGCGCTCCCTCGCGAATGCCCTGCCGGAAAGGGATCCGCGGCGAGGGCTGATGCTGCGGGTGGCCGGGATGCATCTGGAAGCCAGCGTGCCGCATGTGGCGGGCGACTATATGGGCGAGCACTGGCTGGCCAGCTTCGCCGTGCTCGCGCTGGAGGCGTGAACCGCTCGCCCGGCTGCCGGATCACCGGCACCCCGGCACCAGCAGCCCGACCATGGCGCCGGATGGGATGTCCGGCGCCGCGCTCAGTCGGCGCGTGCTCCGGATTTCCGAACCGCCTCCTGCCACATCGGCAGTTCCGCCTTGCCGCGGGCGACAACATCCTCCGGCGTGGACCAGAGCGGCAGGCCGCCGGCCTTCAGGAAGCGGTCCCGCACGGCGCTGTCGGCCGGAACCTCCCGGAGCGCGGCGTTCATGCGGTCGATCACCGGGCGTGGCGTGCCCGTCGGGGCCACAAATGCACCCCAGGAGGTGATCACAAAATCTTCCATTCCCGCCTCGGCCATGGTGGGCACATCGGGCAGGGTCGGCCAGCGCTCGGCACTTGTCACGGCCAGGGCGCGCATCCGCCCTTCCTGGATCACCGGCACATAGGAGGCAAGGTTGTCGATGGCGAAGGTGACGTCGCCCGACAGCATGGCGGGAATGGTCTGTGCCGCGCCCCGGAACGGCACATGCGTGGCGTCCAGCTTCAGGCGGTCGCGGAAGATCTCGCCCGAGAGGTGCGGCGTGGTGCCGACGCCGGGCGAGCCGAAGGACACGCCGCCGCGCCGCTGCCCCGCCCAGACAATGAATTCCTTCAATGTCGTCGCGGGCACATGCTGGCTCGCCACCACCACGACGTTGGGAAATTCCCAGGTCAGAGACACGGGCTGGAAGTCCCGGTCGATGTTCCAGGGCATGTCCCGGTAGAGGAACTGGTTGATGGTGAAGTGGCCAATGGTCGCGGCGCCGAACGTGTAGCCATCGGGTGCCGATTTCGCCACGGCATCCATGCCGATATTGCCACCGGCGCCCGGGCGGTTCTCGACCACAAAGGTCTGGCCAAGTGATTGCTGCAGCCTTTCGCAGATCAGGCGAGTCAGCAAGTCAGTCGATCCGGCGGGCGGATAGGGCACGATCATCCGCACCGGACGGTTAGGCCATGTCCCCTGCGCACGGGCCGGTCCCGCAAGGGCAGGCAGCGCGAGCGTCGCGCCCAGCAAGCTGCGGCGTGTGATCATGAACGGTGTCCCCCAGGATTGTTTTTGTTGCCGGGGAAGCATGCCGGATCGTCGTCGCCGGAACCAGCATGGGCTGCACGTCGCGGCGGCCGATCAATGGAACCCACGCGATCTGCGAACTCCTTCCGTTCTCGATCGGGGCGGAACGGCAAGAGGATCGCCGGTCAGGTTCCTAGAACAGTCAAACCAAAATGCCCCCCCGGCGCACCGGAGGCGGTATGGATGCCGGGGCCCCGGGGTGGTTCAACCACCCCAGGATTGCTTCTTACTCCGCCGCCTGAGCGTAGGCCTCCAGCGGCGCGCAGGTGCAGGCCAGGTTGCGGTCGCCATAAACATTGTCCACGCGCTTCACCGGCGGCCAATACTTATGCGCCGCGACGAAGGGCAGCGGGTAAGCCGCCTCCTCCCGCGAATAAGGATGCGTCCATTCGGCGGCGGCAATTTCCACCGCCGTGTGGGGCGCGTTCTTCAGCGGATTGTCGGCCTTGTCCATGCGGCCCTGTTCCACCGCGCGGATCTCGGCGCGGATGGCGATCATGGCGTCGCAGAACCGGTCCAGCTCGGCCTTGGGCTCGCTCTCAGTAGGCTCCACCATCAGCGTGCCGGTGACGGGCCAGGACATGGTGGGCGCGTGGAAGCCGTAATCCTGCAGGCGCTTGGCAATGTCCTCGACCAGTACGCCCCCGCCCTGCTGGAAGCCGCGGCAATCCAGGATGCACTCATGCGCCACCATGCCACGCGCACCCTTGTAGAGCACGGGGAAGTGCCCATCGAGCCGTTTGGCGATGTAGTTGGCGTTGAGAATGGCGATCTGGGTGGCGCGGGTGAGCGCCTCGCCGCCCATCATGCGGATATAGGCGTAGGAGATGGGCAGGATCGACGCGCTGCCGAAAGGCGCCGCCGAAACCGGGCCGAGGCCCGTTTCCGGCCCGGCTTCCTTCAGCAGCGGATGGTTCGGCAGATGCGGCACGAGGTGCGCCGCCACGCCGATCGGGCCGACTCCGGGCCCGCCGCCGCCATGCGGGATGCAGAAGGTCTTGTGCAGGTTCAGGTGGCATACATCGGCGCCGATGCGGCCGGGCGAGGTCAGCCCGACCTGCGCGTTCATGTTGGCGCCGTCCATGTAGACCTGCCCGCCCGCCTGATGCACCGCGTCGCAGATGCGGATGATCTCCTCCTCGAACACCCCATGCGTCGAGGGATAGGTGATCATCAGCGCCGACAGCTTCTCGGTATGCTGCGCGATCTTGGCATCGAGGTCGGCGAGGTCGACATTGCCGTCCTTGTCGCAGCCGACAACGACCACGCGCATCCCCGCCATCACCGCCGAGGCCGGGTTGGTGCCATGCGCCGAAGACGGAATGAGGCAGATGTCGCGCTCGCCATGGCCATTGGCGCGATGGAAGGCGCGGATGGCGAGCAGGCCCGCATACTCGCCCTGGCTGCCCGCATTGGGCTGCAGCGACACGCCGGCAAAGCCGGTGATGGCGGCCAGCCACTTCTCCAGCCGCCGGATCAGCGCGATGTAGCCGCCCGCCTGATCCACCGGAGCGAAGGGATGGATGTTGCCGAAGCCCGGAAAGGTGACGGGGATCATCTCGGCGGTCGCATTCAGCTTCATCGTGCAGGACCCCAGCGGGATCATGCTGCGGTTCAGCGCGACATCCTTGTCCTCAAGCGATTTGAGGTAGCGGAGCATGGCATGCTCCGAATGGTGCGTGTTGAACACGGCGGCCTTGAGAATGGCCGAGCCGCGCGCCAGCGCCTCCGGAATGCCGCCCTGCCCGGCCAGATCCGCCAGCGCCACCTTCTTGCCGCCAACGGCCGAGAGCAGCGCCACCAGGGTTTCCAGCTCGCGCCGCGACACCGTTTCGTCCAGGGCGATGCCAACCGCCGTGGTGTCGATGCGGCGCAGGTTGAAGCCATCCGCCAGCGCGCCTTCCATCAGCGCATCGGCCTTGTCGCCGGCGTCGATGGTCAGCGTGTCGAAGAAGGCTGCGTGCCTCAGGGTGAAGCCGGCGCGCTGCGCCGCATCAGCCAGCAGGCGCGCCTGCAGCGCCACGCGCTTCGCGATGCGGGTCAGTCCCTCGGGGCCGTGCCACACCGCGTACATGCCTGCCATGACGGCCAGCAGCACCTGCGCCGTGCAGATGTTCGAGGTCGCCTTTTCGCGCCGGATATGCTGCTCGCGCGTTTGCAGGGCAAGGCGCATGGCCGGCCGCCCTGAAGCATCCACCGAAACGCCGACAAGACGCCCGGGCATCAGCCGCTTGTAGCTATCTTTTACGGCCATGAAGGCGGCGTGCGGGCCGCCATAGCCCATCGGCACGCCGAAGCGCTGAGAGGAGCCGATCACCACGTCGGCGCCCATCTCGCCCGGCGGCGTCAGCAGCACCAGCGAGAGCGGGTCCGCGGCGACGATGGCCAGACCGCCGCCCTTCTGCACGGCGGCGATCTCGGGCGCGATGTCGCGCACCTCGCCGGTCGAACCCGGATACTGCAGCACGAGCGCGAAAGGCTTAGACGCCTCGCAGGCTGCGGCCAGGCCGGCCACGTCCACCACCTCGACCGCGATGTTCAGCGGCTCGGCGCGGGTACGGATCACGGCCATGGTCTGCGGGTGCACGTCGGCGGCCACCAGCAGCGTCTGCGACTTGGCGCGGGTGGCGGCAAGCGCCAGGGCCATGGCCTCCGCAGCGGCGGTGGCCTCATCCAGCAGCGAGGCATTGGCCACTGGCAGGCCGGCCAGGTCCGTCACCATTGTCTGGAAGTTGACCAGGGCTTCCAGCCGCCCCTGGGCGATTTCCGCCTGATAAGGCGTGTAGGCGGTGTACCAGCCGGGATTCTCAAGCACGTTCCGCAGGATCACCGGCGGCACATGCGTGCCATGGTAGCCGAGGCCGATCAGCGAGCGCTTCACCACATTCAGCTCGGACAGGTCCCGCAGCTCCGCGATCGCCTCCGCCTCATTCACCGGCCTAGGCAGGGCGGAGAAGTCCTGGCCCCGGATGGCGGCGGGCACGGTGCGCTCGGCCAGCGCGTCGAGGCTGTCCACACCGACCGCTTCCAGCATCGCCGCCACCTCGGTTGGGGACGGCCCGATATGGCGGCTGCCGAAGGCGGCGTGATCTTCCAGCCCGTTCAGTTCGTCGATGGCGCTGCTCATGCCCGCTCTGTCCTTTTTGTTCTCAGGCTTCGCTGTCGACGAAGGCCTGGTAGGCGTCGGCATCCATCAGGGCCTCAATCTCCGCGGTGTCGGCCACCTCGATCTTGAAGAACCAGCCATCCGACTGGGCTGACCCGTTCACCAGCGACGGGTCGTCGGCCAGCGCCGCATTGCTTTCCACGATCTTGCCGGCAATCGGGGCATACACGTCGGAGGCGGCCTTCACGCTTTCCACCACGGCGACGGATTCGCCGGCCGCGACTTCGCGTCCGGCTTCGGGCAGGTCGACGAACACCACGTCACCCAGCGCTGTCTGCGCGTGATCGGTGATGCCGATGGTGGCGACGCCACCCTCCAGCCGCACCCATTCATGGTCCTTGGAGAATTTCAGTTCGGCCATCTGCTGGGATTCCTTATCGGGCGTAGCGATGCGGGGTGAAGGGCATGGCGGCGACACGGGCGGGAACCGCCTTGCCACGCACCATGAGGTCAAGCTTCGTGCCGTCGGCGGCGTGCTCCCGCGCCACATAGCCCATGGCGCAGGGTCCATTGAGGCTGGGGCCGAAGGTGCCGCTGGTGACTTCGCCCACCGTCTGGCCATCCATGGACATGGCGGTATGGGCGCGGGCAGGCTGGCGGCCTTCGGGCAGGATGCCGATGCGCAGCCGCTTCGGGCCGCCATCCAGTTCCTCGCGAACGCGATCGGCGCCAGGGAAGTTCCATTCGGTGCGGCGACGCTTGCCCACGGTCCAGGTCAGGTTGGCCTCGACCGGGCTGGTGGTCTCATCGATGTCGTTGCCGTAGAGGCACAGCCCGGCTTCCAGGCGCAGGGAGTCCCGCGCGCCAAGTCCGGCCGCCATGGCACCCGGCAGCGCCAGCAGCGCACGTGCCAGATCCTCGGCCTGCTCGGCAGCGACGCTGATCTCCACCCCGTCCTCGCCGGTATAGCCCGAGCGGCTGACCAGCACCGGAATGCCCTGCACCTCGGCCGCAGCCACGCCCATGAAAGGCAGCGCGGCGATGGCGGGCGCCAGCGTCGCGAGGGACGACACGGCGGCCGGTCCCTGGAAGGCGATCAGGGCGCGGTCCGGCAAGCGGGTCAGCTTGACCCCGGCGGGCAGAACAGCCTCGATGGCGGCGCAATCCACATCCTTGCGGCTGGCATTCAGCACCAGAAACAGCCGGTCGCCCAGATTGGCCACCATGAAGTCGTCCAGGATGCCGCCGGATTCGGTGGTCAGCAGCCCGTATTTCTGCCGGCCCGGCTTCAGGATCTGCACATCGGCGGGCGTCAGGCGCTCCAGCGCGGCGGCCGCGCCCTCGCCCGTCAGCTCGGCCTGACCCATATGCGAGACGTCGAACAGCGCGGCGCCCTGACGGGTCGCCAGATGCTCGGCCATGATGCCGGCCGGGTACTGCACCGGCATGGCATAGCCGGCAAAGGGCACCATCTTCCCGCCCAGTTCACGATGCAGCGCCGCGAGCGGCGTTTCCAGCAGGGTATCGGCCACAGAACCTCCAGCACCGCGCCTGCGCGCGGCGAACACAGGGTTGTGGCCCCCCTCTGTCCGATGACCTGAGAGATTCAGCGCGGGCGTTGACGCGCCTTACTCCGTCGGTGCCGTTGCCTGATTCCAGGCGCCGGGCTTTCCAGAGGCCCCTTCCCCACGCGGCCCTTGGTGCCTGAGCGTTTCCGGGGGCCGGTTGCGCCTTCGGCGGTGGCATGCGCCACTCTCTCCCGCGTGGGATCTGCGGGTCCAGCCCTCTTGCCCGAGCGCGCAGCCGGGCGCAAGCGGCATCGGCTTCCGGAACGTCTAGAGCGACACCCAGTAGCCCGGCCGGTAGGCCACCGGCAGAAACCGCTCGTGAAAGGCACGAAAGGTCGCTTCCGGGTCCAGATCGGCGAACAACTCCGGGTGCAGCCACTTCGCCAGGGCCTGGATGGCCACGAACTGGTACGGATTGTCGTAGAATTGGTGCCAGATGGCATGCACCCGCACGCCGCGTCCCGCCGGAAGGTGGCGGTAGGCCGGCCGCTGCATCAACGCCCGGAGCTTCCGCCGCGCCACCTCGGGGTCGGCACCCGGTCCCACCCCGACCCAGGCTCCGCCAGGCGAGTAGAGCTCCCAGTTGGCGCCGGTCACCACGACCGCATCGGGCTGCGCGGCAATCACCTGCTCCGGGTTCACCGTGCCGAAGGTGCCGGGAATTAAGCGGGCCGCGATGTTCTCGCCGCCGGCCAGCGTCACCATGCGGCCGAAATTCTCGTTGCCGAACGACATGCAGCAGCTCTCGTCATAGCCGCCGGCGCGCTCGACCATCACCTTGGGGCGCGGCCCGGCAAAGCCGGCGAGGCGCTGCGTGACCTTGTCCATCTCGGCCTGGCGGAAGGCAGCCAGCTCACCGGCGCGCGCTTCCACGCCCAGCACCTCGCCCATGATGGCGATGCTGCGGCCGGCATTCTCGAAGGGCCGCTCGCGGAAGTCGATAAACAGCACCGGGATGCCCACGGCGCCCAGCTTCTCGATCAGCCCTGCGCCCTCTGTGGCGGCTCTGGACTCGAGGTTCATGATCACCGCGTCAGGCCTGAGTTCGATCGCCTGCTCGACGTCGAAGGTGCCCTCCTTGGTGCCGCCGAAGACCGGCAGCCGATCCATCTGTGCGGCATAGGTTTCGCGATAGGCATTGTAGCCATCGAGGTCGGCCTTGCGGAAATCGTCCCGCCAGCCGACCACGCGCTCAAAGGGCGCCTCCCGCATCAGCGCGGCGACCAGGTACATCTGCCGCCCCTCGCCCAGGATGACCCGGCGCGCCGGGCTCGCCACCCGCACACGGCGCCCGGTGATATCGGTGATCTCCCGCGGGGCCGGGGCGGCAGCAGCCAGGAACGGGCAGGCGAGCAGGGATGCGCCCAGCAGGGCGCGGCGGGAAAGCGGCATGACGGAACCCTCGGATCGGTGGCCGGGCTAACCGCATTGCAACTCATTCGCAACTTAAATTCTGGCGAAGCACGGCCTGCCCCGGTCCGGCCGGGGCAGGCGATTCCCTACGGCCCGCGACGGCGGTTCAGCTCCAGTTCTTCCGGGCTCAGCACGAAGCCCAGCAGCACGCGCTTTTGCGCCGCGGCCTGCGGCAAGCCGGGGATGCGGATGCTCAACTCCTCACCCTGGCTGCGGCTACGCGCAACATTTTGCGGAAACGCGACCGGAAGTTGATAGGCGGCGCGAGACAGGATCCTGTCGCCGTCCAGCACCGCTACCATATAGGGGATGTTGACCGTGCTGCCCGTGGCGGCCGGCCCGCGCTCGGCGCTGAAGCGGGGCGTCAGTGTGACATCCAGCCCGGCCCGGTCGGGCGCGTAGTCGCAGCGTGCGTCGAAACCGGTCAAGGAGGCGTTGAGCTGCATGGCGGTCAGATCTTGTCCGGCGCCGGGGCGGAAGCGGGTTAGCTCCGCCGCGTCGCGCAGAATGCCGATCTCAGGGCACGGCGCCTGGGCGTTGCGCAGCGGGTCGGGCGCACCGGTGCGGCCGCCACAGCCGGCGAGCAGCGCCACCACGCCCGCCATCGCGGCGAATTTCACCCTCTGGAGGTTCCGCGCCTTGACCATGCTGCCTCTCTTCCCCTTAGTGCCCCGTCCAGAGACCCGGACCGAAGGCCAGTGCCACTTCCTATGGACGACGCCATGAATGACACCGCCCCTGTCGGCCAGGCAGCCACGATGGTCAAGCCCGCCCTGCATGTGCTGCTGGCCGGCCCGCGCGGCTTCTGCGCCGGCGTGGACCGCGCCATCAAGATCGTCGAGGAGGCGATCCGCAAGTTCGGTCCCCCGGTCTACGTCCGGCACGAGATTGTCCACAATCAATTCGTGGTCGAGGGTCTCCGCGCCCAGGGCGCGGTGTTTGTGGAAGAGCTGGACGAAGTCCCGGACGACGCCCCGGTGGTGTTCAGCGCTCATGGCGTGCCCAAGGCCGTGCCGGCGGAGGCCAAGCGGCGGGAGATGATCTACCTCGACGCCACCTGCCCCCTGGTCAGCAAGGTGCACCGAGCCGCCGAGCACCAGTCTTCCGCCGGCCGCCACATCCTGCTGATCGGCCATGAGGGCCACCCGGAGGTGGTCGGCACCATGGGACAGCTGCCTGAAGGATCCTTCACCCTGATCGAGTCAGTGGAGGATGCGGAAGGCAAGCCGGTGCCGGACCTGCCGTTGACCTACACCACCCAGACCACGCTTTCCGTCGAGGATACGGCGGGGATCGTCGCCGCGCTGCGCCGCCGGTTTCCCGACATGGCCGAGCCGCACAAGGACAGCATCTGCTACGCCACCACCAATCGCCAGGCTGCCGTGAAGGCCATCGCCGAGCGCTCCGAGATGATGGTGGTGGTGGGCGCCCCCAACTCTTCCAACTCCGTGCGCCTGCGCGAGGTGGCCGTGCGGGCCGGCTGCCCGCACGCCATCATGGTGCAGCGCGGCTTCGAGCTCGACCCCGCCCTGATGGACGGCAAGGCGACCATCGGCATCAGCGCCGGCGCCAGCGCGCCTGAGCTACTCGTGGAGGAGGTGCTCGCGCGTCTCCGCCAGCGCTTCATGGTCACCACCGAGGAGGTGGTGGTGGCGGAGGAAACAATCACCTTCAAGCTGCCGGCGCTGCTGACGCGCTGAAGGCAAGCGAACTTCCAGCGACGGGACAGGGATGGCGGTCTATACCGAGGTCACGGACGAGGCGCTGCGCCTCTTCCTGGCCGAATATGATCTGGGCGAGCTGCTCGCCTTCCGCGGCATTGCCGAGGGTGTGGAAAACAGCAACTTTGCGTTGAAGACCAGCAATGGCGACTTCATCCTGACGCTGTACGAGAAGCGCGTGGACCCGGCGGAGTTGCCCTGGTTCCTGGGGCTGATGCGGCATCTGGGATCGCGTGGCCTGTCCTGCCCGCTCCCTGTGGCCGGCCGGGATGGCGTGGCACTGCGTAGCCTGGCCGGTCGGCCCGCTGCCATCTGCACCTTTCTGCCGGGGATCTGGCCGCGGCGCGTGCGCCCCGAACATTGCGCCCCGCTGGGCGCCGCCCTGGCCACCCTGCATGCCGCCGGCGAAGGCTTCCGTGCAGAGCGCCCCAACACACTCGGCCCTCGCGCCTGGAAGCCGCTGCTGGACCGGTGCCGGGATGGCGGCGACGCCGTTCAGCCCGGCCTGATCGCCGAGCTCGACCAGCACCTGTCCGGCATTCTGGCCGAATGGCCGAAGGGCCTGCCGCGTGGCCACATCCATGCCGACCTGTTCCCCGACAACGTATTCTTCCTGGAAGGCAGGGGCGGTGTTCCGGTTTGCTCCGGCGTGATCGATTTCTATTTCGCATGCACGGATTTCCTGGCCTATGACCTCGCCATCTGCCTCAACGCATGGTGCTTCGAGCCGGACCTCGCCTTCAACGTCACCAAGGCCCGTGCGATGATCAACGCCTACAATGCCCTGCGCCCATTGACACAGGAGGAACTGGCCGCCCTGCCCGTGCTGTGCCGCGGCGGCGCCATTCGCTTCCTGCTGACCCGTCTCTACGACTGGACCCACACGCCACCCGGCGCGCTGGTAACGCGCAAGGACCCCCTCGAATACCTCAGGCGCCTGCGCTTCCATGCCCAGGCCCGGAATGTTGGCGCCTATGGCCTCTGACGTGTTCGAACAGGCCGTGCCCGAGGCGGCGGAACGCTTCGTCGAGATCTGGACCGATGGCGGCTGCAAGCCCAATCCCGGTCCTGGCGGCTGGGCGGCCATCCTGCGGTTCGGAGGAGCGGAGAAAGAGCTTTCCGGCTACGACGCTGCCACCACCAACAACCGCATGGAGCTGACCGCCGCCTGCATGGCGCTTGAAGCGCTGAAGCGTCCCTGCACCGTGAAGCTGCACACCGACAGCGAGTATGTGCGCAACGGCATCAGCCGCTGGATCCATGGTTGGGTGCGCAACAACTGGCGCAACGCCGCCAAGGACCCGGTGGCCAATTACGAACTGTGGCAGCGCCTGCTGGCAGCGGCCAAACCGCACAAGGTGGAATGGCTGTGGGTGCGCGGCCATGCGGGCGACGAGATGAATGAGCGGGCCGACAAGCTTGCCACTGCCGCACGCCTTGCTGGCGAGACAGATCCCTTGTGATGTGACCTCAGGTACAAGAGGCCATTCCGAGCCATGCCGTGGCACGGCAAGATCGGATGGATGCCAAGATGAGAAGCATCTTTTCACAAGAAGTTCCGGATCGCCAATTGTGGCCCTGATCCGTAATGCCGTCGGGCCAGCCTGCGGGCATCGGCCGGCAAGAGCTGCCGTCTTGGACGGTGTAGGCTCGGTTCGTCGTCTGCTCCCGCGCCTCGGCATGAAAATTCCGCCTGCGTGACAGGGCGCTCAGGACGAAGGGCGAAGCGTCAGCGGTGTCCGGCTGGCACCGCGAGGATGCAAGCAACCCTTACTCCGGCAGTCCCCACGGCGTGAGGCACTCACTGACAGTGGCCGCCAGCAACGCGTACGTCCTGTGACGGGGAGAGGTGCTGCGCCAGGACATCGTCAGTGGCCTGACCGGTGCTCCCGATGACAGGGGCCGGGCAACAACGAGCTTCTCCCGCAACACGTCGGAGCGGACGTAAAGTGCTGGTAGCAGGGTGATGCCCATACCGGTCGCCACCATCAGCCGCAGGGTGTCCAGCGTCGTGCCCGCATAGTCGCGTGCGTGGATCGCCCCCACCCGCTCGCAGAGCGCGGCGATCGGGTCATGGATGCGATGCCCGCGCTCCATCGTCAGAATGGTTTCCCCCGCCAGATCCTCCGGATCGACCGTCTCACGACCCGCCAGCCGGTGATCCGATGGCAACACGACATGCAGCGGCTCTTGCAGGAGCCGCACCGACGTAAAGTCGCGATGGCCGGGCTCGTCCGGCAGAAGCAGAGCCTCGAACGTCCCGTCCGACAACTTCTCGAACAGGCTCTCCGGGCGGTCCTCGCGAACGACAACGCGGAGATGCGGGAACCTGGTCTTGAGGGTGGGCATGGCCACCGAGAGAACATAGGCGCCGACCGTCTGGACAACCCCAAACAGCAGGTTGCCTTGCAGCGCCTCCGGATCGTCCCGCCGCGCGATCTCCCGGATGTCCTCCACCTCCGCCAGTACCGTCCTGGCCCGACGGGCAATTTCGGCACCGACCGGCGTCAGGATGACGCTGGCCCGCGTACGCTCGATCAGGCGGGCGCCGAGTCGGTCCTCCATCTCCTTGACCTGGATGCTCAGTGTCGGCTGGGTGACATGGCATGCCTGAGCGGCCCGGCTAAAGCTGAGGGTGTCAGCGATCGCGACAAGGTAGCGAAGCTGCTGGATGCGGGGCATGGACCGTCTTATAGATAAAATCTATCGAGGAACATAGCGCTTCCAATTTCTCCCGACCATCTCGGGATGGTACCGCGGCCCAGGATCCTTTTGTCCGGCCGAGGAAATCGACATTGAACCTGGCTGCCCTGCTCACCCTCTCGTTCTTAGGGGCTGCACTGGCGCGTCCAACCCTCATCCGGCTTCCCGCCTGGGGCAGCCTGCTGGCCGCCGCCATCCCGGCGCTTCTGTTCGGGTGCTTTGCGGTCATGGGGTTCGCCGAGCCGGTCCTCCAGACGATTGAATGGGTACCGTCACTCGGGGTCTCGCTATCCTTCCGCCTCGACGGCTTCTCGCTTTTGTTCGCGCTCCTGATCACCGGCATCGGGTCGCTGGTAGTCCTGTATGCAGGCGCCTACTTCGCGAACAAGCCGCGGGAGAAAGGCGCCAACTTCATTGCCCTCATCCTCCTGTTTATGGGTGCGATGCTGGGCACCGTGCTGTCGGACAGCCTGATCGGCCTCTACGCCTTCTGGGAACTGACCAGCCTCGTCTCCTTCCTGCTGATCGGCTTCGACTCCCATAAACCCGCCGCTCGCAAGGCGGCCCTGCAATCCCTCATCGTCACGGCGGGCGGTGGTCTGGCGCTGTTCGCCGGGATCCTGCTGATCGGCATGGAACTCGGAACCTTCTCGCTGTCGGACATGGCGGCACGCGGCGATGAAATCGCGGCCTCTCCGTTGGCGCACGCCATCCTGGTCCTGGTGCTGATTGGCGCCTTCACCAAGTCGGCGCAGGTGCCGTTCCACTTCTGGCTTCCAAACGCCATGGCAGCGCCAACGCCGGCCTCGGCCTACCTGCATTCGGCCACCATGGTGAAGCTCGGCGTCTACCTGCTGGCCCGGCTCGACCTGCCCTTCTCCGCCATGCCCGCCTTCGGGCCCACCCTGGTGGCCTTCGGCGCAGCGACCCTCCTCGTGGCATCGCTGGGCGCCTTATCCCGCTCCGGCTACAAGGCCGTGCTCGCACACTCCACGGTGGGCTCGCTCGGCCTCCTGGTGCTGCTGATCGGCCTCGATGGTCCGGTCGCGGCGATCGCCACGGTGAGTTTCATCCTGGCCCACGCCCTCTACAAGGCAACCCTGTTCTTCTGCGCCGGCACCGCGATCCACGCCACGGGACGCACGGAGCTGCGCGAGATCAACGGCCTCGGCCGGGCGCTTCCGGCCACCGCGGGCGCCGCGGCACTCGCCGCCTTGGCCATGGCAGGTCTCGCACCCACCTTCAGCTTCATTGCCAAGGAGTACGTCTTCGAAGCCCAGCTGGAGAGCAGCTTCGGCTGGTGGGTCATCGCCGTGGCCGTGTTGGGCAATGCTGCGTTCGTCGCCATTGCCCTCATCGTCACGCTACGCCCCTTCTTCCTGGGTCAGGCGCGCGTCGCAGAGCAACACCATGGCGAAACCCCGGGCCTGGCCACCGGACCGCTGGTGCTGGCCGTCCTCGGCATCGGTCTCGGCCTTGCACCCGGCCCTGTCGCGAGCTTCCTGGTGGGTCCGGCCGCCACTGCCCTTGCAGGCGCCCCCGTTTCTCTTTCCCCGGCGCTGTGGCATGGCTGGACACCCATGCTGGCGCTGAGCGCCGCCGTGGTGGCTCTCGGGTTCCTGATCTACCTCGCATGGCCAAGTCTGCTGTCACGCCTGTCCCTGCGGGGCCACCTCGACAGGGCGCTCGGCGATGCCGGCTACAATCACCTGTTCGGGGCCGTCCTGGCGTTGGCCGAGCGGTCGACGCGCATCCTCCAGAATGGCGACCAGCACCGCTACACCGCCGTCGTTGTCGCCTCGACAATCGCGATCGTGAGCATCGGCCTGGCCGCCACCCAGCCCTCCTGGACCCTCGATCTGTCGGGCGGCCGGTTCAGCCTCACCGCGACGGTTGTGCTTGCGCTGACCGTCGCCGGTGCCGTGGCGGCCATCACCACACGCTCCCTGATCCGCTCGGTGGTCGCCGTAGGCGTCGTTGGCTTCGGCTCAGCCCTGATCTTCCTCGTCAACGGCGCACCCGACCTGGCGCTGACCCAATTCGCGGTCGAGGTGCTGATCACCGTGATCCTGACCGCACTGCTGTTGCGCCTGCCCGCCATGGCGCGCTCCACGCGAACCGGCACGGAGCGCCGGGTGGGCATGGTCCTGGCAGGTCTTTTCGCCGTTCTCCTCTTCGTCAGCCTGGCTACGCTGACGGTCGATCCGATCGACCTTCGCCTGACGGAGTTCTTCGCCGCCGCAAGCTACCCGGAGGCTTTCGGCCGCAACGTGGTGAACGTCATCCTGGTTGACTTCCGCGCCATCGACACGCTCGGCGAGATGTCGGTCATCGCCTTCGCAGCCATGGCCGTATGGGGTTTGTTGCGCCGCCGAACTCGCACACGGGGATCCGCATGAACTCGCTGATCTTCTCCGCCCTTTCGCGGCCTCTCTTCTGGCTGATGATCGTGGTCTCGCTGTTCATCCTGTACCGCGGCCACAATGAGCCGGGAGGAGGCTTCATCGGGGGCCTCATCGCCGCCTCCGGCTTCGCAATCCTGGCCCTGGCGGAAGGCATCCGGCCGGCACGCAGGGCGATGCGTGTCCATCCCGTGACGCTGCTTGGGGTGGGCCTGTCGCTGGGCCTTCTGAGCGGCCTGCCGGGACTGGTCTCGCACGGCTCGTTCCTGACCCATTGGTGGTTCCACTCAGGCAGCTTCCACATCGGCACCACCTTGCTCTTCGACCTTGGCGTCTACTTCGCGGTGGTCGGCGGCGTGCTGTCGCTTGTGCTGCGCTTCTACGAGGAGGAGCAGGAGGCATGAACCTCATCTACGCGCTTGCCATCTCGCTGATCGCTGGCTGTGGGGTCTACATGATCCTGTCGCGGCACGTGGTCCGCATCATCCTCGGCATCGCCGTACTCTCGGCGGCCATCAACCTGATGATCTTCCACGCCGGACGGATTGGGGCAACCGCGCCACCGGTCATCCCCGGCAGCGAAACGATCCTGTCCAGCACGGCGGCGAACCCGCTGCCGCAGGCGCTCATCCTCACCGCCATCGTTATCGGCTTCGCTCTGGTGGCGTTCGCCGCCGCCGTCGCACTCCAGACACAGCGTTCGATTGGGACGCTGGACAGCGCCGCGCTCGACATCGCGGAACGGAAGGGCTCGCGCACCGAGGCAGGTGAACGCGCATGAGCGGCTTCCTGTGGCAACACGCGGTGCTCTGGCCGGTGCTGATCCCGCTTGCGGTGGCCGCAGCCACGGCCATGGCCTGGAACCATCGCGGGCTGCAACGCTGGCTCTCCGGGACAGGAGCGGCGCTCCTGCTGCTTTCCGCGCTCACTCTTCTGCTGCGCGTACAGCGGGACGGCATCCTCGCCATCCGCTTCGGCAACTGGGAGGCGCCTTTCGGCGTCGCGTTCGTCGCCGACAACCTTGGCGCCGCCATGGTGGCTATCAGCGGCGCGGTGGCAATGGCCACATGGACCTTCGGTCTGGCGGACATCCGCGAGCGGGAAGCGCGGGCGGGCTTTCACCCCCTGTTCCATGGCATGCTGGCCGGGGTGAACGGCGCCTTCCTGACCGGCGACATCTTCAACCTCTATGTCTGGTTCGAGGTGATGCTGATCACGGCGATGGGACTGCTCGCCATTGGCCGCACGCGCGCGCAGCTTGACGGCGTCCTGAAATACGCCGTGCTGAACTTGTTCTCGACCCTGCTGTTCCTGACCGCCGTAGCCCTCCTGTACGGCGTCACCGGCACCCTCAACATGGCCGATCTGGCTCTGATGCTGCCAAGTGCGGAGCCCTCGGCGCCGCTAACCGTCTCGGCCCTCCTCCTGCTGTGCGGCTTTGGCATCAAGGCGGGCTACTTCCCGCTGTTCTTCTGGCTTCCCGCCTCCTACCACACGGCCTCCGTGACCGTGTCGGCGGTATTTGCGGGCCTGCTCACCAAGGTTGGCGTCTACGCCTGTTTCCGCGTCTTCACGCTGGTCTTCACAGTGGAGGGCAGCGGCATCCGCGAGATCGTCGCGGTCATGGCGGCGGGAACCATGATCTTCGGCGTCTTCGGCGCCGCCGTGCAGTGGGATATCCGCCGCATCCTGGCGTTCCACATCGTCAGCCAGATCGGCTACATGATGCTCGGCCTTGCCATCGCGACGCCCCTCGCCCTGGCGGGCGGTCTTTTCTACGTCGTCCACCACATCATCGTGAAGGCGAACCTGTTCTTCATCGCCGGTGCGATTTATCGCGCCAGCGGCACTTTCGACCTGCGCCGGAGCGGCGGCCTCATGCGCCGTTCGCCCGTGCTGGCGGTATTGTTCCTCATCCCTGCCCTGTCGCTCGGCGGCATGCCGCCCCTGTCGGGGTTCTGGGCGAAGTTCATGGTCATCGACGCATCCCTGAAAGATGGCGCCCACTGGCTGGCAGCCGCCGCGTTGTTCACCGGCCTCCTGACGCTCTATTCCATGACCAAGATCTGGACCGAGGCCTTCTGGAAGGAGCCGGTTCTGCCCCGCGGGGTGGCCCGGGCTATCCCGGTTCCAATGCTGGCGGCGATAGGCGCGCTGGGCGCGCTCACGCTCCTCATAGGATTGTGGGCCGAGCCCTTTGTGGTCTTCGCCGAAGCCGCGGCAAGCCAGCTGGCCGACCCGCGCGGCTATGTTGCGGCGGTCCTCGGCGACAGGGCTGTCGCGGAGCTCATGCCATGACACCAGAACTGCTCTCCCGCGCGGGTGCCGCGGTTGCGTTGGTTCTGGTCTTCCTGTGGGAGTTGGCCGTGGCCAGCGTAACGGTCGCCGCCGCGGCCTTCGCGCGCAATCCGAGCACCGCCTCTGCCATCCTGGCGGTCCCCATCCACCTGCGCACCGATCTGGGCATCGCGACGCTGGCGAACCTCACCAGCCTGACGCCGGGAACCTGCTCGCTGCATGTCAGCGAGGATCGGCGGACGCTCTACGTCCACGTCCTCGACGCCAGTGACCAGGATGCCGTGATGTCGGGCATCAAATCCACCTTCGAAGCGCGCATCAGGAGGATTGAGGGATGACCGCGACGCTCGATGCCGGGCTGGCCTGGCTGTCTTCCGCCCTGATCGTATTCCTCATGGTGCCATTGGCCATGACCGTCTGGCGGATGATCCGCGGACCAGGCTATGCCGACCGCTTCGTGGCCGTCGACATGCTCACCGGCATCGCCATTGCCATCGCCGCGCTGACGGCCACCGTGACGGCGCGGCGGGAGTTCCTCGACGTCGCCTTCGGCATCGCCCTGATCAGCTTCGTGGCGATTTGCGCCTTCTCGGCGTTCCTGGAGCGGAAGGGCAGAAAGCAATGATGTCCGTGGTCCTCGCCCTCCTGGCGGTGGTGCTGAAGCTGGCCGGTGCAGCCTTCCTGCTCGCCGCCGCCCTGGGCCTCCTGCGCTTCGCCGATCCCTTCCAGCGCATGCATGCGGCGACCAAGGCGGGCACGCTGGGCGCCGGGCTCATGGTGCTGGGCAGTGTTCTGACCCTCGCGGACAGCTCCGCCATCATCCTCGGCCTGCTGACAGTTCTCTTCCTGGTCACCACCATTCCCATTTCCGGTCACCTCCTCGGACGCGCCGCATACGTTTCCGGCGCCAGCATGGTCGGGAACCGTGGCGATGACGCCCTGGACGGGGTGCTTACCCGGGCGGACCAGCCGCTGGAGGAACGGCTCAGCCAGGGCCAGGTGGATGCGGGGGAAGTTCGATCTGGTGACCGCCGTCCCCACGGAGTTCACATGCCGTGAGCACTAAGCTCTTCGGGAAAGGTCGCGCTTGAAGCGATCGGCATGGCCGTCAGCCAGCCCACTGCCTGGCAGGCCACCGGTACTCGGCAGAATACTTGGCCAGCGAGCGCAAACAGATCATCGACTGCGGTGCCCCTGGCACGGCTCGCGCTGACGAGTGTGACAACCCAGGATGGGCCGGGATGCTCCCGGATCGGGCATCGAGCCTCCGGTATCCGATACGCCTTCATGAACGTTGTGCCCTGCATGACCGACACTGGCCTCTGCTGACTGAATGCCTGATCTCCTGGAGCCAAACCTCATGCACCGTGTTTCTCTGTCGCGCTTCCTCATCGAGCAGCAGCGGCAAGGCACGAACCTGCCACCTGAACTCCGCCTGCTGATCGAGGTGGTCGCCCGGGCCTGCAAGGCCATCAGCTATACCATCAACAAGGGCGAACTCGGCGGCGTGCTGGGCAGCCTTGGGCAGCAGAACGTGCAGGGCGAAGTGCAGAAGAAGCTGGATGTCATCGCCAACGACATCCTGCTGGACGCCAATGAATGGGGCGGCAATCTGGCCGCGCTGGCGTCGGAGGAGATGGAGGCCATCCATCCCATCCCGCACCGCTACCCCAAGGGCGAGTACCTGCTGGTTTACGATCCGATCGACGGCTCCAGCAACATTGACGTCAACCTCAGCGTGGGCACCATCTTCTCGGTGCTGAAGGCGCCGGAGGAGGCCTCGGGGCGCGCTGTCACGGAAGCCGACTTCCTCCAGGCCGGTCGGCATCAGGTCGCGGCGGGCTATGCCATCTACGGCCCGCAGACCACGCTGGTGCTGACCTTCGGCAAGGGCGTGTTCGGCTTCACGCTGGACCGCGAGGTCGGCTCCTGGGTGCTGACGCAGCCCAAGATCACCATCCCGGCCGGGCACCACGAGTTCGCGGTCAACATGTCCAACCAGCGGCACTGGGCTCCGGGTGTGCAGCACTACGTCGCCGACTGCCTTGCCGGAAAGGACGGACCGCGCCGCCAGGACTTCAACATGCGCTGGACCGGCTCGATGGTGGCCGACGTGCAGCGCATCCTGACCCGCGGCGGCATCTTCCTGTATCCTTGGGATGCGCGGGAGCCGGACCGCGCGGGCAAATTGCGGCTGATGTACGAGGCCAATCCGCTCGGCATGATCATCGAACAGGCGGGCGGTGCAGCCATCGACGATACCGGGCGCATCCTCGACATAGAGCCGTCGAGCTTGCACCAGCGGGTGGCGGTTATCCTGGGCTGCGCCGCCGAGGTGGCTAAAGCAGCCGAGTACTTCACGCGAGGCCGCGCGATGGGAGGCTGAGGTCGGTGAAGGACCGAGAGAACCGCGCATCTCCCCGCTGGTCTAGCTTTCAGCAGCGCCGGATGTCGTTGCCACGTCAACCTTCGACCGCTTCTAGTCCACTCCTTCCACCCGCTATGGCGGTCGGTCAGCTGGCCAGATACATCCCTCGTCCACGGAAGCCAGACGATGCCCGGGCTCTCTGTTTCTCAACCCCTGCGAGATGTGGCAGTCTATCCGGATGACCGACGCCGCCCTGTCCCGAACCATCCGCATCCGCTTCTATCAGGACAGCGTCCGCGATATGGGCCGAACCTTCCGTTTGCCGGCGCACGCGGACATGCGCAGCGTACTCAAGCAGTCCGCGCTCGCTGCCGTGCCGAAGAAGGAGGGGTGGACATTGCAGCTTTTCACCCTGGAGCGAACGAAGCAGGAGGAGCGTGTCGCGGCTTTGCTGGATCGTCTCGCGCGCCGGGAAATGGGCGGCCCCGATTTCGCAGCCGCGATGGCCATGGCGCTGGACGGATCCTGCGCCGTTCTAGCGATGGCGGCCCGGGACAAGGAGCGCATCCAGCGGGTGCGTTCCGCCCTCAGCCCGGCCAACCGCTGAGCGCGTCCGGTATCGAACACCATGCAGCAAGATCTGCCCGCACCTGACGACAACCCGACGACACCGTTTCCCTGGCAAACGGTCGATGCCGCATGAGCGGCCGGGTCCTGCGCGATGTTGTGGTGATCGGGGGCGGACAGTCCGGCCTGGCTGCCGGGTACTTCCTCCGTCGCGGCGGCGTGGATTTCGAGATCCTGGATGCCAATGATCGCCCCGGCGGCGCCTGGCCGGACGCCTGGGATTCCCTGCGCCTGTTTTCCCCGGCCAGCATGAATTCCCTGCCCGGCTGGCCCATGCCGCCCTGTCCGGGTGGCTATCCTTCCCGCGACCATGTGGTCGACTACCTGACGCAGTACGAGCAGCGATACAGCTTGCCGATCCAACGGCCGGTTCGCGTCAGGGACATTCTGGGATCGGCCGAGGGGCTGACGGTGCGGACCGATCGGGGAACCTGGCTGGCGAAGACCGTCATCAGCGCGACGGGAGGGGCCAGCAAGCCCTACATCCCTCCCTATTCAGGCCGAGCGCTTTTCAGGGGCAGGCAGGTCCATTCCTCCGATTATCGGTCGCCCGACGAATTCGAGGGTCAGCGGGTGCTGGTGGTAGGCGGCGGCAATTCGGGCGCACAGATCCTGGCAGAATTGTCAAAGGTCGCGGACACGGCCTGGGTCACGCGGCAACCGCCTCGCTTCCTGCCGGACGAGGTCACGGGCCGTGTGCTGTTCGAGCGGGCTTCGGAGCGTGTCAGGGCGCAGATGGAGGGCCGGAAACCGGACCTCGCGGAAGAGAGCCTGGGCGACATCGTCATGGTGCCCTCGGTACGGGAAGCCCGGGATCTCGATGTGCTGCACAGCGTCCGGCCCTTCGATCGCTTCGTGTCGGAGGGTGTGGTCTGGCTGGATGGCGCGCGCACGGCCGTGGATGCGATCATCTGGTGCACCGGTTTCCGTCCGAACCTGAGCCACCTGGCGCATCTGGGCGTGTTGACGGCCGATAGTCATGTCGCCGTCGAGAATGGCCGCTCAACACGTGAGCCGCGACTCTGGCTGCTCGGATACGGCAATTGGACCGGCGCTGCCTCCGCGACCCTCGCGGGCATCACGCGATCGGCCCGCGATACCGTCCACGACATTCAGGCCCATCTGGTGGGGAAGCGACCCTGACACGGCGCTGGCGCGATCCCTTCTGCATGGCGGCACTGGAGCAGGACGGCTTCGTGCGTCCTCTTCGAACGTCAGTGCCGGCAGCCCCTCGCCCTATGTCGTTATGAGGCGCGAGCGGCTGCGCATCAGCAAGCTCACCACGATCAGCACGTTGGCCATGTTCCACACGACGCCGTTGAGGAACGCCGCCGCGTAGCTGCCGGTGGCATCGAAGATCACGCCGGACAGCCAGCCGCCGAAGGCCATGCCCACCAGGGTCGCCATCAGCACGATCCCGACCCGGGTCCCGGCCTCAGAGGCGGGAAAGCTTTCCCGAACAATAACCGCGTAGGAGGGCACGATGCCGCCCTGCACCAGCCCGAAGAGCGCCGACAGCGTGTAGAGTGACACAAGCCCGTCGAAGAAGAGAAACAGGGACAGGGCAAGCCCCTGCAGCACGGAACCCAGCAGCAGCGTGCGAAGGCCGCCGATCCGGTCGGCGATCAGCCCCGAGGCGAGGCGTGAAACGATGCCGCAGGCCAGCATCAGCGAGAGCATCTCCGCCCCACGGGCAACACCGTAGCCGAGGTCACCGCAATAGGCGACGATATGGACCTGCGGCATCGCCATGGCGACGCAGCACGCGATCCCGGCAGCGGACAGAACCACGGTCAACCCGGCGCGCGACAAGCCGAAGGACTGTGCCTCGTTGCCATCCCCCGGCATGCCGCTGCCCTGTGATCCAGGTGCCCGTACCCGCAGCAGCAGGGCGAGCGGCGCCATCGTCGCCAAGCAAAGGACGCCGACGATGAGGTGGGCGGTGCGCCATCCATGCGCACCGATGAGCCAGCTGAGGATCGGTGGCCAGACGGCGCCTGCAAGGTAGTTCCCCGAAGCGGCGATCGCCACCGCGACGCCGCGGCGCCGCCGGAACCACAGGGAAGCCTCGGCCACCAGTGGCGCAAAGGCCGCTGAGGCGCCGAGCATGCCGATCAGCAGGCCCTGCGCCAGGGTGTAGGCAGCCAGTGTCGGTGCCAAGCTCGCCAGGATGTATCCCACGGTCAGCATCAGCGTCGCGCCCAGCAGCGGCTTCATCGGGCCGAAGCGATCCGTCAGGCGCCCCATCAGGATACCGCCCGCGCCAAAGCCCAGCATGGTGAGCGTGTACGGCACCGAGGCGGCCCCGCGCGAGATGCCGAACTCCGCCTGAACATAGGGCAGCGTCACGACCACCGACCACATCCCTACCCCGCCGATGGTCGAGAGTGCGACGATGACACAGAGCCGGAGCCATGCCATCCGGGAGTCCAGCAGGTCGTCGCGCCTCATGTCCCGGCTCCGTGCATACGCGGTGTGCTTCAGTTGTCACGGAACGTCGCACCATCCCGGATCCAGTCGAGGTCGTGACTGAACCGCCAAGGCGAACGCCGATCCGTCCGCTTGCATGGTGAAGGCCGATGAACACGCCGTCTACCTCCGACCCTTCGCGCCTGAACGCGACATGCTTCCGGGAAAGGTGACACGGCGACGGCGGCCGGGTTCCTCGCCGCAACGGCTGCACGACCCCCCATCAGCTTCATCGGGATGATCGGACTTTCTTGGCGCGCGCTGGCTCAGCCGCGCTTCATGACTGGCGTCGGCCGGGGACAGCCTGGCGCCTTCGAAGCCCGCAGAGAACAGCGGAGGTCGCCCCCGGAGAACAAACCACATGCTCCCGGGGCCCTGCTGACTGCCCTGGCGGGACGAGATCAATGCTCTGCCGTTCCACCGCTCCGAGCCAGAAGCACGGAAGAGGGCAGACCACCCGCGCTGCTCATGGAGCCTGCCAAGCTGAAGCAGCTGAGGGATGCAAGTCGGGTGTCGGGTCCCGCCCGATAGAGCTCAACATTGAATGGGGCAGCTAGATCACAAAGCGTAAGCCTGACGTCCCCGGCCCTGGCAAGTTCGTTCCAGGATCAGCATAAGTGAGCTTCCCTGTTCCTCGTGCCGTGGACCCCCCGCGATGCCTCTGATACGCGCTGCCATGCTGCTGGCTCTCAGCCTTGCCCCCTTCACCGGTGTCAGGGCCGATGAGCGCCCGGTTGAGCCCATCGGCGTCCAGGAATGCGACACCTTCATTCAACGCTGGAACCAGTGCCGTCCCAAGATGGCGGTCAATGAACGGCTGGCGATGGACAACAATGTCCGCCAGCAGCGCTCAGCCTGGGTGCAACTTGGACCGAGCCGTCGCCCCATGGTCGTGCAGTCCTGCGTACAGGCGGCACAGATGTGGCTGGATGGAAATGGCTGTGAGTAGGGCCGCCTGACCAGGGCCGCATTGGCCAAGCAAGCTCGGCACCGGCCAAGGCCCTGGTCAAGACCGTTCGGCCCGGAGGACCAGGGTTGGCTGGAGAAGGAATGGTGGGCCCTGGGCCGGCATTCACCAGGCAGACCAAAGGCAGCCCTGCCTCGCCCGCGACCGGCGAAGCAGGCCGAGCCGCCGGAGCCTCACAGAGTCAGTCGATCCGGACCCCATGCATGTTCGCCATCTCGATGGCGGTCGGCGGTTCCCAAAGAGTTTCAACGAAGTCGAACATTGCCCGGCTGACCGGCATGGCGAAGGTAGCCCCCTTGTTCTGATTGCGTGCCTGAACCCGGGCCCAGCGCATCTCCGCCGCGCCTTCCAGCAGATGAAGCTGAACACCGAAGCCGGCATTGCGAGCCAGGGCGGCCACTCGTTCGCGATGTTCGGCGGTGGTGAAGCCGAGATCCAGAAGAACGGGCAAGCCCTGCCTGGCCACCTGCAGGGCCATTCGCCCGATCTGCGCCTCGCAGCGCGCGACGCGCTCCATCATCCAGGCCAGCTCGATCGTTTCCGGAACATCCGGCCCGAACAGGGTCATCATCCACTCGTCAATGGAGAAGCGGATGCCGCCCAAAGTGTCCGCGAGCGTCATGGCGTAGGTGGTCTTGCCGGCACCGGTTGAGCCACAGATGAGATGGAAAAGCTTGGACATCTTGCTCAACCCATATGGGGGGCGACAAAGCCGCCATACCTGTCGTGGATAGCCCAGCTGTCCCAGTGTGCCAACCGGGCAGGCCGTCGGACGGGGCAACGCACGCCGCTGACGAGGGTTATAGGACCTGATGAATGGCATTGGCTGCACCTGACCGCGCCGATGGCTGACGGATGAGGTGAAGCTTGCACGGAGCGAATTGTTTGCGGGACGCGGGAACTGTGTCAGGCGCAGCCGAGCATCGCCAGTTCTCACGGCCGAGGGCCTGATGGATCACTCCTTTCCGGTCGCCGCCAGAGCCCAGGCGGCTGGCCAGCGCACCGACGGCTGCCTTGCCCTGGAGGATTACGGTGCGCTCGGTGATGGGAGATCGGTGGCGCTATCAGGCGCCGATGGCTCCATTGACTGGTGGTGTGTGCCCAACCTGGACTCGCCGCCGCTCTTCGATCGGCTGCTGGATCCCGTTGAGGGCGGACGGTTCTCGGTGACGCCCGAAGAACCATTTACCGTCGAGCGCCGCTACCTGCCGGACAGCAATGTGCTGGAAACCCTGTTCACCACCGCCTCCGGCCAGGCGCGCGTGACGGAGTCGATGAACAGCGACACCGCGGGCCGCCTGCCCTGGGCAGAACTCGCACGCCGTGTCGAGGGCGTCCGAGGCCAGGTGGGGTTCAGGGTCGAGATGCGCCCAGGACGCCGCGCCAGCGCAGCCAGCCCTTACCATTCCTGCATCGGCAAGCATCACGTGTTTCACGTTGAGCGAGTGCTGGGGCTTTTGCTGCACTCCGACGGCTTCAAGCCGGACTGGTCGGACGAGGCCGTGCACGGCCACTTCACGGTTCGCGCAGGACAGCGCGAGATCCTGGCCATCGTTGCTGGGATGGACGAGCCACTGGTTGTTCCGCCCATTGCGGAGATCGACCGCCGCATTGATACCTCCGACGAGGAGTGGCGCACCTGGGCCAGGCTCGTCGGCCACAAGGGCCAGCGCCGGGCAGAGTTTGTTCGCAGCGCGCTGGCGCTCAAGCTGCTGCTGTTCTCCCCTTCCGGCGCCATCGCCGCGGCTGCGACCACATCCTTGCCCGAGGGCATTGGTGGCGGCAAGAACTACGACTACCGTTATGCCTGGGTGCGAGACGCCGGCTACACCATCAAGGCCTTTCTAGCGGCAGGCGCCCAGGCGGAGGCGAAGGCGGCGTTTTCCTGGCTGCTCGAACGGCTGCGGGAAACGGGACCGCGCGTCTGCTACTCGCTGTTCGGGGACGAGGTGCCGCCGCTGCGCGAGATCGATGTGCCCGGCTACCGCGGTTCGTCGCCCGTCGTGGTGGGCAACCAGGCGAGGCATCAGCATCAACACGGCATCTACGGCGACATCTTCGAGACCGCGTCCCGCTTCGTCAGCTGCGGCAACATTCTGGATTCGCGCAGCGCGGAAACGCTGTCCCGGCTTGCCGACCAATGCGCTGACCGTTGGCGGCAGAAGGATGCAGGCCTGTGGGAGCTCTCCGAGGCGGAGCACTACACCATGTCGAAGGTCAGCTGCTGGCAAGCCCTGGCCCGTGCGGTGGAGTTGGCCGATGACGGCCAGTTGCCAACGACCTGCCGTGATCGCTGGGCACGGGAGCGGGACCGGATCGAGAGCTGGATCAACTCGAATTGCTGGTCCGAGGTGAAGCGCGCCTTCGTGCTGCATCCCGGCAGCGAGAAGCTCGACGCTTCCTTGGCCCTGGCGGTCCGCTTCGGATTTGACGGGCGCGACCGGCTGGCGTTGACGCTGGACGCCATTGACCAGGATTTGGGTGCAGGTCCGTTTCATTATCGCTATGGCGGCGTGGAGCAGGATGAGGGCTGCTTCCTGGCCTGCACCTTCTGGATGGCGGAGGCTCGTGCGCTGCTTGGCCAGAAGGACCGCGCCTGGGCGACCCTGGACGCAGCCACCACCGCCCTCGGACGGGGTGTGGGCATTTTTACCGAGATGGCGGACCCTGTGACCGGGGCCTATCTCGGCAACCTGCCGCAAGGGCTGACGCACCTCGCCCACATCATGGCGCTGAACGTGCTGGAGGAGCAGCAGGGCTGCTGAAAGAGAGCCAGGCTTCGCCTTGGTCCAGACGCGAGGAAGCAGCCAATTCGCTTCCCGGCGGCCCGACCCCGCACATGATGTGCAGCTTTGCCACGCCAGGAACGGCGCGCTGACACCGCCATCCCTGCCGCAACACCTCCCGGAAGGAGAATCGCATGTTCGGGCACAAGAAGAAGGTCCGCTACGCCGTCGTGGCGGGTGGGCAGATCTCCCAGCAGGCCTTCATGCCGGGGATTGGCCGCACCGATAACTCCGAGCTGGCGGCACTGGTGACCGGAGACCCGGTCAAGGCCGACAAGCTGGCCAAGCTCTACAAGATCAGGGCCTGGTCCTACGAGCAATACGACGAACTGCTGCATTCGGGCGAGATCGACGCCGTCTATGTTGCCACACCGAACTTCCTGCACATGCAATACACCGTCCCGGCGCTCGAAGCGGGAATCCACGTGCTGCTGGAAAAGCCCATGGCGTCCAGCATGGCGGAGGCCGAGGCGATCCTGGCGGCACAGAAGAAGAGCGGCGCCAAGTTGATGATTGCCTACCGGCTGCACCACGAGCCGGGCACGGTTGAGATGATCACCCGGGCGCGCGGCAACGAATTTGGCGAGTTGCGCAGCTTCGTGTCCACCTTCACGCAGAACGTCGCGGAGGCCAACTCGCGCGGCCATAACGGCTACTGGGGCGGCCCCGTGCCGGACATGGGCACCTACCCGCTGAACGCGGTGCGCAACCTGTTCGGCCAGGAGCCGATCTCGGTCCATGCGGTGGGTACCAGGACGCCTGGTCGCGGCTTCAACTTCCATGACACGGTGGCAGTGACGCTGGCCTTTCCCGGGGAGCGCGTGGCCCAGTTCACCGTCAGCTACGCGACAGCCGCCTCGGAAGGCTTCGACCTGATGGGCACCAAGGCCAGCATCCATGCCTCTCCCTGCTTCATGTTCGGCCCGAAGACCGGCATCTCCTATGTCGAGAAGAGCGGCGACGGCAGCCGGGAGCATAGCTTCGATCCGGTCGAGCAATTCGGCAACGAGACGCAGTACTTCTCCGATTGCATCCTCAACGACTGCCACCCCGAGGCGGATGGCGAGGAAGGCTTGTTCGATATGCGCGTGCTGGCGGCTGTTGAGCGCTCGCTGGACACGGGCGAAACGGTGAAGCTGGAGCCTCTCCAACGCAGTCGCCATGTGCAGCCCGACCAGGCGCTCAGGCTGAAGCCAGCCAAGGCGCCTGGCGAGGATGAGTTGATCAGCGTTATCCCGCAGTCGGCGTAGGCAGGACACCAGGCGCGGTTCAGCGATGGCTAGCTTCGCGGAAGCGGCGAAGCTTTCTAGCCATTCGCAGGATCCGCCCGGCTCCCCTTCGCGACGGCCAGCATGTCAGCATCCGGAAGCGGCCGTTGGAGCTGCCGAGCAATATCCCAGGGCGATTCAAGCCAGGTGTCGAACTCGTCCGGCGTGGTCAGCAGCACTGGCATGGCCTTGGGATGGATGGCGCCCACCACCTCGTTCGGCTCGCAGGTGAGGAAGCCGTAGAGTTCATGCTCGCCATCCACCGGGTTCGCCTTGGTGCCACGCATGCCCCTCCACCTCGTCCAAATGCCCGCGAAGGCGAAGAGCGGCCGCTCCTCTGACAGGGCGAACCAGACCGGTGTCTTCCTGGGCTTTGTGTCTTCCCATTCCGAGAAGGAGGTCACCGGCACCAGACACCGGTTCACCGTGCCGAGCCAGCGACGCCAATGCGGGCTGGCTGTGTTGCGGATGTTCGTCACGGGATGGCCGCCATACTGCTCCGGGCCTGGCATGCCCCAGCGCATCATGGTCAGCTCACGCTCACCACCCTCGGGCTGGCGGACCACCGGGGCCATGCTGTCGGGATAGATGGCAGGCAGCGGCGGCAGATTGCCGACATTGTCTTCCATGACCTGCATAAGATCGCGGATGGCTTGCTGGCTCGACGTCATGCTGTACAGGTTGCACACGAATGAGGACCTCCGGCTGCCCATGAACATCACCCTGCGCGGCGAAAGCCCCGCCATGCCCCTGGCGATCACTGCTCGGTCTTAGGCTGGCCACAGCATCACCGTGGTCCAACAATTCGCCACGTCATCACGATCGCCCATCGACCTCAGAGCCTCAACGCCGACCTCATGCCTGCTCCCGGCGGACAGGCTGCACCAGCATCACCGTGAACCCTAACTCAGGTAAGCGCTGGACCTGTTAGTACAATCCTGCGGAAGGCGAGGAGCCGGCGGCGTGCAGTCATCAGGCCAGCCACAGACTGCGCCAGGAAGCTCGTCCAGCCCGAGGAGCAGTTAGAGCGCCGCGAGGCAAGGCGCCATGCCAGTCCCATTGTGCCAGCATGTTCGGCGCAGCGGCCCGGGCCTCAAAAGGCGGCAGGATGTCAGCGTAGAGCCGGATGCCGTCTCGCAAGCGCCACCGGGGCGATTCCGGGCAAGCAAGGCAAGTCATCCAGCTTTCGGTGGTTCACCGAAACTCCTGCCATTGTGCGGGATGGCTCAGCCGGCAGGCTCTGCTTCTCGTCATCAGCAATGCCCGCTCCGCATCGGCGCCATCCATCTTCCTTCGCGATTTTAACGTAAGTAGCCTCGTGGACGGAACCTGCGAGGCGCACCTGTGCGTAGGCCTCGCCTTGATGCTGATTGTTCAGAAGGCAGCCCTACCGTGGCGCCAGCATCTGACCATACGGTGTGGTAGAAGCGAGTAGTTCATCGAAGTAGGCAATTGTTCTGCGCAATCCGGTATCAAGAGAAACCTGAGGCTTCCAGTTGAGAAGGTCTCGGGCCTGGCTGATGTCGGGCTTTCGCTGCCTTGGATCATCCTGCGGCAGCGGGCAGTGAATAATCCTGGACTTGGAGTTAGTCAGTTCGATGACCTTCTCTGCAAGTTCGGCGATTGTGAATTCATGCGGGTTGCCCAGATTGACCGGGCCGGTGACCTCCGACGAGGTGCCCATTAGCGCAATGAACGCCGAAACCATATCATCAACATAGCAGAAGGACCTTGTCTGACGACCTTCTCCGAAGACCGTGATATCCTTGCCGAGCAAGGCCTGCACAATGAAGTTCGATACCACACGGCCGTCATTCGGATGCATCCGCGGCCCGTAAGTATTAAAAATACGGGCGACCTTGATATTCAGGTTATGTTGCCGACGATAGTCGAAGAACAACGTTTCAGCACAACGCTTTCCCTCATCATAGCAGGAACGAGGCCCTATCGGATTAACGTTCCCCCAGTAGTCCTCCGTCTGTGGATGAACCACGGGGTCGCCGTAAATTTCGCTGGTGGACGCCTGGAGGATCTTGCACTGCAGGCGCTTCGCAAGGCCCAGCATGTTGATTGCACCCAGCACGCTGGTCTTTGTCGTATGCACCGGATCCCGTTGGTAGTGGATGGGAGAAGCCGGGCAGGCCAGGTTGTAGATCTCGTCCACTTCCAAATAAACAGGCTCGGTCACATTGTGGCGCAATAGTTCAAATCGCTTATGAGCGAAGAGGTGTTCGAGATTACGTCGGCTTCCGGTTAGGAAGTTGTCCAGGCAAAGTACCTGATGGCCGGCTTCCAGCAGCCGCTCAGCCAAATGAGACCCCAGGAAGCCTGCACCCCCCGTGATCAGAACTCGCTTCTCAAGGTGCATGATGCGTCCTGTGGTGCGTTCATGTGGATTGAGTTGTAGAAGACACGCGAAAACGCAGCGGCGTCGGAGATTTACTAGACAGCAGCCTGCGCTTCAGCGAGCAAGAGTGGAATCAGTCGGTCAAACTGAGGCCCTTGGGGACGAAGACCGAGTTCCGCCAGCCGCTCAACACTACCTGTCAAAACCGGCATGTCGCCCGGCCTCAGCAATCGGGGATCGATCTCCGTTCGAAGCGGTCGGCCCGTGGCCGCTATCATCGTCTCCATCAATGTCCCCAGTCTGAAAGCATGACCACTGCACAGGTTCACCACAGGCCATGGCCAGCCAGGACAATCCGCAAGAGCCACGAGGATCTTCGCTGCTTCTGCCACATCGATGAAGTCGCGTGCGACCGTCATGTCTCCGGTGCGCAGCACACTTCCATCTTTCAGAGCCCTTGCGATCCGCCGGGCAAAAGAGCTGAGCGCAAGGCCCGAGGGCATACCGACGCCGACGGCATTGAACAGCCGGACCGTCAACACCGTCAGACCACGTTCTGCAGCCGCCAGTCCCAACAAGGTTTGGGAGTGCTTCGAGATGCCGTAGGCGCTACGAGGCTGGCAAGGATGATCTTCCCGGACGGGCATCATATCGGCGCCGATGAATCCGTACTCGGCCGCCGACCCCAAGAGGATGACACGGGGTGGAGCCGCCACCTGCGCGACGGCGTCCAACATCGCAGCAGCCGGTAAGGTGTTCGCTTCCAAGAACTGCTGAGTGGTTTCCGCGTGGGTAATACCGGCACAATGCACCACAACATCGGGCTGGCTGAGTTGCAGGGCGCGTTCAAACACCTCGCGCGTCCAGGGAGCGGGGCCTAACGCCAGCACATTCTCTTCGATTGTTTCATTCGCGCGGACCGCGCGGATGACCTCGACATCGGCCGCAGCCGCCGCAGCGAGGACGTGCCGCCCGAGAAAGCCGCTGGACCCGGTCAGCAGCAGGCGCATCAGGCGACAACAGGTGCCAGAAAGGCCGCGGGCTCTTGCTCGACGAGCTTTTGCGCGGCGGCGAAATCGTCCGGGCGGCCGATATCGAGCCAGGTGCAATCCTGCTGGTGGCAGCGCACCAGACTATCGGACGCGGACATGGATTGCATCAAGGCCGGCATGTCGAGGTACTCGCCCGGCACGATCCACCGCCGCACCGCGTCACGGTTCAACACATAGAGGCCCATGCTGACCAGCTGCTGATAAACAGGCTTCTCGCGATAGCCGACCATCCTCATCTGGTCATCGACGTCCAGCAGCCCGAACTCCGACCGGATTTCCCGGCGAAACGTCCCGATGGTCGCGGCAGCGCCGCTGGACTGGTGATCTTCGATCATCCGGCGCATGTCGAGCGTCGTCAGAAGATCCCCATTCGTCAGGATAAAGTTGTCGTCGAGCTTGTCGATCACCAGCCCCATCGGACCAGCCGTGCCGAGAGGCTTGTCTTCTACGCTGTAAGTGATCGAAAGTCCGAACCTGGAGCCATCGCCAAAGAAGGCTTCGATCAAATGCCGCAGATGATTGACGGCGATGATAACCTTGGTCACGCCGGCCGCGTGCAACTGCCGCAAAAGGATCTCGAGGACAGGCTTGTCGCCGAGCGGCATGAGGGGCTTAGGAAACAGGGCTGAGTAGGGATGCAATCGCGAGCCCTTTCCGCCAGCCATGATGATCGCCTGCATGTTCCTCGCCCCCCGTTCCGTCAAACCGTGTAGGTTGCCGGTGCGTACAACTCACGATGAGCCGACACAAACTCAATGGTCCGGCGCAATCCGTCGTCCAATGACGTTGTCGGTCGCCATTTCATAAGCCGGTCAGCTTTCGCGTTATCGGATACCAGGTTCAGAACTTCGCTCTTGCTAGGACGATCCCTCATGGCGTCATGGACGATCGGCTTGTCCACGCCCATCAATCTCAGGATCCGGTGCGCGAAGTCCCCTATGCTGTGGGTCTCGCCCGTTCCGAGATTGATCGTCTCGCCTTCGACGTTCTCTGTTGTCCCGGCAAGGATGAAGCCTTCAACCGTGTCGGTCACGAACGTCATGTCACGTCTGGGTGTCAGAGAGCCCAGATGAACAGCCTCCCTCTCCAGAGCCTGGGAAATGATGGTCGGAATGAAGGCCCGCGCGGATTGCCTGGGACCGAACGTGTTGAACGGCCGGAGCGTGACGACCGGCAGGTCGAAGGACCGGTAATAGGACTCAGCAATCTTGTCGGCGCCAATCTTGCTCGCTGAGTACGGGGATTGACCCTGAAGCGGATGGTCCTCATCGATGGGTGTGCGAAGCGCGGTGCCGTAAACCTCGGAGGTGCTGGTATGGACCACGCGCTGCGTCTTGAGGCGCCGCGCAGCTTCCAGCACGTTCAATGTTCCCTCCACATTCGTCCGTACATAGGAGCGTGGAGCCACATAGGAGTAGGGAATAGCGATCAGCGCGGCGAGGTGAAAGACGATCGTCTGATCTTCCATGGCTCGCAAGACAAAGTCACTGTCCTCCAGATTGCCTGCAAGAACAGTCAAGTTGCCACGAAGCTCAGATGGCAGAAAATCCAGATTGCCAATGGAGGAAGCCGAATTATACCGGACCATGGCAGTCACGTTGGCGCCGCGTTGGAGCAGGACCTCAACGAGGTGGCTTCCGATGAACCCGGCCGCGCCAGTTACCAGAACTTTTTTGCCTGCAAACACCCTACTCTCCAAGAATAGATGCTTTAAGCCTTACCGACTAACTGCCTGCCTGTCGAGAAGCCGTCCGTCCATGAGCAGTTGTCAGGCTCTTCGTGGAACTCCCGATCCTCTTACGAAAGAGCGAAAAAGGCGTAACCAGTGCCTGCTCTGCACTCGTCCGCCTCACCAATGAATGCGGCTGGATACGAACCAAGTGCACGGTGCCCGGAACCTTGCGGTGCAGCAAGCCTTGTGAGACCGTTTCTCCGTTCCAGCACCAGTCTTCATAGCCGAAACCCTCTCGAATAGCGGAAGGCCGGTACGGCACTCGCTCCAATACTTCCCGCGGGCTGAAGCTGAGCGATGTCCAATGATTTCTCAGTCCGAGCGTCACCCAATCACCGGCTTCAGTGTCAAGATCATGATGCATCATCCAGATGGGGCTGGTCTCGGCGCCGAAGTACAGGTTGGCTTCCGGGTGCCACACGGTTGGTTCGTTGGAATTTTCAGCGCAGCGATAAGCTTGCGCGAGCCAGTTGCTGCTCCATAGATCGTCTCCATCCAGGAAGGCGAAGTATCGGCCCTTCCCCGACGCTGCGGCGGCATTGCGCGCCAAGCCAAGATCATCAACCGTCAATTCAAGTATCTCGGCGTCTGCTCGCGGTACGGTGTCAAGATAGTCCCGCATCGCTGCGTCCGGGCAATCAGCGGCGATAATGATCTCCACCCGAAGCCCTTCTGCAGCAGCAACCCGTCGTGCTTCAAGCATGCTACGGAGCGAGCTATGGGCCAGCACACCTTCGCGGTGCACGTTAAGGATCGCCGTGATGTCCGGCCGTTTGCCGCTCATGCCACAACTGCCCTCTTTCTCGACAGAAAACCTGGATCCTGGGATAAGGCCGCGATCCATTCCTCGTCTGAAGTTCCCGAGGGAAGAAGGCGGAACTTCCGGTGGAGGACTTCTGGCAAGCCGTATCTCCGACAGACTTGCGCCAGCCAATCCTGGTCCTCGCCATACACGCCGGCGAGGTATGGCACGCATCTCCGCAGGTACCTAAGCTCATAGTCTTGGCTCAGAGGTCCATCTGCACCGGACTGGCGCGTGAAGGCACCGAAAAGCCCCGCGTAGCGCCGCATGCGACTTCCATAGCGAGCCAGGACCTCCCATCCGATCTCGCTGTCCAGGACTAGAACCGATTGTGGTCGCAGATGATGGATCAATGCCTTTACGATCTGGATGCGCTGATCACGGTCGAGGTCGGCAGTGAACTCCGCCAGCGAACGCCACTCCACGCCGCGAGGCAAGCTGGTGCCGGTGGAAGCAGAGACTTCATCCGCAGCAACGATCAGCAGGTCAGATTTCGAGTGAACGGCGTGGCGACTGATGCACGCCAGATGCCGATGCAAGTGCCGGTCATCGATCGACCTGACAACGACCAGCGCACGGGGCACATGGTTCAGCGACAGATAAAGCCTGCGCCAGCCGACCGTCAGAGCGGCAGGCAGATCAACCATGACCGGCAGGTCCTCAAGTGCGACCGCCGACAAACGCGCCAGATCGAACTCCGAGGAAGCGAAGGCTTCGATCAATTCCCTGGCCGCGCTTAAGGCTTCGGAGCCTGGCCTGCGGAGCCTGTCCTGCAACATGGTTGCGGCGGACACAAGTCGTCTCCCCTCCGCCGCACCATAACTCATGTAGTGTTCGAGTGGATTGAGGCGAGCGGCCGCGACATCCGCATTGGCGTTCAAGTAGCCAAGCGTACTGAAAAGCGGACCTGGATCCCTTCCTTCCGCCGCACCGTGGAGCAGGTAATGCTCAAGTGGATTGATGCCAGCTCCCGCCACGTCAGGGTAAGTCTCAAGATACCATCGGGTGCTGAAGAGCGGCCCCGGGTCCCGACCTTCCGCAGCGCCATGCGTCACATAATGTTCGAGCGGGTCGATCCCCGCCTGCGCCACATCCGGATAGGTCCTCAGGTACCAGTCCACATCGAACAACGCCGCGAAAGACGGTTTGGGTGGAGGCAGCGGCCGCCGCCCCTCCGCTGCCCCATGATCCATGTAGTGCTGAAGGGGATTGAGGCCGGCCTTCGCCACGTCGGGATAGGCTTCAAGGTACCAGCGGGTACTGAAGAGCGGGCCTGGATCGCGTCCTTCCGCCGCACCGTAGGTCATGTAGTGCTCAAGTGGATTGACACCCGCCCCCGCCACGTCAGGGTAAGTCTCAAGGTACCACCGGGTGTTGAACAGCGGCCCCGGGTCGCGACCTTCCGCAGCGCCATGCGTCACATAATGGTCGAGCGGGTCGATCCCCGCCTGCGCCACATCCGGATAGGTCCTCAGGTACCAGTCCACATCGAACAACGCCGCGAAAGACGGTTTGGGTGGAGGCAGTGGCCGCCGCCCCTCCGCTGCCCCATGATCCATGTAATGCTGAAGGGGATTGAGGCCAGCCTTCGCTACGTCGGGATAGGCTTCAAGGTACCAACGGGTACTGAACAACGGTCCGGGATCGCGTCCTTCCGCCGCACCGTAGGTCAGGTAGTGCTCAACAGGGTCGACCCCGGCCTCCGCGACATCTGGATAGTTCCGCAGGTACCAAGCTGTGTCGAACAAGGGCGCTAGTTCCTGAACACGCGAGTTCTGGATCTGCCCACCCTCCGCCGAAGCCTGGGCCACAACATCCCTGGACAGGCGCGCCCCTGGCACAGGCAGGCCTGAAACGTTCGGAGTGTGCCGCCCAGTGTCAGACACTGCCATCCCGGATTGTGCCGACTGGCCCGAAGGCCAGCACCGAGAAGCAAGCGGCCGTACACGACGAAGCCAGCTCAAGACCGCCATCCGAGGCCCAGGCACTTCATCAACCATGTTCTTGCTGCGCCGGAAGAACATGAAGAAGGGCCTGCTCGTACCGTTCCAACATCTTACGCAGGGCGAGCCGCTCTTCGGCGTCCTCGCGGGCCATGACGCGCATGGGCGCAAGAACTTCGCGATTGGTCACCACCTCAGCGATGACATCGACAAAGCCGTCTGCATCACCGGCCTCGCGAAGCCACCCGGTGCGACCCTGCCGAACAAGGGAAGGCAGGCCGCCGATCTCCGACGCGAGAACAGGCGTGCCAACGGCAAGAGCCTCCATCACCACCACAGGGCGACCGTCCAGTTTTGACGGCACCACAAGCAAGTCGATGGAAGCCAGAACAGTGCTGATGTCGTCCACTTCCCCGAGGAGCTGAAACCGTCCTGCCGGGAAGCCGGCAGCGTCGATGGCATTCCTGATCTCCGGGCCGAGATGGCCGGTCCCTGTCATGATAAAGCGAACAGGCCAGGACGGGTCCGCTCGTCGGGCGATTTCGACGAAGCCAAGCGGATCCTTCTCCTCAGACCACCGTCCACAGAACCCGACAATGATGTCACCGTCATTCTGGCTGACCTTTTCCCGCCATTCCTGCGAGCGCAGGCCTGGATGGAGCCGATCAAGATCCACACCGCTCTCGATCAACCGGATCCTGTCGTCAGTCTCATCATGCTCAAGGAGCCAGCGTCGCACATCTTCGTTCTCGACGATGGTGAGATCGATCTGGTCCCGGCGACGGCGATTATTCTCGGTATGGCCAACCGTGTTGAAGAGAAGATCAACCACCTGGAGGCGGGTAAACCGTTGCCGCAGAGTGCGCAGATTGTCGTAGGCGAAGGCGCTGCCGACGATCCAAAGCAAGTCGACGCCCCGCGATTCCACAAGGTGGCCGAGGAAGTCGTCCCAGTACTCCCGCGGCAGGAACTTCGGCAAATGGAAGATTTCGCACGTATGCGGCTCAAACCAGGCTGTCGTATCGCCATGTACCTCGTCGGTAGCGATCGAGGTGGTAATGATGACGCGCCATCCTTGGCTAGTCAGGGCGCCAACGACGGAGCTCAGGAGCCTCTCCGCTCCACCCAGGATGAGAAACGGCATGGCCAGAAGAAGAACCGGCTTGCCTGCGGACCGGCCATCATCGTTCCGGGGCTCAAGAAAGACGCGAGACAGCGCAGCAAGAGGTGTGGCTGGCCTGAGCGCAGCGCTGCGACTGGATCGTTCGATAGCTTCCGACGTTATCAGATCGGCATTCATCATGCGGATCAACTCTCGCTGACGCGTCACCGGCACAACGTCAGACCGTCGGCTCAGACTTGTGCCGTGGACGCGGTACAAGAGCAGCGGATCAAAGGCCAGATTCAGGAAGCGGGCACCCAGCGCAGCCAAGCGGACCCAGAAAGACCAGTCTTCATAAACATAGCCCGTGACCGTACGGTCTGTATCCCGGTATCCGCCGGCTTTTTCCCACAGTGAGCGCCTGAACACAGCGCAGGTCAGAACGTGATTCCCCTCCAGGATTGCATCGAGGTCAGGCCTTTCGACAATGTGGATGACGGTCTGTTCCTTACCGAACATCTGCAACGCGGCGGAAACCACATCGAAGCCATGACGCTCGAGCAGGAATAGAGCCTTCTCGAGATAGGTCGGGCGCAGCATGTCGTCCGCATCAAGGCAGCAAATGTACTTACCTCGTGCCTGACTAATTCCGAAATTGCGGTTTGCTCCCGCGCGATGCCCACCGCCTTGCATCAACACCCGCACGCGGGAACGATCGAGCTCCGCCACCCGCAGCCGCGAATCCGGTTCCGACGATCCACCCTCGACGACGATGACTTCCAGGTTGCGGAACGTCTGCCGAAGAACCGAGTTGATCGCATCCTCCACGAACTTGCCGTAGTTGAAGGATGTGATGATAACGCTGACCAGCGGCCGGTCTGCCGGCCACGCGCCGTCAATTGCGGCAAAGGGTTCAGGCCGATGCCCTGTTATGTCCATCACTTTCAGATCAACGCCAAGGACGGCGGCAGGCTCCGCCTCGTTCGATGAAGCTGGAACAGCGCCCGCCACGATGGGCTGAGTGCCTGGAAGCGCTTCCCCCGAGATCTCGGCAAGCGGCACGGCTTGCGTTGATGCATCTGGGTGCCCGGCCTGAAAGGCAGCCGGCGCCGAAGTCGCAGCGTCGCGCAACTGCTGCCTGACTGCGATCAACTCCCTCGTCAACTCAATCTCGTTCCGCCTGGCATCCGCCGGAAGTGTTCGCAAAGCCTCTTCCGTGTGGCGCAAAGCCGTCTGCGCATCGTGGAGAGCGGCCGCCGCGGCTTGCTGTTCTTCGCCGAGCAGCCGCAGGCGCCAAAGATCGTTCTGCCAAAGATCAGCCAGGCGACGCAGCATCATCGGATTGAAGGCTTCAGCAGCCATCAATGTCAGCGCATCAACATCTTCATGCGCTGTATGAGCAGCGTGAATCATTCCGACCTGCATGCGTGCCAGTCGTTCGTCCGGCGACTTGGCCTCCGCATCTCGCGTCAGGACACGGGAAGCCAAGCCGGCAATCCTTGCCGCCTTGGCCGCATCGCGAACAACCAGCCCAACATAGTTGGAGCCGTAATTCCGGATCCGTATTTCCGAGCCGATAAGATGGCACCCCAGCTCATTCTCGATGAGCCGCCGCAGCCCCTCCTCCGACGGGTACCAGACGTGTTCCAGCGATGATGAGAACCAGATGTCGTTGTTGCCAGTTTCAGACAACAGTGGGACTTCGAACAGCAAAACCCCATCATGTTGAAGCATCTGGAGGGAGTATTCAATGCCGAGCCGAAGATCACTGAGATGTTCATAGGTCGCAATAGACGATATGACATCGAACTTTCCCGCATAACGAGCGGGCAGCTCTTCGTTCAGGACGTCGTTGCCTATTACCGTGATGCCGTGGCTTTCGGCCACGCGAATCATCTCGTTGTTGGCTTCTATTCCGTACTTCTCGTAGTCCGGCCCCAACTTGCGCAACAGATGTCCGTTTGTGCAACCGATGTCCAACACGGAACCTTTTGGACAAAGCAGCTTGATCAGTGCGGCGGCCCAGCTGACCCCGTGCTCGGCCGTGTAGTCATAATGGCTATAGCCATGAGTATGCACTTCGTCGCCCTGAGCACCTGTCCCGTAATACTGGTCACCATAGAAGACGGAGAGATCGTCCGGGATGATCTCGATGACTCCCATCGTGCACTCTTCACATCGAAGCACAGTCACGCCATCACTGCGCTTTCGGAGAGGAAGCAAGCCATGGTGGCAGCAAATTTTGCATGCATGCTGCCAAGCACCGTTCGATGACAAATTACCAGCTTTCTTTTGCAATTTGTACCTGCGTGCTCGACCGTTGATCTTGGGATGATAACGCCAACTGGCTTTGGTGAGAAGGGAAGCAAGGCGGATCTGAGTAGATGCATTGCTTCACTGCACGCAAGGAGGCGACGTCTTCGCTCCGACGGGTTGAGAACAAAAGGCGCTGTGGACTTCTCACATGTACCACCCGCCTTTATTGCCGGCGCCTCGGCCACATCTTGAAGCCTTCTGCATCACGATCTGGCCTTATTGATGGGAACGTGCGACACCCATGCTGGCACAGGCCCGGGACGCCAAGACGATATGAAGACTGATGTCGAGGATTTGCCGGCGCTGACAAGTCTGCGCTTCTTCGCGGCAGCATCAATTGTTATCTATCATGCAAAGCTATATACTTCCTGGCCTCTCCTGGGAGACGCCCCGGCTACTTTGATTTCTGGCGTTTCGTTCTTTTTTGCACTTTCCGGCTTCATTCTTATGCACGTTTATAGTAACCGACCCGAGGTTGGTTACTGGCAATTCCTGAAGTTGCGCCTGGCCCGAGTGTGGCCAGTTCATGCGGCGACCTTTCTCCTGACAGCTACTCTCGTGACGCCGGCTACTTTTCACGGGGTCGGGTGGTTCTCCGAAGTCTGGACGGCCATTTCCAACCTGCTGCTCACACACGCAGCCGTGCCATACATGGCGTACGGATTCTCTTGGAATGCTGTGTCCTGGAGCATTTCAACTGAGTTTTTCTTCTACATGGCGTTTCCGCTTCTTCTTCCTTGTATCCTACGTGCGTGGCCAATCTGGCTCGGCTACACCTTCATCCTCGCGTTCAGCATCTGTTTCGCGCTTTATCTCGCCGGCCTCCCGGTAATATCTGACAATGTTTACGAGTTGACCCTTTTTTCCGGAATCTACACCAACCCGGCTGTGCGCGGATTGGAGTTCGTTCTGGGCATGGCGACCTGGGTGCTGTGGGATCGACACCTTCGCCGGCGGAGCTTCTCCCTTGTGTGCTGGAGCAATGTCGAGTTTGCGGCCATCCTGGCGGCGGCCTTCTGGTTCATGCCGGGTGGCGGATTCGATCGTGTCGGATTGTACGTCATCCCCGGCTGGGCCCAGCCATGGTATGGTCCAGCCGGATCCTCCCTGCTATTCGCCATCCTGATTGCGGTCTTTGCCGGCGGGCGCGGCGTAGGCGGGCGCTTTCTCGCCTTCCGGCCTCTTGTTTGGCTCGGCGAGGTAAGCTTCTGCATCTACATGCTGCACATGATTCTGTTCAAGGTTGTCGCGGCAAAGGATCAGGCTCTTCTTTCGTTGGAGTTCTACGTGCCGCTTCTGCTGATGCTCTCGGCTGCCCTGCACTACTTCGTCGAACTGCCGGCCCGCCGTGTGATCCGACGGCTGTAGGCACTGAAGCCTGCGGCGGTTGTTCGTGCAAAGGCTGATCAAGTGCGGTGTTCGCGGTGCAGGACGTCGATGGATGAAGTTCGCGCCTTGGCGTTCCCCTGCGGCAAGCGCCGCCCATCATTCTGAGCAAGGCACCCTGCTCCGAGAGTTGAGATGGGTTTCCTTCTCATCGTTCCGGCCGCATCGCTGCAAAGCGTTTGACAACAAAGAGCCATCCGATCGGCCGGCCTTCAGGCTCATGGTTCCATCCGCGTTCCCGGGTGTTTGCTGTGGGGTGCTCATGCCGATCTTGAACTCCGCCGTGCGGCGGCGTCTCCGCCCATGTTGCCCGGGCCTCTCAGTCCGCCAGGCAAGCGGCTGGCTTCATGTGGAGATCTGTTGAGGCCCGGGCTCCCGTAGGGGTAAGCGGTCGCGGACGATTTGCACAAAGAACATTGTGCCGTGCGGCAGGGCATCGTCGTTGAAGTCGTATTCCGGGTGGTGCAGCGGCTTCGAATCCTTGCCGTTGCCGATGAAGCCGAAGCAGCCTGGCGCATGCTGGAGGAAGCGCGCAAAGTCCTCCGATCCCGTGTTCGGCTCACGTGCTTCACGGACGTTCCCGCCGCCCATGACAGTTCGCGCGGCGGTTAGGGCGGCTGCGGCGGCTTCCGAATCATTGATCGTGGGAATGAACTCGCGCGTGTAGGTCACTTCGCTCGCCAGATCGTAGCTGGTGGCGGTTCCGGCGGCCATGCGGCGCATCTCCGCCTCGATCGTGGCGCTGACCTCCGGGCGGAAGCTTCGCGCATCGCCCAGGATGCGGGCCGTGCCGGGCAGCGCGTTGCGGGTGCCGTCCGTGAGCAACTCGGTGACGGACACGACCGCCGCCTCCGTCGGCGCCACGCGCCGGGAAACGATGGTCTGGAGGTTCAGCACCAGGGAACAGGCGGCCACCAGCACCTCGCGCCCGCCTTGCGGCTTGGAAGCGTGGCCGCCCAAGCCGCGCAGCACGATCTCAAAATTGTCCTCCGCCGACATGACCGCTCCGGCGCGGGTCCGGAAGGCGCCTACAGGCAAGCCCGGCATGTTGTGCAGACCGTAGATCTCGTTGAACGGGAAACGGTCCATCAGTCCCTGCGCCAGCATGGCCAGGGCGCCCCTGCCCCATTCCTCCGCGGGCTGGAAAAGAAAGCGCACCGTGCCGTTGAAGCCGCCTTCGGTGGCCAGGATCTTGGCGGCACCCAGCAGCATGGCCGTATGCCCATCATGGCCGCAGGCGTGCATCACGCCCGGATTGGTCGACCTGTGAGGCAGCTCGCTCTGTTCGGAAATGCGCAGCGCGTCGATGTCGGCGCGAAGCGCGACCGAGCGCTTGCCGCTGCCGCGCGTCAGGCTCGCCACCACGCCCGTCCCGCCCACGCCTTCGGCAACCTCGGTGAAGCCGAAGGATCGGAGACGCTCCGCCACCAGGCGGCCGGTGCGGTGCTCCTCGAAGCCGAACTCCGGATGGGCATGGAGGTCGCGGCGCCAGGCACGCAGCTCGTCCCAAAGGGCTTCATCCACTGTCATCGCGTTCTCCGCTGTCCGGCTCGTGGCCTTGATGATCCGTGCCGGCCGAAGTCAATCCTCGTCCTGAAGTGCCGCCTCGGTGACCAGGATCAGGATGCGCGCATCCGAGCCGAGCGAGAGCTTTCCCCCCAGCACCGCCATCGCTCCGGCAAGGCCGGTGCTGCCGGAAGAGGTTGTGAGGGGCCCGCCGCAGGACCGCAGCACGGAGGGCGCTTCGTCGAGCAGGACCTCTGGCACGCACAGGGCCTGGACGCGGTGCCGCCGTAGCACCTCGAGGGCGGGGGCGCTGGCCTCACCGCAGGACAGCATCTCGGCCGTGGTGTCCAAGTCGCCCTCCACCCGCACGGGACGCCCGGCCGCCAGCGCGGCGGCCACGGCGGGGGCCGCCTCGGGCTCCACCACCACCATGCTGCCGGGAGCGGCAAGCCATCCCTCGAGGCCCTGCGCCATGGCCGCCGCCAGGCCACCGACGCCTGCCTGCACGAAGAGATGGGTGGGACGACGATAACCTGCTTCCGCCACTTGGTGACGGATCTCCTCTGCCATGACACCGTAACCCGCCATGACGTCCCGCACGACAGCGTCTTCCGGGTCGTCGGTGGTGTCCGCCACCAGGATGCCCGCGCCTTCGCGCGCTGCCCCGGCCGCGGCGTCCACGGCGTCGTCGTAGGTGCCTCGCACCCACACCACCTCGGCACCCTGGGCCTCGATGCGTCTGGCACGGGCCTGGGGAACACCGCTGTGCAGGTACACGCGCGCGGAGGCCCCAGCAAAGCGGGCTGCGGCAGCGACAGCCAAGCCGTGATTGCCGTCACTGGCGCAGACCAGGGCGGGCTGCCTGGGCGGGCGGGTTGCGATCAGCCCCGCGATATCAGTGTTGGCGGCGCGGGCAAGGGCTCGCAGTCCGGCATAGGTGCCGCCCAGCGACTTGAAGCTGCCCAGCATCCGTAGACCCTCATTCTTGGCCAGGACCTGTGCGACGCCCAGCCGTTCGGCCAGTTGCGGCAGATCGAGCAGCGGCGTGGGGGCATACTGGGCGGAGAGGCGAGCGAGCTCGGAAGCAATGCTGCCACCGACCTGACGGGGTGCTGGGGGAACCTTCATAAGATGAACTATGGCCGAATTCAGATGGCGTTTGGCGCTGAAATGGAAGCGCCCTACGGCGGATCCAGTCTTTTCGAGGGGGTGATATGGTGGAAAACGTCATACTTGACCGGTTCGATCAGGCGCTGCTGGAATGTTTGCGGGTGAACAACCAGACATCCGCTCGGGTGCTGGCCCGGCAGGTCGGGTTGTCCGAGAGCGCGGTCTTGCGGCGCCTTCGGAACCTGCGGAAGAACGGCGTGATCGTCGCGGACGTGTCCCTGGTCCACCCGTCGGTGCTGGGCACGCCACTCACCATCCATGTTCTGGTGTCGCTGGAGCGGGAAGGCACGGCGGCCCTGGACGCCTTCGAGCAAAAGGTTCGCGGGAGGCAGGAGGTCCAGGGCGCATGGTACGTCACCGGCGAGGTTGACTTTGTCCTTCAGCTTCAGGTCAGCGGCATGGGGGCGTATGAGAGGTTTACGCGCGAGGTGTTCCACGACGACCCGAATGTCAGGGCCTTCCGCACCATCATCACCCTTCGGGATGTGGTCAGCTTCCACCGTCCCCGGCTCTGAAGGATGATTCCGAGGCGTTCTGGATCGGACCGCCTCCCGTCCACCTTCAGAAAGGTCTGCGTGGCAGGCGTGGGGTGGCACCGAGAGCTGCTGCTCGAAGAACAATGGATGTTCCCCCTGGCACAATGCTGGGCGCGCCGGTGCGAGAGAGTGTTGCTGCACGGCCCGCCGACCGACCATGGTTCGAAGAGCGTCCATGGGATCGCAAGCGGAGGCACGGCAGCGATGAGTGACCGCAGCAAGGAAAAGCCCCCCGAACATGGCAACCTTCCGCAGGACGAGCGGGCCGAACTCAAGGGGTACAGCTCGCCCGCCTGCCTGCTGCACGAACTCGATACATCCTTCCAGGATCTTCAACCTGGTGTCACTTTGGCGCCGGGGCCCAAGGTTTCTGCCGCGCAGGATTGGGAAGAGGTCCGGCTCTGGCGCAAGGCCAAGCGCATGGCCCTGATCGACCGGCGCCTGGGCCTGACGACAGTTAGCCGGGCAGCGCGCAGCGAGGCGATCACGGCAACCCTGGAGCATATCCTGTCACGCTGCAGTGGGTCCCTGATCGGGTTCTACTGGCCGTTCAAGGGCGAGTATGACCCTCGCGCTCTGGTGCGGGCCCTCCATTCGAGAGGCCGGCGCTTCGCTCTTCCGGTTGTTGCCGGCAGGGCGGCGCCCCTGGTCTTCCGCGAATGGTGGCCGGGCAAGCCCATGGCGCAGGGTGCCTGGAACATCCCCATCCCGGCAACAGGGGACCCGGTGGAGCCCGATCTTCTGCTGGTTCCCCTGGTCGGCTTCGACCGTCGACGATTTCGCCTCGGCTACGGAGGCGGCTTCTACGACCGCACGCTGGCAGCTCGGCCCGTCAGGCCGCGCACGATCGGGGTGGGGTTCGAGATCTCGCGCATCGCAACGATCCACCCGCAGCTTCATGACATTCCCATGGATCTGATCGTGACAGAAACTGGCTCCACATGAGCCCGAACGGCATCCATTCGCTCTTGAGCAAGCCCGGTGACAGGGGAAGCAGCGCCGGCTCCACCTGCCGGCGGCCGAACGCCCTCGTCATATGGCACGAGCGGAGAACAGGCTGGGCATCCTGCACGAGGCCCGGCATCCTCGCGGTCACTGAACGGCACGGCCAAGCCTACCTGGCGCTGGAGGCATCGTGGATCCCCAGAATAGCTCTGCCATGATACCGCCGCTTTATCCGCTCCAGTGATCCCCGGTGGCTTAGCTACGACCCAGGGTGTATCACGTCACGCAGCACCCCCCCTGCCATTGCACTGGCCCAGAAGAGCATCCTGCAGCCCCCGACGCTGCGCTTGCTCACCGGCAGGGTTCCTTTCCGGCATTCCGAGGCTCCTGGCAGTGTTGCGGAGTGCGGTTCCAGGAGCATCTGAAGACCATGGACGTTGCACACCAGGGGCCCGACTGGACCGAAGCCGACCGGTTGGCCGCGCTGAATTTGTACCAGGTGCTCGACACGCCGAGGGAACAGGATTTCGACGATCTGGTTCGCATGGCATCCGGCCTGCTCGACGCTCCGATCGCGGCGGTCAGCCTGATCGACGCCGGCCGCCAGTGGTTCAAGGCGGAGGTGGGCCTCGGCGTGCGGGAGATGCCTCTCGACAATGCCATATGCGCCGAGCTCCTTCTGAGCGAGGGCGAGTTGGTCATCCCGGACCTGCTCGAGGACCGGCGCTTTGCCTGCAATCCGCTGGTCAATGCGGGCCCGGGGCTTCGCTTCTACGCGGGCGAAGTGCTCCGCACGGCTGAGGGCCTCCCGCTCGGCACGCTTTGCGTGCTGGATACTCGGCCCCGGCCGCAAGGGCTCACCGATGTGCAGCGCTTCGCGCTCCGGACCCTGGCGCGCCAAGTCATGAGCCAGCTCGAACTGCGCCGCACCGTGGCGGAGCGCGACAAGGCGCTCGCCGCGCAGCGCGGAGACGCCACCCGCCACCGGCAGATCGTCGACAGCCCGACTGATTTCGCCATTGTGGCCACCGACCTTCAGGGGCGGGTGACCCGATGGAACAGCGGCGCGGAGAACATCCTCGGCTGGACCGAGGACGAGATGCTGGGCCAGACCACTGAGCGCTTCTTCACGCCCGAGGATCGGGCCACCGACAGGATCGGGGTGGAAATGCGCATCGCCCTGGAAAGCGGGCGCGCCAATGATGAGCGCTGGCACCTGCACAAGGACAACACGCGGTTCTGGGCCAGCGGCGTCATGACGCCGCTGCGGAACGAGGCGGGCGAGCCGACCGGCTTCGTGAAGGTGCTGCGCGACCGCACGGAGCAGCACGCGGCGGGCGCGGCACTGGACGCGCTCGCCGAACGGCACCGGCTGGTCTCCCAGGCCACCAACGACGCGGTGTGGGACTGGGACCAGCGGACCAACAGCGTTTCCTGGAACGAGGCGCTGGAAGCCGCCTATGGCTGGAAGTCCGGGCAAGTGGATCCGACCGGCGATTGGTGGATCGCCCAGATCCACCCCGAGGACCGCGCCCGGATCCACGACGCCATCCACGCGGTGATCGACGGCATCGGCGAACACTGGACCGGCGAATACCGCTTCCGTCGATCCGACGGCCGCTACGCCGAGGTGCTGGACCGCGGCTACGTGATCCGGGACGAGAAAGGCCGGCCGGTGCGCATGATCGGCGCCATGCTCGACCTGACCCGGACGCGGATGGTGGAAAGCGCCCTGCAAGCCAGCGAGGCGCTGGCGCAGGAGAACATCCAGCGCGTGCAGCTTGCCCTTGCGGCGGGCGCCATTATCGGTACCTGGAACTGGGAACTGCCGACCGACCGCTTCACGGTTGACGAGGCCTCTGCCTACACCTTCGGTCTGGACCCCGCTTTGGGACGGGTGGGCCTCGGGCTCGAACAGGTCGTGGCAACCGTCCACCCGGACGACAAGCCTGGGTTGGCGGCCGCCATCAACGAGGTGATCGCCCGCGGCGGATCCTTCGCACATCGGTATCGGGTCCGACGGGCTGATGGACGATTCTACTGGATCGAGGCCAATGGCCGCGTGAACCATGCACCGGACGGCAAGCCGCTGAACTTCTTAGGCGTCGTTCTCGACGTGGAGGAGCGGCGCGCCATGGAAGCCGAGCGCGATCGGGTTACCGCCGAACTCCGCGCCCTGACCGATACGCTGGAGCAGCAGGTGATGGAGCGCACCGCGGAGCTGCTGCGTGCCGAGGAGCAACTGCGGCAAGCACAGAAGATGGAGGCCGTGGGCCAGCTTACCGGCGGCATCGCCCACGACTTCAACAATCTCCTGACCGGCATCACCGGCGCCCTGGAACTTCTCGGCACCCGCATAGCGCAGGGGCGCTTCAAGGAGCTGGACGGTTATGTCGCAGCCGCCGATGGCGCTGCCAAGCGTGCCGCCGCCCTGACGCACCGTCTGCTCGCCTTCTCCCGCCAGCAGACGCTGGACCCTCGGCCCACCGACGTGAACCGGCTGATTGCCGGCATGGAGGAACTGATCCGGCGCACCATCGGCCCCTCCGTCACTCTGGAAGTTGTCGGGGCCACAGGGCTGTGGCCGACCCTGGTGGATCCCAACCAGCTGGAGAACGCGCTGCTGAACCTCGCCATCAATGCCCGCGACGCCATGCCGCGCGGCGGCCGCCTGACGGTGGAGACCGCGAACACATGGCTCGACGCTCGTGTTGCGCGGGAACGCGACATGGTGCCGGGCCAGTACGTCATCGTCAGCGTGACGGATACCGGTACCGGCATGCCTCCCGACGTGATCGCCCGCGCCTTCGATCCTTTCTTCACCACCAAGCCGTTGGGCCAGGGCACGGGCCTGGGTCTCTCGATGATCTACGGTTTCACCCGCCAGTCAGGTGGGCAGGTCCGGATCTACTCCGAGGTCGGCGACGGCACGACGATGCGTCTATACCTGCCGCGTCACGTCGGTGAAGCGGATGCGACAGAGGACATGCCTACACTCGCGCGGTCGCCACGCGCCGAAACGGGCCAGACGGTGCTCGTGGTCGACGACGAGCCAACGATCCGCATGCTTGTTACGGAGGTACTGGAGAATCTCGGCTATGCCGCCGTGGAAGCCGGCGACGGCGCTTCCGGCCTGGGCATCCTGCGTTCGGGCGCGCGGATCGATCTGCTGGTAACCGATGTCGGCCTGCCGAACGGCATGAACGGGCGCCAGATGGCGGATGCGGCCCGCGCTTTCCGTCCTGACCTGAAGGTTCTGTTCATCACCGGCTACGCGGAGAACGCGGTGGTCGGCAACGGCCAGCTCGAGCCCGGCATGCACGTCATGACCAAGCCCTTCGCACTGGAGGCATTGGCAAGCCGCATCAGGGAGCTGATCAGCGGCCCACCCGTCCAGACCGCCGCCAAAGGGGCTCGGTGACCGGGCGCCGCGATGCCCTGCATCGTCGGCGCACCGGGCGGAGCGGCCCTGCACCTGTCCCGGGCGCACCGGGCCGCGCGGCGCCAGCGTTGAACCGGATCTATTTTTCTGCTTCGAGGACCCGCGTGATGGCGCTCAGAACCTCATGGGCCGTGTAGGGCTTGCGCAGGATCGCAGCGACCCCTTTCGCACGCTCCCGGATGGTTTCTTCGGGCAGGGAACTCAGAACAATGACGGGCAGGCGCCGCAGGCCCGGGTCGCCCGCCATGGCCGCGAGCATCTGCGGCCCGGTCATCACCGGCATCATCATGTCGAGCAACACGAGGTCCGGCCGAGGCGTTTCGGCCAGCCGTTCCAGCCCCTGGCGTCCATTCGCGGCAGTCACCACCCCGTAGCCAGCATCCTCCAACTCGGCTTCCAACACCATGGCGATCAGCGGCTCGTCATCCACAACCAGGATGGTGGTCATTGCTCCTCCTGCACGGAGGGGGGCTGGTGCCCCGCGACGCGGTCCCGCGCGAAGCCGCTCAACAGGTCTTCGGCCCCTTCGAAGGTGCCGGCGATGGAGATACCGCGCCCGCCTTGGATGACGAACTCGCGCAAGCCGGGGTCGAAGCCGCTGCCACGGATCTTCACCACCGAGAGTAGCCGCCGCGCATGCGAATGCCGTTCCACGTACCGCATCGCGATCAGCCCCTCGACCAGGGACGAGATGCCACCCATGGGCATCTCGATGCCCGGTCCTACCAGATCGCGCGTTTCCATGCTGTAGAGCGTGGTGACCCCCCGGGCCCGCAACTCGTTGGCCAGCACGGAGAAGAAGCGGCTCAAGCGGCCCGGCTCCACTGAACTCTCCATGAAGCCGCCGAGCCCGTCCAGAAACAGGCGCTTCACGCGGCGCCGGTCCACGGCATCCAGCAGCCGGTGCGCCAGAGCGTCCTGGAGGTTTTCCCCCTGCGGCTGCCACAGGATCTCGACAGCGCCCTGTCTGACCGCGTCTTCCAGCTTGAGCCCAAGCCCGGCCGCCTGCTGCATCAGCCGCGGCGGCGTCTCGTAGAAGCCGAAGCACAACCCTGGCTCGGCCTCGCTGGAGCTCGACATGTAGTGCAGCCCAAGCGTGGTCTTGCCGATGCCGGAAGGGCCGATCATGCCCGAGACCGTTGCATCCGGCAGCCCGCCGCCAAGCATGGCGTCCAGTTGCCGGACGCCGGTGGACTGCCGGCCGGATTTGGCTTCATCGGGCCGCGTCGTGTTGTGGAAGGCCACCTCGACGCGTGGGTAGACCTCCATCCCCATCTTCGTGATGTGGAACGGGTGGCGGCCCGGCATGAAGGCGCTGCCACGGAGCTTGTTGACGAAGAGCCCGCGCTCCGACCGCGAGCCAAAGCGGACGTCGGTCAACTCCACAATGCCGTCCACCATGGTGTGCTCGGGGGGCACCGCCTGACCCTTGGCGGTGGACAGCAGGAACACGGTGCAGCCGTGCAGGCCAGCCTGGGCCTGAAGCTCCTGGATAAAGGATTTGAACTCCGTGTTCGAGGATGCCCGGTCCTCTGCCGCCACCAGCCCGTCCAGAACCAGCACGGTGGCCTTGTGCACCGCGATCTCCCGCCGGAGTAGCGTGACCAGTCCGGGCAGGCCCTCATCCTGCAGCGCGCCGAGGCCGCTGAGATACGACACCTGGTCCGGCATGCGGGACATGTCCAGGAAGCCCATCGTGCCGAGATGCAACAGCATGCGGGACACGGTCTCGGACAGCAGGAGGACGTAGAGCGCCTGACCGCCCGCCGCCGCGTGGTGGTAGCAGATCTGGTTCCCGAGCGTGGTCTTGCCCACGCCCGGCGCGCCCTGGATAAGATGGATGCCACCGCAGGGGAAGCCGCCGTGAAGCACGGTGTCGAGCCCCGGCACGCCGCTTGCCACCCGCTCAACGCTGCTCACATCCGTCATGCGCCGTCCATCATCTGCTGCTCGAGGCCGCCCTGCGGCAGCGTGACCGTGAAGGTGGCGCCCTTGCCAGGCGCGCTCTCGACCATGATGGCGCCGTTCATGGCTGTGACGAGCCGCTGCGTCAGCCAAAGGCCAACGCCGAAACCCCCATGCTCGCGTCGGCCCACCGCCTGCTCGAAGCGTCCGAAGATCCGGGCGCGGTCCGCATCGGAAAGACCAATCCCCCGGTCGCTGACCGTCAGCTGGGCCGCGCTGCCATCAGAGCGCAGATGAACCCGCACGGGTTTGCCCGCACCGAACTTGACGGCGTTCGACAGGAGGTTCTCGGTGACCTGCTCGAGAGCAAGGCGGTCCCAGATGCCGACCACCCCGTCCTGCAGGTCGGCTTCCAGCGAAGTTCTGGCCATCCGTGCCGCTATGCCGGCGCGTTCCACCCCGGTTCGAACCACCTCGGTAAGGTCGACCGCGGCGGGTTCCATGCGGAGGTTGCCGGCGGCAACGCGCGAAACATCGAGCAGAGCGGTCGAGCGCCGCACGAAATCGCGCACCGCGGCCTCCAGAATGTCCAGCCGCCGGGCCATCAGATCGGGGCAGGTTCGGGAAGGGTTCCGTGCGGCGGCGGCGAGGCTGGTGACCTGCATCAGGATAGGTGTCATCGGGTTGCGCAACTCGTGCGCGGCGATGGTCACGAACTCGTCGCGAGCCCGCACCGCTTCCTGCAACTCCTCAATGAGACGGTCCCGATCGACATCGTCACTCGGCCTGCCCCGGCAACTGCCGGTGTCTGCCATCCCATTGTCCCTCGCGTCACGCAGAGAGAAGCGCCTGCCAGCCGGAAAGGTTCCTTCCGGCACAATCATTGGTCCACTTGGAGGCCACCCTTCCGGGCTCGCTCCGACCTCGCATCATTGCCCGCCCGCGTTCTGGCCCCTGCCCGGTCATCGGTCTGTGATGATGCGCCCGCGGCAATACGGTGCTGGCCCTGCCTAGCGTTGCGGGGCGCTGCCGACAGGCTCTGGTCCTGGGCTGCGACAGCGTCGCAGAAGGCGGAAGCGCCATCCATCTGTCTCCGGTGCCGGAACGGCCCTGGGGCTCAGCCCCTTCTCCCCTCCGCAGCAAACGAATCCGGCCGGTGCAAAGCCGGATCGCCATGTCGCCTCCCCGGATTTCCATGCTCCCGCGCGGTTCAGCACAAGCCGGTAGACTTTGTCCCGCAGCGGCGCCAGCCTGAGCCCAGAGCGCCAGCAAGGCGCCCGGGGGGAGGACAGGTCCATGACATTTCCAACGCGGCGCGCGACGCTCGGCGCGCTCGGTGCCCTGCCACTCGCCCGCGCCGGCCATGCCGCCACCGCCAGCTGGCCCTCGGAGCCCATCCGCATCTTCGTGCCTTTCGCGCCCGGCGGTTCCACCGACGCGGTGGCAAGGCTGGCGGCACCAGGCCTGCAGAAACGCCTCGGCGTGCCTGTCATCATCGAGAACCGGGGCGGCGCCGCCGGCAGCATCGGCACCGATGCCGCAGCCCGAGCGAGGCCCGATGGCCATAGCTGGCTGCTGACCTTCGATTCCCATGCAGTGATGCCGGTTCTGGTGCCGAACTTGTCCTTCGATCTTGAGAAGGATCTGGTTCCCGTCACACAGATCGGGCGCGCACCCTATGTCACCGCATGCCAGCCGGCCAAGCCGTACCGCAGCATGGCCGATGTGTTCGCCGCGGCCCGCAAGGGCGGCGTGTCCTTCGGCTCCACCGGCAATGGCACGATAGGCCACCTGGTGATGCTGATGATGGCGCAGCGCAGGGGTGTGGAATTGACCCACCTGCCCTATCGCAGCGGTGGTCTGGCCGTGAACGATGCCGTGGCCGGGCATGTGGATTTCATGATCGGCAGTGCGGCGCTGCTGGCGCCGCACCTCGCGGCCAACAGCCTCCGCCCGCTGATGCAACTGGGCGCGGGTCGGCTGCCGGCGCTGCAATCCGTGCCGACGGCGGAGGAGGATGGCTTCCCCGGCCTTTCGGCGGAGGCGTGGTGGGGCGTGTTCGGCCCGGCGGGCATTCCGGCGCCGATCCTGTCGCGTTTTCACGCTGCCCTGGTCGAGACCTACCGCGAGCCCGCCATCGCGCGGCAATTCACCGAGATCAACCAGGCCGAGCTGGTGCTGGGCGCGCCCGATGCGCTGGCCGGCTTCGTGCGCGAGCAGATCCGCATCTGGGGCGAGGTGGCCCGCACCAACCGCGTCCGCCCCGACTGAACTCCCCCAAGAAGGACACATCCGTGAGCCAAGCTGAAGAATTCCATAACCTTGACGATCCCAAGGGCGGCATCCTGCGCGAACTGGCGCCTGGCCTGTCCACCCGGATCTTCTCGGGCGAGCACGCCATGCTTTCCATTGTCAGCATCGCGCCGGGCGCGCAGGGCGAGTTGCACCACCACCCCGAGGAGCAATGGGGCGTGTTGCTGGAAGGCAGCGCGGTGCGCATCCAGGGAGGCGAGGAGATCGCCGTCCGCAAGGGCGATTTCTGGCGCACCCCCGGTGGCGTGCCCCACACCATGCGCGCCGGCCCGGAGGGAGCGCGTGTGCTGGACATCTTCAGCCCGCCGCGCCCGCAATACCGTGTGGCCGGCAAGGGCTTTGCCGCCGGTTAGGAACTTGCGCGAGGGGTTGGAGCTTACCGATCCCCTCCAAACCCCCCGCCCCGATCCGGGTTCAGCCCGCCTTAAGCCCCAGCCGGCGGATCATCTCGCCATCCTGCCGGTATTGCTGCCGGACGGCGGCGGCATAGTCGTTGCTGTTCAGGTAGGCCGCGGCCATGTCGTACCGTTCCAGCACCGCCAGGTGGGCCGGGTCGGTCAGGGCGGCGTGGAAGATGTCATGCAGCTTGCCCACCACCGCCGGCTCGATACCGGCCGGGCCGGCGATCCCGTAAGGCGACTCCGAAACAATGTCGACGCCGCATTCCCGCAGGGTCGGAACATCGGGGAACCGCTTGGCCCGCTCCGCCCCCCAGGTACAGAGCAGGCGCAGGCGGCCGTCGCGCACCAGCTCCGCCCACGCGCTGCTGTCGGCGCAAGCGGCGATCTGCCCAGCGAGCAGCGCCTGCAGGTTCTCCGAAACACCGCGGAACGGCACATGCAGCCACTCGATGCCGCGCTCGCGCCCGATCTGCTCCATGGTGATATGCAGCGAGGTGCCGACCCCAGGCGAGCCATAGGTGATCTTGCCCGGATTGGCCTTGGCGTCCGCGAGAAACGCGTTGAAATTACGCCAGGGCGCATCGGCCCGCACCGCCACGCCGAACAGGTAGCCGGTAAGCTGCAGGATCCAGGTAAAGTCCTTCAGCGGGTCAAAGGGCGGTTTCTCCACCATCTGCGGGTAGCGGAACACCCCTACCGGCATCTGCGACAGGGTATAGCCGTCCGGTCTGGTGCCCCCTGCCAGCGCCTGCGCGCCCAGGATGCCGCCGGCGCCGGAGCGGTTCTCCACCACGACCGGCTGTCCCGCCCTGCGCGAGGCCGCGTCGCACAGGGCGCGCATCTGCACATCGGTGGAGCCTCCCGGCGCCCAGGGCACCAGCATGCGGATGGGCTTGTCCGGAAACCCTCCCTGAGCCAGCGCAGGCCGCGCCAGCAGCGCAGCTACCCCTGCCCCGAGCCCGAGCACGCCCCGCCGCCCCGATTGCGTCATGGTTCAACCTCCCTTGCCCCGCCCCGGTGTTCCGGGTGCGGCCATGACCGCCCTGCCATGATGTCGGCGAGCGGAATGGTTTTTTCAGGCTTAGCCGCCGGGAAACACCGGCGGGCGCTTCTCCAGAAACGCCGTGCTGCCCTCGATGAAATCGCCGGATGCGTAGAGCAGGCCCTGCGCATCCGCCTCAGCCTGCAGGGATTCTCCCAAAGTGCCGGTGGAGCGGTTCAGCAGCGTCTTGGCCATGGCGTTCGACAGCGGCGATCGCGTGGCGATCTGCCGCGCCATGCCGCGCGCCACCTCCAACGCCTCGCCGGGTGGGGCCAGCCGGTCCACCAGCCCGATCTCCGCGGCCTCCGTCGCCGGCATCGGCTCGCCCAGCAGCATCAGCAGCTTGGCCCGGCCGAGACCGATGCGGTTCGACACGGTCCAGGCGGCGCCAAGATCCGGCACCAGCCCGACCCGGTTGAAGGAGCAGGTGAAGATCGCCTCGCGCGAGGCCACCACGATGTCGCAGGCGGCGGCCATAGAGATGCCGGCCCCCGCCGCATGCCCCTCCACCGCGGCGATCACCGGCTTCTCGCCCTCCACCAGCAGCCGTGTCATGCGGTGGCCGTTCATCATGCGGCGGCGGCCCTGCATGGCGGTCGGCTTCCCCATTCCGGAAATGTCGCCGCCGGCACAGAAATGCCCGCCCTCGCCCGTCAGGATGATGGCGCGGCATTCCGGGTCGGCCAGGCCGCGCTCCAGATGCTCGATCAGCGCCTCGCGCAGCTCCATCGCCAGGGCGTTGCGCCGGCGGGGATAGCTCAGCGTCAGCTCCAGAACGCCATCGGCGAAATGCGCGTGGGTGGTGGGTGGGGGGGCGGTGTCGCTCATGCGTGGCCTTCTCCTTCAGGCATCATGACGGATTCGCGCGTCCTTAGAGCGCACCGGCGGCTTCACGGTACTCGGCGGCCAGCCGTGCGCACAACGCTTCGGTGCCGGGCAGGTCGTCGATCGCGCCGACGCCCTGCCCAGCCGACCAGATGTTCTTCCACGGCCGCTTCTCGTGCTCGGTGAGGTTCAGCGCCTCCTGCTCGGCCAGCCGTTCGGGGTTCAGCCCGGCTGCAGAAAGGCTCTGCCGCAGGAAGTTGCCTTTCACCCCGCTGATCGCCGCCGTGTAGACGATGTCATTGGCCCGCGCGTCGAGCACCATGCGCTTGTAGTCTGGCGACGCCAGGCTTTCCCGCGTGGCGATGAAGCGCGTGCCGATATAGGCGAGGTCGGCGCCCAGCAGCCGGGCCGCCGCCACCTGCCGTCCATGCCCGATGCCGCCGCCCAGCAGCAGCGTGCCGGAAAACATGCTGCGCAACTCGGGAAGGAAGGCGAAGGGGCTGAGCGTTCCCGCATGGCCGCCAGCGCCGGCGCAGACGGCAATCAGCCCATCCACCCCCGCCTCGGCCGCTTTGGCGGCGTGGCGCATGTTGATGACGTCGTGAAACACCAGCCCGCCATAGCCATGCACCGCCTCCACCACTTCGCGCACCGCGCCGAGCGAGGTGATCACCAGCGGCACCCGGTGCGCGACCACTTGCGCCAGATCCGCCTGCAGCCGCTGGTTGCTGCGATGGACGATGAGGTTGACGCCGAAGGGCGCGGCGCCGGGATGCGGCTCCAGCCGCGCAGCGATTTCCTCCAGCCAGCCCGTCAGGCCCGGCGTGTCGCGCTGGTTGAGGGCGGGAAAGGTGCCCACCACCCCGGCGCGGCAGGTTTCCACCACGAGATCCGGCCCCGAGACCAGGAAGAGCGGCGCCGCCACCGCCGGCAGGGCGAGGCGGCCTGCGAAGGCCTCCGGTACAGCCATCAGCGTCCCGCCTCCACATGCCGTGCCGCCACCTGACTCCGTCGGTTCATCGCCAACTCTCCCATCGCGGTCTGCTGCCGCCGCACATTTCCAATCCTGAATACCATTCTTCATATTGAATGGCGACCGGCTCGTCTCTAACCTCCTGTCCACCAGAAGGGGGAACGGCGCACAAAAGCGCCGGCGTCCAGGAACAGGGGAAGATCGCCTTGCCGCAGAGCGAAGCCGACACGGCTTTGTCCGCCATGCTCCGCCCGCGCAGTGTCGCGGTGATCGGCGCCTCGGAGGATGCCAGCCGCATCGGCGGCCGCCCCATCGCCGCCATGCTGGAGCGCGGCTTTCAGGGTGCCATCCTGCCGGTCAACCCGAAGCGCGACCGCGTGCAGGGCCTGCCTGCCTTCGCCTCCGTGGCCGAGCTGCCGGAAACGCCCGACGTCGCCATCATCGCCGTGCCGCCAGCCCTGGCCGAGCCCGCCCTGCGCGACCTCGGTGCCCGGGGCACCCGTGCCGCCATCCTGTTCACCGCCGGCTATGCCGAGATGGGGGCAGCGGGCGCCGAGGCGCAGGCGCGGCTGCTCGGCATTGCCCGCGAGCACGGCATGCGGCTGCTGGGGCCGAACAGCCTCGGGCTGCTGAACGCGGCAAACGGCTTCTACGGCACCTTCACCTCCTCGCTGGAGCGCGGCTACCCCACGCCCGGACCGATCGGCATCGCCAGCCAGTCGGGCGCCTACGGCATGCACCTGTTCAGCATGGCGCGGGACTGGGGGCTGGGCCTGTCCTGCAGCATCACGACGGGCAACGAGGCCGATCTCACCGTGGGCGACTTTATCGCCTGGATGGCGGAGGACCCACAGACCGAGGTGATCGCCGCCTATTCCGAGGGCATCCGCGACGGCACCCGCTTTCTGGCGGCGGTGGAGCTGGCGCGGCGCAACCGCAAGCCCGTGGTGATGATGAAGGTGGGCCGATCCGCGCTGGGCCGCGCCGCGGCGCAATCCCACACCGCCTCCCTCGCCGGCGACGACGCCGTGACGGATGCGGTGCTGGCCGAGCATGGCGTGGTGCGCGCCCGCACCACGGACGAGCTGCTGGACATCGCGCGGCTGGCCACGCGTCGCATTTATCCGGTCGGCAACACGCTGGGCGTGCTGACGGTGAGCGGCGGCGCCGGCGTGCTGGTGTCCGACGCCGCCGAGGCCGTCGGCCTGCCCATGCCTCCCATGCCCGAGGCGGCGCAGGCCGCGCTGCGCGCCGATCTGCCCTTCTGCGCGCCGCAGAATCCGGTGGATTGCACGGCGCAGGTGCTGAACGACCTGTCGCTGGTCAGTCGCTTCGGCGAGGCGATGCTGGGCGAGGGTGGATACCGCTCGGCGCTGCTGTTCTTCACCCATGCTGGCGGCGCGCCCTCCATCACGCCGCGCCTGCGGGAACAGCTGCGCGCCCTGCGCGGGCGCTATCCTGACCGCCTGCTGGTGCTGAGCGCCCTGGCCGACCCGCCGCAGCTGCGCCAGTTCGAGGAGGACGGCTTCACCGTTTTCGCCGATCCGTCCCGCGCCGTGGTCGCCATCCACGCCATGGGCCGGTTCGGCGATGCCTTCGCTGACGCCCCGCCTCCCGTGCTGCCGGAGGTGCCTGCCCTCCCCCTTCCCGCCACCACCCCCAGCGAGGCGGAGGCCAAGCGCCTGCTCGCCGCCGCCGGCATCGCCACTGCGCCCGAACGGGTCTGCGCCGATGCCGGGGCGGCCGCCGAGGCGGCGCAGGCTCTCGGCTTCCCGGTGGTCATGAAGATCCTGTCGCCGGACATCCTGCACAAATCCGAGATCGGCGGCGTGCTGCTGAATGTCGCCGACGCGGCGGCGGCTCGGGAAGGCTTTGCACTGCTGATGCGCCGCGCCGCCGAGGCTGCGCCGCAGGCACGGCTGGAAGGCGTGCTGGTCGCGAAGCAGCTTTCCGGCGGCGTCGAGTGCATCCTCGGCATCAACCGCGACCCGGTCTTCGGGCCAGTGGCGGTGTTCGGCCTGGGCGGCATCTTTGTCGAGGTGCTGCGCGACGTGGCGCTGCGCCGCTGCCCCTTCGGCGAGGCGGAGGCGGAGGCGATGATCCGCTCCATCCGCGGCGCGCCGCTGCTGCTGGGCGCGCGCGGGCGGCCGCCCGCCGACATCGCCGCGCTGGCGCAGATGCTGTCCCGCCTCTCGGTGCTGGCGCATCGGGCCGGGCCGGGCCTCGCCGCCATCGACCTGAACCCCGTCTTCGCCATGCCCGCTGGCGAAGGCGCCTTTGCCGCCGATGCGGTGATCGAGATCGCGGAGCACGCGTCATGATCGACTACGAGACCCTGCGCAACTTCCCCATCCCCGAGGTGCGCCAGCGCGTCACCCCGCGCGACGCGGTGTTCTACGCGCTGTCCGTGGGACTGGGCCAGGACCCGATGGACCGGCGTCAACTGGATTTTGTGGATGCCGACCGTGCCCTGCGCGTGCTGCCGTCCATGGCGGTGGTGCTGGCGCATCCGGGCTTCTGGGCCGCCAACCCGGCCACGGGAATCGACGCGGTGAAAGTGGTGCACGGCGAGCAGCGCATCACCCTGCACCATCCACTTCCGGCGGAAGGCGAGATCATCGGCCGCACCCGCGTCACCGGGCTGGTCGACAAGGGCGCAGGCAAGGGTGCGCTGATGTATTCCGAGAAGGAGCTGCGCGATGCCGAGGGCACGCTGCTGGCGGTCACCGGCAGCACCACCTTTCTGCGGGGCGATGGCGGCTATGGCGGCCCTTCCGATCCGGTGATCCCCGGCCATACCCTGCCCGACACAGCGCCCGACATGGCGGTGGACCTGGCAACACGGCCGGAACAGGCGCTGTATTACCGCCTGAATGGCGACGACAACCCGCTGCACGCCGATCCGGACATCGCCGAGCGCGCCGGCTTCCCGCGTCCCATCCTGCACGGCCTCTGCACCCTCGGTGTGGTGGCGCACGCGCTGCTGCGCGAACTCGGCGGGTATGACGCCACCTCGATGCGCAGCATGGCACTGCGCTTCTCCTCCCCCGTTTACCCCGGCGAGACGATCCGCACCGAGATCTGGCGAGACGGCAGCTTTCGTGCCCGGGTGGTGGAGCGCGACGTGGTGGTGGTGAATAACGGCAAGGCTGATTTCGCATGAGCGCGGCGCTGGACGATCCCGATCTTGCCGAAGCCATCCGCATGCTGCGCGACAGCGCCGCCGGCATCGCCCCGCGCGAGGGCGACCGGCGCCGCATCCGCGCGCTGCGCTTCCAGTCACCCGGCTTCGATCCCGCCATCTGGCGGCAGATGGGCGAGCTGGGTTGGATCGGCCTGCGCCTGCCGGAAGAGCAGGGCGGCGCCGGCCTCGGCATGCAGGCCTTCTGCGCCCTGGCCGAGGAGCTGGGCGCGGCACTGGCGCCGGAGCCCCTGGTGGCCGGCGCGCTGTCCGCGCGGGTGCTGGCTGCGGCCGGCGCCGTCGCACCGCTCGGGCGCCTGCTGGCCGGCGAGGCGCTGATCCTTACCGCCTGGCAGGAACGCGCGAACAGCCTGGATGCCCCTGGCGCCGCCGATGCGCCACGCCTCTTCCTGCCCATGGCCGATGGAGCAGAGGCCTTCATCCTGCCTCAACGCGCGACTGGCGGCTTCGACCTGTACCTGCAGCCGGCACAAGGCGCATCGCTGGTCCTGGAACCCACGCAGGATGGCGGCAGCTACGGCACGCTTCGAGCCGGTAATGGCCAGCACGTCGGCAGCGTTTCCGCCGCGGTGCTGGAAGAGGCGCTGGACGAAGCGGTGCTCGCCACCGCCGCCACCCTGCTCGGCGTGGCCGACCAGGCTTTCGCCCTCACCCTCGACTATCTGCGCACAAGGCAGCAATTCGGCAAGCCGATCGGCAGCTTCCAGGCGCTGCAGCATCGCGCGGCGGAGCTGAAGGTGCAGCTGGCCCTCACCCGCGCCAGTGTGGAGGCGGCTGCCGTGCTGTGCGATCGCCTGGGCGCTCCCGCTGCCGCGCGGCGCGGGGCCATCGCCCGTGCCAAGGCCCGCGCCGCGGACACGGCCTTGCTGGTGACGCGTCAGGCGGTTCAGCTGCATGGCGGGATCGGCTACACGGATGAGGCGGATATCGGTCTCTACCTGCGCCGTGCCATGGTGCTGGCCAACCAGTTCGGTTCCGCCGCGCTGCACCGCCGCCGCTTCGCCACCGCCCAGCCGGAGGCTGAATCATGATCGACCTCAATGCCTTGTCCGACGAGGATTTCCGCGCCGAGGTACGCCGCTTCGTCGAGAGCGAGTACCCGTCTCACCTTCGCAACCCTCCGCACCGCCTGCACTGGCAGGAGGGGGAGGAATGGTTCCGCATCCTGCAGAAGAAGGGTTGGGTCGCGCCAGGCTGGCCGCGCGAACTGGGCGGGCTGGGCCTCGACGCTTCCAAGCAGATCATCCTGATCGAGGAGTACGAGCGGCACGGCGTGGCGCGCCTGCCCGACCACGGCATCATCATGCTCGGTCCCCTGCTGATCCGCTTCGGCACCGAAGAGCAGCGCGCACGTTTCCTGCCGCGCATCCTCGCCGGCGAGGATATCTGGTGCCAGGGCTACTCCGAGCCCGGTGCCGGTTCCGACCTTGCCTCACTGCGCACCGAGGCCGTCCTGGATGGCGACCACTACGTGGTCAACGGCCAGAAGATCTGGACCACGCTGGCGACTGATGCCAACTGGATCTTCTGCCTCGTCCGCACGGACAAGGGCGCCAAAAAGCAGGAAGGCATCTCCTTTCTGCTGATCGACATGAAGAGCCCAGGCGTGACGGTTCGGCCGATCATCAATCTTGGCCTGCACGACGAGTTCTGCGAGGTGTTCTTCGACAATGTCCGCGTGCCGCGCGCGAACCTTGTGGGCGAGCCCAACAAGGGCTGGAGCATGGCCAAAGCCCTGCTCGGCTTTGAACGCATTTTCCTCGGTTCTCCACGGCAATCGGCCTACGCGTTGGCACGGTTGAAAACGCTGGCGGAGCGGATGGGTGTGCAGGACGAACCTGCTTTCCAGGACCGTTACGTCCATCTTCGCTGCGACCTGGAGGATCATAAGGCCCTCTACGAGACCTATGTCGCCATTCTGCGGCGGGGCGAGACGCTGGGCCCTGACGTATCCATGCTGAAGCTGCACCAATCCGACCTGTTCCAGCGCATCACCGAGCTGATGCTGGAAATCGGCGGCGAGAATGCCGGCCTGCTGAAGCCGATGGAAGGCAACCGAGACCTGCATCCGGCCGGGCAGTTCATCGAGGCCCGGCCTACCACCATCTACGGCGGCAGTTCCGAGATCCAGCGCGGCATCCTGGCCAAGGCGGTGCTGGAACTGCCCGGCTGAACCACGCCCGGTGGGGCGTCACGGGAAGGGGAGGATGCGGATGACAGGCTGGAGCAGACGACAGGCGCTGGGCCTGGCTGTGGCGGGGCTGCCCCTTTCGGCGCAGGCCGCCACCGAAACCTGGCCCTCGCGCCCGATCCGCATGATCATCCCCTTCCCGCCCGGTGGAACCACGGACCTGATGGGCCGATTGCTGGCCGAGCGACTATCGGCGCGGCTTGGCCAACCTGTGGTGGTCGAGAATCGTGGCGGCGCGGGCGGCAACATCGGCGCCGACGCCGTGGCGAAGTCGCCACCCGACGGCTATACGCTGGTGATGTGCTCCATCGGCACCGCGGCCATCAATTACGCCGCCTACGGGGCCGACATGCCCTACAAGCCCCAGGATCTGGCGGCGATCGGGCTGGCGGTGCGGGTACCGAACCTGGTGCTGGCGTCACGGGATTCGGGCATCACCGACTTTGCCGGGCTCCTGGCCGCCGCACGGCGCTCGCCGGGGCGGCTGAACTACGGCACTTCCGGCATCGGCGGCAGCCCGCATGCGTGCATGGAATTGCTCAAGGTACGTGCCGGCATCGACATCACCCATGTGCCCTTCCGTGGCTCGGGGCCCATGCTGACCGAACTGGTGGCAGGACGGATCCAGACGGCGATGGACAATATCCCCTCCGCCCTCAACTTCGTGCGAGACGGCCAGATCCGTGCTTTGGCGGTCACCAGCCGCGAACGCGTGCCGTTGCTGCGGGACGTCCCCACTCTGGTCGAGGCCGGCATCGCCGATTTCGACGCGACCGCCTGGTTCGGCCTCCAGGCGCCGGCTGCGACGCCCGCGCCGGTTATCCTGCGGCTCGGTGCGGCGGTGGACGAGGTTGTCAGCAGCGAGGAATGGGCACGCCAGATCGGCGCCTTTGCCGCGCAGCCGCCAGGCCTGACCGCGCGTGGCGGATCATCGCCCGAAGCCTTTGCCGACTTCATCGCCGCCGAGATCACCCGGTGGGCCGAGGTAGCGCGGGCCGGAAACATTTCCGTTCGGTAGAGCGTGAACAACAGCCGTGCGAGCAGCGCGGAGAACAGAAGGAAGAGCTGGTGAGCATCCGAGGCAAGGCCTGCATCGCCGGGGCCTATGAGCATCCGACGCGCAAGGCCGAGAACAAGAGCACCGCGCAACTCCACGCCGAGGTCGCCCTCGGCGCCCTGAAGGATGCCGGGCTGACCCGCGCCGATGTGGACGGGTATTTCTGCGCCGGCGACGCGCCCGGCATGGGTCCGCTCAGCATGGTCGACTATATCGGGCTGGACCGGCTGCGGCACGTGGACTCCACCGATGTCGGCGGCTCGTCCTACCTGCTGCATGTGGGGCACGCCGCTGAGGCCATCGCGCTCGGCAAGTGCAACGTGGCGCTGATCACCCTGGCGGGCCGCCCGCGCTCCGAAGGCATGGCCACCGGCACGGCCCCGCGCGCCGGCAACCCGGCGCAGCCCGACGTGCAGTTCGAATATCCCTACGGCGCCGCGGTCGCCAACATGTACGCGCTGTGCGCCCGGCGGCACATGCATGAGTTCGGCACCACCTCCGAGCAGCTCGCCTGGATCAAGGTGGCGGCCAGCCACCACGCGCAGCACAACGAGCACGCCATGCTGCGCAAGGTGGTGACGGTGGAGGAAGTGGTGAACTCCCCCATGGTCGCCGACCCGCTGCATCGCCTCGACTGCTGCGTGATCAGCGATGGCGGTGGCGCGCTGGTGGTGACGCGGCCGGAGATCGCCCGCTCGCTGAAGCGGCCCGTGGTGTCGGTGCGGGGCGCCGGCGAGGCGGTGAAGCACCAGATGGGCGGACAGCTCGACCTCACCTACACCGGTGCCCGCTTCTCCGGCGCCCGCGCCTTCGAGGAAGCCGGCGTGAAGCCTTCCGACATCAAGTACGCCAGCATCTATGACAGCTTCACCATCACCGTGCTGCTGCAGCTGGAGGATCTCGGCTTCTGCGAGAAGGGCCAGGGTGGCCGCTTCGTCGCCGACGGCAACCTGATCTCCGGCACCGGCAAGCTGCCCTTCAACACCGACGGCGGCGGGCTCTGCAACAACCACCCCGCCAACCGCGGCGGCATCACCAAGGTGATCGAGGCGGTGCGGCAGCTGCGCGGCGAGGCGCATCCGGCGGTGCAGGTGCCCGACTGCAATCTGGCGCTGGCGCATGGGACGGGGGGTTCGCTCGGCACCCGCCATGGCAGCGCGACGCTGGTGCTGGAAAGGGAGTGACGACCATGAGCGAGAAACTGCCCGCGCGCACACCCCCCGCGCCAACGCCCGACCCCTCCACCCGCCCCTTCTGGGAAGCGGCGCGCGAGGGCCGGCTGCTGATCGGCCGCAACACCAAGACGGGCAAGGTGCATTACCCGCCCCGCCCCGTCTGCCCGTTCGACGATGAGGGCGAGGTGGAGTTCGTGCCCGCCCGCGGCCACGGAACCATCTACAGCTACAGCCACATGCATGCGAAGACGCCCTACGTCATCGCCTATGTGGAGCTGGCCGAGGGCCCGCGCATCATGACCAACATCGTCGATTGCGACCCTGCCGCGCTGCGCGTCGGCCTGCCTGTGCGGGTGGTCTTCGTGCCGAGCGACGACCCGGCGCAGCCCATCCCGATGTTCACCCCCGCCCAGGAGAATTGAGCGCATGCCCATGCTTGAAGGAAAGGTCGCCATTGTCACCGGCGCGGGCGGCGGCATCGGCCGCGAGATCGCGCTGGCCATGGCGCTGGCCGGCGCCAAGGTGGTGATCAACGACATCGGCGCCTCGCTCACCGGCCTTGGCGAAACCTCGGCGACGCCGGGCGAGCAGACCCGCGCCATCATCGAGCAGCGCGGCGGCAGCGCCGTGGTCAACACCGACAGCGTGTCGGACTGGGATTCCGCCCGCCGCATCGTGGCCTCCGCCATGGACGCCTTCGGCCGCGTGGACATCGTGGTCAACAATGCCGGCATCCTGCGGGACCAGATCTTCCACAAGATGACGCCGGAGGAATGGCGCGCCGTCATCGACGTGCATCTGAACGGCAGCTTCTACGTCTCGCGCGCGGCTGCCGAGCACTTCCGCGCCCAGTCCTCCGGTGCCTATGTGCACATGACGTCGACGTCCGGCCTGATCGGGAATTTCGGCCAGGCGAACTACTCGGCCGCCAAGCTCGGCATCGTGGCGCTGTCGAAATCCATTGCCCTCGACATGCAGCGCTTCGGCGTGCGCTCCAACTGCATCGCGCCCTTCGCCTGGAGCCGCATGACCAGCTCCATCCCGGCGGAAACGCCGGAGCAGCAGGCCCGGGTCGAGAAGCTGAAGCGCATGACGCCGGAAAAGAACGCGCCTCTCGCCGTGTTCCTGGCCAGCGACCAGGCCAAGGACATCAGCGGCCAGGTCTTCGCCGCGCGCAACAACGAGATCTTCCTGATGAGCCAGTCCCGCCCCGCGCGCGGCGCGCATCGTGGCGAGGGCTGGACGCCGGAGCTGATCGCCGAGCACGCCATGCCGGCGCTGCGCTCCGCCTTCATGCCACTGGACCGCAGCGGCGAAGTCTTCTCCTGGGATCCCGTCTGATCCGGGGGCGCCCCGCCCAGGGGCGCCGCCTCCCTCAGCCGATCTCCATCTGCAGGCCCTCGCGCCGCACAACAGCCCCCCACTTCTCGGTCTCCGCCTTCACGAAGGCCGCATACTCCGCCGGCGTGCCATAGGCCGGCACGCCGCCCATCTCGCGGAAGCGTGCCTGGGTCGAGGGCATGTCGAGCAGGGCCTTGATGGCCGCGTTGTGCGCAGCCACGGCACCTTCCGGCGTCCCGGCCGGCAGAAAGGCGCCGAACCAGGTGCTCACATCGTACTCGGCGAGCTCGGGCATGGTTTCGCGCAGCGCTGGCAGTTCCGGGATCTGCGCGTTGCGGTCAGCGCTGGTGACGCCCAACGCACGCACCTTGCCGGCGCGGATCTGCTCCACGGCAGTGGTCAGATTGTCCACAGCGAACTCCACATCACCCGCCATGAGTGCCAGCATGGCCGGCCCCGCACCGCGGAAATGCACCGCCGTGGCCTGGGTTCCCGTCATTTGCTGCAACCAGACGGCGGCCAGGTGCCCCGACTGTCCCGGCCCCGAGGTGCAGTAGTTCAGCCGCCCCTGCTTCTCCTTCAGGTACTGCACGAACTCCGGCATGGTGCGCACCGGCACCGACGGATGCAGCATCAGGACATTCGGGCCGCGGATCATGTTGGACACTGGGATCAACTGCTCGGGCCTGTAGGGCAGGTTGCGGAACAGGGAATAGGCGATGGCCTGCGGCCCGATGTTGCCCACCAGAAGCGTGTGCCCGTCAGGCTTGGCGCGTACTGCCTCGGAGGTGCCGAGCGTGCCGCCGGCACCCGAGCGGTTGTCCACCACCGCCGGCTGGCCCCAGCGTTCCTGCAGCACCGGCGCCAGAAGCCGGCCCATGATGTCGGTTGTTCCCGCCGGCGCGGCAGGGACGATGATGCGCACCGGCTGCGTCGCGTGCCATCCCTCCCGTGCCATCGATGTTCCCGGCAGCACCGAGCTTGCAACTGCCAGTGCACCATGCCGCAGCGCCGTGCGTCGCGTGATCTGCGTCATCCGATCTCCCCCTGCGTGCCGGCTTGTCGCGGCCTCATCGCTCCGGATGGTGCGTCAGGGCGCGGTGGTTGTCATGGCAAATCGGCGGAGGCTGCGTAACAGCGGCGCTTCCTTCAGGCCTCTTGTCGACCTGATCCAAAAAGGGCGGCGCCGACAAGGCGCGCGACATCGCGCAGATCCTTCCCCAACTCGGGAAAGGCTCCCGCATCGTGCTGGGCCGCGACCGTGACGCCGCTGAGGCCGAATCGTGGCCGCCCCGCTGCATCTGTGATCAGCGCCGCCACGGTAACGATGCCGCGGTAAAGATGTTCCCGGTCGATGCTCCAGCCATCGTGCCGCGCCAGGCGCACCTCCGCCAGATAAGTCTCAAAGCTCAGCGGTGTCTGCCAGCGCAGCAAGGCGAAGCGGCGACGCAGCTCAGCCTCCGGCAGGTCCAGCACCGCGGCGATGCAGCGCCCCACCGCGCCCACCAGCATGGGCAGGCGGATGCCCACGGACATTTCCACGCGCACCCCGCTGGGGCTATGCGCGCGGTCCGCCAGCACGATGTGCCCATCCTCGGTGATGTGCCACAGCGTGATCAGCATGCCGTGCTTCAGCGACAGCCGCTGCAGCTCCGGACGGATCAACTCCGCTTCGCGGACGCCGAAGAAACGCGTCGCCAGTTCCGCCACGCCAAGGCCGAGCGTGTAGGTCTTGGCTGCGGCATCGAAGGCAACGAAATGCGCGCGCGCGAGCGTGCGCAGGATGTTGAAGCATGTGCTGACGCTGATGCCGGTGCCGCGGGCGATGGCCGCCACACCGAGCGGGTGCGCGGCCGAGGCCAGGTGCCGCAGAATGGCAACGGCATGCACCACGGCGCCGACCTCGCGGCCACCGCCCGCCGCGCGATCGGGCTCCACCACCGCCATGCCGGGGATATCTGTATCCATCTGCCGGATGTTAGGGCGGGCAGCCCTGTGGCCGCAATCATGATGCCCTGCTTCGGGTGGCCAGCGCGAGGCCTGGCTCGGCCCACGGCACCGCAAGCAGGCGCCCGGTATTGGACAACGTCACATAGGCCGTTCGGCGATCCGGTCCGCCGAAGCATAGATTGGTTGGCATGCGCTCGCCGCAGCGCACCACGTCCAGGATCTCGCCGGTAGGCGAGATGGTGGTGATCTCTCCCGCCACCAGGGTCGCCACGCAGATGTTGCCGCTTTCCGCGACGGCCAGGCTGTCCAACCGGCGAAAACCTGGCAGCTGACACAGCATGCGACCGCCATGCGGGCTCGGCCACGGGTCCTTGCGCAGTTCGCCGGGGCCAAGGATGTCGAAAACCCAGAGCCGCCCCGTCTCGGTTTCCGCCACATACAGGCAGCGTCCATCGGGCGACAGACCGACGCCATTGGCGCCACCGGGAAAGGGGTGCGCAGCTTCCACGATGCGGCTGCCATCCAGCGCGATCCAGTACACCGTGCCATGGTCGCGGCCATGCGCGCGCACCTTGCCGTAATCGGTGACCCAGGCACCACCCTGCCCATCCAGCACGATGTCGTTCGGACCACGCAGCCGCCGCCCGTCACAGGCCTCATAGAGCCGCGTGGCGCTGCCCGATACCGGATCGATCCTCTCGATCCAGCCGCCCGCGTAATCCGGCGGTGCTCCATGCGGGCGCAGCCGCCCTTCCTCCTCGATCCACTCGAAGCCGCCATTATTGCAGCCGTAGAGCGCGCCGTCCGGGCCCAACGCCAGCCCGTTCGGTCCGCCGCCCGTTTGCGCCAGCAGTTCGCGGCTTCCATCCTCGGCAATGGCGGTGATCTGCCCCGCCTCGATCTCCGTCAGCGCGATGCGGCCGTCGGGCAACACCACCGGTCCTTCCGGAAAGCGCAGCCCCTCGGCCAGGATGCGCGCGCCCGGCACTGCCATGGCGTCGCGGCCCTGCGGGTCCATCATGGATGTCATTCCTTCTCCCCCTTTGCTGCTCACGCCTCGACCTGTTGCGCGATGTCCCAGGCACGCTCGGCCATGCCGCGATACCGCTCGCGATAGCCGATGGCCCGCGGGTCGGCGGCGTTGCCGTCCAGTGCACGGCGCCACACACCGGCAACGATGGAGGCCAGTCGGAACATGGAGAACACCACGAAGACCTGGAGCTCCGCCGGCACGGGCCTTTCGGCGGCGCGGCAGTACTCGGCGACGAACTCCGCCTCCGTGGGGATGCCGGCGGGCGGCGCGGCCTCCCCCTGGACCCCAGTCAGACCGGTCGGGCCGGCCGGCAGGTGATAGGTCAGGCAGGCATAGGCGAGGTCCGCCAGCGGATGCCCCAGCGTCGCGAGTTCCCAGTCCAGCACGGCAACGACGCGCGGCTCCCGCTCATGCAAGATGACGTTGCCGAGCCGGAAGTCTCCATGCACGATCGCCGGCTCGTCATCTGCCGGCAAATGCGCGGCGAGCCATGCGGCGGTGCGGTCCATCGCCGGCATCTCCTCGACCTTTACCGCCTCCCACTGCTTCGTCCAGCGCTGCACCTGCCGCTCCATATAGCGCCCCGGGCGGCTGAAATCCGACAATCCTGCCGCCTGCCAGTCCACTCGGTGCAGCGCCGCCAGCACGCGTGCCAGATCGGCGTAGGCCGCCGCACGCTCCGCCGCCGTGCCTGAACGCATCACCCGGTCGGGAAAGATGCGCCCCGGCACATGATCCATGACGAAGAAGGGCGTGCCGATCACCGCCTCATCCTCGCAGAGCAGTCGCATGCGCGGCACCGGCACCGCCGATCCTTCCAGCGCCTGCATCACACGGAACTCGCGCTCCACCGCGTGCGCCGACGGCAGCAGCTTGCCCGGCGGCTTCTTGCGCAGCACGTAGTCGCCGGCCGCCGTCGCCAGGTGGAAGGTCGGGTTGGACTGCCCGCCCTGGAACTGCCGGACCGTGATTGCCTCGCCTGAGCATCCCGGCAGGCGGCCCGCCAGGTACCGCGCCAGCGCCGCCTCGTCGAAGCGGTGGTTGTCGAGCACCGGCACCAGCACCGGCACGCCGTCCGCCAGGGCCGCGCCAGCGCTCATGCCGCGCCCCCCGGCGGCGCATTGCGCGGCGGCCGGTACTTGTTCAGCTCCATGCGGCCGAGCTGGAAGCGATGCACCTCGTCCGGCCCGTCGACGATGCGCAGCGTGCGCGCGATCTTGTACATGTAGGCCAGGGGAAAATCCTCGGTCACGCCGGCGCCGCCATGCGCCTGGATGGCCCAGTCCACCACTTGGCAGGCCATGTCGGGCGCGGCCACCTTGATCTCCGCGATCTCCGTGCGCGCCGCCTTGTTGCCGACCGTGTCCATGCGCCACGCCGCATGCAGCGTCAGCAGTCGGCACTGGTCGATCAGGATGCGCGACTGCGCGATGCGATCGACGACCACGCCCTGATCGGCCAGCGGCTTGCCGAAGGGGCGGCGATCGAGCGAGCGGCGGCACATCAGCTCCAGCGCCCGTTCCGCGATGCCGATGGCGCGCATGCAGTGGTGGATGCGGCCAGGGCCCAGCCGCCCCTGCGCGATCTCGAAGCCGCGCCCCTCGCCCAGCAGCATGTTCTCCGCCGGCACCCGCACATCTTCGAACAGGATTTCGGCGTGGCCGTGCGGGGCGTCGTCGAAGCCGAACACCGGAAGCATCCGCTTGATGGTCAGGCCCGGCGTATCGCGCGGCACCAGGATCATCGACTGCTGCTTGTGCTTCTCCGCACCGGGATCGGTCTTGCCCATCACGATGAACAGGGTGCAGCGCGGATCGCCGGCGCCGGAGGACCACCATTTGCGTCCGTTGATGACGTAGTCGCCGCCCCGCCGCTCGATCCGCGTCTGGATGTTGGTGGCATCAGAGGACGCGACATCCGGTTCGGTCATGGCGAAGCAGGAGCGGATCTCCCCTTCCAGCAGCGGCCTCAGCCAGCGCGCCTTGTGGTCCTCGGTTCCGTAGCGCTCCAGCGTCTCCATGTTGCCGGTGTCGGGCGCCGAGCAGTTGAACACCTCGCTCGACCATGGCACCCGCCCCATGATCTCGGCGAGCGGCGCGTATTCCAGGTTGCTGAGTCCGGCGCCATGCGAGGAGGCGGGCAGGAACAGGTTCCACAGCCCCGCCTCCCTTGCCTTCGGCTTCAACGCCTCGGTGATCGGCACGGGCTGCCAGCGATCGGTCATCGCCGCCTGTTGCTCGTGGTGCAGATGATCGTTCGGCAGGATGTGCTCATCCATGAAATCCTGCAGCCGGCGCCGCAAATCCTGCACCTTGTCCGAGTAAGCGAAGTCCATGCGCCGTCTCCCTTGTCTTCGATCCAGTGTCGCGATCGGGGGCTTGTGCCCCCGCCCGCCTTCCCCGCACTCTGCGTCAACAACGATGCAAGGGAGGACAGGCGTCTTGAAAGCCGTCATGTGTCACGCATACGGGCCGCCATCTGCTTTGCGCGTCGAGGACGTGGCGGAGCCACGGCCGGAGCCCGGCCAGATCCTGCTGCGGGTCGAGGCCTGCGGCGTCAACTTTCCCGACACCCTCATCATCCAGGGCAAGTACCAGCAGAAGCCGCCCATGCCCTTCATTCCCGGCGGCGAGGTTTGCGGCATCGTCATGGCGCTGGGCGAGGGCGTCGAGGGGCCCGCCCCCGGCACCCGCGTCGCCGCCGTGATCACCCAAGGCGGCTTCGCCGAGATGGTGGCGGTGGACGCCACGAAGGCCGTGCCCGTTCCGCAGGGCGTGGCGCCCGCCGACGCGGCGGCGCTCGGCCTCGCCTACGGCACCGTGCTGCACGCGCTGGAGGATCGCGGCGCACTGCAGCCAGGCGAGACGCTGCTCGTGCTCGGCGCATCGGGCGGCGTCGGCACCGCCGCCATCCAGATCGGCAAGCTGCTCCGCGCGCGGGTGGTCGCCGCCGCGTCCTCGGCGGCCAAGCTGGAGGCCTGCCGCGAGGCCGGCGCCGATCTCCTGCTCGACTACAGCGAGGAAGGCTGGCGCGACCGCCTGCGCGAGATGACGGGAGGCGACGGCCCCGACGTCATCTTCGATCCCGTTGGCGGCCCCTTTTCCGAGCCGGCGCTGCGCTCCATCGCTTGGCGCGGCCGCTACCTGGTGGTGGGCTTCGCGGCCGGCGAGATCCCGCGCATCCCGCTGAACCTCGCCCTGCTGAAGAACTGCGCCATCACCGGCGTGTTCTACGGTGCCTTCACCCGGCGCGAGCCGGAGCGCAACCGCGACATGCTCGCCCGCCTGTATGGCTGGGTGGCGGAAGGCCGCCTGCGCCCCGTCATTTCCCGCAGCTTTCCGCTGGACCAGGCCAGCGCGGCGCTGGAAATGCTGGCGGCGCGGCAGGCCACCGGAAAGCTGGTGCTGCTCACCCATCCGAGCCCGGCTCCGGCCGGCTGAGCGCGATCAGCGCATCCACGGCGATCTGCCGGGTTCCCGCGCAGATCACCGGGTTGACGTCGATCTCCGCGATGCGGCCGGCATGGTCGGCCGCGAGTTCCGAGACGCGCTGCACGATGTCGGCCAGGATGCCGATGTCGGCGCCGGGCAGGTTGCGGAAGCCCGAAAGCAGTTGTGCGCCCTTCAGCCGCCCCAGCATCACCCGCGCTTCGGCTCCGCCCACCGGTGCCAGCGCCACGGCGCTGTCGCGCAGCAGCTCCACCAGGATGCCGCCCAGCCCCACCAGCACCGTTGGTCCGAAAAGCGGGTCCTGCCGCGCGCCCACCACCATCTCGATGCCCTGCGGCACCATGGGCTGCACCAGCACGCCGTTGATGGGGGCGTCGGGCGCGGCGCGGCGCGCATTGCTCATCACCTCCCCGAAGGCCGCGCGCACCGCCGCCGCATCGGCCAGGTTGAGGCGGATCACCCCCGCTTCGGTCTTGTGCGGCAAAGCGGGGCTTTCCACCTTCAGCACCACGGGGTAGCCGGTTTCCCCGGCGGCCCGCACCGCCGTCTCCGCATCGGTCGCCAGCACCTCCCGCACCACGGGGATGCCGTAGGCGGCCAGCACCGCCTTGGCCTCGCGCTCGGTCAGCACAGGTCCCGTGGCGGCATCCAGCATCCGGCCCGCCGCTTCCCTTGCCCCCGGCGGGGAGGCGCGGGTCGCCGCCGCCTCCGCGGGCGCCGCGGCACGGGCCTGCCAGGCGGCGATCGCATCCAGGCAGCGACCCATCGACCGGAACAAGGCAACATCGGGCACCGCCTCCGCTTCCCGCGCGCCCGGGCCTTCCAGCCACTGGCTGGTCCAGACCACGCAGCCGACCTTGCCATGCCGGGCGGCAATCTCGCCCAGCATCGCGAAGCGCGGCGTGGCGAAGTCATAGGCGTAGCCATTGGGCAGCAGCAGCGCGCCATAGGCCGGATCAGCCAGCAGCGCCTCCATGCAGTCGCGCAGCGATGCAGGATCGGTCAGCACCTGGGCTGTGACATCGCAGGGGTTGCGGGCCGAGCCGAAATCCGGGATGCGCGCCGCCAGCACGCGCTGCGCCGCCTCCCCCGGCTGGGGCAGGGGAACGCCCGCCGCCTCGGCGCTGTCTGCCGCCATGATGGCCGCGCCACCCGAGGTCGAGACCACCGCCACCCCCGGCGCGCGCGGCGGCGGTGCCTTGGCCAGAAACGAGGTCAGCTCCAGCAGCCCCTCGTAGCTTTCCGACAGCACCATGCCCGCGCGGGCGAAGGCTGCGCGATAAACCTCGTTCGATCCCGCCAGGGAGCCGGTGTGCGACATCGCCGCCTGCGCCCCCTGCTCACCGGTGCCGAGCTTGTGCACCACCACCGGCTTGCCGTTGCGCCGCGCCAGTTCCGCCGCCTCGATCAGCCGCCGCGGCTCCGCCATGCCCTCGAACAGCAGGGCAATGGCCGAGCAGCCCGGATCCTCGGCCAGCGCCGCCACAAGGTCCGCCACGTCGATGTCGCCGGAGTTGCCGCAGGTCAGCACGCGCCCGACCTGGGCGCCGGCCTCCACCGCCTGCGCCAGCGCGAAGCCCAGATTGCCCGACTGGCTGACGATGCCCACGGCCGGTCGGGTGGGCGGGGCGGCGGGGCGCGGAATGGCGACGAAGCTGATCTCTGCCCGCCGCACATAGTCGGTGACGCCGATGCAATTCGGCCCCAGGAGCCGCAGCCCGCCGGCCCGCGCCGTGGCAACGAGCTCGCGCTGCAGAGCCACCCGTTCTGGCCGCCCGGTTTCCGCGAAGCCCGCCGCATAAAGCACCAGCGCCCCTACCCCGGCTGCAACGCAGTCGCGCACTACCCCCTCACACGCCTCCAGCGGTGTCGCCGCGACCACCAGGTCCGGCACCTCCGGCAGCGTGGCGATGGAGGGGTGGCAGGATCGCTCGCCGATGCGGTCGTAGCGCGGATTCACCAGATGGAGCCGCCCTGCGAAGCGCGACAGGTTGCTGACCGTGCGCTCGCCAAAGGAGCCGGCGCGGGCCGAGGCGCCCACCACGGCGATGCTCTGCGGCTCCAGCAGCTTCAGCAGGTCGGCGCGACGATACAGCGGCCTCGAGGCCTTGGCATCGGTCAGGGCATTCGGGTGCGGCGTCATGACTGGACGGCTGGCCTCGCTTCGGGTTGCGGGATCGTTCGCTCGCGACGGGCGAGGACGCGGCGGAACAGCCCGTCCAGCCCGCCCGGCAGCAGGGCGAGCGCCGCCACCAGCGCCCCTCCCAGGATGATGGCGTTGATGTCGCCGCCAAAGGACAGGAAGCGTTCCTGCCCGACGATCAGGGCGGTGCCGATCAACGGGGCCAGCAACAGCCGCCGCCCCACCAGCACCACGGCCGTGAGCATCAGCACCAGGAAATACGTTTCGAACAGGTCCGGCCCGACATAGGCGCGCTGGTAGGCGTACAGCCAGCCGGCGGCGGCGCTGAACGGCGCCGAGAGCACGAACACCCCAAGCCGCACCCGCCGCACGTCGATCCCGGACATCGTGGCCAGGCGCGGGTTCAAATGCACCATCATCGCCATGGCGCCGAGCCGCGAGCGGCGGAACTGCCGGATGGCGTAGAGCGCCACCAGCAGCAGCACAAAGGCGAAGGGCCAGAGCTGCGCGTCATTCGTCGCGCCGAGCTGCAGTGGCCCGAGCCACAGCGACAGCGTCGGAATGCCCGACACGCCGTCGGACCCGCCCAGCACCTCCCAGTTGTGCGCGATGGCGGCCGCCACCACCGTGGCGGCATAGGTCACCAGAGAGAAGACGAACTCCCGCAGCGCCAGGGTGACGAGGCCGAGCAGCAGGGCGATCAGCACCCCCGCCGCCAGGGCCCCCGCCAGGGTGGTCCAGCCGCCGGCACCGAGCCGCGTCGACAGCAAGCCCGTGGCATAGGCGCCGGCGGCGAAGAACACGGTGTGCGCCAGGCTGACCTCGCCCAGGTCGGACACCACGATGTCGAGGCCGTAGGCCGCCACCGCCATGATGGCGATCACGGTGAAGGCACCGTGCACCCCGCCGAGCCATCCCGGCAGCAGGAACACCAGCACCGCGCCGAGCAGGCCGAGCGCGGGCAACATGGCATTTCGCATCACCGGCCTCCCGCCCGCATGGCCAACCCGCTCGGCCGCAGCACCAGCACCAGGATCAGCACGCCGAAGGCGGCCGTGGTGGCATAGGCGGGCGACACGAATCCGCCGAACAGCGCGGTGAAGATGCCGAGGCCCAACCCGGCCAGGTAGCTGCCCGCCACGGAGCCGATGCCGCCCAGCACCACCACCACGAAGGTGATGATCACCTCCTCGAAGCCGATGCTGGTCAGGATCGGCGTGCGCGGCGCCACCATCGCCGCCGCCAGGGCCACCGCCGCGCCCTCAAAGGCAAAAACGGCGAAGTAGACGCGCCGCACGTCGATGCCCGCGAGCTGCGCCAGCTTGGGGTCCTCCGCCACCATGCGCGCGGTGCGGCCGAGCGAGCCGCGCTCCAGCCCGAAATGCAGCAGCAGGAAGGCGGCGATGCTGACGCCGATCACTGCGAGGTCCTGCGCTGTCACCCAGGCACCGGCAATCTCGAAATCCAGGTAGGTGAGCGGCGTCTCCAGCACCTGCGGCTGGCCGCCGAACACCAGCCCGGCGATGCCGCGCATCATGTGCCCGAAGCCCAGCGTCACGATCATGATGGACACCAGGTCCTGCGCGAAAGTCAGCCGCAGCATCGCCGCCTGCATCACCAGACCGATCAGCAGCCCGGCCAGCATGGCGAAGGCGATCGCCACCGGGTAGGGCAGGCCCATCCCCGCCATTGACCACCAAGTCACGAAGGCGGCAATCATGTAGATCTGGCCATGGCCGAAATTCACCAGCCGGGCGACGCCCAGCAGCACGGTCCAGCCCACGGCGATCAGCGCGTAGCCGTGCCCCAGCACGATGCCGTTGATGATCTGCTGCACCAGGTTCATGCGGCGGCCTCCCCCAGATAGGCTTCCAGGATGCGCGGATCGTCGCGCATGGCGGCGGCCGGCCCTTCGGCCAGGATGCGCCCCCGCTCCAGCAGGATCAGCCGGTCCACCACGGCGAGCGCGGCGCGAACGTTCTGTTCCACCAGCAACACGGACAGGTTCCGGTCGACAAGCCCGCGCACCGCCCGCAACACGTCGGTCACGAGGCGCGGCGCCAGCCCGATGGAAGGCTCGTCCAACAGCAGCGCCCGTGGGCCGAGGCGCAGCGCGCGGGAAATGGCCAGCATCTGCCGCTCGCCGCCCGACAGCGCCGAGGCCTTGTGCTGCCGCCGTTCCCGCAGCCGCGGGAACAGCGCCTCGATTTCCGCCTCGTCATGCACATGGCCGGGCGCGTCCGGCGGCGCGGCGGCAGCCAGGTTCTCGGCCACCGTCAGGCTCATGAACACCGCGCCGCCTTCCGGCACCAATGCCAGCCCGCGCGACACGCGCGCATGCGTCGGCAGCGCACCGATCTCCTCCCCCGCCAGCCGCACGCTGCCGCCGACAACGGGATTGCCGCGCGACCAGCCCAGCAGGGCGTTCACCAGCGTGGACTTGCCGGCACCGTTGGCGCCCACCACCCCCACCAACTCGCCCGGTGCCAGGGCGATGTGCGGGATGTCGAGGGCCACGTGCCCGCCATAGGAGACGCGCAGATCGCGCGCCTCCAGCACGGGTCCTTCCACGGACCTGCTCATGCGGCCTGCCCCAGATAGGCCTCGCGAACACGCGGGTCGTTCTGGATCTGCTGTGGCGGGCCGGACGCGAGGGCGCGGCCTTGGTCCAACACCAGCAGCCGGTCCGCCACGGACATGACGAGGTCCATGTGATGCTCGATCAGGACGATGGCCACGCCCTCCGCGCGCAGGCGCCGCAGCAGGGCCGCGAGATGCGCCATGTCCGCACCGCCCAGCCCTGCCGCCGGCTCGTCCAGCATCAGCACCTGCGCGCCGCGCCCGAAGGCCAGCGCGATGGACAGCATGCGCTGGCTGCCATATGGGATGTTCGGCGGCCGCAGCGCGTGCATGCCATGCGGCACACCGAAGCGTTCCAGCATTGCCGTCGCCTCCTGCTCCAGCGCCGCACGGCGCCGGGCCTCGCGCCAGGGCATGGCCAGGCTCTGCAACAGTCCCGTGCCCCCTTCCCGCGCCAGCACCGCCACCATGTTGTCCAGCACGGTCATGGTGGTGAAAAAGGCATTCTGCTGGAAGGCGCGCTTCAGGCCCAGCGCCGCCAGGGCATGCGGCGGCAGCCCCGTCACCTCCCGGTCGCCCAGCCACACACGGCCGCTTCGCAGCGTCATGTGCGTCGCTGCGTCGTAGCAGGAACTCTTGCCGGCGCCGTTGGGCCCGATGATGCCGAGGATCTCGCCGGGCGCCACGTGCCAGCTCACATCCTGCAGGGCCACCAGCGCGCCATAGCGCACGCCGAGGGCCTCCACCCGCATGGCAACGGTCACGCGCGTACCTCGATCTTGCCGTCCTTGACCGTGAAGAGCTGGTGGCGCGAGGCGAGCTGCCCTTCCGGGCTGAAGGCGATGTCACCGAGCACCGTGCCCGCGAAGCGACCGCCGCGGATACGCGTCCCGATCTTCTCGCGCTCCAGCGTCTTCAGCTCGTTCGCGGCGCTGGCCCAGACCTGCACCGACGCGGCACCCAGCGCCATGAACTTGTCCGGCGTGTACTGGATCTTCGCTTCCGCACGCCGCACGAAATCCTGGTTGACCGGGTTGGAAGCGAAGGGCTCGACCTTGGGGAAGTAGATATCGGCGCCGATGATGCCGTTGGCCGCCTCTCCCGCCACCTGGATCACGCTGGGCGCCACCGTGCCCACCGCCGTCACCAGATCGCCTCGCAGCCGCATCTGCCGCGCCTGCCGGATCAGTGCCGGCAGTCCCGACCCCTCATTGGCGTTGCTGACGACCACCGCATCCGCGTTGCTGGACCTGACATTGGTCAGCGCCACCCGGAAATCGGCCTGCGCGAAGGGAAACCGCTCCTCGCCGACCTTGGTGTAGTCATGGCCAAGCTCCTTCAATGCCGCCTCGATGGAGGCCTGGGCGCCGGTGCCATAGGCGTCGTTCTGAGTAACAAAAGCGACGCGCTTCGCGCCGCTCGCCTTCAGATGCTCGGCGATCACCCGTCCATCCTGGGCATTGGAGGAGTTCAGCCGCACAGCCAGCGGGTTTCCGCCGCCGGTGAGGATGCCGTCGGCCTTCGAGATGGCGGTGATGTCCAGCACACCCGCGCGTGCCAGCACGGTCTGGATGGCCAGCGTCACGGGGCTGTTCCACCCCTCGATCACCACCGCCACACCCTCGCCGATCAGCTCGTTGGCGCGGCTGACGCCTACGGCCGGTGTCGATTCGTCGTCGCGGCGCAGGATCTGCACCGGCCGACCCAGCACCCCGCCGGCATCGTTCACCATCGCCGCCGCCACCTCGATCGCCTCGCATACATGCTGGCCCTGCACGGCGGCGCCGCCGCTCAGCGGAAACAGCGCGCCGACCTTGATCGGATCCGCCGCCCGAGCCAGCCGCGGCGCCGCGAGCGCCACCGCCCCGGCGCCGGACAGGACCAGGACATTCCTGCGTGTGACAGCCATGAAAGCCTCCTCCGAACGCCGCCATGTGTTCATGGTCGGTGCTTGTTGCCCGGGCCTGCATCCCGTGCCGGGCCTCCGGTTCAGCCATGTTCCTCAGCGCGGCAGGATGCGCCGCCGCTGCAGGTCCGCCAGCCACCATTCCAGCATCGCCGTGCTGTCGACGCAGTCGCCGAACCCCGCTTGCCGGATCTTGATGGTGCTCACCAGCGACGCCGCCTGGTCATCGCGGCTGAAGGCGAAGTCGGCGAACTGCCAGGACGAGCCCACCAGCGCCTCCAGCCCCAGCGGCCGCAGCCCGTGCTCGCGCACGATGCCCTGCCACACCGCCTCCTTGCCCGCCATCAGCGCCGGCAGTGGCATCGGGTGCGGCGCGCCCATCTTCATGCCGAACACCTCCGCCACGGCGGGAAACAGGTCGCGCCAGCACAGCACATCGCCGTTGGTGACGTTGAAGATGCGGTCCCGTGCCGCATCGCTCCCCCCCGCCCACAGAATGGCCGAGGCCAGCAGCCGCGCATCCGTCGCCTCCGTGATGCGGTCGCCACGCCCAGGATAGACCAGCGGCAGCCCCATGGCGCGGCTCACCGCGGCATAGACGCCGATGGCCGAGAGCAGGTTCATGGCACTGCCGACCGCGAAGCCGATCACCGCCTGCGGCCGCAGCACGGTCCAGGACCAGCCGCGCCCGCCCTGCCGCTCGCGCAGCCAGTCCTCCTGCAGCCAGTAGAAGTTCGGATGCATGTGGCGCGGCGCATCCTCCTTGCCCGGAATGGGCATCTGGCCTAGATGCACGCCATAGGCCTTGGTGCCCTGCAGCAGCGTCACATGGCTCAGCGTCCCGTCATCCAGCGCCTCGACGCAGTTCGCGAGCATGGCGAGGTTGGTCTGCATCTGCTCCTCGTCGAGCCATCCGGCGCGCAGCTCCGGCTTCTCGTAGAGGGCGCTGTAGACCAGATGGGTGGCGCCGGCGCCGTGCAACGCCGTACGGCAGGCCGCCGGATCGGTCAGGTCCACGGCGAGGTAGCGTGCGCCATCCGGCTCGGAAGGCGGCCGCCGTGACAGCCCGATGACATCCCACCCCTCCGCGAGGTACCGCTGCAACGCCGCGCTGCCGACAAGGCCCGAGGCACCGGCAATGACAACCCTGCCCGCCACGGCTCAGGCCTTGGCCAGCCGCGCCACCAGATCGCGCCAGCGATCCGCGTCGCGTCGAAGATAAGTGGCGTAATCGTCGGGCGAGCCGTCGGCGACGAACTGCCCTTCATCGAGCAGCCGCTGCCGCAGCTCCGGCGACTTCATGCCTTCCAGCGCCGCCTGGTTCAGCCGGAGCACAGCCGGTGTCGGGGTGCGCGCCGGCACCAGCAGGCCGAAATGCGTCTGGCACACCATGTTCGGCCCCAATTCGGCGAAGTTGGGGATGCTGGGCGTTACGGCCAGCCGCTGACCCTCCCCGGTCCAGCCGATGATGGTGCCGCGATCCGAACGCTGCGCCGCCAATGCCGAGCTCCCTCCCACCACGATCACGTCCAGCGTTCCGGCCATCAGGTCGGTCAGCTGCTGCGCGTCGCCGCGATAGGTGATCTCCTGCATGCGGATGCCGAGCCCCTCCATCACCACCACGGCGGCGAGGTTGTTGAAGGAGGTCGGTCCGTTTGAGCCGTAGTTGAGCTGGCCCTTGCGCGCCTTTGCCAGCGCGACGAAGCTCTCCACACTGTCGGCCAAGCCTTTGCGCACCACGATGCCGAAGGGCAGCGTGGTCACCAGCGCCACCGGCGCCAGGTCCTCCGCACGGTAGGACAGCTTCTCCGGCAGCAGCGGGTTCAGCGTCATGGTGGTGCCCGAGGCCATGAGCAAGGTGTGGCCATCCGGGGCCGCCCGCGCAACAGCATCCGCGCCGATCGCTGTCTGCGCGCCTGGCTTGTTCTCCACGATCACAGGCTGCTTCAGCAGCGGCGCCATTTTCTCCGCCAGGATGCGCGCCGCGACGTCCGTCGCCCCGCCTGGCGGGAACGGCACCACCATGGTCACCGGCCGCGACGGAAACGCTTCCGCCGCCCTCAGCACCGCCGGCCGCGCCAGCAGCGATGGCAACAGCGCGGCCGGTGCCAGCCGAATCATGCTTCGCCTGCGCATCCCTCTTTCCTCCCTGATCGCCGGCCTTTGCGGCCGGTCGTGTCGGTTTCAGCCGATCCTCACTCCAGCAGCGCGTCCTGCAGCGACCGCAGGCGCTCCGGCCCGAAGCCCATGGCACCCGACAGGAAGTCCGCCTCGTTGCGATACCCTTGCAGGGCGCGATCCAGCGCGCCGTGCAGCAGGGGCGCATGTGCGCTCAACAGCGCCTCCGCCACGGCGGCCGGCGTGCCCTCGGGCAGGCTGCGCTCGCGCCGCCACAAACGGTTGGTGGCGAGGTAATCCGCCAGGATGGTGTCGCGAGGGACGCCCAGCGCAGTCAGCAACAATGCCGCTGCGAAGCCGGTGCGATCCTTGCCGGCCGTGCAGTGAAACAGCAACGGGCGCCGGTCGGCTTCGGCGATCAGCTCCAGCAACGCGCGGAAGCGCGGCAGCTTTTCCGTGGCATAGGCCTGGTAGGCGCGCCGCAGCAGGGACAACACGTCTTCCCCCGTGGCGTCCCCCCGTTCCAGCAAGTTCCGCAGGGAGCCGCCAACCGTGGGCTCCACCGGCAAGGTCACGACCTGCAGCGGCGGCCCTGGCAAACAGGATGGCGAGCGCTCCCGCTCCGCATCGCCGCGCAGATCCACCACCGTGCGCAGCCCCAGCTCCGCCAACACACCATGATCCGCCGCCGTCAGCGCCGCCAGCGAGGATGCGCGGAACACCTGCCCCCTGCGCACCCGCCGTCCATCCGCGGCGAGGTAGCCGCCGAGATCACGCAGGTTGCTGCATCCATCCAGGCTGATCCGGCACGGCAACTCCGCGGCGGCGTCCTCCGACATGCTCAGCGCCCTTCGAAGCGTGGCGGGCGCTTCTCGAACCAGGCATTCACCGCCTCCTCGTGGTCGCGCGTGGTGTGCGCCAGCGCCTGGAACGAGGCCGACATCTCCAGCAGCGAGGCCAGGCTCATGTGCTGCCCCTCGCGCAGCAGCCGCTTGGTCATGCGCAGCACCTGCGGTGGATTGCGCGCGATGCGCCCCGCCAGCCCCCGCGCCGCCTCCATCAGCTCCGCATCCGGCACCACGCGCGAAACCAGCCCGCATTCCAGCGCGCCCCGTGCATCCAGCCGGTCCCCGGTGAAGGCCATCTCCGCCGCCTTGGACTGTCCCACCGCGCGCGGCAGCAGCCAGGCGCCGCCGTCCCCCGGCACAATGCCGACGCTGACAAAGCTTTCGGCGTAGGAAGAGCTTTCGGCACCGATGCGGATGTCGCACATGCAGGCGAGGTCCAGCCCCGCCCCGATCGCCGGCCCGTTCACCGCCGCGACCGTCGGCACGTCCAGTTCATAGAGCGCCAGCGGGATCTTCTGGATGCCGCGACGGTAGCTCTCGCGGATGGCGGCGGGCGGCATGCCGAAGCGCTCCCGCATCGACTTCAGGTCGCCGCCGGCCGAGAAGGCGCTCCCCGCGCCGGTCAGGATCACCGCGCGCACATCCGGCTCGGCGGCGATCCGCGCGCAGGCCTCCACGAAGGCCTCCGTGGTGCCACCCTCGATCGAAAGCGCGTTGCGGCGCTCGGGCGCGTTCATGGTCAGCGTCACCACGGGCCCGTCGCGCTCGAACAGCAGGAAGCCGCTCATGATGTCGTCTCCAGCGATACGGGGGCGAGATGCGCGCGCACGAAGCCCAGCGTGTCGGGCGCCGCATCCGCCAGAACCCGCCGTCCCAGCCACAGCGCCCAGTGCGCCTCGCCGCCGAAGCGCAGCCGTCCGGCCTGCAGCCGCGCGGTCTGGCGGTGCAGCGCCACTTCCTCGGTGATGCCCATGGCGCCCTGCACGGCATGGGCGATGGACGCGATGCGCACCGCCGCTTCTCCTGCCCGCAGCTTGGCGGCGGCGACCCGTGTTGCGCTGAGGCCGAGCGGCCCCTCGCCATCGGCCACGGAAGCCAGCTGCGCGGCCATGCGCGTGGCGAACACATCCTCCGTCAGAACGCTGAGCTGCTGCTGCACCGCCTGGAAGGCCGCCACGGGACGGCCAAATTGCTGCCGGTCCTGCGCGTGGCGCAGCGTGTCCTCCAGGATGCGCTCCGCCGCGCCCGCCATGGCCGCCACCTCCAGCCACGCCCCGGCCACGTCCAGCCCGGAGCCACCGAGCCGCGGCCCCTCGCCCGACGGGCGCCGCAGCACGAGGCCGCCCGAGGCGCCTTCCTCCGCCGCGGACGCTTCCTCCGGCAGCGGCAACAGCACGGCCCCGCCGCCATCCGGCCACAGCACCCAGTCCGGCAACGGCCCGGACGGCAGGCGCCCCATGCGGTCGCCCCAGGGCTCGGCCAGCGCGACCAGCCCAGGCGGTGCCTCGATCCCAGCGCCCGCCAGCAGCGCCCGCGCCACCATGGTGTCGCCCAGCGGCGCCGTCACCGCGAAGCGCGCCGCGGCCAGCAGCACCGGCAGCGCCTCGGCCGGGCCGATGCCGATGCCGCCCGAGGCTTCGGGCACCAGCGCCAGCAGGAAGCCGGCTTCCTCCACTGCCTCCACAAGCCCGTCCGACCCGGCCTGGCGGGCAAACAATTCGGCGGCGGAGCGGGCCAGAAGATCGTCCATCACTCTCTCTCCCTCACCGCAGCCCCATCCCCCGCGCGATCATGCCGCGCAGGATCTCCCGCGTGCCGCCGCGCAACGAGAAGGACGGCGCCATGGCGGCCGTATAGGCCAGGGTGCGCATCAGCCCGTGCGGCACCGCCCGCCCCGGCTGCGCCAGCAGCGGGGTCAGCAGTGCGGGGATGGATTGCTCGAACTCGGTGCCCAGATCCTTGAGCAGCGCCGCCTCCACGGCCGGGCTCTCCCCCGCCGCCAGCCGCCCCGTCACCGCGACCGACATGGCGCGCAGTACCGCCAGATGCGCCACCAGCCGTCCCAGCGCCGCCACCTCGACCTCGCTTGCAGCCTCATGCCGCAGCCAGCGCAGCCATTCATCCAGCAGTACGGCGGAGGACAGCACCCGTTCAGGCCCGCTGCGCTCATAGGCCAGTTCGGCATTCACCTGCATCCAGCCCGCGCCTTCCTGGCCGATCAGCGCCCCGGCGGGCAGCAGCACATCCTCGAACACCACCTCGGCGAAATGCGCGTCGCCCGCCAGGTCGCGGATCGGGCTGATCTTCACCCCGGGCAGGCCGAGGTCGATGATGAGCTGCGACAACCCCTTGTGCCGGTCCTGCGCCGTGCCCGATGTCCGCACCAGCGCGATCATGTAGTGCGCGTGCTGGGCATTGGTGGTCCAGATCTTGGCCCCGTTCAGCCGCCAGCCCTCGCCGTCGCGCACCGCCCGCGTCGACACGCTGGCGAGGTCGGAACCCGTGTTGGGCTCGCTCATGCCGATGCAGAAGAAGGCCTCGCCCCGGCAGATGCGCGGCAGAAAGAACTCGCGCTGCGCGTCGGTGCCGAAGCGGTGGATCAGCGGCCCGCTCTGCCGGTCGCCGATCCAGTGGGCGGCCACGGGAGCACCCGCGGCCAGCAACTCTTCCACCACCACATAGCGGGCGAAGGGGCCGCGCCCGCCGCCGCCATGCTCCTTCGGCAGGGTGAGGCCCAGCCACCCCGCCTCGCCCATGGCGCGGCTGAACGCCGCGTCGAAGCCCATCCAGGACCGCGCGCGGCGCTCCGGCGGCAGCGGCGGCATGGCGTGCTGCAGGAACTCGCGAATGGCCGGGCGCAGCGCCTCGTCGGCGGCCGGTATCGCGGAAAGGGGGAGCGCACCGATCATTGCATCAATCCAGCTTCACGCCGCTCTCGGCGATCACCCGCCCCCAGCGCTCCATCTCGGCACGGAGAATGCGGCCATACTCCTCCGGGCTGGTGCCGATCGGCTCCGTGCCCTGCTCCGCCAGCTTGGCCCGCACATCATTGTCGGCCAGCGCCTTCAGCACGGCATCATGCAGACGCCGCACCACCGGCCCGGGCGTACCGGCCGGCACCATCATCCCCTGCCAGGCGCCCACCTCGAAATCCGGGATCAGGGCCTCGGCCACGGTCGGCACCCCGGGCAATGGCGCGATGCGCTGCCGGCTGGTGACCGCCAGCGCACGCAGCCGCCCTTCGCGGATCAGCGGCAGCGCCGAGTTCACCGTGTCGGTCAGGAACTGCACCTGCCCCGCCACCGCATCCACCAGCGCCGGCGCGCTGCCGCGATAGGGCACATGGACCGCCTCCAGCCCCTGCGAGCGCAGCAGGAAATAGGCCGCCAGATGCGTGACGTTGCCGCTGCCCGCCGATCCGTAGGAGAGCGCCCCCGGCCGATCCCGCAGATAGGCCACGAAGCCGCCGAGGTCGCGCACCGGCAGGGATGGCGTCACCGCCAGCACCAGGGGGATGCTCGCGGTCTGCGACACGGGCGCGAGATCGCGCAGGACGTCGTAGGGCAGATGCTTGTACAGTGCCGGCGCCAGCGCGATGGAGGAGGTGTTGTAGAGCACGGTGTGGCCATCAGGCTCCGCCCTCGCCACGGCCTCGTTGCCGATGCTGCCATTGGCCCCGGCCCGGTTCTCCACGACCACCGCCTGGCCCAGTTCGCGCCCCATGCGCTCGGCCAACACGCGGGCGACGATGTCGGTGGGTCCGCCCGGCGGAAACGGCACCACCATGCGCAGCGTCCGGGTCGGCCAGACGGGTTGCGCCAGCGCCGCCCCTGCGGCCGGCCATGCCGCCACAGCGGCCAGAAGGGTGCGTCGGTTCAGGCGGCTCATGCCATGCGCTCCGCCCTTCGCGCATCGGCCAGGGCCACCACCCCCGCCTCGCGCAATGCCTCGATCTCGGCCACGCCGAGCCCCAGCGCCTCCTGCAGCACCGCCCGCGTATCCTGCCCCAGCCGCGGCGGCGCCAGCCGGTAGGAAGCCGGACTGCGTGGCAGCTGCACCGGATACCCGATCACCCGCACCGCAGTGCCGTCGTCCCGCCGCATCTCCCGCAGCATGCCGCGCGCGATCACCTGCGGGTCCTGCAGCACCTGATCGATGCCATTGATCGGCCCGCCCGGCACGCCGGCCTGCGCCATGGCCGCGAGCAGCTCCGCCGCGCGCCAGGGTGCGATCGCCTTGGCCAGCTCCACCTCCAGCACGCGACGGTCGCGGTTGCGGCCGGCATTGGTGGCGAAACGCGGATCATCGGCCAGGTCCTGCCGCTCCAGCAGCCGGCACAAGGCGCGGAACTGCCCGTCGCTGCCGCAGGCCACCAGGATGTAATCGTCGCTGGTGGCGAAATCGCGATAGGGCACGACGTTCGGATGCGCATTGCCCAGGCGACGCGGCACTTCGCCGCCCACCAGGTGGTTCATGGCCTGATTGGCCAGCAGCGACACCTGGCTGTCCAGCAATGCGCAATCGACATGCTGCCCTTCCCCGGTGCGTTCGCGGTGCCGCAGCGCCGCCAGGATCGACACGGTGGCGTAAAGCCCCGTGAACAGGTCGCTGACCGGCAGCCCCACCTTCATCGGACCGGCACCCGGCTCCCCCTCCGGCCGGCCGGTGACGCTCATCAACCCGCTCATGCCCTGGATCAGGAAGTCGTAGCCGCCCCTCGAAGCATAAGGGCCGGTCTGGCCAAAGCCGGTGACGGAACAGTAGATCAGTCGGGGATTGAGCCGCAGCAGGGAGGCCGCGTCGAGCCCGTGGCGGGCAAGCCCGCCGGTGCGGAAATTCTCCACCAGGATGTCGGCCCCGGCGGCCATCCGGCGCACCAGCGCCGCACCCTCCGGCTTCGCGAAGTCGATGGCCACGGAACGCTTGTTGCGGTTGGCACAGAAGAAATAGGCGGCGTCGGGCTGCCCGGACCCATCCTCCAGGAAGGGCGGGCCCCAGCCGCGGGTATCGTCGCCCCGCCCGGGCTGCTCCACCTTGATCACCTCGGCGCCCAGGTCGCCCAGGATCTGCGTCGCCAGCGGCGCCGCCAGCACCCGCGACAGGTCGAGCACCCGCAAACCCTGCAGCGGACCGGGTGCCGCCTCGGCCGTCATGCGGCGCGGCCTCGCGGCCGCGCGGAGATGCCCCGCGTGATCATCCATCATCCTCCCCTGGCCGAAACCTGCCGTTTGAAGCGGTTGCCGACCGCGCGTTTCATTGACTGAAACGCTATTTCATGATCAGCTTGGCACGGAGTTGGACGGGCCGGAAGACAAAAAGCGGCCACCGACGCGCTGGAGTGAACGATGCCTTCCTATGAGCCGGTCACCGCCGTTCTGCGTGGCCTCGATGTGCTGCGTGCGGTGAACCGCCTGTCCGCAGCCACGGTGCGCGAAATCCACGCCCTGACCGGCCTCAACCAGCCCACCATCGTGCGGATGCTGGAAACCCTGATCCATGCCGGCTTCATCCGCCGCCATGCGCAGCAGCCACTCTACCTGCCCACCGGCAAGACGCTGGAGCTGAGCGGCGGCTATACCCTGCACCGCGAGATCGGCGCGGCCGCCATTCCGGTGATGTCGCGCCTGCGGCAGGCCGTGGGCTGGCCATCCGACGTGGCCGTGTTCGACGGCGACGCGATGGTGGTGGCCCATACCAGCCGTGGCGAGGGCCGCTTTTTGTTCGAGCGCCGCACGGGCTTTCGCGCGCCCATCCTGGCCACCTCGCTCGGCCGCGCCTTTCTGGCCTTCTGCGCTCCCGCCGACCGCCAGCGCGCCATCGCACTGGCCGCCCGTTCGCCGGAGCCCTGGAACCAGGCGCTGCAGAGCCCCGGCGCGCTGGAAGCAAGCCTGGAGGCCATCCGCGCCGCCGGCTACGCCACCATGGAGGAAAGCTACGCTGCGCGGGAATATGGCGGGCAGGCCAGTGCCATCGCCGTGCCGGTGCTATCGGCCGGCCGCGCCATGGCCTCGCTGAACCTGATGTACCTGCGCGAGGCGATGGACCAGGAAACGGTGGTGCTGCGCATGCTGCCGCTGCTGCGCGAGGCATCCTCGGAACTGAGCGCGGCCCTCGGCGCCTTCGGCCGCACCGAGGGCTGAGCCCGCTTCAGGCCACAGCCGCCACCTTGGGCCCGCCATTGCCCTGCAGCGAGGCCATGGCCGCCGCCACCCCGCCCGCGCGGTGCGGCACCCCGGCATCGGCCAGCGCCATCTCCACCCCCGACAAGGCGCCCAGCAGCGTCAAAGCATTGCACTCGCCCAGATGGCCGATGCGGAACACCTTGCCCGCCACCTTGCCCAGGCCCGAGCCCAGCGAGATGTTGTAGTTCTCCAGCGCGATCTTGCGGAACCGGTCCGCATCGTGCCCATCCGGCATCAGCACGCCGGTGAGCACGGGCGACTGTTCCGAAGGCTCCTCGCACAGCACCTCCAGGCCCCAGGCCTTCACCGCCGCGCGGCACGCCGCCGCCAGCCGCTGGTGGCGGGCGAAGACCTCTTCCAGCCCTTCCTCCTGCAGCATGACGATGGCTTCCTTGAGCCCGTAGAGCAGGTTGGTCGCCGGCGTGTAGGGAAAGAACCCGTTGGCGTTGATCTTCAGCATCTCCGCCCAGTCCCAGTAGGAACGCGGCATGCTGTTGCTCCGCGACGCCGCCAGCGCCTTCTCCGAGACGGCGTTGAAGCCGAGGCCGGGCGGCAGCATCAGCCCCTTCTGCGAGCCCGAAACAGTGACGTCCACACGCCACTCATCGTGCCGGTAATCCACCGAGGCGAGGGAGGAGATGGTGTCCACCATGAACAGCGCCGGATGCCCCGCATCGTCGATTGCCTGGCGGATGGCGGCGACGCGGCTGGTCGCGCCGGTGGAGGTCTCGTTGTGCACCACCATCACCGCCTTGATGCGGTGCGCCTTGTCGGCAGCCAGGCGCTCGCCGATCGCCGCCGGGTCGGCGCCGCGCCGCCAGTCGCCGGGAATGAATTCGACCTCGATGCCGAACTTCACCGCGATCTGCCGCCACAGCGTCGCGAAATGCCCCGTCTCGGCCATCAGCACCGTGTCGCCGGGCGAGAGGGTGTTGACGATCGCCGCCTCCCACGCCCCCGTGCCGGAGGAGGGATAGATCACCACCGGCTGCGTCGTCTTGAAAACGGTCTTGCTGCCCTCCAGCACCGCCTTGCCGAGCTCGGCGAACTCGGCGCTGCGGTGGTCGATCACCGGCATTGCCATAGCGCGCAGGATGCGGTCCGGAACCGGGCTCGGGCCCGGGATCTGTAGGAAATGGCGACCCTGCATGCTGGCACTCCTCCGACAGCCCACCCTCGCGGCCGGCCTGGCTTTCGTTTTTGCATTCATTCTGCCGGACTTCAACCATCATAAAGAACGCAATTCTGCTCGACACCTCCCGGCGCTGCGGCGTAGCCATACAACATGACCGACGCTTCGCTGGAGGCGGTCGCCGCCGAGGCGCCACCCCCTCAGGAACAGAATTGCCTCGGACGAGCCAGAACAACGGCGAGGCCTGGCGGCACGCTGCATGACGGGCTGCTCGCGGCGTTGCGGGACTTCATTGTCGAGGGCACCCTCCCCGACGGCGCCCGCGTGCCAGAACGCGCCCTGTGCGAGCGCTTCAACATTTCCCGCACCCCCCTGCGCGAGGCGCTCAAGGTGCTGGCGGCCGAGGGGCTGATCGAGTTGCTGCCCAATCGCGGCGCGCGCATCCGCGAGCTGCGCGCGGGCGAGGTGCGCGAGATGTTCGACGTCATGGGCGGGCTGGAGGCACTGGCCGGCCGCCTCGCCTGCGAGCGCATCACCGAGGACGAGTTCGCCGCCATCGAGCGCGCGCATCACGACATGTACCGCTTCTTCCTGCGGCGTGACATGCATGGCTATTTCCATTGCAACCAGCTGATCCACGAGATGATCGTCGCCGCCGCCGGAAACGCCACCCTGTCCGCTACCTATGCCGCCCTGGCCGGCCGCATCCGCCGGGTGCGCTACTCGGCCAACATGGCCAAGGACCGGGATCGCTGGGGCGAGGCCATGCGCGAGCACGAGGCCATGCTCGACGCGCTGCGCCGCCGCGAGGGCCGGGAATTGTCGGACATCCTGTTCCAGCACCTGCGCAACAAGCTGCGTGCCGCCCAGGCCGAAGCCGGCACCTGATCGTCGTCACTTCGCCCCACGATTTTTCCGGATTGAATACAAAATTCATTGCGCCTACGCTTTTCGAACAGCGCCGCCAGAGCGCTGATCGGGGAGATCCAAGATGATGCCGAACCGGCTTCTCGCCGCCTTCATCCCTGCCATGCTGGGTGCCGGCGCCGCCTTCACGCCCACTGGCGCCCTGGGCTGGGAGCCCACCAAGCCCATCGAGATCGTGGTGCCCTTCTCAGCCGGCGGCGCTTCGGATCAGATGGCTCGCACCATCCAGGGCATCATCCAGAAGCACCAGTTCACCACCCAGCCCATCATCGTGGTGAACAAGCCGGCCGCCGGCGGCGCCGAGGGCATGCTGGACATCCAGAAATCGGCCGGTGACGCGCACAAGCTGATCACCACCTCCAGCGGCATCTTCATGACGCCCATGGCGACCAAGCTGCCGCTGAGCTGGACCGACTACACCCCCGTCGCAATGATGGCGCAGGACTCATTTCTGCTCTGGGTCAATGCCAAGGCGCCCTACAAGACCGCCGCCGATTTCGTGGAAGCGGCGAAATCGGCCACCCCGCCGCTGAAGATCGGCGGCACCTCGTCGAAGCGCGAAGACAACCTGATCGTTTTCGCCATGGAGAAGCAGGCCGGGGCGAAGTTCGCCTACATCCCCTACACTTCCGGCGGCCAGGCCTCCACCCAGCTGTCCGGCAACCATGTCGAGGCCAACACCAACAACCCGGCCGAGGACCTGGCGAACTGGCGCGGCGGCGCCACGCGTCCGCTCTGCGTCTTCGCCGAGCAGCCCATGAGCTACAGCGAGCCCGTCGCCGGCGGCACCGGCTGGTCCGGCATCCCGACCTGCGCTTCCCAGGGGCTGAATGTCAGCTACCAGATGCTCCGCGGCATGTTCATGCCCGGCCGGGTCACCAAGGACCAGCAGGCCTTCTACGTGGACATGTTCAAGAAGGTCTCGGAAACGCCCGAATGGAAGGAGTACCTGGCCCGCAATGCCCTGGTTCCGGACTACCGCGACGGCGAGGCGTTCGTGTCCTTTCTCAAGGAGGATGAGGCGAAGCATGCCCGGCTGATGGCCGAGGCCGGCTTCATGGCCAAGTAGCGTCGACCACGGAGGGAACACGGCCATGTCGCAGCCAGCCGACACCACCGGGGAGGCAGCCGGGCTGTCGCGCCGCTCCGTCGAGATCATCGTGGCGGCATGCCTGATCGGGCTCGCCGCAGTGGTGCTGTACGATTCGCACGGGCGCGGCGCTGGCTGGGATAACGGGCCGCAGAACGGCTTCTTCCCAGCCCGCGTCGGCTGGATCTTTCTGGCCGCCTCGCTCTACCTGCTCTGGAAATCCTTCCGCTCCCCGCGCGAAACCTTTGTCACCTGGTGGCAACTCGGCCAGGTGGCCCGGGTGCTGGCACCACTGATCCTCTTTGTTGCGTTGATCGGGCCGCTCGGCCTCTACCTTGCCGCCGCCATCTTCATTGTCGCCTTCATGGCGGTGATCGGCGCGGCCAGGTGGTGGTCCATTCTGCTCGCCGCCATCATCATCCCGCTCGCCTGCTTCTGGATCTTCGAGCTGCAATTCAGGGTGCCGCTGCCGAAAGGCCCGCTCGAAGCCGCGCTCGGCTACTGAGGACGACCGGAATGGACGATTTCGCCTCCCTCCTCGGCGGGTTCCAGGTCGCGCTGTCCTGGCACAATGTCGGCTTCATGGCGCTCGGCGTCATCCTCGGCATCATCGTGGGGGTGCTGCCGGGGCTGGGCGGGCCCAACGGCGTCGCCATCCTGCTGCCGCTCACCTTCGGCATGGAGCCGGTCTCCGCCATCATCCTGCTCTCCTCCATCTACTGGGGCGCGCTCTTCGGGGGGGCCATCACCTCCATCCTGTTCAACATCCCCGGCGAGGCTTGGTCCGTCGCCACCACCTTCGACGGCTACCCCATGGCCGTGCAGGGCCGCGCGGCCGAGGCGCTGACCGCCGCCTTCACCGCCTCCTTCATCGGTGCCGTCTCAGGCGTGGTGCTGATCACCTTCGTGGCGCCCCTGGTCGCCCAGTTCGCGCTGCGCTTCGGCCCGGCCGAGTTCTTCGCCGTCTTCCTCCTCACCTTCTGCTCCTTTATCGGCATGGGGCGCGACAATCGCGGCAAGATCATCGCCGCGCTCTGCATCGGCTTCCTGCTGGCCGCCGTGGGCCTCGATTCCATCTCCGGCGATCTGCGCATGACCTTCGGCTCCATGGAGCTGATGCGCGGCTTCGACTTCCTGGTGGTTGTGATCGGCCTGTTCGGCATCGGCGAGATCCTGCTGACGGCCGAGGAAGGGCTGGTCTTCAAGGGCAAGCACGCCAAGATCGACCTGAAGGTGGTGCTGCGGACCTGGGCCACCTTGCCGCGCTACTGGGTGACGCTGCTGCGCTCGGCGGTGGTCGGCATGTGGATGGGCGTGACACCGGGCGGCGCCATCGCCGCCTCCTTCATGGGCTATGGCCTGGCCAAGCGCTTTTCCCGCCGCGGCGCGCAATTCGGCAAGGGCGAGATGGAGGGGGTGCTGGCCCCCGAGACGGCGGCGCATGCCGCGGGCACCAGCGCGCTCCTGCCCATGCTGGCGCTCGGCATCCCGGGCTCGGCCACGGCGGCCGTGCTGCTGGGCGGGCTGCTGGTCTGGGGGCTGCAGCCCGGCCCCATGCTGTTCATCGAGCAGAAGGACTTCGTCTGGGGGCTGATCGCCTCCATGTATCTCGGCAACCTCGCCGGGCTCGTCATCGTGCTGGCCACGGTGCCGCTCTTCGCCGCCGTGATGCGGATCCCCTTCTCATTCGTGGCGCCCGTCATCCTCATCGTCTGCGCCATCGGCGCCTACACCATCTCGAACTCGGTGTTCGACATCTGGATCATGCTGGGCTTCGGCATTGTCGGCTATGTCTTCAAGAAGCTCGACTACCCCCTGGCGCCCATGGTGCTGGCCCTGGTACTTGGCGACCGGGCGGAGGACGCCTTCCGCCAGGCGCTGCTCGGATCGGGCGGCGCGCTCGACGTATTCTGGGCCAACGGGCTGGTCAGCGGGCTGGTTGTCATCGCCCTGTTCCTGCTGCTCTGGGGACCGGTGACCGAGGGCATCGCCCGTCTCCGCCGGACCTCAACGCCCAAGGCCGCCGAATAGGATCCCGATGAACGAACTTGCCCCGCCGCGCGCCTATAGCCGCAATCTCGGCCTGGAGCGCCGCCTTTCCCAGGCGCTGCGCGGCGAGGTGCACTTCGATGCCTTCACCCGCGGCCGCTACGCCACCGACGCTTCCATCTACCAGATCATGCCGCAGGGCGTGGTATTCCCGCGCGACGAGGCCGACATCGCGGCGACCCTTTCCATCGCCGCTGAGCATGGCATCCCGGTCATCGCCCGTGGCGGCGGCACCTCGCAGAACGGCCAGCCGATCGGCGACGGCCTCATCCTCGATTGCAGCCGCCACTTCAACGCGGTGCGCGACTACGAGCCGGAAGCCCGCAGCATCACCGTGCAGCCCGGCATGGTGCTGGAAGCGTTGAACAACCGCCTGCGCAAGGACGGCCTCTTCTTCCCCGTCGAGCCTTCCACCGCCAGCCGCTGCACCATTGGCGGCATGGCCGGCAACAACTCGTCCGGTGCCCGCTCTCTGCGCTATGGCAAGATGGTGGACAACGTGCTCGGCCTGCGCGCCATGTTCCACGATGGCGAAGGCTTCGCGCTGGGCGAGGGCGCCTATGGCGACAACACCTCCCCCCGCGCCCACGCCCTGCTGTCGCGGCTGACCGGGCTGGCGCGCAGCCACCGCGACGAGATCGAGGCCACCTTCCCCAAGGTGCAGCGCCGCGTCGGCGGCTACAACCTGGATGAGCTGCTGCCCAAGCATCCCAACCTGTCGCACCTGCTGGTGGGCTCCGAGGGCACGCTGGCCCTCACCACCGAGGCCAAGCTGAAGCTTGCCCCCCTGCCGAAGCACCGGGTCATGGGCGTCTGCCACTTCCCCAGCTTCCGCGCGGCCATGGAAACCACGCAGCACCTTGTCGCCCTCGGCCCCGTCGCAGTGGAGCTGGTGGACAACAACGTCCTGGTGCTGGGCGCCGACATCCCTCTCTTTGTCCGCACCCTGGCCGACATCACCCGCGGCGAGCCCAACTGCCTGCTGCTGGTGGAGTTCGCCGGCGAAGCGCTGGACCCGCTGAAGCAGGACCTCAGGCGGCTCGACCAGTGCATGGCCGATCACGGCTTCCCCGATGCAGTGGTGGAGGTGATCGAGCCCGCCCGCCAGAAGCCGGTCTGGGAAGTGCGCGAGGCCTGCCTCAACATCATGATGTCCATGAAGGGCGACGGGAAAGCGGTCTCCTTTATCGAGGATTGCGCCGTCCCGCTGGAGCACCTGGCCGACTACACCGATGCCATCACCGGCCTTTTCGCGCGGCACGGCACGCGCGGCACCTGGTACGCGCACGCCTCGGTGGGCTGCCTGCATGTGCGCCCGATCCTGAACATGAAGACCGAGGAAGGCGCGAAGACGATGCGCGCCATCGCCGAGGAAGCCTGCGACCTCGTGCGCCGCTACAAGGGCTCCTTCTCCGGCGAGCATGGAGACGGCATCTCGCGCTCGGAGTTTGTGGAGCCGATGTTCGGTGCCCCCCTCACCCGCGCCTTCGAGGCGGTGAAGGATGGCTTCGATCCGGAGAACCGCCTCAACCCTGGCAAGATCGTCCGCCCCTACCGCATGGATGACCGCGCACTGATGCGCTTTCCACCGGGCTACGAGACACCCATCCCTGCCGCGCCCGCCCTCGACTGGTCCGAATGGGGCAGCTTCGGCGCCGCGGTTGAGATGTGCAACAACAACGGAACCTGCCGCAAGCTGGCCGGCGGCACCATGTGCCCCTCCTACCGCGCCACGAAGGAGGAGCAGCACGTCACGCGTGGCCGCGCCAACACGCTGCGCCTCGCTATCTCCGGTCAGCTCGGCCCCGACGCCTTCACCTCCGACGAGATGAAGGAAACGCTCGATCTCTGCGTTTCCTGCAAGGGCTGCAAGCGCGACTGCCCGACGGGCGTCGACATGTCGCGCATGAAGATCGAGTTCCTGCACCATTACCACGCGAAGCACGGCCTGCCGCTGAAGGAGCGGCTGATCGCCTTTCTGCCACGATACGCTCCTCTCGCGGCCCGCTTCGCGCCGCTGATGAATCTGCGCGATCGCCTCCCTGTCCTGGCCCGGCTCAGCGAGCGGCTGCTGGGCTTCAGCGCCCGCCGCACCCTGCCGGAATGGCGCCGTCCCTGGGTGGGCGGCACCCGCGGCGCCGCCCTGTCCGACGTGCTGGGCGACGGGCGCGACGTCATCCTGTTCGGCGACACATTCAATCGCTATTTCGAGCGCGAGAACCTTGAGGCCGCCGAGCGGGTGCTGGAAGCCGGAGGGTACCGCCTGCACCATGTGGCGCCCCTCACCGGACGGCGCCCGCTCTGCTGCGGCCGCACCTTCCTGTCCACCGGGCTGGTGGACCAGGCCCGCGCCGAAGCCCGCCGCACGGTGGACGCCCTTGCCCCGTTCGTGAGCCGCGGCGCCCGCATCGTCGGGCTCGAACCCTCCTGCATCTTGAGCTTCCGCGACGAGTTCGGCGCCCTGCTGCCGAAGCAGACGCTGCAGCCCTTCGCCGGCGCCACCCTGTTGCTGGAGGAACTGCTCGCCGCCGACATCAAGGCAGGCCACACCACCTTGCCACTCGCCGACCAGGGGGGACGGGTGGCGCATCTGCATGGTCATTGCCACCAGAAGGCCTTTGACGCGATGGGCGCGGTGGAAACCGTGCTGCGCGCCGTTCCTGGGCTAGATGTCCGCCCCATCGAATCCAGCTGCTGCGGCATGTCCGGCGCGTTCGGCTACGGCGCGGCAACCATTGACGCCTCGATGGCGATGGGCGAGCTGTCGCTGCTGCCGGCGGTGCGCCAGGCAGCGCCGGAGGCGCTGATCGTGGCCGACGGCACCAGCTGCCGCCACCAGATCCAGGATGGCGCAGGGCGCGAGGCGCTGCATGTTGCCCGCGTGCTGGACCGCGCCCTGATGCAAAGCGGCTGAGAACCGCCGAGCGACCCCGCGGAACGCGCCCTACGGCGCGCCCCGCTCTTGATGCCTGCCGGTTCAGGCGAACCAGAGGCGGTCCGCCAGCTCCACCGCCTGTGGCGCCTCGGCCACCGTCAACCCGGTGAAGGTGATGGTGGTCTCGACCTGGCCATCGCCGTTCAGGTCGGCATGCAAGGTGGCGCCGCGCCAGCCTTCCGCGCCCTGGTTCTCTTCCCAGCGCATCGTGCTGGTGCCGGCGCGCCAGCCCCAGAGTGTCACCTCCTCGCCCTGCTCCCAGTCGGCAATGGTGGACCAGCTCGGCAGCGCACCCCGCGCATCCAGGATGAAGGTGTCGCGGCCAGCGCCCCCCAGCAGGAAGTTCGAACCCGTCCCGCCCATCAGAACATCATGACCGTCGCCGGCATCGGCGGCGTTGTCACCAGCGCCGAGCTTCAGGAGGTCATTGAACTGGGTGCCGGCCACGGCCTCGCCCTCATCCGATCCGTCGAACTGGTAACGGATGTCGGGGAGGTCGCCCTTGTACAGGCTGACCTGGACCTGACCATGGCCACCAGCGCGGGATACGCTCACCACCGGCAGGTCGAACTCCACGATCTCCAGCGGGAAGCCGGCGGAGATGACGGAGCTGTTGCCCGCAGCATCCGTCGCCACTGCCTTCAGGCTGTGCAGGCCTACCGCCAGCTCGGTGCTGGCGATCGACCAGGCCCCATCCACCCCGGCCCTGCCCTCGCCCAGCACCGTCTCCCCATCCGTGCCGAACAGCGTGACCAGGGTGCCGGCCTCGGCCAGCCCGGTGATCACCGGCGCTCGCACGGCGGTGACGCCATCGCCGCTGAAGCCGGTATCGCTCGCCGGCGCCAAGCCGCTGATCACCGCTGCCTCGGGCGCCATGGTGTCGATGGTGAGGCTCAGCGGTGCCGATACCTCCGAAACATTGCCCGCACGATCCTCCGCGACGGCGGTGATGAAATGCGATCCCTCTTCCATGGTCGGCAGGGTGATCGACCAGCTCAGCTCCTTGGCCAGCTTGTAGAAGCCCAGCACCGTGCCGTTCTGATCGAACAGGGTGATGATGCTGCCGTCTTCGCCGCGGCCGGTGATGGTAGGCGTGACAACCGCGGTATGCCCGTCCAGGTCGCCACTGTCGCTGCCCGCCGCCAGAACGAGCCCGGAGGGTACGGCCGGCGCCACCGTGTCGATGAAGAGGCGCTCGCTGTTGCTCGATTCGTTGCCCGCGGCATCCGTGGCGACGATGCCGAACTTCACCGATCCCTGGCCCAGCGCCTTGATGTCATCGGATGTCAGCAGGTAGCTCCAACGGGTGCCATCGACCTCGGCGGCACGGCTGAACCCGCCATAGGTCAGCGTGACCATGGTGCCGGCATCGGTGTCGCCGCTCAGCAGCACGCTCGCGGCAGCCTGGGCCGCATTGATGAAGTCGCCATTCCCCCGCGTGTCGATCGTCGGCTCGGCGGGCGGCACGTCGTCCACCACCACCAGGCCCATGCTGCCGGCCAGGCTGGTGTTCTTCGCCACATCGGTCTGCCGCGCCAGCACCGCGCCCGCCGGGTAGGTGCCGGCCTTCAGCAAGAAGCTGTCACCCTGCCCATGGAGCCAGTGGCCGCCACCATCCGTGCTGTACTGCCAGACCGAGCCCTGCTCCAGCCCCAGCACCTGCACCCGGCCGTCGCGGGTGATGCCGTCGCCCGGCAGGCCGGTATCAAGCACCAGCTTCAACTGCGGCATGTCGGGAACGATGTCGTCGATCTCGACCCGCACCATCATGCGGCTCGCCTCGCCGGGATTCCCCGCGGCATCGGTCTGCCGAACCCACAGGCTTTGCGCCTCGTACACTCCCGTTTCCAGCACAAAGCTGCTGCCGCTGCCCTGCTTCCAGTGCTCGCCGCCATCGAGGCTGTATTCCCAGCTTGCACCGGCTTCCAGGCCCTGCACGAGCATCATGCCGTCGCTGGTGATGAAGTCGCTCATGCCGGTGTCGCGGTGCAGCATCATCGTCGGCGCGGTCGGCTTGGTCACGTCGAACAGAAGGGTGCCCTCGGCAGGGGTGGCGGCATTGCCTGCGCCGTCCGACACCTTGGCCTTCACCGTCAACGGCCCGTTGGGCAGGCCAGCCAGATCCGCGGCGGTGAAGGCGATCGTCCAGACATTGCCTTGCACCGGAGCGCTCTTCAGCACGCCGCCGAAATCGAGCTTCACCATCCGCCCATCCTCGACACCCTCCGTGGTGCCGCTGACGGAGAAGCCCGCGGCCGCGCGCGCCAGGTTGACGATGTCCTTGCCGGCGACATCGTCGGCGGCAATGGGATCGATGGCGATGCCTGGCGCGACGGTATCGATGGCAAGGGCGGTGTTCAGCCCGCCAGCCAGGGCAAGGCTGCCGATGTCGAGCGCCTCCGCCTCGGCCTTCTCTTGTCCCGTCAGCACCTGGATGGCGCCGTGGCCATCGATCATCACCAGATCGGGTGCCCCCTTCCGGTTCACGTCACCCAGTGCCAGCCGGCCCGCGCTTCCGACCGCAACGGATTGTCCTGGATAGAAGGCGCCGCCACCCTGGCTCAGCAGCACCTGGACCTGCTCATTCGCGGTGTTGCTGAACACAATGTCGCCGCGGCCATCGCCATCCACATCGGCGATCAGCACGTCCGCGGCCTTGATCCCCCCGAAAGGAAGGACCGTGGGCATGAAGTGGCCGGGCCCGATCCCCTTCATCAGCGCCAGCCCGCCATCCGACAGGGCCAGCACGATGTCCTTGATGCCGTCGCCGGTCACGTCGCCAACCGCCGCGGCCTTGAGCGCGTTACCGAAGAAGTAGCTGTGCGTTCCCATCGGCTGTCCGGCGGGCTTCCCCCAGACAATGTCCACTTCCCCGCCGGTCAGCCGGGTCGAGATCACGTCGTCGAAGCCGTCGCCGTTGAGATCGGCAACAACGATCCGCGCGCTGTAACCGTTGATGAGCACGTTTGAAGAATGGAAACCGCCGGCGCCATCGCCGAAGAGGAAACCCACACCCTGCCAGGGAGAGGTGCCGCTCAGCCCCACCGCGATGTCGGCGTGCCCGTCACCATTCATGTCGCCGATCGCCAGGCTGTGGCTGCCGGCGAACAGCGGGGAAAGCGCCGGGCTCTGCCCCGCGGTGAAGCTGCCATCCCCCGCACCTTCAAGGATCACCAGGTCCTTGTTGCCGCTCACTGCGACAATGTCGGCCACGCCATCCCCCGTGACATCCCCCACCGCGACATTCTCGTTGAAGCTCAACCCGGTGTAGCGTTGTGCCGCGTGGAAGCCCCCGTGGCCGTCGCTGTTGATCACCACCAGTGAGCCCAGCAGTTCATCGGTACTGCGGAACACGATGTCGTCGTAGCCATCGCCATTCAGGTCGGCCAGTTGCACAACGCCCTTGGCATTGAAGTTGCCGATCATCGCCGGCTCGCTGAGCTTGCCGGCGGAGGCCACCGTGCCCACCGTGGCGCCGTTCAGATCGAGCGCCTGCACTTTCAGCGCAGCAATGTCGTCGCCCGTCGTCACGGTATAGTTGAACACCATCTTGTCCGTGCCCGCGGCGGCTGAGGCGGCGGCATCGTACACTGCCTCCGCGCCGTTGCTCAGCTTCAGCCGGGGCGTCCCGCCATCGGTGTCCACCTTGACCGCCCGGGTGATGTTGAGGGTCAGCGCGACGCTCTGTCCCGCGCCGAGGGCGGAATGCTGCGCGTCATGTGTGACGGAGATGATCTGGACGTTGGATGCCATGAAAGCCGCTCCCTGGACGAGGCCCGTCAGGTTGATCATTCGAAACAAATTTTCGCGATAATGGCGAAACGCAGAATACCTATCGGCAGAATATTACCCCAAAGATAACAACCTTCGGTTTCTTCTCCGCCAAGCTTGCGCCAGGGCGCTGGCCGCAACTGTCCTCCCCCCGTCCCTTGCCGGGTCCGGCATGCTATGGAGGGTGCAATGCACGATTCGCTGACAAGAGGCCGGCGCGCTTGACCCTTGAATGGCTTTCCGGCGACGGGCCGCGCCGCACCTGCCCTGCCTGCGGCGCTGAAGGCGTCACCTGTGCGATCCTGCAGGTCGGCCGGCCACTTCCCCGATTTCGCCTGCTCGGTTGCCGCGTCTGCGGCGCCGCTGCCTTCGACCCGCCGCCCCGGCCTGATTACGCCGAGGCCGCCGGCGGCGGTGCGGCGCTGGCCTTCTACCTGCAGCAGGGCGCCGGGCTGTGGAGCATCGCCTCCACCCTCCTGACGCTCGTCCCTTACGACGTCGAGGCGCGGCCCCGGATGCTGGAAATCGGCTGCGGCTTCGGGTTCGGCCTTGACCTCGCGCGCCGTGCCCTGGGCTGGGACGTGCAAGGGCACGATCCTTCCCCCTTCGCGGCGGCGGGCCGGGAATTGCTCGGCGTACCCATCGCCCCTGGACTCTTCACCCCCGACGCCGCTTCACCTGGCAGCCAGGACGTGGTGCTCGCCTCCGAGGTGCTGGAGCATCTGCACGAGCCCGCTTCCTTTCTGGCGACGCTGCGCGGCGCGCTCCGCCCGGGCGGCGTGCTGGCGCTGACCACGCCCGATCTCGGCGCAGTGGGGCCGAACACGCCGCCCGGCCTGCTCACCCCGCTGCTTTCGGCCGGCTACCACACCGTGCTGTTCACCGCCGCCAGCCTGGAACAGGCCCTGCGCCACGCCGGCTTCACAACCGTGGCGGTGGAATCACGCGGTGCCCAGCTTCTGGCCCGCGCCAGCAACGGTTCCGCCGCCTGGCGCGACGAATTGCCAGCCGATCGCGCCGCCTATCGCGCCTGGCTGGAAGCGGCGGTCATCACCCAGCCTGCCGGCTCCGACCTGCATCTCGGCCTGCTCGGGCGCGCCTGGCGGGAAGCGGTGCATGAAGGCCACGTCACCGAGGCCGACCGGCTGTTTGCGTCGCTCGACGCCGCGCTGAGGGCGCGCTTCGGCCAGGGCCTGGAGGGCTGGGCCGGGTCCGCCACGGCCACTCCGGACACGTTGGAGGAGCTGGTGCGGCGGCAGCCGGTGGCGCTCGGCCCCTGGCTGCTGGCACGCGGGCTGCACCGGCTGCTGCGCGGAGAGCCCCGCCCGGGATTGGAGTCGTTGTTCCTGGCCGCTTCCCGCCATGCCGCCGGGCTTCGGGCTGCGCTGGGCCGGATCGGCAGCGATGACGGCGATGCCGAGGACGCCGGCTGGGTAGCCGGGGCCGAGGCGGTGCTGTGCGCCGCGGCACGCGGCGAGGCCGGGCTGTCGCGGCGGCTGGAGGAACTCGGCGACGCCCCCGGCACCGATCCCGTCGCCTCCACCGCCCGTGCAGCCGCGCTGCGCCGCCGCGTCTATGTGGAACTGGTCAATGCCGGAGCCTTTGTCGCCGCAACACCCCTGGGCGACACGGCAGCGCAGGCCCTGCATCGTGCCGAGGCCGGCCACGAGGCGCTGGCGGATGGTGAGCTGGATACCCTCTGGTGCCGCGCCGCTTCCGTTGCCAACGCACCCGAGACCGGGGATCCCGCCGATGCGCTGCGTGCCCTCCGTGCCCTGCGCGGGGCGTCGTTGCGGCGCTTGGCCATGCCGAACCTTCCGCCGGGCTCTGCGGCCGGGCTGCTTTGGCCGGGAACGGGGCTGGAATTGGAGTTGCTGCGCCGGGCCGGTCGCATGACCGAGATGGCGGCGCTGCGCCGCGAGGCCCTGGATACCCTGGCATCCCGGCCGGGTGTGCCGCCCCCGCCCCCCGGCTTCGGAAACGCGGCATGACGGCACCGCTGCGGGCCGGAGCCCGGCGCGCCCTGGCGCTGGGCCGGACCGCCGCCCGCGCCGGCAGTGCCCGCGCCGCCCTGTTGCTGGCCCGGATCGAGCCGCCACGTCTTCCCCTCCGGGTGGAGCGAGGCACCGCTGCCCTTGGCCCGCGCGTCGCCGTGTTCTGCCATTTCGATCCGCGCGGCCGCCTGGCGGAACATGTGCGCCGCTACATCGCCGCCCTGGCCGAGGCTGGTCTTTCCATTGTCTTCACCAGCAATGCCGGCCAGCTGGAGGACGCGGCGCTGGATTGGCTGCGGCCGCGCTGCGCCATGATCGTGCTCCGCCGCAACACCGGCCTGGATTTCGCCGCCTGGCGCGACGGGCTGGCCGCCGCGGCTCTGCCACGCGCCGAGACGGAATTGCTGCTGCTGGTCAATGACAGCGTCTACGGACCGCTTAGCCCGCTCGGTCCGATGCTGGCACGGATGGATTTCAGCGCCGCTGATGTGTGGGGCCTGACTGACAGCTGGCAGTGCCGCTTCCACCTGCAATCCTATCTCCTCGCCTTCGGGCCGCGCGCCTTCCGCTCGCCCGGCTTCAATGCCTTCTGGAAGGACGTGCGCGACCTTCGCTCCAAGGAAGCGGTGATCCGCGCCTACGAGGTTGGCCTGACCCGCGCCATGCTGGATGCCGGCCTTCGCTGCACCGCGCTCTGGCCCTATACCGAACTGCTGGCGGCCGTGCGCGATGGCTTCGCCGAGCCCGACGAGTTGCCCGTAGCCCCGCTGGAGGCGGCCTGCCTGCACCACCAACGCGCGGTGCTCCACGCCGCCGCCCGGCGTCAGCCGATGAACCCGACGGCGGAGTTGTGGCGGCCCCTGCTGTCCCGGGGCTTCCCGTTCCTGAAACGCGAATTGCTGCGCAAAAACCCGGCCGGCGTTCCCGACCTCGCCGGTTGGCTCGACCTTGCCCGCGCCGCCTCGCCCGAGGCGGCGGAGATCATCCTGCACGACCTCCGCGGCAGCCTGCGCGGCCGCGCCCCCTGATCCTTCCGGCTGGGCCGAGATGCGATTTCCGGCTGCCGAAGCCTGTTCCACGCTTCCGCCCTGCCTTCCCGAATATTGCATGTCGTTCCCTGGCAGAAGCGAAAGAACGTTTTGACCAGAACAGCGATCCACGAAATCAACCCCGAGTCCATCTAAATAATATCGGTTGAGTTTCTGAATACCGGATTCTACAGGCCGGACCAGCACCAGAACGGTGCCGTGACAATTCGGAAAGGACCGCACCCGGATGCCGAATGCATTGCCGACCGATCTCGAGATTTACTTCCTCGGACTGGTCAATGCCTCCCGCGCCCAGGCGGGGGTTAAACCTTTGTCTTTCGATGGCGAATTGCTCCATGCCGCGGGGCAGCACAGCGACTGGATGGTGGCCCAGGATGTGTTTTCCCACACCGGTGCCGGTGGCAGCTCGCCCGCGCAGCGCGTCACCCAGGCGGGCTATGGCTGGACCTCCACCGGCGAGAACATCGCCTATATCGGCGGTGCCGGTGCCGCAACGCTGGACCGCGGCGACGTGGACCAGTTGCACGCCAACCTGATGAACAGCGCCGGCCACCGTGCCAACCTGCTGAACCCGAATTTCTCGGAGATCGGCATCGGCCTCACCCAGGGTGACTTCAACGGCCGCCCGGCCGTCTTCGCCACGCAGAATTTCGGCCGCCCCAACGCCGCCGAGGCCGCCGAAGCCGACGCACCCGGACTTTCAGCACCTTCCCCGCTTCCCCAGCCCTCTCCCGCACCTTCCCCGGTGCCGGCCCCTGGCCCTGGCCCGTCCGCCTCCACGGCCGAAGTGTCGGCCCTGGAAACGGCACTGCTGCGGCTGATCAATGCAGACCGCGCCGAGGTCGGCGCCAAGCCGCTGGCGTTTGACGCCGAGCTGGTCCATGCCGCCGGCGATCACACCGCCTGGATGCTGGACCAGGACGTGTTCTCCCACACCGGCATTGGCGGCACCTCGCCCTCGCAGCGCATCACCAAGGCCGGCTATGGCTGGTCCGCAACTGGCGAGAACATCGCCTATATCGGCGGCTCGGCGGCGGCGACGCTGGACCAATCGGATGTGCAGAAGCTGCACGACATGCTGATGGACAGCCCGGGCCACCGCGCCAACCTGCTGAACACGGGCTTCACCGAGATCGGCCTTGGGCTGGAACAGGGCGATTATGGAGGCCGCCCCGCCATCTTCCTGACCGAGAATTTTGGCCGTCCCAACGCCGCCGAAGCCACCGAAACGGATCACTGGTTCATCTGAACCGGTTCATCTGAACCGGATCGCCGGAGCCGGGCGGGGAACCTTTCCGCCCGGCCTTGCCGCAGGGTCAGGCCCCGGCGGGGACGTCCTGGCACCCGTGCTGCTCCAGCACACAGCCCCGCCCAGACACCGCAAGCCCAGCCGCGGCCGCCAGCGCATGGGCGCCGATCGTCGCTTCCGCCAGTGGCAGCAGTTCCCTGGCGGCGAACTTGCTGACGCCGGCGGCAGAGGCGTCCAGGCCAAGCGCCAGTTCAGCCCTGCGCGCGTGACGGGGAAGAGGGTTGGCGAGGGGGGCTCGCTCCGGGAGATGGCCGCTTTCCGGCCAACGGAACAGGGGAGCACCGGATGTTGTGCATCGCGGCATTTCGGCCGAAGGTGAACCAGCCGCGCCACGCGCGAGCCGGGCGGCCCGGAGCCTGCCCACCGCCATGCCGGACCCGCGGCGAGGCCGGCCGGCCCGCGGGATGTGCCGATCAATGAAAGGAGCCGCCATGCCCCTCTTCCGCCGCGAGCTTCTGCTTGCCGCCGCCAGCCTGTCCACCGTCAGCCTGGCGGGCGCCGCCCTGTCTGGCGCGGGGGCCCAGGCGCCGGAGGATGCCCCCGGCACCCTGCTTCTGCCCGAGCGCGGCATGGGGGATCCGGCCGCGCCCATGCAGGTGATCGAGTACTTCTCCATGACCTGTAGCCACTGCGCGACCTTTCACCGCGAAACTTGGCCGCGCGTGCGAGAGGCGCTGGTGGACACCGGCCGGGTGCGCATGATCTGGCGCGACTTCCCGCTCGACGGCGTGGCGCTGGAGGTCGCGCAGGTGGCCCGGGCGGCACCGGCCAACGCCTATGAGCCGCTGATGGGCGCGCTGCTCGCCTCGCAGGAGCGCTGGGCCTTCACCCAGGATGCCGAGGTGTACGTCACCGAGATCGCCCGCGTCGCGGCCCTCGCCGGCATGCCGCGCTGGCAGGTGGAGGCGGCCATGGACAATGGGGATCTGCGCGACGCCATCATGCAGGACCGCCTGACCGCGGACCGCGCGCACCATGTCACCAGGACGCCCTTCTTCGTGTTCAACGGCCGCCGCGTCCCGGGCGCCATTTCCTTTGCCCGGTTCGTCGAGATGGCATCAGGCTGAGGCAGGCAGCCGGACCAGCGCCGATTCAGCGCTGGACTGTGAGAACGAATCATGAACAAAATCTTCCCATGACCGACCAAGCCCCCCTTTCCCCCAAGCCCGCACCGGTCGATCCCCCCCATGTCGATCCGGGCGTTCTCGACCTGCTGCGCGAGACGATTCGCACCGGCCTTGCCCAGGGCTGCACGATCCGCGAGGCCGCCGCCGAGGCACGCGGCCTGGCCCGCGGCATGGCCCTGGCGCAGGATCGCCGTGCCATCGCCGACGCTGTGGACGGGCTGCTGCGCGAGATCGACGCGCTGCTGCCCGACCTCGCCTCGGTCGAGCTGGACGGCCGCGACTGGCGCGTCGCCGACGACACCGAGGTCGCCTCGGTGCTCGGCTACGCCATGCGCTTCGACCGGCGCGGACGGGCCCGCAAGGGCGGCGCCGAGCTATGGTCCACCATCGCCGCCGGTGAGCTGGCAGCGCGGCTGCGCATGTCGAACATGCTGGTCATCCAGCGGCCAGCGCGCCCCCGCCCTGGTCCGGCGCAGCCCTGGCTCGATCTCGGCCCGCCGCTGCCCACCCGCCATGGCGTGCTGCGCTGAGCCCCCTCAATAGGTCGCGCGTCCGCCGGAAACGTCGAACACCGCGCCCGTGCTGAAGGAGCATTCCTCGCTTGCCAGCCAGCAGACCAGCGCCGTCACCTCGGCGATCTGGCCAAAGCGCCCGGCGGGAATCTTGGACAGCATGAAGGCGATGTGCTCCTCCGTCATCTGGTCGAAGATGGCGGTGCGCACGGCGGCCGGCGTCACGCAGTTCACCCGGATCTGGCTCTTCGCCAGCTCCTTGCCCAGCGACTTCGTCAGTCCGATCACCGCAGCCTTCGACGCGCTGTAGGCCGAGGCGTTCGGATTGCCTTCCTTGCCGGCCACGGAAGCGATGTTGACGATGCGGCCATAGCCGCTCTTCTCCATCGCCGGCACTGCTGCACGGTTGCACAGGAACAGCCCGTTGAGGTTCACATCGATGACGCGCCGCCAGGCCTCCACCGGGTAATCGCGCACGGTGGTGTTGGGCCCTGTGATGCCTGCGCTGCACACCATCACATCCAGCTTGCCGAGTGCGGCGAGGCTGCCTTCCATGGCGCGCGCCACCTGCGCATCGTCGGCGATGTCCAGGATCTGGGCGTCGGCCGCTCCGCTGGCTGTCCGCGCCTTGTCCAGCGCGGCCGCATCCATGTCCCACAGCGAAACCCTGGCTCCTTCCGTCACCAGCCGGGTGGCCACGTCGAGCCCGATGCCGGAGGCACCCCCGGTCACGATGGCGGTGCGCCCGCGGAAACGATCCTGAAACTGCATGGCCGACCCTCCTCCGCGGCGTATGCGCCGCACATTCTTTCGGCGGCAGCATGGCAGGGGCGGCACAGGGCTTCAATGCGGCGTCCGCCGGCAGTGCGTTCCGGCGGCACGGCTTGCCGACACGCGGCCACCTCCCACATCAGGTCTGTCGGCCGTTCGCCAGGAGATTCCGATGATCGCCGCTGCCTTGTCTGCTTCCGGCCCGCAGCGCGGCCGGCGCACGCTGCTCCGGAGCGCGCTCGGCGTGCTGCTGACCGGGCCGGCCCTGCTTGCAGGCTGCGCCGCAGGCGGGCCGGCACCGCCCTCCGCGGTCCTGCCGCCCGACTCCGTGCAGGGCGCGGGAGATCCGACGCGGGCAGCCATCCTCAACACGGCCTATGCCTTCAACACTCCCAGCGCGCTGGCCGGGCGCCCGGACGAGGCCGCGCGTGCCGCGGCCAATTACGAGTATCTGGCAGTGGAAATTCCGTCCGGTCCCCGCTGGATCGGCCTTTCTCCCTTGGCAGGCTTGGAATTGCGACGCGGCCTCGCCGAGTTGCGCGGCGCCATCGGCATCGCGCCCAACGCGCCTCCGCAAGCGGTGGTGGACGCGCTCTACGCGGCATTCCGCGCGCTGCGAGGCGGTGACCCGGCGGCAGCGCGCGCCGCCCTGAACCCGCCGCTGTTCGAACCGGGCGGCGAGGCGACGCTGGCGCGACTGGCGCAGCTTCCGCCGATGCCGCGGGTGGGCTTCGCTGCCTCCCTCACCGAGCGGGAAATGAACCGGCAAGACCGTGGGCCACGCCTTGGTCCACCCTTCTTCTGAGCGGCCGCGGCGGTCGGCTTACCGTTCCGACGTCACATGCACCGGCGGCAACCGGCCGTTATTCCACCGGCCGTCGATGGCCCGCTCGATCTGCGCCGCCAGCTGCAGCAGCAGCCCGTCACCCGCCTGCTTCGTCTGCGCCTGGATGCCCAGCGGTAGCCCATGTTCCTGCCGCCCTAGAGGCATGGACAGCCCCGGGATGCCACACAGATTGGACAGGGGCGTGTAGGCGAAAAACTTCCACAAATTGCCGAACCAGTCGCGCACATCGGGATTGTCGCTGAGGGTCAGATACTCGGTGGTGCCGATCGGTGGCGTCGGCAACGCGGTGATCGGCGTCAGCAGGATGTCCCATTCCTCGAAAAAAGCGCCAAAGGCGCGAGCCGTGCTGTTGAACACGGCCTGCATGGCAAAGCGCTCGGAAAAACTGGCATCGATGCCGGCCTCCCAGATGCGGATGTTCATCGGCTCGATCAGCTCGGCGGGTGGCCGCTCCAACCCTTTCAGCCGCATCAGCGAGGCCACCGTCTGCGCGAAATTCGTGATGTAACAGGTGGTCTGCGCGGCGTAGGCGGCACGGAAGTCGACCGCGGGCACCGCCCATTCCACATGGTGCCCCAGCGCTTCCAGGAACTTGCCCACCCGCTCCAGCTCGGCGACAAACTCCGGCACGGCACGGTAATCGCCCCATTCATGCGACAGCGCGATGCGGAGGCGGCCCGGGTCGCGCCGGATCAGCTGCGAATACGGCTCCTCCGGCTGCCAATAGGGCATGAACTCGCCCGGCGCACCGCCGCGGCAGGCATCCACGAAGGCCGCCGTGTCACGCACGGTGCGGCTTTGGCAGCCCTGAGTGGACACCAGGCCGGTCAGGTCCGAAGCTCCCGGCGCGATCGAGAACACCCCGCGGGACGCCTTCAGCCCGAGATTGCCGCACACGCCCGCCGGGATGCGGATCGACCCTCCGCCATCCGTCGCGTGGGACAGCGGCAGCACTCCCGCCGCCACAGCCGCCGCCGTGCCGGCAGAGGAGCCGCAGCTCGTGTAATCCATGTTCCAGGGATTGCGGGTCACGTAGATCGCCGGGTTCTCGGCGGATGAGCAGCAGCCGAACTCCGGAGTCGTGGTACGGCCGATGATGTTCAGCCCTGCCCCGCGAATGCGGCCCGTGAGATAGCTGTCGGCGGTGGCGACATGGCCGCGCATCAGCGCCGAACCCATCTCTTGCTTCCGCCCTTTCAGCGTCGGCCCCAGATCCTTCATCAGGTAAGGCACGCCGGCGAACACGCCGCCAGGGTTCATGCCGTCGGCCAGCGGGTCAGCGATCACGTCGTCGAACAGTTCCACCACGGCCGACAAGGCCGGGTTCACGCGCGCGCTGGCGGCCGCGGCCTGCGCGGCCAGCTCGGCCGGCGTCACCTGCCCCGCCCGCACCAGTGCGGCCAGCCCCACCGCATCCTGCCGGTGCCACTCATCCCAACTCATCGCCAACGTCATGCGGAAGCCTTCCCGATCGTGAGCCGGAGGCCGAGGCTAGATCACCGCGCGCGCGAATCAACCCGTTCCGCCCGCGCCCCGCGCCGCCCGCCCGCCGGCCGCACGCCGAACCCCGCCAGCCCTTCCGCAACCCGTCCCAGGAAACGCCGCGCCAGGGTGGAAAGCGGCCGGCCCGGCGGCGCCAGCACATGCACGTGGAACTCGGCGGTCGGCGAGAGCTTCACCCGCCGCTCGGGCGGCGCGCCCAGCGCGGCGGTCACCGGATCGGTCACGGCGCAGCCCAGCCCCGCCCCTGCCATGGCCACGGCGGCCTCGGCATTCTGTGTCTCGGCGGTGATGCGGCGGCTCACGCCGTGCCGCTCGAACAACTCGTCGATCATGTGACGCAGGCGGTACTGCCGCCCGAGCATCACCATCGCCTCCCCCTCCATCTCGCGCGGCGCAACACCCGCGGAACCGGCAAGGCGGTGGCCCGGCGGCACCACCAGCACAGCGGGCATGCGGAAGGGCGCAGCGACTTCCAGGGGCGCCATGCCTTCCAGCGGCAAGACGAAGCCCAGCTCCGCCTGGCCCGCCCCCACCGCCTCCAGCACCTCGTGCGACGAAGCCACCGTCAGCGCCAGGCGCGGCTGCCCCTCGTTCTCGGCAAAAGCGGCGAGGAGGCGCGGCATGAACACCGTGCCCAGCAGCGGCAGCGAGGCGATGCGCAACTCCCCCACGCCGGCGCTGCGCATGTCGGAAACCAGCTGGTCCACTCGTCGCGCCGCCCCCATCATCGCCTCCACCTCCACGGCCAGCCGCCGTGCCTCCGGCGTCGGCCGCAGCCTCCGCCGCGAACGATCAAACAGAGGCAGGTCCGTTTCCTCCTCCAGCGCACGCAACAGCTTGGTCACGGCAGGCTGCGACAGCGACAACATTTCCGCCGCCTGCCCTACCCCGCCCGAACTGAGCACCGCCAGGAAAGCCTCGAGCTGGCGCAGCCGCGCAGGCGTCATGATGCGGGATCTCGCTACCTGAAGGAATGAAACCGCGAGGATTAAGCATTTGCCGTCGCGAGGCAATCCGGTCCAGCCTGGGTGATCTTTCCGGGGCGGACCGGGACGGATGAATGGCACGGTCACACGGCCGCACGCGCAGCGGCGCAGGCGAGCAAAGATGCCACAGCCCGTTTTCCGCGCCCGGGCAGGGCGAGAAAGGATCTGGGATGTTGAAGAGAACGCTGCTGGCGGCGGTGTCGCTGCTTGGCCTGAGCACGGCCGCCCAAGCGCAGGGAAACCTCGTCGTCGCCGCCTATGGCGGATCGTACGAGGCGCTGATGCGCGAGAAGGTGATCCCCGCCTTCGAGAAAGCCAACAACGTCAAGGTCGACTATCTGGCGGGCAACTCCACCGACAGCCTGGCACGGCTGCAGGCGCAGAAGGGCAGCCAGCAGATCGGCGTCATCGTCGTCGATGACGGGCCGATGTACCAGGCGATCTCGCTCGGCTTCTGTCAGCAGACGGCGGACAAGGCGGTGATTGACAGCCTTTATCCCATCGCCGTGCTCGATGGCGGCAAGGCGCTCGGCACCGGCTTCGGTTATACCGGCCTCGCCTACAACGAGAAGATCTTCAAGGAGCGGAACCTTCCCGTCCCGACCTCCTGGAACGACCTCGCGCGCACCGACCTCAAGGGCCGCATCTCCATCCCCGGCATCGACAATTCCTACGGCGTGCACACGGTCGCCATGATGGCGCGCCTCAACGGCGGTTCCGAAAAGGAACCCGGCCCCGGATTCAAGGCGATGCGGGAAAAGGTGAACCCCAACGTCCTCGCCTATGAGAGCAGCCCGGGCAAGATGAGCGACATGTTCACCTCGGGCGAGATCTGGATGGCCGTCTGGGGTTCGTCCCGCGCCCGCGCCATGCAGGTTGCCGGCTTCCCCATGGGCTTCATCGCCCCCAAGGAGGGCGGCATCGCGCTGATGACCGCGACCTGCGCCGTGGAAGGCGCGCCCCGTCCCGAGCTGGCGCAGAAATTCGTCGCCCATCTTGTTTCGCCCGAAGTGCAGGCCGCCTTCTCCGAGGGCTACGGCTCCGGCCCCACCAACAAGAACACCAAGCTGACACCGGAGATCGCCGCCACCGTCATCTATGGCGAGGAGCAGGTGAAAAAGCTGGTCGCGGTGGACTGGGCCACCATCAACCCTGCGCGCCAGGAATGGACCCGCCGCTGGCAGCGCGAGGTCGAGCGCTGATCATGCCCGCCGCCGACTTTCTGGTGCTGGACGGCATTGCCAAGCACTACGGCAGCGTCGCGGCGGTGCGGGAGGTTTCGGTGCGGGTGGCCCAGGGCGAGTTCCTGGGCCTGCTCGGCCCTTCCGGCTGCGGCAAGACCACGACGCTGCAGATGATCGCGGGGTTCGAGACGCCGAGCGCGGGCGCGATCCGCCTCGAAGGGCGCGACCTCGCCGCCATTCCGGCCAACCGCCGCAACATCGGCCTGGTCTTCCAGTCCTACGCCCTGTTCCCGCACATGAACGTGGCCGAGAACGTCGCCTTCGGCCTGGAGATGCGAAAGGTCCCGAAGCCCGAGCGGACCGAGCGCGTGAAGCGCGCCCTCGACCTCGTGCATCTTTCGCACCTGGCCGAGCGGTATCCGCGCCAGATGTCCGGCGGCCAGCAGCAGCGCGTGGCCCTGGCCCGCGCCCTGGTGATCGAGCCGCGCCTGCTGCTGCTGGACGAGCCGCTGTCCAACCTCGACGCCAAGCTGCGCGAGGAAATGCAGGTGGAGCTGCGCGAGCTGCAGAAGCGCGTAGGCGTCACCACCATCCTGGTCACGCATGACCAGCAGGAGGCGATGGCGCTGTGCGACCGCGTCGCCGTCATGCAGGCCGGCAACATCGTGCAGATCGACGAGCCCTGGCGCGCCTATGACGCGCCGGCCGACGGCTTCGTGGCCGATTTCCTTGGCCGCTCCAACCGCCTGCCCGCCCGTGCCGGCTCGGGCCGCGCCGAATGCGGCGGCCACAACTTCCCGCTGCCCGACGGCTTCGCCGGCCACACCGGCGACATCGCGCTGACCATCCGCCCCGAGCGGCTGCGCATCCATCCCGAAGGCTCCTCGGGCCTGGCCGGCACGGTGCATTCGCGCGTCTTCCTGGGCGGCTTCTGGCTGGTGCGCGTGGAAACCGCCGTGGGCGACATGATGGTGACGGTGCAGAACACCGGCACGCCCCCCGCCGCCGAAGGCGAGCGCATCGCCCTCGACTGGGATGCCCACAGCCTGCGCCGCATGGACGGAACGCTGTCGTGAGCCGCGCGCGCTTCGCTCCAGCCGCCCTTTCGGCGCCGGCGCTGCTGACGCTGGGCACGGTGCTGCTCATCCCGCTGATCAGCGTCGCGCTGCTCTCCTTCCGTGGCTTCGACTACGACAAGGGCATCCTGCCCATCTGGTCGCTCGCCAACTATGCCGAGCTGGCGGGCGATGCCCTGTTCTACGAGGTGATGGAACGCACCTTCCGCCTCGCCACCATCGTCACCGCCCTTTGCATCCTGATCGGCGTGCCCGAGGCCATCATCATCCACCGCATGGCGCCGCGCTGGCGCGGGCTGATGCTGCTGGTGGTGGTCGGCCCGCTGCTGGTCTCGGTGGTGGTGCGCACCTTCGGCTGGATGGTGCTGCTCGGCACCAACGGGCTGCTCAACCAGGCCATGCTGGCCATCGGCATCCCCGGCGCGCCGTTCCGGCTGATGTACACGGAGCTCGCCATCGTGCTCGGCCTCGTGCACGTCATGGTGCCGCTGGTGGTGCTCGCCGTCTGGGCCAGCCTCGGCCGGCTCGATCCCGCCCTGGCGCGGGCGGCGGAAAGCCTCGGCGCCGGGCGGGTCGCGGTGCTGCGGCGCGTGGTGCTGCCCAACATCATGCCCGGCATCATGGCCGGCGCCCTGATGGTGTTCTGCCTTTCCGCCTCGGCCTTCGCCACGCCGCAGATGCTGGGCGGCCGCCGCCTCAAGGTCGCGTCCAGCATGACCTACACGGAATTCCTCAACACGCTGAACTGGCCGCTCGGCGCCGCCGTCGCGACGCTGCTGCTGCTCGCCATCCTGGCCACCACCCTGCTCTGGACCAGCCTCGTCGAACGCCGTGCCCTGCGCCGGCTGGGGGTGGGCTGATGAATGGACGCAACGGCGCCGGCGCCATCGCCTACCACCTGCTGTTCACCGCCTTCATCCTGGCGCCGCTGGTGGTGGTGATCCTGGTCTCCTTCACCGACAAGGGCTATCTGGCGATGCCCTTCGACGGCGCCTCGCTGCGCTGGTGGACGGCCATCGCCGACAATCCCCGCTTTCTCGACAGCTTCTGGTTCAGCATCAAGCTCGCCCTGACGGCGGCGACCCTGGCCGCGCTGATCGCGGTGCCCGCTGCCCTGGCCATCGTGCGCTTCCGCTTCCCGGGGCGGGAAGGCATGATGGCGCTGCTCGCCTCGCCGCTGATGATCCCGCATGTGGTGCTCGGCGTCGCCCTGCTGCGCTTCTTCTCCGGCCTCGGCATGGTGGGCAGCTTCACGGCGCTGGTGGCCGCGCATCTTGTGGTGGTCGTGCCCTACATGGCCCGCCTGGTGACGGCGGCGCTCACCGGCCTCGACCCGCGCATCGAGCGCGCGGCGGAAAGCCTCGGTGCCGGCAAGTTCACCGTGTTCCGCCGCATCACCCTGCCCATGATCGTGCCCGGCGTCGCCGGTGGCTGGACGCTGGCCTTCATCACCTCCTTCGACGAGCTGACGGTCAGCCTGTTCCTGTCCTCGCCCACCGACACGCCGCTGCCGGTCCGGCTCTTCACCTATATCGACCAGATGACCGACCCGCTGGTGGCCTCCGTTTCGGCGGCGCTGATCGCCGTCACGGCCGTGGTGCTGGTGGTGCTGGATCGCTTCTACCCCATCGACCGGCTTCTGACCGGGGAGCGCCGCGCATGAAGGCCCATCATGACTGCATCGTTATCGGCGGGGGTCTGGTCGGCGCCGCCATTGCGTACGGCCTGCAACGTGGCGGCCTCGCCACCCTGCTGCTGGATGAGGGCGACATCGCCTACCGCGCGTCCCGCGGCAATTTCGGCCTGGTCTGGGTGCAGAGCAAGGGACTCGGCGCGCCGCACTACCAGCGCTGGACGCGCGGCTCAGCCGAGGAATGGCCGAGGCTGGCCGAGGAACTGCGCTCAGCCACCGGCATCGGCACCGGCCTGCACCAGCCCGGCGGGGTGCATATCTGCCTGGGCGAGGAGGAGTTCGAGAAGCGCGGCGAATACATGGCGCGGCTGCAGCGCGAGGCCGGCAACCTCGCCCTCGAATACCGCATGATCCGCGGCGCCGAGGCGCGCGACATGCTGCCCGGCCTCGGTCCCGACGTGGCGGGGGTCAGCTGGACGCCCTATGACGGCCATGCCAGCCCGCTCTACCTGCTGCGTGCCCTGCATGCCGGCTTCACCGGCGCGGGCGGCGCCTATCTGCCCAATGCCGGCGTCACGGAGGCGCAGGCCGCACCGAACGATTTCCGCGTCGAGGCCGCCGGCCAGTCCTTCCGCAGCCCGAAGATCGTGCTGGCGGCGGGCCTCGGCAACGCCGCCCTGGCGCCGCTCTTCGGCCTCGACGCCCCGGTGCGCCCGCAGCGCGGCCAGATCCTGGTGACCGAGCGCGCGCAACAGGTGCTTCCCATGCCCACCACCACCGTCCGGCAGACCGAGGAAGGCTCGCTGATGCTGGGCGACAGCAAGGAGGAGGTCGGCTTCAACCTGGGCCAGACGCCGGACGCCATGAAAACCATCGCCAACCGCGCCGTGCGCTCCTTCCCCTGGATCGCGGATCTCAACATCGTCCGTGCCTGGTCGGCGCTGCGCGTCATGGCGCCCGACGGCCTGCCCATCTACGACCAGTCGGCGCGCTTTCCCGGTGCCTTCACCGCCAACTGCCATTCCGGCGTCACCCTTGCCGGAACCCATGCCAACCGTCTCGCGCCCATGATCGCCGCCGGCGAGCTGGAGCCCGACATGGCACCCTTCAGCGCGAGGCGCTTCGATGTTCGCACAGCGGCCTGATATCCGACCTGCCACCGTGGAGGTCCTCGTGGCCGGCCAGCCCGTCCGAGTGCCGGAAGGCGCCTCCGCCGCCGCCGCCATCCTCACCGCGGGCATCCCCGCCAGCCGGGAAACCCCGGTCACCGGCAGCCCCCGCCTGCCCTACTGCATGATGGGCGTCTGCTTCGACTGCCTGGCCGAGATCGACGGCGTTTCCAACCGGCAGGCCTGCATGGTCACGGTCGCCCCCGGCATGGCCATCGCGCCGCAGCGCGGCGCCCGGCATGGCTACAGAGCGGAGGACGCGGCATGACCCATCTTACCCATTGCGACCTCGCCATCATCGGCGCCGGCCCGGCCGGCATGGCCGCGGCGCTGGAAGCCGCCGCGCTTGGCCTTGCCGTGGCCGTGATCGACGAGCAGCCCGCCCCCGGCGGCCAGATCTTCCGCGCCGTGGAGGCCGCCGCCGCCGACCCGGCCCTGACCGGCGAATACGCCAAGGATGGCGCAGCCCTGGCCCGCCGCTTCCGCGCCATGCCGGGCATCGATTACCGCCCGGCCACCACCCTGTGGCACGCCGACCTCGACAGCGGCACCTTGTCGCTGCGCGGCCCGGCGGGCACCGGAACCCTGGTGGCCTCGCGCCTGCTGCTGGCCACGGGCGCGCAGGAACGACCCGTGCCGATCCCTGGCTGGACCCTGCCCGGCGTGCTGAGCGCCGGCGCCGCGCAGATCCTGCTGAAGCAGGCCGGCGCCGTGCCGCGCGGCCGCACCGTGCTGGCCGGCCAGGGGCCGCTGCTCTGGCTGCTGGCGGTGCAGCTCGCGCGTGCCGGTGCGGCCCCCGCCCTGCTGCTGGAAACCTCGGCGCGCGGGGCACTGACCGCCGCCCTGCCCGGCGCTGCCCTGTGGCAGGGGCGCGCCATGCTGGCGAAGGGCATGGCGATGATGCTGGAAGCGCGCCGCGCCGGCATGAAGGTGGTACGCCACGCCCGCCACCTCCGCGCGCTGGGCGACGGCACGCTGCGCCGCGTCACCTGGGAAGGCGGCGGCGCCGATTGCGACACGCTGCTGCTGCATGAAGGCGTCATTCCATCCACCCACATCACTCGCGCCATGGGGCTGGAGCACGATTGGGACGCGGCGCAGCTCTGCTGGCGCCCGGTGCTCGATCCGTGGGGCGCCACCAGCCACGACCTTGTCGCCGTGGCCGGAGATGGCGGCGGCATCGGCGGCTGGCAGGCGGCGGCCGCGACCGGCGCGCTGGCCGCGCTGGACACGGCGCGGCGGCTCGGCCGCATCGACGCCGCCATGCAGGAACAGCGCGCGGCACCGCACCGCCAGGCACTGCGGGCGGCCCTGGCGCTCCGCCCCTTCCTTGATCGCCTCTACGCCCCCACGCCCGAGATGCTGGCCCCGCCCGAGGACGACACGGTGGTCTGCCGCTGCGAGGAGGTCACGGCTGGCCAAGTGCGGCAGGCGGCCCGCCTCGGCGCCACCGGCCCCAACCAGGCCAAGGCGTATCTCCGCACCGGCATGGGACCCTGCCAGGGCCGCATGTGCGCCACCACCGTGGCCGCGCTGATCGCCGAAACCCGCGGGATGCCGGTGGAGCAGGCCGGCGCGCTGCGCCCGCGCGCGCCCTACAAGCCCATCACCGTGGGTGATCTGGCGACGCTGTGATCCGCGCGCCCCGATGACAACCGGGCGTTTACCGGCGCCGGGCTACAAAGCCCGGCCAACCCCCGCCGGAGCGCGTCCACCATGTCAGCCGCCCTTGAAGATCCCCGCGCGCCGCTCCTGACGGGCGAGATCCGCGACGCCATCCGCGAGGAAATGGCACCGCTGTTCAAGGAACTGCGCGTCTTCGTGGATCGCCGTATCGCCGAGTTGTCCGCCGAGCTCAGCGCCACTTCCGACATGGCCGACATGGCGGAGGAAAACCTGACCCGCAAGCTGAACTCGGTGAACGAGCAGATCGCGCTGCTGGTCGCCATCCCCGCCGCCAGCACACGCAACAGCGGGCTGGAGCTGGAGGCGGTGGTGCAGGCCACCGAAACCGCCGCCAACACCATCATGGAAGCCACCGAGGCCATCCAGGCCTGGATCAGCAGCGGCCAGAAGGACCAGGCTTCGATCGAGGCTCTGTCCGCCCGCGTCAACTCCATCTTCGAGGCCTGCTCCTTCCAGGATGTCACTGGCCAGCGCATCCGCCGCGCCATCCAGCACCTGCAGCAGGTGGAAACCATGCTGGGCCAGATCGTGCCTGGCGTGACACTGGAGGCACAGGCGCCGCAAGTGGCGGTGTCGACACAGATGCGCACCGTGGATGCCGACGCCCAGGCCACGCCCGACCTGTCGCAGGAGGAAATCGATCGTCTGCTGAATGGCTGAGCGCCCGGCGGGGCGGCACCGCTTGCGCTTGACGCGCAGGGTGAAGCAGTCGCCTCACCTCTCCGGCGAAACAAACCGCTCAAGCAATGACATTGCCGTTACGTTCCCTAAACGTCATTCCGTATCACGCGTTGAGACTTGTACCGATCTCCAGGACGAAATCGCGCTCCATCCACCCGCACCTTGGCGGGCACGGAAAGGCAGGGCGCCATCCTGGGAGATCCTACCTTGCTGTCCTCGCCACCTGCATCGTCCCGCCCCGCGCAGGACATTCCGGCCCTGACCGGCGCCCGCGGTCCGGCCGCGCTGGCGGTGGTCGCCTACCACCTGCCGATGGACGCCACCTTGCCCGCCACCGCCAACTGGTTCGGGCTGGAAGCGCTGTTTGCCCGCGGCCATCTGGGCGTCGAGTTTTTCTTTATCCTCAGCGGCTTCATCATCCACCACGTTTATCGCGAGGTCTTCGCCACCGGCCTCAGCGGAGCTGAATACCGCCGCTTCATCCTCTACCGCTTCGCACGCATCTGGCCGTTGCACATGGTGACGATGGCGGGCGCCCTCGGCCTCTACGCCGCCGCCATCCTGCTGTTCAACCGCGTGCCGCAGGATGCCGGCTCCTACGCGCCGCTCAGCATCCTCGCCAACATGCTGATGGTGCAGTCCTGGTTCGGGCTCGGCTCGCCCAACGTTCCCGCCTGGTCCATCTCGGCGGAATGGGCGGCCTATCTGGCCTTTCCCCTGCTCTGTGCCGCGCTGATGCGCCTGCCTCTCATGGGCTGGCTGGCGATCGGCATCGCAGCGTGGCTGGCCACGGGCACCGATCTCGTCACCCACCCGCTCGGGCGCATCGCCGCCTGCTTCCTGCTCGGCATGGCATTGCGCGAATGCGAGGGACGGCTGCAGCTGGCGCGGCATCTCAGCCGCTGGACCGGGCTGTTGGTCACGGGGTCGCTGCTCGCGGCCGGGTGGTTCCTGCCGGGCACGGCGCTGCTTCCCTGCACGCTCGGCTTCGCCGCTCTGATCCTCGCCCTGACCCGGGAGGAAGACCTGCTGGCCCGCTTCGCCGCCCGCCGCTTCATGGTTTACCTGGGAGAGATCAGCTTCGCCCTCTACATGTGCCACGCGGTGGTGTGGTCGGGCTTCAAGAACCTGCTGCGCATCGCGGCGCCAGGGCTTGATCCCGCCGGGCATGCGCCGGTCCTGATCGGCGTGGTGCTGTCGCTGCTGGCCGCCGCCGTGCTGTACCACCTGGTGGAAATGCCCGGGCGCACCTGGCTGCGCCGCCTGGCGCGCCGCAACCCGGCCCTTCGTCATGGCACGGACAGCGTGCCTGCCTGGAACCGTGGCCGCGCCACCGGTATCTAAAACGAAAGGGACGTGGCCCGCCGGAGCGGCAGGGCAAGAGGGGGCGACGCCCCCTCGATGCCGTGCCCTCAGAACCCGACCTGATCGCCGCCCTTCAGCGACAGCATCTCCCGCGCCTCGTCCGGGGTGGCGATCTCCAGCCCCAGCCCCTCGATGATCTGCCGCACCAGCCGCACCTGCTCGGCATTGCTCTGCGCGAACCTGCCTGGCCCGGCCCACAGGCTGTCCTCCAGCCCGACGCGCACATTGCCACCCATGGCTGCGGCCATGGCCGCGATCGGCAGCTGGTTCCGCCCGGCGCCGAGCACCGACCACTGGTACTGGTCGCCGAACAGGCGGTCGGCCGTGCGCTTCATGTGCAGCACATCGTCGGGATGGGCGCCGATGCCGCCCTGCAGCCCGAACACGGTCTGGATGAACAGCGGCGCCTTCACGATGCCCTGGTCGAGGAAATACTTCAGGTTATAAAGATGCGCGGTGTCGTAGCACTCGAACTCGAAGCGCGTATTGTTCTCTGCGCAGGTCGTCAGGATGTACTCGATGTCCGCGAAGCTGTTGCGGAAGATGATGCCCTTGTCGGACAGGTAGTCCTTCTCCCACTGGTGCTTGAAGTCCTTGAACCGGTTCAGCATGCCGAACAGGCCGAAATTCATGCTGCCCATGTTGAGGCTGGCCACTTCCGGCTTGTGCGTCGCCGCTGGCCGCACGCGCTCCTCGATGGTCATGGTCGGTGCGCCGCCGGTGGTGATGTTCACCACGCAGTTGCTGCGCTGCTTGATCACCTGCAGGAACGGGGCGAAGCCTTCAGGCGTCTGGTCCGGCCGCCCGTCCTCGGGGTTGCGCGCGTGCAGGTGCACGATGGCCGCGCCCGCCTCGGCGGCGCCGATGGCGGCATCGGCGATCTCGGCGGCCGTGACCGGCAGGTGCGGCGACATGCTCGGGGTGTGGATCGCCCCCGTCACCGCGCAGCTGATGATGACCTTGCGCTTCGCCATGCTCAGAACTCCTTCTGTTTCGCCTTGTGCGCCCGCAGCGCCGCCAGCATTCCGTCGCGCCAGCGCATCTTCGCCGCCGGGTCGGGCGCGGCCGGCCAGTGCGCCATGATCCGCGCCACCGCCGCCTCGTCATAGACGCTGGCCGGCGCCGGGTCGTTGGCCAGCCGCTTGTAGAAACCGGTGTAGCGGGCGCAGTAATCCGGGATGCCGCCGGGCGCGTTCAGCTCGATCGTCTCGAACGGGCCCATGAAGCTCCAGCGCAGCCCGAGCCCGTCCTTTACCGTGTGGTCCAGGTCCTCGGGCGTGACATAGCCTTCACTCACCAGCCGGAACGCCTCGGCCAGCAAGGCGCCCTGCAGCCGGTTCAGCACGAAGCCATCAATCTCCTTCAGCACCGCGACGGGCACCTGCCCGATCCCGGCATAGATCTCCCGCGCCCGGGCGATCACCTCGGGCGCCGTCCACGGCGCACCGGACAGCTCCACCAGCGGGATCAGGTGCGGCGGGTTCACCGGATGCGCCACCAGGCAGCGGGCCCGCCCCGCCAGCCTCTGCGTGAAGGCGGAGGTGCGGATGGCCGAGGAGGAGGAGGCGAGGATGCAGTCCGGCGCCGCGAGCTGGTCCAGCGCGGCAAACAGCGCGATCTTCACTTCCAGCCGCTCCGGCCCGTTCTCCTGCACCAGCGCCGCCCCCGCCACCGCCTCGGCCAGCCCCGGCGCGGCCCGGATGCGCGCGGCGGCCGCTTCCGGCTCGTCGCACAGCCCCTGCGCCGCCAGGTCGCGCAGCCCGGTGGCGCACAGCCCCACCGCCTGCTCCGCGACGCCGGGCGCCGCGTCCTGCAGGGCCACCTGCCAGCCGGCGCGGGCGAAGATCATCGCCCAGGCCCGGCCGATCAACCCGCTGCCGATGATGCCGACCTTGTCGCTCATGCCCCTTTCTCCCTCACAGCCACAGCACCTTGCGCCGTAGCTCCAGATCCTCCCGCAGCAGGCGGCTCTCGCCCGTCCAGGTCACCGCGCCGCGCTCCAGCGCCACGGTGCTGTCCGACAGCGCCAGCGCCAGGTCGAGGTTGTGGTCCACGATGATGATGGAGATGTCCCGGCGCAACTTGTCGAAGGCCTCGAACAGCTCCTCCGTCACGGCCGGCGAAAGCCCCTCGAACGGCTCGTCCAGCAGCAGCAACCGCGTATCGCCCGACAGCGCCCGCGCCACCGCCACCATCTGCTGCTCGCCGCCCGACAGCGCGTCGGCAGGCGTGCGCCAGCGCTGCTTCAGGCGCGGGAACACCTCCAGCACCTTCTCTTCCTCCCAGTGACTGCCGGCACCGGTGCGTCGCTTGAGCCGCCCGAGCATCAGGTTCTCGGCGACGCTCATCCCGGCAAACAGGCCGCGGCCCTGCGGCACGAAGCCGACGCCCCGCTGCGCGATGCGGTCGGATGGCAGCCCCGCCACCTCCTCTCCTGCCAGCATCATGCTGCCCGAGGCCGGCCGCGTGATGCCCATGATGCTCTTCAGCAGGGTGGACTTGCCGGCGCCGTTACGGCCCAGCAGCGCCAGGATCTCGCCCTGCTTCAACTGCATGGTCACCCCCTGCAGGATGTGGCTCTTGCCGTAGAAGGTGTTGATGCCGTCCAGCCGCAGCAGCTCCTTCTCCACGACGGCGGATGCCCGCGGCTTCGCCGCGATGGCCGCATTGCCCGAGCCCAGGTAGACCGCCTGCACCCGCGCATCCGATCGCGCATCCTCCACCGTGCCGTCCACCAGCACCTCGCCATCGTTCATCACGGTGACATGGTCGGCCAGCGCGAAGACGCGGTCGATGTCGTGCTCCACCAGCAGCACCGGGATGTCGGACGAAACCCGCTTGATCAGTTCGCCGACACGTGCCCGCTCGGCGGTGGCGAGTCCGGCCAGCGGCTCGTCCAGCAGCAGGATGCGCGGGCGGGTCGCCACGGCCACCGCCATGTCCACCAGCCGCTGCCCGCCATAGGACAGCGCGCCGGCCTCCGCGCGCTCGATCCCGCCGAGGCCCATCCAGCGCAGCAGCACCTGCGTGTCCTCCGCCATGTCGGGGTAGCTCTGTGCTCCCCGCCACAGCCCGAACCGGGCCGGATGCCGCGCCTGCACGGCCAGCCGCAGGTTCTCGGCGATGGAAAGGCCGGGGAAGAGGTTGGTGATCTGGAAGCTGCGCCCGATCCCTGCCCGCGTGATGCGCTCCGGCGAGAAGCCGGTCACATCGGCACCATCCAGCATGACCCGCCCGCCATCCGGCGGGAACATGCCCGACAGCAGGTTGAAGGCCGATGTCTTGCCGGCGCCGTTCGGCCCGATCAGCGCATGCAGCCTGCGGTCGGCCACGGCGAAATCCGCCCGCTTCACCGCCTGGATGCGTCCGAAGCTCTTCTTCAGCCCGTCCGCCACCAGCACCGGCCCTTGCGCCGTGCCCGGCCGGACGAAGCGCGGCGGCACCGGCTCCGGCGCCACGGCCTTGCGGGCCGACATGGCCGCATCCTCCGTCGCCACCTTGCGGAACGGCGCGAGCAGCCGCTTGCCCACGCCGACCAGGCCGTCCGGCGAGAACACGATGAAGCCGACGAAGAGCAGGCCGAAGACCAGCAGCCAGTTGGCCGTGTACATCGACAGGAATTCGCGGAACAGGATGTAGAACAGCGCGCCGAGGGCCGGCCCGAGGAAGGATCGCATCCCGCCGATCACCACCATCGCCAGCAGTTCGCCCGAAAAGGCGATGGCCATCGGCTCGGCCGAGGCGAAGCGGTGGTTGTAGGCGGACAGCACGCCGGCCAGGGCGGTGACGCCGGCCGAAAGCACATAGGCCATCAACTTGTAGCGGTTGGTGCTGTAGCCGATGAAGCGCGCCCGCTGCTCGTTCTCGCGGATCGCCACCAGCACGGTTCCGGCCGGCGAGCCGTGGAATTTCCACAACGCCACCAGCACGCCGAAGCCGATCGCCGCGGCAAGGATGTAGTAGCTCTGCGCCTGGCCCAGGAACTCGTAGCGGGTGATGCCGCCGAAGCCGTTCTCGCCGCCGGTCAGCGCCGTCCAGCGATAGGCGATGGTGAACAGCATGGCGGTCAGCGCCAGGGTCAGCAGCGAGAAGTACACGCCCCGCCGCCGGAGGATCAGCGAGCCCGCCAGCGTCGCCAGCACCGTCACCACCAGAAGCGCGCCGATCGCGGGCAGCACCATGTCGCCTGGAAACAGGTGGCGCTGGATGATGCCGGTGGCATAGGCGCCGATGCCGAACCAGGCGCCGTGCCCAAAGGAAACGAGGCCGGTATGTCCGACCAGGATGTTCAGCCCCATCACCGCGATGGCGTAGATCACCACGTCGGTGGCCGAGAGCATGGTGAGCCCCAGCGCGGGCAGGATGAAGGGCAGGATGACCAGCGCGGCGAGCGCGATCAGAAGCGGCTTGAAATCGCGTTCCATGATGTCGCTCACTCAAACTTCACGATGCGTTCGCCGAACAGCCCGCGCGGCCTGAGCAGCAGCACCAGCAGCATCAGCATGTAGACGGAGGCCTCGGTGGCCGGCGGGAAGTAGAAGGCGGCGATGCCGCGCACCACCCCCACGATCAACGCCGCGACCACCACGCCCCAGAACGAGCCCAGCCCGCCGATCACCACAACCACGAAGGCGAAGGTCAGGATCTCGGCCCCCATTGCCGGGTGCACCCCCGTCACCGGTGCCAGCATCACGCCCGCCAGCGCGGCAAGCCCGACGGCGATGGCCACCACCGCCGACATGTAGGGCCTGAGCGAGATGCCCAGCGCGCCCACCATGTCGGGGTTCTGCACGCCGGCGCGCACCACGCGGCCGAAATGCGTCCGCTGCAGCAGAAACCACAGCCCGGCGACGCAGAGCACCGCCACGCACAGGATCATCAGCCGGTATTGCGAGAAGATGAACTCGCCCAGGATCAGCTGGCCGCGAAACATGTCGGGGATGGCGAAGGGCAAGGGCGGTGCGCCGAACACCATGCGCAGCGACTGCTCGGCCACCATGGCGAGGCCGAAGGTCAGCAGCAGCGACAGGATGGGGTCAGCCCGGTAGAAGCGCCGCAGCAGGAAGCGCTCGATCAGCAGGCCCAGGACCGCGACCAGCACCGGCGCCGCGACAAAGGCGCCGCCGAAACCGATATGCGGCGCCAGCGCCACGGCCAGATAGGCGCCGATAGCATAGAAGGCGCCATGCGCCAGGTTCACGATGCCGCCCAGGCTGAAGATCAGCGACAGCCCCAGCGCGATCAACAGGTAATAGGCGCCGATCAGCAGGCCATTCAGGACCTGCTCCAGCAGAAACACGATTTCCAATTCCGGCACTCCTCCGGCGCGGCGGGATGCGGGCCGGTTCGTCCGGCCCGCACGCGGTCATGACGGGAAGGTGCAGCTCGCCTCCTCGGGCGTGGAGGCGATGGCCTCCAGCGGCTCCTCCGACCCCGGAATGCCAGGCGAGGAGGTGAAGATGTCGAACCGGTCTTTCTGCTGCGCCGGCGGCAAGGCGGTGATCGCGTACATCTCCGTCATGATCTGGTGGTCGCTGGCGCGGAAATAGCTCTCGCGGTCCTTCAGCACGTTGAACTTGGCGCCCTTCTCCAGGTGCTGCATCACCTGCACGGCATCGACGCTCTTCACCTCGTTCATCGACTGCGCGATGATCTTCACGGCATTGTAGTCGCCCCAGGCCTGGTTCTCCGGCGGCCGTCCGAAGCGGCCGCGGAAATCGGCGGTGAACTTCTTGGCCGCCGCGTTCTCCAGCCGGTGATGCCACATGGTCGGCCAGGTGCCGAGGAAGTTGCCCGACCCCGCACCCCAGGCCAGTGCCGTGTCGAAGCCGAAGCCGGCGACGGGGAAGCGGAGCCCGTACTCGGTGTACTGCTTCAGGAAGTTGGTGATCTGCGCGCCCGCCAGATTGGCCACCACAACATCCGGCCTCGCCTGCCGCAGCTTCAGCAGGAAGGGGGAGAAATCGGTCAGGTCGGTCGGGATCAGGTCCTCGTTGCCGACCGTGCCCTCGTTCTGCGCGATGAACCGCTTGGCGACGTGCAGCAGGTCATGGCCGAAGGCGTAGTCAGCCGTCAGGGCGTAGGCACGCTTGCCCTTGATCAGCCCCTGCTGCACCAGTGCGCGGCCGACCGCCTTCACGTACATCGAGTTCTGGCCCTCGATGTGGAACATCATGCGGCGGCAATCGCTGCCGCGCAGCGCATCGGAATTGGCACCGGTGTTGATGAACAGCGCACGCTCGCGCTGCACGACCTGGCCGATCGCCAGCGCCGAGGCCGAATTGATCTCGCCCACGATGCAGGCGACCTTGTCGCGCTGGATGTAGCGCTCGGCTTTGGCCGAGGCGGTCTGCGGGTTGACGCTGTCCTCGAACAGCATCTCCAGCTTGCGTCCCTGAATGCCGCCGGCCGCGTTCACCTCGTCGGCGGCCAGCTGCGCCGCCTGCACGGCGAACTCGCCCAGCGGCCCGAGGAACCCGGTGCGCGGCGTCAGGTGCCCGATGCGCAGCGCGTCGGACTGGCCGTAGGAGATGGCTGGCGCAGCCAGCAGGGCGGCGGCGCCCAGCAGGCCAGCCCGCCGCGTGATGCGCGGAAGATCGGTCATTCCTGTTTGTTCCTTCCCTCGGCCGGGCCTGATTTTGCCCTTGCCGTGATCTGTGATCACAGTCAGGCTTGCGCAATCGTCCGGAATTGTCCAGAGCCGATTGCGTGAACCACGCCATCACCACTCTTCCGCAGCTGCAACGCCGCACCCTTGCCGAAGCGGCCTATGCGCATCTGCGCGAACTGCTCGTCTCCGGGCGCGTCGCACCGGGGGAGAAGCTGTCGCTGCGCGACTTGTCCGAGGCACTTGGCGTTTCGGTCATGCCGGTGCGCGAGGCCGTCTCCCGCCTGATCGCCGACCACGCACTGGAGGTGGCACCCAACCGCGCGGTGCGCGTCCCCCTGCTCACCCGCGCCCAGTTCCAGGAGCTGGCGGTGACGCGCGGCGGCATTGAGGGCTGGGCGGCATCGCTGGCCGCCACCCGCCGCAGCGCCGCGCAGCTCAACCGCATCGACGCTGCCGAGCAGGCCATGCGGGCGGCTCGGCCGGATCCGGATCTCGGCGTCGCCGTGGCGCTGAACCGCGACTTCCATTTCGCCATCTACGCCGCCGCCGGACTGCCCACCTTGCTGGAGGTGATTGGCGGGCTGTGGCTGAAGGCCGGTCCGGTGATCAACCTCGACCTGCGACACAGCAACGACCGGCTCTCCGCAGGCCACGCGCTGCGCTGCCATGCCGCGGCTCTGCGCGCTATCCGCGCCGGCGATGCCGATGCGGCGCGCGACGCGATCGCCGAGGACATCGCCAGCGCCGCCGAGTTCATTATCGAGAAGGGTGGGCTGCCGGAAGGCTAAGCCGCGCCACACAGGAGGAAGCACCGCAATGGACCTGCAACTTCAGCATGCCCGTGTTCTCGTCACCGCCGGCGCCGCCGGCATCGGCCGCGCGGTGGCGGAAGCCTTCGCCGCTGAAGGCGCCCGCGTCTTCACCTGCGACGTGGACGAGGCCGGGCTCGCCACCCTGCCCGCCGACATCGGCCGCACCCGCTGCGATGTTGCCGACCGCGCCGACGTCGCCCGGATGTTCGACGCCGCGCTCCGCCATCTCGGCGGCGGGCTTGACGTTCTGGTGAACAATGCCGGCATCGCCGGCCCGACCGGCCGGGTCGAGGAAATCGCCCCCGAGGATTGGGATCGCTGCCTCGACGTCTGCCTGTCCAGCCAGTTCAACTGCGCGCGCCACGCCATCCCACATCTGCGGAATTCGTCCAACCCCAGCATCACCAACCTGTCCTCGGCGGCGGGCAAGCATGGCTTCGCGCTGCGCGCGCCCTATGCCGCGGCGAAATGGGGCGTGATCGGTTTCACCAAGTCGCTGGCGATCGAGCTGGGCGACGACAACATCCGCGTCAACGCCATCCTGCCCGGCCTGGTCGCCGGCGATCGCCAGCGCCGCGTGCTGGAGGCCAAGGCGCAGCAGCGCGGCGTCGCCTTCGCCGAGATGGAGCGCCTGGCCTTTTCATTCACCTCGATCAAGGACTACGTGACGCCGCAGCAGCTGGCGGACCAGATCCTGTTCCTCGCCTCGCCACGGGGCCGCACCATCTCCGGCCAGGCCATCAGCGTCGACGGCGACACGCGTATGCTGTCCTGAACGGGCGCCGCGCGCCCTCAGTGAACCTCGTCGGTTATCACATCGAACCGCGCCAGCGTTGCCGGGCCGAATTGCGTTGAAAGAGCGACATCCGTCGCATCACGCCCCGTTCCCATCAGGATGCGGCCGATGCGCGGCGTGTTGTGTCGCGCGTCGAAGGTATGCCAGTGCCCGCCAAGATACACCTGGAACCAGGCGGAGAAATCCATCGGGTAGGGCACCTGCGGCACACCGATATCGCCCAGATAGCCGGTGCAGTACCGCGCCGGAATGTTCAGGCAGCGGCACAGGGTGATCGCCAGATGGGCGAAGTCCCGGCATACGCCCACGCGTTGCTGGAACCCGTCATGCGCCGTGCGCGTCGCATCCGCCAACTGGTAGTCGAAGCGGATGTGATTGTGCACGAAGTCGCATACCGCCTGCACCCGTGCCCATCCCGTCGGCGTCTGCCCGAACTGCGCCCAGGCAAAGTCGGCGAGCCGGTCGGTGTCGCAGTAACGGCTGCCGAGCAGGTACACCAGCACATCGTCCGGCAGGTCCTGCACCTCGTGTTGTGCGGCGTTCCAGTTGACCGCGTCCGGCTGCCCGTGGTCGTAGATGTCGAAGCTGGTCGAGATGGTGAGCAGGCCGGGCGGCGCGACGATCCGCGTGCAATCATTGCCGAAGCCGTCACGGTAATCCAAGACGGTCACCGGCTTGTCGAAATGCAGGCGCTGCGGCGTCAGCAGGTCGGCGCGGCGGCTGGGATGAAGGTTCAGCAGCAAAAGCATCGGCACCGGTTGCGGGCATTGATAGGCGATGGCGAAGCCGGCACGGATCTTCATCCTCACTCCGTCAATGTCTGTGAACGCTCTCGGGATCAACGGCGTCAACGCCGCCCCGGAGCTACGGTTGCGGCCCGGTTCCGGCGGTGGTCACGTTCACCTGCACCTCCATGCCCAGGGAGTCGGCGGCCAGCCCGTGATAGCTTCCGGCCAGCGGCACCGCCTGCTCCGGCATCCGCGCCACAGCCACGCGAATCAGATCCCGGTTACCGACAATGCCGTTGGTGGGATCGAACTCCACCCACCCCGCCCCTGGCAGGTAGACCTGGCACCAGGCATGGGTGGAGCCGCCGCCCAGCACGGCGGAGCCGTCGCGTTCCGGCACGTAGATGTAGCCGCTGACGAAGCGCGCGGCGAAGCCCAGCGCCCGCACCGCCTCCATCATGAACAGCGCGAAGTCCCGGCAGGTGCCGCGCCGCGTCCGCAGCGTGGTCAGCGGGGGCTGAGTGCCCATCTCGGCCCGGCGGCCGTAGGTGAAGCTTTCCCGGATGGCGTAGCACAACGTCATCAGCAGGCGCCCCGTCTCCGTTCGCCGTCCGGGCGGGGCGAACTGCCTGGCCCAGCGGCCCACCTCATCCGCGGGGTCGGGGTGATGTCGCTCGATGCACTGGGCGAGATCCGGCATATCGTCCGGCGCATAGATCACCGGGTAATGCAGCGCCGCCTCGTCAGTGCGGAACTCCGGGCCCGAGAAAGGCGCGTGCTCCAGTTGGATGCGGGTCTCGAAGCGGAGACGCTCCGCCATCCCCGCGAAGCGCAGCAGCACCACCGAGTTGCCAAACACGTCATGCATCCAGCGCGTTCCCACCGGCTCCGGCTCGACCTGCAGGCTGGCCTCGATCAGGCGCTGGTCATGGCTGTCGCGCGGGCGAAACATCAGCCGGTGCTCGCCGAAGCCGACCGGGCGGGCATAACGGTATTCGGTCAGGTGGCGAACCGAGAACACAGGCATGGTCCGGTGGCTGTCCCCCTGCGGCGCACAAGGCCACCAGCATAGTGCTTCGCCGCCGCCATCGCGAGCATCCGCGGCCTTCACTCGAGCCACAGCCCGCGCTGACGGTGCCATTGCTCGATCGACTCCTCGGGATAGCCGTCGAAGCACGCATCCTCAGGCCCGATCTGCGGCTCCACCCAGGCAGCCTTGTCGCGCAGGAGCAGATGCACGCGGGAAGGCGGGGCCGGCAGTTCGGTGTCGATGCCGGAAGCAAAGGGATGCACCAGCTCCGGCCAGGACGGATCGGACATCCACAGCGCGGAGGCGCACCCAGCGCAGAAATGACGGGCTCCGCTGCTCACCTCGCAATGCGCGCCATTCTCGTCGCAGATTTCGGCATGGTAGATGGCAGGCTTGCCTTGCACCTTCAGCGTCTTCGCCACGCCCATGATGTTGATGGCATAGCCGCCGCCGCCCGCCGTCTTCCGGCAGATGGAGCAATAGCAGCGCTGGTAGGGATAGGGGGTGTGGCTTTCCACCGAGAAGCGGACTGCGCCGCAGCGGCAGGAACCGTGAAGCGTCATCGGCATGGGGGTTGCCTTTCGTCGGTACGTGGCGCCGGGTGGCCGTGCGGGAGGTTCACCCGATCTGCTGGCGAACGTGCCCCGCCCGTCATCGTTGCCAGAGCCAAACCTCAACCCTTAGGCGAATTTATGCACTGACCAAGCCACTGATCCTCAAGACTTTCCTGCTATTATCCACATGGTTGTTCACGGATTCTTGAGTTGCACCCGGATCCTGTGCCGCGTGGTTGCCGCGACTCGTTGTCGCTACATTGGTCCTGGCGGCAGGGGGGAGCCGTCATGCAGCCGCTTGAAGCGGAAGGGATGGGGATCGACCACCGGCGCATCGCCGGCCATCAGGTCTGCCGCGAGCCGCCCTGCCCCCGGCCCGATTCCGAAGCCGTGCCCGCTGTACCCGGTGGACAGAAAGAAGCCCGGCAGTTTTTCCACGGCCGAGATGACGGGGATGGCGTCCGGCGTGTTGTCGATCCACCCTCCCCAGGCATGCGAGACCTGTACCCCGGCAAGTTGCGGATGCGCAGCGCGCAGGGCCGTCAGCGCTTCCCGCACCACCGCGCCGTCCGCGCCGGGGTCCAGCACGCGCGTGCGCTCATAGGGCGTGGTGCCGTCCTTGCCCCATCCGCCCAGCGCCTCGGGCCCGCGCAGAAAGGAATCGCTCACCCGGATGCTGACGCCGCCCGCGGCCCGCTTGCGGTAGATCGGCCAGAACCGCCTGGCGTAACGCAGCCCCTGCGGGGTGAGCTCCAGCCGACCGCGTCCACGAATCGCCACCGTGTACCCGCCATCCAGGCGCCGGCGGATCACGTAGCTCGGCGTGGACAGGCCGCCGGCGATCACCTCCGGCGCCGGTCCGGTGGCGAACACGGTGGAGCGCACACCGGCCTGCGGCAGGTCGATCCCCAGCTGCCGGCAGAACAGCGAGGACCACGCCCCAGCTGCGCACAGCACGCTGCCCGTGGCGATCCGCCCCTTCTCCGTCACCACCGCGGAAACCCGCCCGCCGGTGGTTTCCAGCCCCCGGACCGCGCAGCCCTGATGAATGGTGACGCCCAGCCGCCGCGCCGCCTCGGCCAGCACCGGCGCCGCCTTTGAGGGCTCGGCCTTGCCATCGGTGGGTGAATGCACCCCGCCCAGCCAACGCTGTCTGAAGCCCGGCGTCATCGCCTGCGCCTCCGCCGCGCTCAGCATGCGGCTGTGCACCTGGTAGCCGCGTGCCAGATCGATCCACCGCTCCCACTCGTCGAGGTCGCTCTGCTTGTCCGTCACATAGAGCAGCCCGGTGCGGCGAAATCCCAGATCGGCACCGGTTTCTTCCGCCAGCCTGCCCCAGAGCTCCAGGCTGTATCGGATCAGCGGCAATTCCCGCTCGTCTCGGTTCTGCTGCCGGCACCAGCCCCAGTTGCGGCTGGACTGCTCTCCAGCGATGTGCCCCTTTTCCACCAGCGCCACGGAATGCCCCTTGCGCGCCAGGTGATACGCCGCGGCGACGCCGGCAATGCCGCCGCCGATCACCACCGCATCTGCGCTGGCGGGGAGCGCCTCGTTGCTGGGGATGCGCTCGACCGGTGGCGACATGGACGCGTTTCTCTCCCTGGGCGACGTTCTGGGCAGGCCGCGCGTGGCGGCGGCGGCAGACCGGGACCTCGCGCGGGCGGCACCCTGTTCTGGCGCCGCGCTGAACGGATCCCTGGTGTATCCGACCTCCCGCCAGGCGCGCCTCAGCGCGTCATGGCGCTGCCGACCCTGATTCGGCCGACAGCCACGGCAACGGTAGGAGGGGTGCCGAAAGCCTGTCAACGGCGCCTCCACCACCTCGCCCCTTGCCCCGCCGCCGCCACCTCTTCAAACTCCGGCGCAACATCGCCACCGCAGAGGAAACCCATGGCCGAGGCACCACAGCAGATCGATTTCGTCGAGGTGAAGTCGGACGATATCCTGGCCGAGCGCACCGGCGGCTGGGATGCCTTCATCCTGGCCAGCAAATGGGGCATCGGCGCCATCATCGTGCTCTTGCTGGTGATCTACCTGATCTGGGGGTAGGCACCGGGCACGGCGCGCCCGTCCGGAAAACGGGCGCATTAAAAAAGGCGGCTCCCGCAGCATGCGGGGCCGCCTTTTTCTTTGCCCGGGGAGGTTTACCCGGGTTGCGGCCTCAGCCGACGATCTCGGTGCCGGCGAAGAAGAAGGACACCTCGCGCGCCGCAGCCTCGGCGCCGTCCGAGCCATGCACCGAGTTCGCCTCGATGCTCTCGGCGAATTCCTTGCGGATGGTGCCCTCGGCGGCGTTGGCCGGGTTGGTGGCGCCCATGATCTCGCGGTTGGCGGCGATCGCGTTCTCGCCTTCCAGCACCTGCACAACCACCGGGCCCGAGGTCATGAAGGACACCAGGTCGTTGTAGAACGGGCGCGCCTTGTGCTCGGCGTAGAAGGCGCCGGCCTGAGCCTGCGAGAGCTGGACGCGCTTCTGCGCCACGATGCGCAGGCCCTTCTCCTCGAACTTGGCGTTGATCTTGCCGGTGAGGTTGCGGCGGGTGGCATCCGGCTTGATGATCGACAGGGTGCGCTCGACGGCCATGGGGGCTTCCTTCGCGGTATGGCTGAGGTAACGCCCGGGCGGGCGCGGCTCGGCTGGTTCCCGCGCCGGATAGGCGGGGACGCGCCCGGACGCAAGAGGCCACGCAAGGAGGCACAAGGATGACACCCGGCGCCATCGTCCCCCGGCCCCGGGGATGGGTGCGCAACCCCAAGGCTCCTGGCGGCTTCTTTCCGCATCGAAAGCGCGGCCTTGGCCGACTACTCGGCCCCGCCATCCGGCGCGGCACCACCAGCGGAGTGCCATACCATGACCCGCCGCACCGTCTCCGCCACGGCCTTCGCCGGGCTGCTGCTGCTGCTGCTCTGGCTGGTGCCCGACGTGCCGCTGCTGGTGTTCGCCGCCACGCTGCTGGGCGTGTTCCTGTATGGTGGCAGCGCCCAGATCCGCCGCCTGCTGCCCATCTCCAACGGCCTCGGGGTCGGGCTGTTCGTGCTGCTGCTGCTGCTGCTCACCGCCCTGTTCGTTTTGCTGGCCGCCGACCCCATGGCGGCCCAGTTCAGCGAGCTCTGGCGGCAGGTGCCGATCGCCGCCGGCAACCTGGCCGACCGCATCTCGCAATATTCCTGGGGCCGGCAACTGCTTGACAGCCTGCAGGTGGAGAATTTGCGTCTGCCCTCGGGCGGCGGCTCTTCTGCCTTTTCGGCACTGAACACCACCTTCGGTGCCCTCGCCAACGTGGTTCTGGTGGGCTTCCTCGCCCTGTACTTCGCCATCGATCCGGATCTCTACCGCCGCGGCATCGTGGCGCTGTTCGCCCCCTCGCTGCGCCCCCGCGCCGGCGAACTGGCGCATGAGGCGGCGGTCACGCTGCGCAACTGGCTGGAAGCGCAGATGGTGTCCATGGCCGTGGTCGGGCTGCTCACTGCCCTCGGCCTGTGGCTGGTCGGCGTGCCGCTGGCGCTCGTGCTCGGCGTCATCTCGGCCGTGCTGACCTTTATTCCCACCATCGGCCCGGTGATCGCCGCGGTGCCCGGCGTGCTGCTCGGCATGGCCGGCGGGTTCAACACGGCAGTGGCGGTGATCGGCGTTTACATCGCCGTGCAGTCGGTGGAGAGCTACCTGATCACCCCCTACGTGCAGAAGCAGAAGGTGAACCTGCCGGAAGCCGCCACCATTATCGCACTGGTTGCCTTTGGCCTGCTCTACGGCTTTCTGGGCATGATGCTGGCGACACCGCTGGCGGCGCTGGGTCTGATGCTGATCCGCCGCATCTATGTGGAAGGCTATCTGGACCAAGAACCGGAACAGCGCCTCGCCGTAAGCGCCGCCGTCCCTGAGCCACCCCCCCTCGTCCGGCCGTGAACCGCTGGCGGGGCGGGGGCGCCGCCCCCGCCCGCCGCGCCGTCACGGCCGCTTCGGGATCTCGAGCCCCCGCTGCACCGCCGGCCGCGCCAGCCCGCGCTCCAGCCAAGCCGGCACGCGCTTCAGCTTGTCCCATTCCACCAGCTCGCCGGCACCGTAGAAGCCGTTGATGTTGCGGACCCAGCCCAGGCTGGCGATGTCGGCGATGGAATATTCGTCGCCCATGATCCAGTCCCGTCCCTCGAGCCGCGTTTCAAGCACCCCCAGCAGGCGCTGCGACTCGGCGCGGTAGCGTTCCAGCGGCCGCTTGTCCTCGATCTCCCGCCCGGCGAACTTATGGAAATAGCCGAGCTGCCCGAAGATCGGCCCGATGCCCCCCATCTGGAAGAACACCCACTGGATGGCTTCCATCCTCCGTGCCGCGTCGGCCGGCAGCAGCTTCCCCGTCTTCTCGGCCAGATAAAGCAGGATCGCCCCGGACTCGAACAGTCCCAACGGCTTTCCGCCCGGCCCGTCCGGGTCGATGATCGCCGGGATCTTGCCGTTCGGGTTCAGCGACAGGAACTCCGGCGTCCAGCTTTCATTGGCCCCGATGTTGATCGTGTGTGGCTCGTAGGCCAGCCCGGTCTCCTCCAGCATGATGGAGACCTTCACCCCGTTGGGCGTCGGCAGGGAGTAGAGCTGGATGCGGTCCGGATGCTGCGCCGGCCAGCGGCGGGTGATCGGAAAGGCGGAAAGGTCGGTCATCGCGGAGAAGCTCCGTTCCGGTTGCGTGCCCGCCATATGAGCCCCATTCCCGCCGCCGCCATAGGGGGGCCTTCAGCCGCCCCCTTTGACCCGCGCCGGATTGCCGAAGGCCGTGGCGCCCGGCGGGACGTCCCGCGTCACCACGCTGCCGGCGCCGATCACCGCCCCTTCGCCAATGGTGACGCCGGGCAGGATGATGGCGCCGCCGCCGATCCAGGCATGCCGCCCGATGCGGACGGGGCGGCCGAATTCCAACCCGGATTCGCGCCCTTCCTGGTCGCGCGGGTGGTCGGCGGTCAGGATCTGCACCCCCGGCCCGATCTGTGCCGCCTCGCCGATCTCGACCTCCACCACATCCAAAATGACGCAGTTGAAGTTCAGGAAGCTCCCGGCTCCGAGGCGGATGTTGGAGCCATAGTCGCAGTGGAAGGGCGGGCGGATCACCGCGCCGTCGCCCACCTCGGCGAAGCGCTCCCGCAACAGGGCGCGGCGCTCTGCGGCGGAGGCGGCCAGGGCGGCGTTGTAGCGCGCCATCCATTGCTTGGCCTCGGCCTGCGCCGCCTGGATCTCCGGATCCGCCGGATCGTAGAGCGAGCCGGCCAGCATCTTCTGCATCTCGGTCAGGGCCATGCGGTGCCTCCTCAGCGAAAGATCAGGTTGTAGTAGGTGCGAAAGGTCAGTGTTGTGCTGTCCCCTTCATCCGCCATGTCCGGCGTGAAGGCCGGACCCACCTGGTCGCGGAACAGCGACAGGCTGGCGGAATCCAGCCAGCGCGAGCCGGAGGAGGAGGTGATTCGCACCGCCGAGATCCGGCCGTCCTTCTGCACCGTCACCCGCAGAACCACCAGCCCGTCCTCTCCCGCCTGCGCCGCCTGCGGGGGATAGAAGCCGCGCCGCTGCACCCAGGACTGGAACAGGCTGCCCCAATCCCCGCTCGGCCGCACGCCGGAAACATGGGTGAGCACATTGCTCTCGCCGGGTGCCGAGGAGCGCCGGGGCGCCCGCGACCGCTCCGGAACAGGCCCGAGCGCCATGTCCATCCCGCCGCCCGGCGGCGGCGCCCGGCGCGCTGGCGGCGCCAGGCGCACCGGCGGTCCCTGGCTCAGATCCGTGGTGCCGGGAAAGGGCGTGCCGCGCCGCGCGGGCGGCTGCGGCGCCGGCTCAGGAGGTAGCGGCTCCGGAGGTGGCGGCTCCGGAGGTGGCGGCGGCAGCGCCATCGGGTTCAGCCGCAATGGGGTCGGCGCCGCCAGCCCGGTTTGCTCCAGCGGCTCCGGCTCGGGCAGTTCGGGCGCGGGCGCGGGCGCGGGCGTGATGGCGGGCGGCGGAGGTGCCTCGGCCACGGGAGGCTCCGGCTCGGGCTGCGGGGGAACAGGCTCCGCCACGGGGGGCGGAGGATCGGGGGGCGGCTCGGGCACCGCCTCCGTCGGCGTCTGGGCGGGCGGTGGCGGCGGCGCGGCCTGCACCACGGGGGGCGGCGCCTCCGTCGCGGCCTCGTCGGGCGGCTCGGTGGGCGTCGGCCCCTGCGGCCCCGGCACGCCGGCCGGCGCTTCCTCAGCCGGCGCCTCCGGCTCGGGCGTGCCGCCACCCTGCAGCGTTTCAAACACCACCGGCACCTCGCCCGTCGCCGGCTGCCCCATCTCCCGCGGCTCTGTCCAGCGCAGCAGCGCCAGCAGCAACGCGGCATGCAGCGCCAGCGACACCCAGGCGCCCACCCGCCGCCAGGGCGGACGCGGCGCATCTTCCCGGGGCGGCGTCCGGCGGGAAAGTTCGGGGATCAGGCGCATGCGGGGCGGCAAAGGCGAGGTGGCAAGATGGCGGCGGGCCCCCGGGGCATGACGGTGCATGGCAATGCCACGCGCACGGCGCCACAGGGCCGGAGCGCGGAAACGTCCCCACCAGATAGAGCTTCCATGCCGCCCCGAACAGCCCGGCCGCCCGCCACCTAGCAGCAGCCCCGCGCTCCTGGCGCTTCCCGCCGCCGCCTGCCTCCTTTAAATGCACGGCATCATGACCGTTCTTGCCATCCGCGACCTCACCATCCGCATTGCCGGCCGTCCGCTCCTGGAGAATGCCGGGCTGGTGGTCGATACCGGCCGCAAGGTCGGCCTGGTCGGCCGCAACGGGGCCGGCAAATCCACCCTGCTGCGCGCCATCACCGGCCAGTTGCAGCCCGACGGCGGCGAAATCCGCCTGGCCAGCCGTGCCCGCATGACCCATGTCGCGCAGGAAGCGCCGGGCGGCTCGCAGAACCTGCTGGACACCGTGCTCGCCGCCGACCACGAGCGCGCCGACCTGCTCGCGGCGCTCGATACGGAAACCGATGGCCATGCCCTTGCCGAAATCCACGAGCGCCTGATCGCCATTCGCGCCGACAGCGCCCCGTCCCGCGCCGCGGTGGTGCTGGCGGGGCTGGGCTTCGACGCCGAGGCTCAGGCTCGCCCGGTCGGCGAGTTTTCCGGCGGCTGGCGTATGCGCGTGGCGCTGGCCCAGGCGCTGTTCCTGGAGCCCGACCTTCTGCTGCTGGACGAGCCCACCAACCACCTCGACCTCGAGGCCACCATCTGGCTCGAGGGCTGGCTGTCCCGCTTCTCCGGCGCCGCCATCGTGGTCAGCCACGACCGCGGCCTGCTGGATCGCTGCGTCGATGCCATCGCGCATCTCGACAAGCAGAAGATCACCCTCTACCCCGGCGCCTTCGAGAACTTTGTCCGCGTCCGCTCGGAACGCGCCGCACAGCAGGCGGCGCTGGCCGAAAAGGTTTCCGCCCAGCGCGCCCACATGCAGGCCTTCGTGGACCGCTTCCGCGCCAAGGCTTCCAAGGCCCGCCAGGCACAATCCCGCATCAAGGCTCTGGAAAAGCTGCCCGATGTCGAGACGCTGGTGGAGGACGCCCCCACCCGCTTCGCCTTTCCCGACCCGGGCGAGCTGTCCCCGCCCATCCTGAACCTCGAAGGCGTCACGGTCGGCTATGATGGCCGCCCTATCCTGCGCAGCCTGAACCTGCGCCTGGACCAGGAAGACCGCATCGCGCTCCTCGGCGCCAATGGCAACGGCAAGTCCACCCTGGCCAAGCTGCTGGCCGGCCGGATGGACACCATGGCCGGCGAGGCCCGGCGCGACCGCCGCCTCAAGGTCGGCTATTTCGCCCAGCACCAGTCGGACGAGCTGGACCTCGACGGCACGCCGCTGACCCATATGCAGCAGGCGCTGGGCATGACGGCCACCGAAACGCAGTGCCGCGCCCAGCTTGCCCGCTTCGGACTGGACGTCGAACGTGCGACCACCAGGATCGGCGCGCTGTCCGGCGGCGAGAAGGCGCGCCTGCTGCTCGCCCTCTGCACGCGCGAGGCGCCGCACCTGCTGATCCTCGACGAGCCGACCAACCACCTCGACATCGACGCTCGCGACGCGCTGGTGAAGGCGCTGGCCGGCTTCGGCGGCGCCGTGGTGCTGATCACCCACGATCCGGACATGGTGACGCTGGTGGCCGATCGGCTCCTGCTGGTGGCCGATGGTGGCATCACCCCTTTCGACGGCGACCTCGACGATTACCGCGCCTATCTGGCCGACCGTGCCCGCGCCGCCCGCCAGGCCAATGCCGCGCCCAAGGAAAAGCCGCGCGACGACCGGCGCGAGCGTGCCGAGGCCCGCGCTGCCCTGGCGCCCTTGCGCGAGCGCGTCACCCAGATCGAGGCCGACATCGCCCGCATGACGCGCGAAGCCGAGCTGATCGCCAAGAAGCTCGCCGACCCGGCGACGCATCAACGGTTCAAGCCCGCCGAGATCGCCAAGGTGACGCAGAAGCACGGCTTCCTCACCAAGCAGGTCGCCACGCTGGAAGAGGAATGGCTTTCCTTGCAGGAAAAGCTCGAAGCGGCGTGATTCCGGTCCTGCGGCCGCTCTTCGCCTTGTGATCCCGCCTTCCCATGCGGAGGCGTAGAGCTGGCTACCTTGCGGCGGAGGCAGGCGGTCGATGGCCACGCTCTGGGCTGCTGGCGAGGCCTATGAACCCTATGTCGGGCGTTGGAGCCGGCGCCTGGCAGGGCCGTTCCTGGATTGGCTCGCAGCACCGGCGGGGGGGTTCTGGCTTGATGTGGGCTGCGGCACCGGCGCGCTGACGGCGGGCATCCTGGAGCATTGCACGCCGCGCTCCGTCCTGGGCATCGACCGCTCGCCCGGCTTTCTTGCCTGGGCGCGCCGCGACCTCGCCGATCCACGCGCCACCTTCTGCCTCGCCGATGCCGGTGCCCTGCCTGTCGCCCCCGGCCAGGCGGACGCGCTGGCCTGCGGGCTGGTGCTGAACTTCCTGTCCGATCCCGTCGCCGCGCTGGCCGGAATGCGTTCCGCGCTGCGGCCCGGCGGCCGCGCCGGTGCCTTTGTATGGGATTACGCCGGCGGCATGCAGATGATGCGCCGGTTCTGGGATGCCGCAGCCGAGATCGACCCGGAAGGCGCAGCCGGACGGGACGAGGCGCTGCGCTTCACCCTTTGCCGTCCCGATCCCCTGCGCGAAGCCTTTCGCGAGGCTGGGTTCGGCGGCGTCGCTGTGGAGCCGCTGGAGATCCCGACCCCGTTTCGCGACTTCAAGGATTACTGGTCCCCCTTTCTGGCCGGCGGTGCCCCGGCCCCCGCCTATTGCCGCGCGCTCGAACCTCGGCTGCGGGATGCCCTGCGCGAGCGCCTGCGGGCGACCCTGCCGCGGACCGAGGATGGCCAGATCCCCCTCACTGCCCGGGCCTGGATGGTGTCGGGCACGGCCTGACAGCGCCCGCTCCAGCCATCCGCGCGGGGGCCTGCCGGAACCCCTGCCCCCCTTGCATCGTTGCTGCGGGAACGGAAAGGCCGCGCCATGATCCAGCCTGACAGGAACGATCCGCCACGTGGCCCGCCCGCCTTGCTGGCGCTCGGCCTGGCAGGGGTGTTTCTGCTGATCGGCGCGGTGTTCATCGCCGCTCCGCCACTCGGGGCCACCCTGTTCGGCATTCCTGCCGACAACGATCAGGCGCGAGCCTATCTGCGGGCGCTTGCCCTGCGAGACCTGGCACTGGGGCTGTATCTGGGGGGATTGCTGCGCTTTGGCAGCCGGCGCGGCCTCGGGGTCGTGCTGGTGGCCACCGTGGTCATCCCGCTGGGCGACCTGCTGCTGGTGCTGAGCTGGCAAGGCCCGGTGTCGCCGCTCCACCTGCTGCTGCATGCCGGCAGCGCCGCCGTCACCGGCGGCACCGGAGTATGGCTGCTCTGCGATGGCCCCCCGCCCCGCTGAGGCTAATCCCTCAGAGGGGCTCGCGCCGCCGGAGCATTTCGCGCAGCAGCGTTTCCGCCACCTCGCGAGGCTCACCGCCCTCCAGCTTCACGCTGTCGCGGCTGCCGTCATCCTCGCAGATCACCGTCACCTGCCCCGCCGCCACCTCGTAGCGCGCGGCATGGGTTTCCTGCCCGATCACCGCCTCGATCCGCCCCGATGTCTCCATCTCCGCCTCCCTTTGCGCGGTCTGCCGGTTCAGGCGCCGCCCCAGTTCATGGTCAGCCCGCCATCCATGGTCCAGGTCTGGCCCGTGACGTAGTCGCCGTCCTCCGAGGCCAGAAACAGCGCCAGCCGCGCGATCTCCTCCGGCTGGCCCGGCCTGTGCCAGGGGATTTCCTTCAGCGAAGCTGCGCGCTTCTCCGGGTCTTCCAGCCTTTCCGCGGTCATGGGGGTCTGGATCAGCCCGGGCGCGATGTTGTTGACGTTGATGCGGTCCTCCGCCAGTTCCAGCGCCAGGCTGCGCGCCAATGAACCGAGCCCGGCCTTGGCCATGCCATAGGGCGCGCTCCCCGCCGTCGGCAGGTGCTGCGCCACGGAGGAAATGTTGACGATCCGACCGCCGCCGCCCTGCTGCCGCCGCAACCGGATGAACTCGCGGCAGCAGAAAAGCGGCCCCATCAGGTCGGTGCGCAGCACCAGCTCCAGCTTCTCATCCTCCATGTCCGCCACCGGCATCCCCCCCATGCCCTTGCCGGCATTGTTCACCAGCACATCGACAGGCCCCAGCGCAGCAGCCGCCTCGAACATCCGCCGCACATCGGCCGGCTGCCCGACATCCAGCTGCACCACCACTCCGCGCCGCCCGGCGGCCTCGACACGGCGCCTCGTTTCCTCCGCCCCGTCCTTGTCGGTGTGGTAGCCGATGCACAGATCGGCGCCATTCTCAGCGAACAGCACCGCAATGGCCTGGCCGATGCCGGAATCGGACCCGGTCACGATGGCGACCTTGTTCTGCAGCTTCATGCGAACTCTCCTGTGTTCCTGCATCAACAGGCCAGCACGGCACCAGGACGCGGCACAGCACGCGGAACCGCTCTCACGAAGCCGCGACGGTGCAGCGGCGATCGGCGGCTGCGCGCCGGCACCGGGGCGAAACCCGGGCGCGGCGCCGGCGCTTGCCCTATGGAAGGGTGCCGCCCTGCCCCCATGATCCGAGGCCCCGCGCATGACCATCGCCACCTTCGACGCCGCCTTCCGCGACGGGCTCGCCGCCCTGCTCCATGCCCGGCGCGACGTTCGCCATTTCCGTCCCGACCCGGTGCCGGAGGCGCGGCTGCACGCCCTGCTCAACCTTGCGAACCTCGCCCCCTCCGTGGGACTCAGCCAGCCCTGGCGCTTCGTGCTGGTGGAGGACCCGGCCCGCCGGGCAGCGCTGCGGGAGAACTTCCTCCGGGTCAACGCCACGGCCCTCGCCGGCCAAGGGGAGGAGCGTGCCGGCCTTTACGCTCGCCTCAAGCTGGAAGGCATGGATCAGGCGCCCTGCCAGTTCGCCCTGTTTGCGCTGCCCGACCCCGAACAGGGCCACGGCCTCGGCCGCGGCACCATGCCCGAAACCACCGCCTATTCGGCGGTGATGGCGCTGCACACCATCTGGCTGGCGGCCCGCGCCGAGGGGCTGGGCCTTGGCTGGGTGTCGATCCTCGAACCCGAGGCCGCGCGGGTCGCGCTGGACGTGCCGGCGGAATGGCGCTTCATCGGCTATTTCTGCCTCGGCTACCCGGAAGCCTGGCATGACACGCCCGAGCTGCAGCGTGAGGGCTGGGAACATCGCCGACCTGCAACTTTGCTGCATCGCTGAGCCCAGTTCTGCGTTGAGCCCGGGTGGGACCGGCCGATCGGCGGCCGGGCATGGATAGGGGATTCACAATGCCACTGCTTCTCTGGCTACTCGGCGTTCCGGGCATCATCGTTATTCTGCTCTGGATCACCGGCATCATCGGCTTCTGATCCCCCCTGCCGGCCCTCCCCTGGGCCGGCCTCAATCCACCTGCCGCTTGCCCAGCTTCCGGGCCAGGGTGCGGCGGTGGAGCCCCAGCCGCCTGGCTGATTCCGAGACGTTGAACCCGGTCTCGGCCAGCGTCTGGTGGATGCGCTCCCATTCCAGCGTCTTGATCGACGTCGGCCGTCCGCTCAGCGGTGTCTCGGCATCCCCCTCCACCTTTCCGAAGGCGGCCTCGATGTCATCCGTGTTGGATGGCTTGGCGAGGTAGTGGCAGGCCCCGAGCTTGATGGCCTCCACCGCCGTGGCGATGGAAGCAAAGCCCGTCAGCACCACGATCTGCATGGCCGGGTCATGCGCGTGCAGCGCGGCGACGCAGGCCAGGCCGGAGGCCCCCTCCAGCTTCAGGTCCACCACCGCGTAGCCGGGCGAGAAATCCGGCAGCAGCGCCTCCACCTCCTCCAGCCGCCGGGCCGTCCGCACCATGTAGCCGCGCCGCTCGAAGGAGCGCGCCAGGGTGCGTGACAGGCTCGCATCATCCTCGACGATCAACAGGCTTCTTGGCGCGTCCATGATCCTTCTCCCGTTCGATGATGAGGGCCGGCAGCGGCAGCGACAAGGTGACGGAGGCGCCACCCTCCGGCCGGTTGCGGGCGCTGACCGCGCCGCCCAGCTTGCGCGCCACGTTCGCCACCAGGAACAGGCCGAGCCCACGCGGCCGCGTGCCCCCCGCGCTGCCTTTGGTGGAGCTGTAGGGCGTGCCCAGCCGCTCCAGCATGGCCGGGGCGAAGCCGGGGCCGTCATCGCTCACCGTCAGCAGCAGCGCTTCGCCCTCCCGCGCGGCGGAAAGCAGGATGTCGCCCGCCCCTGCCTCGCCGGCATTGTTCACCAGATTGGCCAGCACCTGCTTCAGCACCGGATCGGCGGCGATCGGCACATCGGGCCCGAAGGCGGCATCGTAGCGCAGCGCCCTCCCGGTCCCTTGCCCGTTCCATTCCTCGACGAAGCCGCGCAGGAAGGCGCCGAGCGTGGTCGCCGCCGCCCCTTCGCCGCGCGCTTCCCCGGCCGAGACCAGGATGCCGCTGATGATCTCCTTGCAGCGCGCCACCTCGCCCTGCATCTCCGTCACGTCCTGCGCCATCTCGGCATCGGCGCGCACCTGCGGCAGCCGTCGCCAGTCGCCCAGGATGACGGACAGTGTGGCCAGCGGCGTGCCCAGCTCATGCGCGGCGCCCGAGGCCAGCAGCCCCATGCGCACGATGTGCTCCTCTTCCAGGGCGCGCCGGCGGAGCTCCGCCAGATGCAGGTCGCGATCGCGGAGATTGCCGCTCATGCGCGTAACAAAGGCCACCAGCAGCGCCGCCACCAGCACAAAGCAGATCAGGAACCCCGCCAGGTAGAGCTGGAACGGATCGGCGGCCAGTCGCGGCGGCAGCGCCAGCGGCCGGCCCGCAGCGCCCAGCCCCAGCACGCAGACCACGCTGACTGCCGCCACGGTCCAGGCCCAGCCCACCGGCAGCAGCACGGCGGCCAATGTCACCTGCAACAGGAACAGCCCGACAAAGGGGTTCGTCACCCCGCCGGAGAAGAACAGCAGCGCCGCCAGCGCCAGCACATCCAGCAGCAGCAGCAGCATCAGCTCCCAGGCATGCACCGGCACCGGCAGCCGCAGGCGCAGCAGGCTCGCCAGGTTGACCGCCACCAGCCCGAGCACCACGGCCGCCATGGCATGCAGCGGCAACCGCACGCCAAGGCCGATCTCAACGATCCCGATGGTGAGCACCTGCCCCAGCGTCGCCAGCATCCGCAGCTGAGCCAGCTGCAGCAGGTTCTGCCGGTTGGCGGGATCGCGGCCGGCGCCGGCGCCCGAAGGGCCGGCCGCATCCTCCTCCGGCCATCTCCTGTCGCCCCCGTTCCGCCCGGTCATGCAGCCTCGGTTCCTTTCCGGCCTCGCCTGCGCCCGGCCCCGCCACGCCCACGGACCGGGCAGTGTCCTCGGTCAGTTTCAGCCGGCAGCACCACGCTGGCAAATCGTGGCCCGCCCGCCGGGCCGGCACGCCCTGCTTCAGCGCGGTGCCTCGCCCCTCCGCCGCGTCCGCCGCAGCCGCCACTCGTGCCGCGCCACGATGGCGATCCCGCCAGCGACCATCAGCGCCAGCCCGTACCAGGTCAGCGCATAGACAAGGTGGGTGTTGCGGAACTGGATCACCGTCATGCCCGCCACCGGCGGCGCGGGCAGCCCCGCCTCCAGGCCCAGATCCATGAAGTAGGGCGCCACCGGCCCTGACAGCCCGCGCGCCGCCGCCATGGCGCCGATGTCGCGCGAATACCAGCGTCCGGCGGCCGGATCGTTGGCGCGGAGGAAGCCGCCTCCCGGTTCATCCATGCGCAGCAGACCGCTGATCCGGACCTCGCCTTCCGGAGCCGGCTGCGCAGTGCCCGTGGCATCGCCGCGCTGGCCGCCCGCGAAGCCGCGGTTGACCAGCAGGGTAAAGCCATCGGCCGTGCGGAAAGGACTCATGATCCAGAAGCCGGCGCCGCGGTCGGTGGTGGCGGCGACGGAGGTGTCCTGCCCCGGCAGGAAGCGCCCGGTGGCGGCGATGCGGCGGTATTCCGCCGTGGCGGCAGTGATCTCCGGCCATTCGCCGGGACCGGGGGCGCGAACAGGCGCCGCATGCACCCGGCTTTCCACCCGGTCGATCAGCTCAAGCTTCCAGGCCCGCCGCTCGACCTGCCAGTTGCCCAGCGCCACCAGTCCCGCCAGGAGCAGCAGCGCCAGGCCTCCCAACAGGCCGAGCAACACCGGGGACCGGGATCGCTCAGGCCTGTCGGCGATGATCAAGGCCCTGCCCTCAGGGTGCTGTCATGTTGCCGGGCATCGGCATCATGTTCGCGTTCATGTTGTGCATGACCCAGAGAGAACCGGCCATGACGATCACCAGGATAATGACCGTGAAGATCAGCGCCAGGATGGTCCAGCCACCCTCGGCACGCGAGTTCATGTGCAGGAAGTAGACCATGTGCACCACGATCTGCACCACGGCGAAGGCCAGAACCAGCCCGGCCGTCGCTGTCTTGCTGCCGAGCACGTCGCCCATCACCAGCCAGAACGGGATGGCCGTCAGCAACGCCGCCAGCAGGAACCCGGTGACGTAGTCCCTCAGCGTGCCATGCATTCCACCGTCGTCATGGTGGTCGTCATGACCGTGCGCGGCATGCGTATGCGGATCGCTGGCCATCACAGCACTCCCAACAGGTAGACATAGGAAAACACGCCGATCCAGATCACGTCGAGGAAGTGCCAGAACAGGCTGAGGCACATCAGCCGGCGCCGGTTCTCGATCCCGAGGCCGCGCTGCGCGACCTGGATCATCAGCACCACCAGCCAGATGATGCCGAAGGTCACGTGCAGCCCGTGCGTGCCCACCAGCGCCCAGAAGGCAGACAGGAACGCGCTGCGCCACGGCCCCGCATTCTCGTGCAGCAGATGCGAGAACTCGTAGAGCTCGATGCCCAGAAAGGCGGCGCCGAACAGCCCGGTGACGCCCAGCCAGAAGATCACCGCCCATTTCCGCCCCTTCTGCATCGACAGCATGGCGAAGCCATAGGTGATCGAGGAGAAAAGCAGCATGGTGGTGTTGAGCGCCACGAGGCCGAGGTCGAACAGCTCGGCCCCGGTCGGGCCGCCGGCATAGGCCCGGCCCAACACCCCATAGGTCGCGAACAGCGCCGCGAAGATGAGGCAGTCGCTCATCAGGTAGATCCAGAAGCCCAGCATGGTGCCGCCGTCACCATGCCCGTGGTCTTCCTTCACGTAGAAGGTGACCGGCCCATCGGCCGTCGCTGTGTGGGGATTCGCGGACATGTCCTTACTCTCCGGCCAGCAGCGCCGTGCGGCCCTGCTCGGTGCGGGTCACCTCCTCCGCCGGAATGTAGTAGTCCCGGTTGTAGTTGAAGGTGTGGATGATGGAGGCCAGCACCACCGCCGCGAAGGAGGCGATGGCGAGCCACCAGATGTGCCAGATCAGCGCGAAGCCGAGCACGGTGGAGAGCGCGGACAGGATCACCCCGGCGCCCGTGTTCTTCGGCATGTGGATCGGCACGAAGCCATCCAGCGGCCGCACATAGCCACGGTTCTTCATGTCAAACCAAGCGTCATGGTCGTACACCACCGGCGAGAAGGCGAAGTTGTAGGCCGGCGGCGGCGAGGAGGTGGACCATTCCAGCGTGCGGCCGCCCCAGGGGTCGCCGGTCACGTCGCGGGTCTGGTCGCGCTTCATCCAGCCCACCACGAACTGCATGATGAAGCAGGCGATGCCCGCCGCGATCAGCAGCGCGCCAAAGCCCGCGATCACGAACCAGATCTGCAGGGACGGGTCCTCGAACTTGGACATGCGGCGCGTCACGCCCATCAGGCCCAGCACGTAGAGTGGCGTGAACGCGACCCAGAAGCCCACCAGCCAGAACCAGAAGGACAGCTTGCCCCAGAAGGCGTCCAGCTGCCAGCCGAAGGCCTTGGGAAACCAGTAGACGATGCCGGCGAACATGCCGAACACCACGCCGCCGATGATCACGTTGTGGAAGTGGGCGATCAGGAACAGCGAGTTGTGGAACTGGAAGTCGGCGGGGGGCACGGCGAGCATCACGCCGGTCATGCCGCCGATCACGAAGGTGACCATGAAGCCGAGCGTCCACAGCATCGGCACCTCGTAGGTGATGCGGCCGCGGAACATGGTGAACAGCCAGTTGAAGATCTTCGCGCCGGTCGGGATCGAGATGACCATGGTCGTGATGCCGAAGAAGGCGTTCACGCTGGCGCCCGAGCCCATGGTGAAGAAATGGTGCAGCCAGACCAGGTAGGACAGGATGCAGATGACGACCGAGGCATAGACCATGGAGGTGTAGCCGAACAGCCGCTTGCGCGAGAAGGTCGCCACCACCTCGGAGAACACGCCGAAGGCCGGCAGGATCAGGATGTAGACCTCCGGGTGGCCCCAGATCCAGATCAGGTTCACGTACATCATGACGTTGCCGCCAAGGTCGTTCGTGAAGAAGTTGAAGCCGGCATACCGGTCGAGCGACAGCAGCACCAGCGTCGCCGTGAGGATCGGGAAGGAGGCGACGATCAGCACGTTGGTGACCAGCGAGGTCCAGGTGAAGATCGGCATCTTCATCAGGCTCATGCCGGGCGCGCGCATCTTCACGATGGTGGCGATCAGGTTGATGCCCGAAAGCGTTGTGCCCACGCCCGCGATCTGCAGCGACCATATGTAGTAGTCGACGCCCACCGAGGGCGAGTTTTCGATCCCCGACAGCGGCGGAAAGGCAAGCCATCCGGTGGCGGCGAACTCGCCGAAGAACAGCGACACCATGGTGAGCACGGCGCCCGCCGTGGTCATCCAGAAGGAGAAGTTGTTCAGGAAGGGGAAGGACACGTCGCGCGCGCCGATCTGCAGCGGCACCACGAAGTTCATCAGCCCCGTGACCAGCGGCATGGCCACGAAGAAGATCATGATCACGCCGTGCGCGGTGAAGATCTGGTCGTAGTGGTGCGGCGGCAGGTAGCCGTCGGACCCGCCGAAGGCGATGGCCTGCTGCAGGCGCATCATCAGCGCGTCGGCGAAGCCGCGCAGCAGCATGATGATGGCGAGGATGATGTACATGATCCCGATCTTCTTGTGGTCCACCGTGGTGAACCATTCCGACCAGAGATAGCCCCAGAGCTTGTACTTCTGCAGCAGCCAGACCACCGCCGCCGCCCCGGCGACAACACCCAGAAAGGTGATCGCCAGGATCGGCTCATGGGTCGGCGCGAAGGAGTCGAGGGTCAGCTTCCCGAAAACCGGGCTCCAGCTGCTCTCCGTTGCGGGTGTCATGGCAATCTTACTCCGTGGTGCCGGAGGAGGTGGGGGGAGAACCCGGCGCATGGCCGCCATGGCCGCCATGGCCATCGGCCGGGGTGGCCGCGGGGGCGGATGATTCGGACGAGGATGGCTGCCGGTTCGGCGCGGCCGGGCCGCCATGCCCGCCGGCGCCATGCATCATCTCGCTCATGCAGGTGGTGCCCGGACGGACGCAACGCTCCACGATGGCGCGGAACAACCCGTCCTCGAAGCCGCCGAAGTACCGCACGGGGTCGGCGACGCTCGGCTTGGCCAGCTCGATGTAGCGGGCGCGATCCAGGGTGCCGCCGCCTTCGGCCCGCACGCGTTCCACCCAGGCTGTGAAGTCGGTCTGGTTCATGCCGTGGAACTTGAAGTGCATGTCCGAGAAGCCGGCGCCGCTGTAATGGCCCGACCGACCCTCGAACACGCCGGCCCGGTTGATCACCGCGTGCAGCTTCGTTTCCATGCCGGGCATGGAATAGATCATGCCCGCCAGGGTCGGCACCCAGAGGGTGTTCATGTTGTTCTCGGAGCTGATGCGGAAGTTGATCGGCACGTCCACCGGTGCCACCAGCTCGTTAACCGTCGCGATGCCCTGCTGCGGGTAGATGAACAGCCACTTCCAGTCGAGCGAGACAACCTCGACCTCCAGCGGCAGCACCCCGTCCTCGACCGGGCGCGCCGCGTCGATCCGGCCCAGCGGCCGGTAGGGGTCGAGCACATGCGTCCCCACCCAGGTGATGCCGCCCAGCGCGATGATGATGGCCAGCGGCGCCGCCCAGATGATCACCTCGAGGCCGGTCGAATGCGACCATTCCGGCGCATAGGTGGCCCGCTTGTTGGAGGCGCGGTAGCGCCAGGCGAAGAACAGCGTCAGCAGGATCACCGGCACGATGATGATCAACATCAGCAGCGTGGACGCGATGATCAGGTCGCTCTGCTGCGCCGCCACGTCGCCGGCCGGATAAAGAACGGTCAGGCTCTCGCAACCCGGGAGCAGCAGCAGGGCCGCCATCAGGGCCAGAGGTCGATAACGTTTCCAAAACATGTCGATCGGTCACCGCTGGGCTAAATCGCGCGCCCTATAGCGCGGATGGAACCAAACCGGGGAGAGGACAATTTGTCCTATCGCCACCATGCCCACTGGCGTGGGAGGGGCGCCTCCTGGCACAATTCCGCAGCGGCCCCGCCGCCCTGTGGATGCCGCCCCGGGGGCCGCACCCCAGGGCCGCGCCGGGCGCATACTGGGCTGCAGGAGATCGAGACTTGGCCATCAGCACCAACCCATCAGCACCGCTCCCGACATCCTCGGGGCTCGAACAGGATGCCCGGCGGGAGCACCACACCGGCCATGACCAGGCCTCGCTCGGCGAGATCGCCATCGGCGTCGTGATCGGCCGCACCTCAGAATTCTTTGACTTCTTCGTCTATGCCATCGCCGCCGTGCTGGTGTTTCCGTCCTTCCTGTTTCCAAATACCGACCCGCTGACCGGCACGCTCTACTCCTTTGTCATCTTCGCCCTGGCCTTTGTGGCCCGGCCGCTGGGCTCGCTTTTCTTCATGGAGGTCGACCGCCGGCACGGTCGCGGCACCAAGCTCACCATCGCCCTGTTCCTGCTCGGCGGCTCCACCGCGGCCATTGCCTTTCTGCCCAGCCCCCTCTCCATCGGCGGCTACGCGGTGGCGCTGCTCTGCCTGGCCCGCGCTGCGCAGGGCTTCGCCCTCGGCGGCGCCTGGGACGGCCTCTCGTCCCTGCTAGCGCTGAACGCCCCGCAGAAGCGCCGCGGCTTCTGGGCCATGATCCCGCAGCTTGGCGCCCCCTTCGGCTTTCTGCTGGCGGCCAGCCTGTTCGCCTACCTGACCTCCAGCATGTCGCAGCAGGATTTCCAGGAATGGGGCTGGCGCTACCCGTTCTTCGTGGCCTTCGCCATCAACGTGGTGGCGCTGTTCGCCCGGCTGCGCCTGGTCGCCACGCACGAATTTTCCTCCATGCTGCAGAAACAGGAGCTGCAGCCGGTTCCTGTTCAGGAAGTGGTGGAGCGCAACGGCTCCAACATCCTGGTCGGCGCCTTTGTTCCCCTGGCCTGCTACGCCCTGTTCCACCTGGTCACGGTGTTTCCCCTGGCCTGGACGGCGCTGCGCCCCGGCACCGACATCTCCGGCTTCCTCCAGGTGCAGATGGCCGGCGCCGGCGTGATGTTCGTGATGGTGGTGCTGTCGGGCTGGATCGCCGACATCACCGGCCGCCGCACCCTGCTCGGCGTGGGCGCCGCGCTGATCGGCCTGTTCAGCTTCGTCGCCCCCTTCACCCTGCGCGGCCCCGATGCCACCGGCTACGGCTTCGTGCTGGTGGGCTTTGCCCTGCTCGGCCTTTCCTTTGGCCAGGCCAGTGGCGCCGTTGCCTCTGGCCTGCCCCGCCGCTACCGCTACACCGGCTCGGCCATGATCTCCGATCTCGGCTGGCTGATCGGCGCCGGCTTCGCACCGCTGGTGGTGCTGGGCCTGTCCAACCTGATCGGCGTCGTTTCCGTGGGCGGCTACCTGCTGTCGGGCGTGGTATGCACCCTGCTGGCGCTGCGCCTCAACCGTCAGCTGGAAATGCGGGACCACTGATCCCCGCCTGAAGCAAGGGGGAACACCCCCCTTGCACCCGGCGGCGGCCCGGTCCCATCCTCGGGGCCAAAACAAAGCCCGAGGAAGCTGCCATGCCCCGCCGCCGCGCCCTGCTGCGCCTAGGCATCGTCCTGCCCCTGGCGGGACCGGCCCTTTTGCCCATCATGGCGCGGGCCGCTGGTCCGGCCGTCAACTGGCCCACCCGCCCTGTCCGCCTGATCCTTCCCGACGCTCCCGGCAGCGGCAACGACACCACCGCTCGGCTGATCGCGCCCTCCCTGGAGTCCGCGCTCGGGCAGCCCTTCGTGGTGGAGAACCGCGGCGGCGCCGGCGGTCGCATCGGCGTCGAGGCCGCCTTCAACGCGCCCGCCGACGGCTATTCCTTTCTCCTAGGCAATGCCGGCTCGAACGGCATCAACGCGGCGATCTACCCCGACCTGCCCTATGACCTCGCCACCGCCTTCGAGCCGGTGGCGCTGCTGGTGCAGGGCCCCAACGTTCTGGTGGCGAACACCACGGCGCTGCCCGTATCCGACCTTCCGGGCCTGATCGCCGCGCTCCGGACCCGGCCGGGCGCGCTCGACTACGCTTCGGGGGGCATTGGCTCCTCGGCGCACATGTCCATGGAGCTGTTCAAGGCACAGGCCGGCGTGGACGTGGTGCACGTTCCCTACCGGGGCACGCCGGCCATGGCGCAGTCGGTCATCGCGGGCGAAACGGCGCTGATGTTCGCCAACCTGGTCAACGTCATGCCCTATATCGAGCGCGGCGAGCTGAAGCCACTTGCTGTTACCGCCCGCGCGCCCTGGCCCGGCTTGCCCGGCGTGCCCACCGTGGCCGAAACCTTGCCCGGCTTCGAGACGCTTGCCTGGAACGGCATCCTGGCTCCGCGCGGCACCCCCGCGCCCATCCGGGCCCGCCTGCACGAGGCCCTCCTGACGCTGCGCAACCCCGAGATGGAGCGGCGCATGCGCGGCATGGGCGGCGAGCTGGTGGTCTCCACCCCCGAGGCCTTCCAGGCCCGGATCGCGGCCGACATCGCACAATGGAAGCAGCTGGCCGCCCGTACCGGCATCCGCGCGGAGTGAACGGCATGCGCATCACCGACATCGCCTTCCACGGCATCGGCGTCACGCCCAAGACCAACTGGTGCTTCCTCACCGTGTCCACCGATACCGGCCTCACCGGCCTCGGCGAATGCACCCTGGCCAACCAGGAGGCCGGCCTCGCCGCCGAGGCTGCCCGCCTCGCTGCCCTCCACACCGGCGCGGACCCGCTCGCCCGCAACCGGCTCTGCCAGCTCCTGCCTCACGCCCCGGGTGGCCTGGTGGCGCAAACGGTGCTCAGCGCCTTCGAGCAGGCGTTGTGGGACATCGCCGCGCAACAGGCGGGCCAGCCCATCCACGCGCTGCTCGGCGGCGCGCTGCGCGACCCCATCCCGCTCTATGCGAACATCAACCGCGGCGCCTCGCCCCGCACGCCGGAAGGCTTCGCCGCCGCCGCCGGCCGCGCCCTGGCCCAGGGCTTCACCGCCCTGAAGCTGGCGCCTTTCGAACCGATGGTCTGGCAGGATGCCGGCACCGACCCGGCCGCCCAGCGCGCCGCCTATGCCGGCGGGCTGGCCCGCATCGCCGCCGTGCGCGAAGCCGCCCCGGACGCCCTGCTGATGGTGGACGCCCATTGGCGCTTTTCACCCGGTGGCGCGGCCGGGCTGATCCGCGACCTCGAACCCTTCAACCTGTTCTGGCTGGAATGCCCGGTGGCCGAGACCAACCACCCCGCCATCCGCCGCCTGCGCCACATGTGCAACGATCGCGGCATGCGCCTGGCCGGTGCCGAAACCCTGTCCGGCCTCGCCGCCTACCGTCCGCTGGTCGAGGCCGGCTGCTACGACGTGCTGATGCCTGACCTGAAGCACGCCGGCGGACATGAGGAGATCCGCCGCATTGCCGCCCTGGCCCTGACGGCGGGAACGGAGATCGCCCCGCACAACCCCACCGGGCCCGTCTGCCACGCCCATTCCCTGCACCTCTGCGCCACCCTGCCCAACCTCCTGCATCTGGAGGTACAGTTCGGCGAAACGGAACGCTTCTTCAGCCTGATGCAAGGGGGAGACCTGCTCGCCTTCGGCCCCGGCGCCGCGGCGCTGCCTCAGGCGCCGGGGCTGGGCCTGTCGCTCGATCCGGCAGCGGCGCGCAACAGCCCCTGGGCCCCGATGCCGGTCCCCTGGCTCGACCCGCGCCTCGGCTAGAGCATCTCCTTCCTGCACGGCATGAACCCGTCCCCCGAAGCGCTCGCGGCGGGCGCAGGCGGCGGCTCCGCTTCATTTCAGCGGGCAGAAAGGATGATCCGCTGCACCCTGAGCGCCCTGGGCAGCCAAGCCACAATCAGGCGGCAATGGCACTGTCCCCCCGCCCCGCCGCCTGCGCCCCCCTTGGCGCCGCTGCCGGATCGCGCCAATCCGTCGCGGCCTTCCCCTTCCAGCCCGGTGCCCCGCCATGCCTCCCTCCGTCCCCTTTCTTCACAGCATCCAGGTTCTGCGGGGCCTGGCGGCGCTGGCGGTGGCCCTGTTCCATCTGCAGCTCGACATCGCCACGCGTCTCGGCCTGCCCGATGCCCTGCCCGATCTGGCGGTCGGTGCCGCCGGGGTGGATGTGTTCTTCGTGGTGTCCGGCGTGGTGATGGTGCTGTCCTCCGACCGGCTCTTCGGCCAGCCTGGCGCCGCACGCAGCTTCATGGCCCGTCGCGCGATCCGCCTCGTGCCGCTCTACTGGCTCACCACCGTGTTCGCCCTCGCCAGCGCCCCGCAGGTGCGCGAGCAGACGACCCTGCCGGTCCTCGCCGCCGCCCTGGCCTTCATCCCCTGGCCCGACGCCGGCGGCGCCACCCTGCCGGTGCATGCCATCGGCTGGACGCTGAACTACGAGATGTTCTTCTACGTCCTGTTCGCCACCGCCCTGGCCCTGCCACGGCGCCAGGCCGTGGCGTCGCTGATGCTGCTGCTGGTGGCCCTGATCGCCGCCGGCCTGGCGCTGCGGCCGCAGAACCCGGCCCTGCAATTCTGGACTGCACCGATCATCGGCGAATTCGCCCTCGGCATGGCGATCGGCCTGGCGCATCGCGAGGGGCTTCGCCTGCCGCGCCCCGCCGCCTGGGGGCTGGTCGCCGCCGGCCTCGCCCTGTTCCTGATCCAGGCCGCTCCGGCGGCCACTCACCTGATGCCGCCCGCCGAACGCGCCCTGACCTTCGGGCTGCCGGCCGCCCTGCTGGTGGCCGGGGCCGTGCTCCGTGCGCCGGTGCAGCACCCCCTGCCCTTTTCCCGCTTCCTGGCCTGGCTGGGCGACGCCTCCTATTCGCTCTACCTGACGCATCCCTTTGTGATCGCCCTGGCGCGCCGGGTGGCCCAGGCCGGGGGCCTCGATCCCACTCCCTGGGTCTGGGCCTATGCGGCCCTGGTGCTCGTCGGCTGCATCCTGGTCGCCGCCGTCTGCCACGCCCTGTTCGAGCGGCCGGTCACCCGCGCCCTGCGCGGCTTCGGCGGCCAGCCCCGACCCGCCGGGCCGGCCTGATCGTTCCTGAAGAAAGAAGGAAGGGGGCGGATCGGGGATTGCACGCCCTGCCCGCGTGCAAAGATGGTCACCGGCCAGACCCCCCTCAGGGCCTGGCGCGGTTCTGGACGAGCGGTTCGCTGAGTGCGCCCGGCCATCCCCGATCCGCCTGCGGCCCAACGCTTCCCCTGCAAGCGGGGGGCCGGTCGTCTCGCGGTGCAGCTCGGCCCCGCGGGCCGGGGGAGAATGCGGGATCCGGTTCGCGGTGGGACGGTAGAGTACCGCGTTCCGCCGGGCCTTCACTGCAACTGCGAGTTATTCGCAATTAAGCCGCTCGCTTGCGCCCGTCAAGCGGCTTTTCGCCACGGCGCCTCCGCCTGCCCCTCCATCACGCCCCCTTGACGCCGCCGGCTTGGGAGGCGACGCCTGGGCAAAACGCACACGCCGCCCGGGAAAGCCGCCCATCATGCAACGCCGCCGACTGCTCGCCACCGCGCCACTCCTGGCGCTCGCCGCCCCTTGGATCGTATCCGGCACAGCCCGGGCGCAATCGGCGCCCGAAGGCCTGGCCTCCCGGCCAAGCCCCGGCAATCCGCTGCGCCTGATCGTGCCCGCCCCGCCCGGCGGCCCCACCGACATCCTGGCCCGCGTGCTGGCGGACCGCGCCGCCGCCCCACTCGGCCGACCGATCATCGTAGAGAACCGCTCCGGCGCCGGCGGAATCATCGGCACCGAGGCCGCCGCCCGTTCCGCGCCCGACGGCAACACGGTGGTGCTCGGCCACAACCAGACCCATGCCGGCAACCAGTCGCTGATGAAGCAGCTGCCCTACCACGTCGTGAACAGTTTCACCCCCGTGGCCAAGCTCGCCACGGTGCACCACGCGCTGGTGGTGCCGGCGAATGGCGCGGCCGACCTGGCGGCGCTGGTGGCGCGCGGCAAGGCGGGCAAGCTGAGCTACGCCTCGTCGCAGGCCGGCTCGGCCAGCCACATCATCGCCGAGACGCTGGTGCGGCGGGAAAAGCTGGACGCCACCCACGTCCCCTATCGCGGAGCCGCCCCGGCGGCGACCGACACCATGTCGGGCATCGTCGACTTCTACGTGGCAACCTTTCCGTCCGTCGCGCCGCTGGTGCGGGAAGGCCGGTTGCGCGCCCTGGAGATCGGTGCGCCCAACCGCGTCAACGGCTTTCCCGACGTGCCCACCGCCGCCGAGGCCGGCTTCCCCTACCTGGCGGTGGATGCCTGGTTCGGCCTCTTCGCCCCCGCCGGCACACCCGGCCCCGCGGTGGAGGCCATCGCCAAGGCCGCCCTCGCCATGCTGAGCGATCCAGGCGCCGAGGAACAGCTGCTCTCCGCCGGCTTCACCGCCGATCCCCTGCTGCCCGAGCCCTTCGCCGCCTTCCAGCGCGAGGAAGTGGCGCGCTGGGCGGAGATGGTGCGGCTGACCGGCGTGACCATGGAAGGCTGAGGCGGGCCTCCCCCGGCAGGATCCTTTGCCGGGGGCGAGGCCGGGGCTCAGCGCCCGCGCGGCGGGTTGTTCTCCACCACGGCCTGATAGGCGGCGAGGTCCAGAAAGGCTTCTCCCTCCACCACCACCCCGTCGCGCATCCGGAAGATCCAGACGAACTGGTTGTTGTAGGGATGCCCGCCGGTGGTGGTGGCCGATCCCTCGAAGCGGATGATCACCCGGTCCTCCACCGCCCAGAGGTGATGCACCCTGGGCACGATGGGGGTGGCCAGGCGGCTGACCAGCGGCATGGACGCGTCTTCCACAAAGGCTTCGCGTCCGCGATAGGTGCCGGCCACCGGTCCCGAGCCATGGATGGTCCAGACCACGTCGGGCGACAGAAGCTCGAACACGTTGCCGCCCTGGGTCCAGTTGTCGAAGGCCTGGCGCACAATGGCGTGGTTGCGGGCGGTGGCGCCGGTATCGGCCGCCGCCGGCAGGGCCGGCCCCACGGCCAGGGCCAGTGCCAGCGCAGCCACCAGGCGGCGGCCGCCGCGGGCCGGATGGAAGGCGATACGGTTCGTCATGGGCATCGTTCCTTTCAGCAAGGGGTCGCAGGAAACGGGCGGGCGGAGGCAGGCCGCCTCAGCGGACCCCGCTGCCCGCAGCCGGCCGCCGGCGCAGCACCATGCCGCCATGGTGCAGCGTATCGGCATCCACGAAGTCACCATCGGCGGTGAAGCCGGTGTCGTCCCAGTACTCGATATGCGTGCCGGTGACCTCGTAGCGGCCGCGATACGCGCTTTCCCGCGTGCCGCGCGCCTCGTCGTAGCGGCCATCGGGCAGCAGCTCATGCCGCACTCGCCCGTCATCGGTGACCCACATGCCGACATAGGGGTGCGGGCTCGGGGCCGGTTGCGCGCCAGCCTCGGCGGCACCGGCGATCGCCACGCCCAGCGCGGCGGCGAGCATGCGGCGCATCAGTTCGGCGACCGCGTGGGACGAACGACGATCTCGTTCACGTCCACGTCCTCGGGCTGTTCCAGCACGAAGCGCACGGCGCGGCCGATGGCATCCGGCCGCAGCGCGATGGCGCGGTACTGCCGCATCGCTTCCGCGGCCGCCGGATCGGTGATGGTGCCGGCCAGCTCGCTTTCCACCACACCCGGATGGACGCAGGTGACGCGGATATCGGGGCGCTCCTGGCGCAGCCCGTCCGAGATCGCCCGCACGGCAAACTTGGTCGCGCAGTACACCGCCGCCGTCGGCACCACCGACAAGGCGCCGATCGAGGCGATGTTGACGATGTGGCCGGAGCCGCGCTCCGTCATCTCGGGCAGCACGGCGGCGATGCCGTGCAGCACGCCCTTGATGTTCACATCCACCATGCGGTCCCACTCCTCGACCTTCATGGAGGCCATGGGCGAAAGCGGCATGATGCCGGCATTGTTGACGATGGCATCCACCCGCCCGAAGGCTTCGCGCCCCGCCGCCGCGAAATCCGCGACGCTGGCGCGGTCGGTGACGTCGAGCGCGCGCGTGAGGACCTGCGCGCCGGTTGCGGCGCCAAGCTCGGCGGCCAGGGCTTCCAGCCGTTCGGTGCGGCGGGCGCCCAGCACCAGCGTCGCCCCGGCTGCCGCCAGCTCGCGGGCGATGCCAGCGCCGATGCCGCTGGAGGCACCGGTGATCAGCACGATCTTGTTGAGAGCCATGCTTGCTTCTCCTTGTGTGGAGCCACTGCCAGCGCCGGCTGCAAGAAGCGGCGCGGCAGCAGCTTGCGGGGGAGAAGCTAGGCGCCGGTTGACGGCAAGATAACCTATCCGATACGCAACAGCTCGGTTAGCATGACTGGACAATGTCGGCCGATCTCAATGCTCTCTCCATCTTCATCACCGTGTCCGAGGAGCAGAGCTTCCGCGCCGCCGCCGACCGGCTGGGTGTCACACGCTCCGCCGTCAGCCAGGCGGTCCGGCGCCTGGAGGACAGCCTCGGCACCCCGCTCTTTCGCCGCACCACCCGCAGCCTTGGCCTGACCGAGGCGGGGGACACGCTGCGCCGGGACATTGCCCCCGCCATGGCCGAACTACGCGAGGCGGCCGAGAAGGTGCGGGGCCTGGGTGGCGCGCCGCGTGGCCAGCTTCGCCTCGCCGTGTCCTCCATCGCCGAAAGCTTTCTGTCCGGCCCGCTCCTGGCCGGCTTCGCCCGCGCCTTTCCCGAAGTGCAGCTCGACATTCTGGTGACCGATGAGGAGGACGACATCGTCGCCATGGGCTTCGATGCGGGGGTGCGCCTGGGCGAGGTGATCGAGCAGGACATGATCGCCATCCCCGTCTCGGGGGACCAGCACCAGCTCGCCGTCTGCTCCCCCGCCTACCTGGCGGAACATGGCGCTCCGGACCACCCGCGCGACCTCGCGCGCCACCGCTGCATCGGCTGGCGGCCGGCGCCGCATCGGCCACCCTATCGCTGGGAGTTTTCCGAGGCAGGCCGCGAATTCGTGGTCGACGTCGCCCCGGAATGCACCACCAACGACATGGGGCTGATGATCCGGATGGCGCTGCATGGCGCCGGGATCACCTTCGGCATGGCCGAAACCTTTGAGTCCCATCTCCGGCGCGGCGAGCTGGTAGCCTTGCTGCCGGGCTTCAGCACGCCCTTCCCCGGCTTCTACCTCTATTACCCGAGCCGGCGTGCCGTGGACCCCAGGCTCCGCGCGCTGATCGAGCATGTCAGAAAACGCCGCGCCCCGCCGGGGTCCTAGTCGGGACGCCCTTCCAGACGCCGAGCCACGCCACACGAAGATGCGCGCATCCTTCCGCGCCCGAGCCCACGCTTCCCCATTTCATTCCGGATCAGGAGTGGTCTAACCTCGGAGCCAAGCCGCCAGTTGAGCGGCAAGCAATGGAACGTTCCAGGGAGACTTCATCCATGACATCCACCTCTCTGCCACGCCGGAGCGTGCTGCTCGGCGCGGCTGGCGGCGGCCTTGCCACCTTCGCGATCACCGGCCGTGCTGCGGCGCAGACCATCACGCTGAACGGCGCCTCGCAATTCAATGACGAGCACGCCTTCACCCGCTGCATCGCCAAGTTCGAGGAGCTGGTAAAGCAGTATTACGGCAAGCCGATCAACTTCATCCTGCACAAGAACAGCAGCCTCGGGCTGGAAAAGCAGTATTTCGAGTACATGGCGCAGGGCCGCGCCGTGGATTACGGCATCGTCTCGCCCGCGCACATGTCCACCTTCTCCCGCGCCGCGCCCTTCATCGACGCGCCCTTCCTGTTCCGCGACCTGGCGCATTGGAACCGCGTGCTGGAGCAGGACATGCTGAAGCCGATCGGCGACGAGGTCGCCAAGCGCGCCCGCGTCATGCTGATCGGCTATGCCGGCGGCGGCGTGCGCAACGTCTTCGCTTCCCGCCCTGCCGGCAACCTCGAAGCGCTGCGCAACATGAAGATCCGCGTGCAGGGCGCGCCGATCTGGAGCCGCACCTTCACCGCAGCCGGCATGTCGCCGACCGTGATTGCCTATAACGAGATCTACAACGCCATCCAGAACGGCGTCATCGAGGCGGGCGAGAATGAGGCCGCCGGCGTGGAGCAGATGCGCTTCTACGAGGTCGCGCCGCATCTTGCGCTGACCGAGCACGCCATCACCATCCGTCCGCTCTGCTTCTCCGCCGGCACCTTTGCCCGCCTGCCCAAGGATCTGCAGGACGCCATCATGCGCGCCGGCCCGGAAGCCGCGGCCTATGGCCGGCAAATCGAATCGACCGAGGACGGCCAGAAGATCGCCGCGCTGGAAAAGGGCGGCAAGCTCAAGCGCATTCCCTTCACCGACCGTGCCGCCCTGCAGGAAAAGGTGACGCCGGTTCTCACCACTTACGCGCGCGAGATCGATGCCGAGGGCATCATGAGCCGCATTGCCGGCGCCACCGCCTGATGACGCGTAAGGTCATCGCCGATGACGCCACCGCAGCCATCGTGGCGGCGTCATCCTCTCCCACCGTTTCGCCCGAACTCATCGGCGCCCAGGAAACCGTCCGCCACACCGGCCTGTTCGGCCGCCTCGCCGACCTCTACGCCGCGCTGCTGCGGTTGCTGCTCGGCATCTCCGTGCTGATCCTGCTGCTGCCCGTGACGCTGCAGATCTTTTCCCGCTACACGCCGCTGGTGCCGCACTACATCTGGACCGAGGAAATGGCGCGCTTCGCCCTCGTCTGGATGGTGATGCTGGGCGGCATCCTCGCAGTGCGCGAGGGTACGCACTTCATCGTCGACGTGTTTCCCCGCCTGTCCCCGCGCGGCACCGCCATCATGGAGCTGGTGTCCGGCGTCTTTGTGTTGATCTTCGCCCTGGTCTTCCTGATCTGGGGCTGGGAATTCACCGAGTTCGCCTTCTACCGCATCAGCGAGATGGCCGAGCTGCCGCTCTGGACCATCCACGTCGCCTGGCCCATCGCGGGCCTTTCCTGGCTGATCTTCATGGGACAACGCATGGCCGACGCCATCAACCTGCTGCGGGGGCGCACCGCATGACCGGCGCCGTCCTGTCGCCCGGCATCGCCGCGGCACTGCTGTTCGGGGTCTTCTTCGGCCTGATGGCGCTGCGCGTGCCCGTGGCCTTCTGCCTCGGCCTCGCCTGCCTGCCGATCATGCTGATCGAGCCGCATCTATCGCCCGCCATCGTCGTGCAGGAGACCTTCAACGCCTATAACAGCTTCATCCTGCTGGCCGTGCCCTTCTTCCTGCTCACCGCCAACCTGATGAACATCGGCGGCATCACCGAGCAGCTGATGCGCCTGTCCCGCGCGCTGGTCGGCCACTTTCCCGGTAGCCTCGCCCAGATCAACGTGGTGCTCTCCTTCTTCTTCGCCGGCATCTCCGGCAGTTCCACCGCCGATGCCGCCAGCCAGAGCAAGATCTTCATCGAGGCCCAGCGCCGCGAAGGCTATGACGACAGCTTCTCCGTCGCCATCACGGCGGTCTCCGCGGTGCTCGCCGTCATCATCCCGCCCTCCATCCTGATGATCGTCTGGGGCGGCGTGCTCAGCGTTTCCATTGGCGCGCTGTTCCTGGCCGGCGTGATCCCCGGCATCCTGATCGCGGCCGTGCAGATGGCCACTGTCCACGTCTACGCCAAACGGCGCGGCTACCCGACCTATGCGCGGTCCACCCTGCGCGAGGTCGGCGTCGCCTTCCTGGTGTCCATCCCGGCCCTGACGACCCCCTTCATCATCATCGCTGGCAAGCTGTTCGGCTGGTTCACCGCAACGGAATCCGCCTGCATCGCGGTGCTCTACGCTGCCTTCCTATCGCTGCTGATCTACCGCCAGATGGACATGAAGGGGCTGTGGGATTGTCTGCTCGACTCCGGGCGACTGGCCGGCATCGCGCTGTTCTGCGTCGGCACCGCCAGCGCCTTCGGCTGGCTGCTCGCCTATTACGAGATCCCGCGCGTGTTGCTCGCCGGCGTGGAAGCCTGGGGGATGGGTCCGATCGGCGTCGGCCTGTTCATTGCCGCCGTCTTTCTGATCACCGGCTGCTTCCTCGACGCCATCCCGGCCATCATCATCGTTGGCGCCATTCTGCAGCCGCTGACGCAGACGGTCGGGCTCGATCCGGTGCACTTCGCCATGATCGGCATCGTGTCCCTGGCTTTCGGCCTCGTCACGCCGCCCTACGGGCTCTGCCTGATGATCGCCTGCTCCGTCGCGGGCATGCGCATGGCGGACGCGCTGAAGGACACCTTTATCATGCTGCTGCCCATGCTGGGCGTGCTGCTGCTGATCATTCTCTGGCCGGCCCTGGTGCTGTTCCTGCCCAGCCTGGTCTCGCCGGAATTCCTGAACTGAGCCGAACCGGGAGGGGCCTCGCCCCTTCCGCGGCACCCGAACGAACGCGGGTGCAGGCGACGGCGTCCCCCGTCGGCAAGGCTGAGGGGGAACGCCCCCTCAGCTTCCAACCCTTCACCTCAGCTTGGCGAAATCCGCGTCCAGCCGCGCCAGCGCGCTGTTGATCGCCCCGCGCCGCCCGGCGATCCAGCTCTCCTGCGCCGTCACCGCCTGCGTCGCGCCGTCCAGCATCCGCGTCATCTCTGCCGGCTGCGGCCCCCCGCTGGTGGCGCGCCCCCGCACGATGGCCCGCGGGTCCAGCGCGGCGCGGAAACCGGCCTCGCTCAGCGGCAGCGCCTCGTCCTGGCCCGGCATCTCGTGCCGCACCGTTTCGGCGTAGATCCGCCGCGCTTCCGCATACGGGAAATCGCTCGGCCGGATATCGCGCTCCCTGGCGAAGTCCACCACCGCCGAGGCGAAGTGATGCCCCACCCTGAAAGGCAGTCCATGGTCGCGCATGAGCGCGTCGGCCAGTTCCTGCGACGCGGTCCAGTCCCCGTTCAACTCTTCCAGCGCCCGATCGGGGCTGATGGCCAAGGCCCCCAGAATGCGTTCCCAGCCGCGCAACACCTGCACCGCCGCCGCCATCATGGCGCCGTTTTCCCGCACCCCCTTGGGGTCCGGCATGCCGGGCGGGATGTTGTGCGCCTGGAACACCCGCCCCGCCGCCATCCCCAGCAGGGCCGAGGCCTGGGTGCGCGTGTCGTTCAGCAAGCCGGGATTCCGCTTCTGCGGCATGGCGGAGGAGACGTAGGTGTTGCCGCCCCCTTCCTGCAGCAGGATCCAGGGGCGGGACTGGGCGTACTGCACCAGCACATCCTCGATGAACGCCCCCGCGTGCAGTGCGATGCCCGTGATCACCCCGCCCAGTTCCACCGGCATCTCGGCCGAGGAAATCTGCGACGCATCATAAGCATTGTCCACCAGCGCCGGAAAGCCGAGGTAATCCGCCATGCGCCGCCGGTTGAGCGGCCAGCCCGTGCCGTTCAGCACCGTGGTTCCCATGGGCGACCGGTCCAGCCGCGCATAGGCCTCCCGCAGCCGCTCCCCATCCCGCAGCAGCCCGGCGATGTGCCCTAGGAGGTAGTGCCCGTAGCTGTTGGGCTGCGCCGCCACGCCATTGGTGTAGTTCGGCACCACCGTTTCGCGATGCGTCTCGGCCAGTCGCAGCATGGCAGTGGTGGTGCGGTTCAGCGCCGCGGCCACCGCGAGCGTTTCCTCGCGCAGGATCGCGGCGCGGTACGTCGCATGCATGTCCTGGCTCGATCGCCCGGCGTGCAGCAGCGTTGCCTCCACGCCGCCCGCTTCGATCAGCAGCGGCTCGAAGCTGATCACGGTGGCCGGGCGCTTGCCACCCGGCCTCGCTCCTGCCTCCAGCACCTGGCGCAGTCCGGCGGCGATACGTGGCGCCGCCGCCCGGTCCAGCAGCCCCTCCTCCGTGTTGATCACGGCCGTGGCCTTGTTGATCTCGCCGAGCCAGAAGAACTCGTCGCGCTTCTGTGCCGGCGCCTCGGCACCCAGCGCGGGCGCGGCGGCGATCGTCATCATGGCGATCCCCAGCCAGACGCCACGCCACTCCCCCCTCCATCCCTGGACTCCGCGATTCGGCATGGCTGGATTCCTCCCGATGTTCCGCTGGCCCGGCAGAGTGCCGTTCCGGCCCGCCCGGCGAAAGGGCGCCGGAAAGCTCCAAAGCCGCCCTCCATGCTCCCGCCGCGCCCCTGCCGTTTCCGGCGGGCGGTAGCGATCCGCCCCCCGCTTTGCTATAGCGGCCCGACACCCGCCGGCCCCCGTTCCGGCGGCGAGAGGGATTCTGTGCAGATGGCGCGTCGCCGGCAGCTCTATGAGGGCAAGGCCAAGGTACTGTTCGAGGGCCCCGAGCCCGGCACCCTTGTGCAATACTTCAAGGACGATGCCACCGCCGCCAATGGCACCAAGAAGGGCATCATCACCGGCAAGGGCGTGCTGAACAACCGCATCAGCGAGTACCTGATGACGCGGCTGTCCGAGATGGGCGTGCCCACCCATTTCATCCGCCGCCTGAACATGCGCGAGCAACTGATCCGCGAGGTGGAGATCGTTCCGCTGGAGCTGGTGGTGCGCAACGTCGCCGCCGGCAGCCTCTCCACCCGGCTCGGCATCAAGGAAGGCACCCGCCTTCCCCGCTCCATCGTCGAATACTACTACAAGAACGACCAGCTCCAGGACCCCTTCGTGTCCGAAGAGCATATCACCTGCTTCGGCTGGGCCTCGACCCAGGACCTGGATGACATGGTCGCCCTGGCGCTGCGCATCAACGACTTCCTGTCGGGCCTCTTCCTTGGTGTCGGCATCGTGCTGGTGGACTTCAAGGTGGAATTCGGCCGGCTCTACGAGAACGACGAGATGCGCATCGTCCTGGCCGACGAGGTCAGCCCCGACAATTGCCGCCTGTGGGATGTCAACACTGGCGAGAAGATGGACAAGGACCGCTTCCGCCGCGACCTCGGCCGGGTCGAGGAAGGCTACCAGGAAGTCGCCCGCCGCCTCGGCATCCTGCCCGAGGCCGGCGCGCGCGACATGAAGGGGCCGGAGGCGATGCAATGAGCGGCGATGCAATGAAAGGCCCTGCAGCCATGACCAAAGCCCTTGTCACCGTCATGCCCAAGGCCGGCGTCCTCGACCCCGAGGGCAAGGCCATCGGCCACGCCCTCGGCACGCTCGGGTTCAACGGCGTGGGCGAGGTCCGCACCGGCAAGATCATCGAGCTGGAGCTAACCGAGACCGACCCTGCCCGGGCCCGTGCCCAGGCCGAGGAGATGGCTCGCAAGCTGCTGGCCAACACGGTGATCGAAAGCTTCCGGGTCGAGCTGGCCTGAGCCGCCGGCCCCGGCTGGGCCGGCCCAAGGAGGCGCGCGCATGGTGAAGGTGTCCCTGATCGTCATGCTGGTGCTGACGCTGGTGATCGGCTTCGGCCTGCGCTGGCGCGAGGCACGGCAGCCCCAGGTCGCCGCCGCCCGCCGCCGCGGCCTGCTGGCCCGCTCCAAGGCAGGGCTGGATCGCTGGGTCACCGCTGCCGCCCTGGCTTCGGCCTTGTCGATCGCCCTGGTTGGCGGGCTGCACTGGCTTCGCATCTGGCTCGGCCATGGCTGAGCCGCTCCCGTTTCCGGCCGCCTGCTGAGGACCAAGCCGACATGAACGCCGTTATCCTGCTCTTCCCCGGCACCAACCGCGAGCGCGACATGGCGATCGCTCTGGAGCGCGCCACGGGCCGCAGGCCCACCATCCTGTTCCATGGCGAAACCGACCTGCCCGCCGGCACCGACCTGGTGGTGCTGCCCGGCGGCTTCTCCCATGGCGACTATCTGCGCTGCGGCGCCATGGCGGCGCGCTCACCCATCATGCCGGCGGTGGCGGCGTTCGCGGCGAAGGGCGGCCACATTCTCGGCGTCTGCAACGGCTTCCAGATCCTCACCGAGGCCGGGCTGCTGCCGGGCGCGCTGCTCCGCAACGCCTCGCTGCGCTTTCTGTCCATGGATTGCCACCTGCGGGTGGAGAACGCGTCCACACCCTTCACCCACCATTGGCAGAAGGGCGCCATCTTCCGTGCGCCCATGGCGCATGGGGATGGCAACTACTTCGCCGATGACGCCACGCTGCAGGCGCTGGAGGCGGAGGACCGCGTAGCCTTCCGCTATGTGTCCGCCGAAGGCGAGGCGACCGAGGCAGCCAACCGCAACGGGGCCCGCGGCAACATCGCCGGCATCCTGTCGGAGAACCGCCGCATCCTTGGCATGATGCCGCACCCGGAAGACCTCGTGGACCCGCTGATGGGCGGCGAAGACGGTTTGCCGCTCTTCACCTCCATCGCCGCGGCTTTCGCCACCGCCTGACGAGGCGGCCGGCGGCATCCTACCAGCAGGCACGGCTGTCCACCGCGCCGAGGGCCACTTTCGCTGTTCAGGGATGGACGCCGGCCACGATTCGGCCTGTAGGGCGGCGGCCGCCGCCGGGTCCCGTTTTGGGGCGTCCCGTTTTGGGGCGTCCCGTTTTGGGGCAATCCATTTTGGGACGCGCCGTTTTGGGCGGACACCGGCCGGCCCGCCGGAACGCCGCCACAGGGGCGGGCCCGGAAGCTCACCGGCAAGGCCATGGGGGCGCGGCGCTCAGCCGCCCTCCGCGACCTCGTAAGCCATGGCCAGATGTGCCAGGTTCACCGTGGCCCTGACCCGCCCGGTGGGCGCAGCGAGAACCGGCTGCGACAAGGCATCCCGACGGAGGAAGCGCGGCACCTCGTCACCTTCCAGCAGATCCACATCCAGCAAAACCGTGCCCGCCGGCGAAACATGCACCGCATCGATGCGGCGGATCAGCACCGTCTGCCCACCGGACAGCAACAGCGCAAAGACCCACTCATCCGCCATCATGCGGCCGGCGAACCAGGCCGGCATCACGGCACCGAGCCGAAGATCGGCAGGATCGTCTATGGTTGTCCAGTCCTCGGGCATTCGCAACCATAACGCGCAGAATCGGTGAATACCACCTCACATCGGCTTGAACTTCAACCGGGATCGAAGCGGGCCATGCCGGGTTGCTCCATCGGCACATGCAGGGCGCAGATCAGCCCTCCCAGCGCCCAGTGCAGGGACAGGCTTCCCCCCATCTGCACCCGCACCGTCCGGTCCAGCAGGCGGGAGCCGAAGCCTTGCCGCTCCGGCGCTCCGGACACGCTTGGCCCGCCCTCCTCCCTCCACTCCAGCTCGAGCCACCGCCGGGCGGCCACCCGCACCGTCCAGCGCACCCGCAGGCGCCCCCCCGGGACAGACAGCGCGCCGTGCTTCACCGCGTTGGTGGCCAGCTCGTGCAGCGCCATGGCCAGGGGCTGCGCCATCAGCGCCGGCAGACGCACCGGCCGGCCCGACAGGGCGGCGCGGGGTCCATGGCGTCCCGACCGATCCAGAAACGGGGCAAGCTCCCCTTGCAGCAGGCTGCGCAGATCCGCGCCGTCCCACCGTCCCTCGGCCAGCAGCGCCTGCGCCCGGGCCAGGGCGTCCACGCGGCCGATGATCGCCTGCACATAGGCGGGCAGGTCCTCCGCCCGTGTCAGCCGCAGCGCCGCCTGCACCACCGCCAGCGCGTTCTTGCCGCGGTGGCTCAGCTCGCGCAGCAAGAGCGTCTGCCGCGCCTCAGCTTCCCGCCGCTCCGTGATGTTGAGAAACAGCGTGGCCACGCAGCCCGGCCCGGTGCGGTAAGCGAACACCTCGAACCACCGCGACACCGGTGTCAGGCAATGCTCGAAATGCACCGCTTCCCCGGTTTCGGCGACCCGGGCGAAGGTTTCCGTCCAGAACGGCTCCAGGCCGGGAAACACCTCGCTGCCCAGGCGCCCCAAGGTTGCCGAGGCCGGCACGCCGGTCAGGCGCTCCCAGGCGGCATTCAGCTCCAGGTAGCGGAAATCGGGCGCGCCGTCGGGACCGCGCACCACCTCGAACAAGGCAAAGCCCTCATGCATGTTCTCGAAGATGGCGCGCCACTGCGCCTCGCTTCGCCGCAGCCGGTCGAACTCGGCCCGCAATTCCGCCTCGTCGCGGAACTCCTCGGGCGCCGCACCCGCCATATCCGCGCGCTCCCCTCCCGCTGGGCAAACGCCCGGCCATGTCCTGGCGCGTAAACCGCCGGAACGTCAAGCCGTTGCGCTTCCGCCACGAAACAGAAGGGGAGAAGGCTCAGCCTGGCGGCAGCAACAGCGTCGCCGCCGCCTGGGCCGCGATGCCCTCGCCCCGGCCGGTAAAGCCCAGCCGCTCGGTGGTGGTCGCCTTCACCGAAACGCGCGCCACCGGAATGCCCATCAGCTCCGCCAGCCGCGCCCGCATGGCGTCGGCATGCGGGCCAATCTTTGGCCGCTCGCAGATCAGGGTGACATCGGCATGGGTGATGATGCCGCCCCGCGCCGTCACGCGCCCGGCGGCGTGGCGCAGGAACCGCGCGCTGTCGGCATCCTTCCATTCCGCCTCACTGGGCGGGAAGTGCCGGCCGATATCGCCCTCGGCCAGCGCGCCGTAGATGGCGTCGCACAGCGCGTGCAACCCGACATCGGCATCCGAATGGCCGTCGAGCCCCAGCGGGTGCGGCACCTCGATCCCGCACAGGATCAGCTTCCGCCCGGGCACCAGCCTGTGCACGTCGAATCCCGTGCCCATCGCCGGAAAGGTGGCCGGCATCAGCCGCGCCTCGATCTTCGCCAGATCCTCGGGGTAGGTCACTTTGATGTTGTCTTCCGATCCAGGGAGCCAAACCACAGGCGCCGCCGCTTCCAGCAGCGCCGCGTCATCCGTCACCTCGGCCAGGGCGGCACGATGCGCCTCCAGCAGAGGAGCCAGGCGGAAGGCCTGCGGCGTCTGCGCCCTGCGCAGCCCGTCGCGCGGCACCGTGCCGGTGATGCGCCCGCCTTCCACCGCCTTCACCGTGTCCGTCACCGCCAGCGCCGGGATGGCACCGGCCGCGCCCGCTTCCAGCGCTGCCAGCAACGCCTTCACCGTGCCGGATGGCGGGCAGGGCCGCGCCGCGTCATGCACCAGCACGGTGCCAAGCGGCATGGCTGCGGCCGCGAGCGCTTCCAGCCCCGCCCGCACGCTGGCCTGCCGCGTGGCGCCGCCCCGCACGGCCGGCAGCACCGGCAGCCCATCCAGCAGTCGCGCCACCAGCGTCGCATCCGCCTCCGACCCCACCACCGGCAGCAGCGCATCCACCAGCCCGTCGGCCAGCAGTGCCTCGGCCGCGTGCCGGATCACCGGCCGTCCCCGCAGGTCAAGATATTGCTTCGGCCGCTCCGCCCCGAACCGGGAGCCGGTGCCGGCCGACATCAGAAGTGCCACCACGCGCATGGCCGCTAGGCTTACATCACCCGCGCGGCGCCGGCCATGGGCGCCCGCCCTGCGGAGGGTCCCCGGCCCTGGACTCCATCGTTCCTTATGTGGAACATGAAGGCCGCAGCAGCGCCCCATCGGGCCATCGGCCGGGCGGGGGTTTTCAGCCAGGAAGGCTTCGAACCATGCCTGTGATCACGCAAGACTTCGGCTCCTTTTTCCTTACCTTCGCCTATGGTTCATCGGACAAGACCCTCTATGGGCATCTGGCCGACTACAGTGACTGGGAAAGCTTCCCCCCCGAGGATCCGCCCGACAACATCATCTATGCGGGTCCGGGGAATGACCGCGTCTGGACCGGCTTCGGCAACGACATCGCCTTTGGCGGTGCGGGGAATGACACCCTGATCGCCTGGGGATCAGGCGCCCCGACGCCGGGTGCGAACAGCACCTTCTACAGCCGCCTGGAGAACGACATCCTTGATGGCGGCGCCGGCAACGACGTTCTGCTGGCCGGCGGGGGCGAGGATCTGCTGTTCGGCGGCACCGGGAATGATGAGCTGCATGGCGGCGCCCAGGCCGACCGGATCTTCGGCGGCTCCGGCGATGACGAGATCTGGGGCGGCGGCGGGCCCGACCAGCTGTGGGGCGGCGCCGGCGCGGACACCTTTGTCAAAGCCCTTGCCCCCTCGACCTCCGATGCCGATTTCGCCGATGGCCAGGCCGACACCATCTTCGACTTCGAACCCGGCACCGACAAGCTTTCCCTTGCCGGCTACCAGGTAGCCGCCGGCGAGGCCACCTTCACCGCGACCGCCCGTGGCCTCACCGTCAGCTTCGACTTCTTCGGCAGCATGGTGAGCATCGACCTGCTCGGCGTGCCGGCGCTGCAGAACGGCGACATCATCTACGCCGCCTGAACCTTCAGGCCGGGCTGCGCTCCACTGCGCAGCCCGTGGTCCACCGTGGCCGCCCTGCCGCAACACCCGCCCGCCTGCGCCGTTCCCTTCCGGACACCCCCGAACGGAGCGGCCCATGCCCAGCACTCCCCCTGCTTCCCGCCGCGACCTGGTCCGTGGCCTCGCCGCCGGCGGCCTTGCAACGCATCTTGCCTCCGGCACCGGCAGCGCTTCGGCCGCGGCCCCGGTGCAGCAGGCACCCATGCCGCAGGCGCCCGCCCAGCAGCCGCCCTCGGCACCCATCCTGTCCAACCCGCAGAACCGCTTCCCCAAGCCGCCCTTCCCCGCGCAATCCCAGCCCTGGCCCGCCCTGCAATCCAAGATGAACCCGGTGCCCGATTGCGGCGAGGAAAGCTACCGCGGCTCCAGCCGCCTCGCTGGCCGCCGCGCCCTGATCACCGGCGGCGATTCCGGCATCGGCCGCGCCGCTGCCATCGCCTATGCCCGCGAAGGCGCCGATGTCGCCATCAACTACCTCCCCCCGGAGCAGTCCGATGCCGAGGACGTTGCCCGCCACATCCGCGATGCCGGCCGCAAGGCCGTCCTCATCCCCGGCGACCTGCGCGAGCAATCCTTCTGCAACCGCCTGGTGGAGGAAGCCCGGCGCGAGCTCGGCGGCCTCGACATCCTGGTGAACAACGCCGCCTACCAGCACGCCCAGCATCAGCTGGTCGACATCTCCGCCGAGCAGCTCGACCAGACCATGAAAACCAATGTCTACGCCATGTTCTGGGTGACCCAGGCGGCCCTGCCCCACCTGCCGGAAGGCGCGGCCATCATCGTCACCTCCTCGGTCAACGCCGATCGCCCTTCGCAGTACATCCTCGACTACGCCTGCACCAAGGCCGCCAACGAGGCCTTCGTGAAAGGCCTCGCCAAGCAGGTGATCGACAAGGGCATCCGCGTGAACGGCGTCGCTCCCGGCCCGTTCTGGACCCCGCTCCAGGTCGGCGGCGGCCAGACGGAGCAGGGCCTCAAGACCTTTGGCGCGCAATCGCCCATGAAGCGCCCCGGCCAGCCGGCCGAGCTCGCCTCCGTCTTCGTGGAGCTCGCCGCCGCCTCCTCCAGCTACACCACGGGCCAGATCTACGGCCAGACCGGCGGCGTCGGCTGGCCCTGATCGCATCTTCGCGCGGTGGCCCGCCCGCCGTGCGGAACGGCCTGGACGAGGAAGTTGCTCTTGTGGAACGATAACGCCGCGTCGCCAGCACCGGCCCCACAAGGCAACAACCCCGGGCCCAGCCAAGAAGGCATCAGAGCATGGCCATCATCACCCGCGATCTCGGCAGCTTCGTCCTGACCTATTCCTTCGGCCGGTCGAACGACACCATCCTCGGCGCCCGCGCCGACTATGGCGACTGGGACGACTGGCCTGAGGACGCCCCCCGCAACATCATCTATGCCGGCGGCGGCGATGACCGCGTGATCGCCGGCTTCGGCGACGACATCGTCTACGGCGGCACCGGCAACGACATCATTTCCGGCTTCGGCACCGGCGGCCCCACCCCCAGCGCCGCCCTCGCCATCGCCAACCGCGACGAGCGCGACATCCTCCACGGCGGCAGCGGCGACGACACCATCTCCGGCGGCGGCGGCAAGGACTGGCTGTTCGGCGGCACCGGCCATGACGAGCTGCGCGGCGGCGCCGGCGACGATCGCATCTTCGGCGGCACCGGCAACGACGAGATCTGGGGCGGCGGCGGCAAGGACACCCTCTGGGGCGGCGCCGGCGCCGATACCTTCGTGCTCGCCCTCGCCGCCGGCACCCCCGACTTCGCCTCGCCCGGCAGCCCCTATGATACGGTGATGGATTTCCGCCCAGGCCGCGACAAGCTGGACATCAGCGATTTCGGCATCACCGCCGACAACGAGACGCTTGCCTTCACCCAGGAAAATGGCGGGCTGACGGTGAGCTTCGACTTCTACAGCAGCACCCCCGGCATCTTTCTGGCCGGCGTTTCCGCCATCAGCAACAGCGACATCATCTTCGCAGGCTGACCCCGCGGCGGCCGGTCCGCCGGCCGCCCGGCACCCTCTGGCCGGCGTCAAGGGGGTGATCAGGGCAAGCCGCCCTGGATCCCCCTGCCGGCCCCTCAGGCCTTCGGGCGCAGCGTTTCCTTCTGCGTGATCAGCCGCGCCGAGTTCTGCCCCGATGCAAAGCTCCACAACCAGCTTGTCGCCACCATCAGCCGCGACCGCGTGCTGACCAGGAAGTAGATGTGCGCGATCCCCCACGCCCACCACGCCAGCCGCCCCGTCAGCGAGTACCGGCCCAGCTCGATCACCGCCGCATTGCGCCCGATCGTTGCCTGGTTGCCCATGTGCCGGTACCGGAACGGGCCCGGCGCCGGCTTGCCCGCCAGCCGTGCCCGGATCACCCTCGCGGCGTGCCGCCCCTGCTGCTTGGCCGCCGGCGCGATCCCCGGCACCATCCGCCCCTCGCTCTCCACATGCGCCGTGTCGCCCAGCACGAACACCGAGGGGTCGCCCGGCAGCGTCAGGTCCGGCTCCACCAGCACCCGCCCCGCCTTGTCGCCTTCCGCCTCCAGCCAGTCCCGCGCGGGGGAGGCCTGCACCCCCGCCCCCCAGATCACCGTGCGCGCGGGAACCACCTCATCGCCGATCTTCACGCCCGCGGACGTCACCTCCGTCACGGGGCGGCCCTTCATCACCTCCACCCCGCGCTCCCCCAACGCCCGTTCGGCATACTCCGACAGCTCCGGCCGGAACGCCGCCAGCACCCGGTCACCCGCCTCCACTAGCAGGATGCGCGACTGCCGCGTGTCGATCCGCCGGAACTCGCCGGGCAACACATGCCGCGCCAGCTCCGCGATGATGCCCGCCAGCTCCACCCCCGTGGGCCCCGCCCCGATCAGCACAAAGGTCAGCTGCGCCCGCCGCTCCGCCTCGTCCTCTGCCATCTCGGCGCGCTCGAACGCCAGCAACAGCCGCCGCCGGATGGTGGTCGCATCCTCCAGCGTCTTCAGCCCCGGCGCATCCGCCTCCCACTGGTCATTGCCGAAATAGGCGTGCCGCGCGCCGGACGCGACCACCAGCGTATCGAACGGCACACGCCGCCCATCCTCCAGCACCACCGCCCGCCCCGGCCGGTCCACCTCCACCACCTTGGCCAGCAGCGTCGTCACATCTTGCCGGCCACTCAGGATGCGTCGGATCGGCCAAGCCACGTCCGAGGTCGCGAGCAAGGTCGTCGCCACTTGGTACAACAGCGGCTGGAACAGGTGGTGATTGCGCTGGTCGATCAGCACGATCTCGCACCCCGCCCCCTTCAGCCCCAACACCACATGCAGGCCCGCGAACCCGGCACCGACAACCACAACCCTGTGCGCCATGACCACCCCTCTGCAACAGGACGCCCCAGGCGGCAGCGCCCTTCTCACTGGTGCGAACGCACCCACGGCCGCGCGTTGCACCCGCCGCGCCCTTTCAAGGCCCCGCGCCCTACAGCCAGCCGCCCAGCCACCCGACCCCAAGCCCCAGCGCCGCCAGCGCCAGCACCCCGGTCAACAGCATCAGCAACCCGTCCTTCACCAGCATCGCCAGCCCGAACAGGGCGATCGCCGCCATCGGCACGGTGCTGGCAAAGGGGATCAGCTCCAGCAGCGGCACGGTCAGGCACAGCAGGATGCACAGCCCCGCCGCCACCCGCACCGCCGGCCACCGCACCAGCCCCCGTAGCCGCCCGTGGAACACCCGGTCCGTCCACCGCCCGAGCGGCCGCATCGCCCCCGCCGCGCGCCGCAGCCTGCCGCCCCGCACCGACCGCTCGCGCAACAGCCGCGGCATCCAGAAACGCCGCCGCCCCAGCATCATCTGCGCGGCAAAGATCACGATCATGGCCGCCAGCACGGTTGGCACCCCCGGCACGCCGCCGACCGGCGACATTTCCACCACCGCCGGCACCAGCAGGAAGGGGCCGTAGCTGCGCTCGCCCATCGCTGCCTGCATGTCGCCGACCGACACCCAGTCCCGCTCTTCCCCCGCCTGTTCCAGCCGCCGCAGGATGTCCTGCAAACCCTCGGGCTTACCCTCCGCCACGCACGCCACCCCATCCTTGCCGCAGAGCCAACCGAAGTGCCAGGCGAAGGTTACACGAGATTCATGTTACGGAGGCGGATGCGGGAGCCGTGCACGCAGGGGCGCCGCCCCTGCACCCCGGCAGGAAACCGAGTTTCCTGCACCTTCCGCCACGGCGAAGTAAAATGGGTCGGCGGCTTCTGACCCTTGGCGGTCCTACGGAGCCGCCTTTCCCGGTAGATGATCGAGTGGAAGGGGGCCTGCTCCTTCACCGTCTGGATGGCGAAGTTGCTGCGGATGTCAGTGACGCGCGGCATCTTGAGAAGGGTCCGCAACAGGAGCCGTTCATAAGCGGCCAAATCCGGCACGACGACTTGCAGCAGGAAGTCGGCCTCGCCGGACACCAGATGGCACGAAACGACCTCCGGCATTGCCCGCACAGACTTTCGGAACGCCTCCGCTGCTTCGTCCCGATGGCGCTCAACCTTGATCCCGACGAATACGGTCAGGCGCCTGACGCGGGATGCGGCGGGCCGCGCCTCCATCCTCCGCTCCGTCCGCCTCGGCTGGCCGTGATGCACGCGGCGCCGGGCACCCCCACCATCGAACCTCTGGACAAGCGCCGCGCGGGTGCCGACAAGGCACCCATGCCGACGCCCGCACCCCTTGACCCCGCCCGCGCCACGCAACTCGCCGCCGAATTCGGCCTGAAGCCGGATGAGTATGAGCGGGCCCTGGCCATCCTCGGCCGCACCCCGTCCCTGACGGAGCTCGGCATCTTCTCGGTGATGTGGTCGGAGCACTGCTCCTACAAATCCAGCCGTGTCTGGCTGCGCACCTTGCCGACCAAGGCCCCCTGGGTGATCCACGGCCCCGGCGAGAATGCCGGCGTCATCGACATCGGCGACGGCCTGGCCGCCATCTTCAAGATGGAGAGCCACAACCACCCTTCCTTCATCGAGCCCTACCAGGGCGCCGCCACCGGCGTCGGCGGCATCCTGCGCGATGTCTTCACCATGGGCGCCCGCCCCATCGCCAACCTCAACGCTCTCCGCTTCGGCAGCCCGGACCACCCGAAGACCCGCCATGTGCTGGATGGCGTGGTGCGCGGCATCGGCGGCTACGGCAACTGCGTGGGCGTCCCCACCGTGGGCGGAGAGGTCAACTTCCACCCCGCCTACAACGGCAACCCGCTGGTCAACGCCATGACCGTGGGCATCGCCCCGCGCGACCGCATCTTCCTGTCCGCCGCCGCCGGCATCGGCAACCCCGTGGTCTATGTCGGCTCTAAGACCGGCCGCGACGGCATCCACGGCGCCACCATGTCCTCGGCCGAGTTCAGCGCGGACTCGGAAGAAAAGCGCCCCACCGTCCAGGTCGGCGACCCCTATGCCGAGAAGCTGCTGATCGAGGCCTGCCTGGAGCTGATGGCGACCGACGCCATCGTCGCCATCCAGGACATGGGTGCCGCCGGCCTCACCTCCTCCGGCGTCGAGATGGCCGGCAAGGGCGGCGTCGGCGTCGAGCTGAACCTCGACCATGTGCCGCAGCGCGAAACGGGCATGACCGCCTACGAGATGATGCTCTCGGAATCCCAGGAGCGCATGCTGATGGTGCTCAAGCCCGGCCAGGAGCACGTGGCCGAGACCATTTTCACCAAGTGGGAGCTGGACTTCGCCGTGATCGGCCATCTGACCGATACCGGCCACATCGTCATCAAGCATAAGGGCGTGACAGAGGCCGACATCCCCCTCGCTCCGTTGGAATCCGAAGCCCCTCTCTACCACCGTCCCACGGCCGAGACCCCGAAGCAGCCGGTGCTGGACGCCGCGCAGGTCACCGCCACCACCACCCCCGGCGCCGACCTGCTGAAGCTGATCGGCAGTCCCGATCTCTGCTCCCGCCGCTGGATCTGGGACCAGTACGACAGCACGGTGGGCGGACAGACGGTGAAGCGCCCTGGCGCCGCCGACGCCGCCATCGTCAAGCTGGACGGCCTGGCCCGGGCGCTCGCCATGACGACGGATTGCACCCCCCGCTACTGCGCGGCGGACCCGGAGGAAGGCGGCAAGCAGGCCGTGGCTGAAGCCTGGCGCAACATTTCCGCCACCGGCGCGAAGCCGCTCGCCATCACCGACAACATGAATTTCGGCAATCCGGAAAAGCCCGAGATCATGGGCCAGTTCGCCGCCGCCGTGCGCGGCATGGCCGCCGCCTGCAAGGCGCTCGACTTCCCCGTCGTCTCCGGCAACGTCTCCCTCTACAACGAGACGGAGGGCAAGGGCATCCTCCCCACCCCCGCCATCGGGGCGGTCGGCGTGCTGGAAGATGCGAGGCAGGCGGTCGGCTACGCCCTGGCCCCGGAGCTCGACCTGATCCTGGTGGGCGACACGGCGGGCCATCTCGGCCAGTCCCTGTGGCTGCGCGAGATCGCCGGACGCGAGGAAGGCGCCCCTCCGTCCGTGGACCTCGCCGCCGAGCGCCGCAACGGCGATTTCGTCCGCGAGCAGATCCTGGCCGGTCATGTCGCCGCCTGCCATGACTGCGCCGATGGCGGCCTGCTGGTCGCCCTGGCGGAGATGGCCATGGAAGGCAATACCGGCCTTACCCTGGCCGCCCTGCCTGAGGGCCCGGTCCATGCGTTCCTGTTCGGCGAGGATCAGGGCCGCTACGTCCTGGCCACCGCCGACAGCCGCGCCCTGCTCAGCGCCGCCGGCAGCGCCGGCGTCCCGGCCCGCCCGATCGGCCGTTCGGGCGGCAGGGCCTTGGTTCTCCCCGGCGGCGAAACCATATCCGTCGCTGACCTGCGGGACGCGCATGAGCGCTTCCTGCCGGCGCTGATGGCCCGCTAAGCTTCGGCGCGAGAAAAGGAGTTCCCGCATGGCGATGCCCGCCGCAGAGATCGAGGCCCTGATCAAGGCGGCCTTCCCCGATGCCCAGATCGATATCCAGGATCTGGCCGGGGATGGCGACCACTACGCTGCGACCGTGGTGTCCGAGGCTTTCCGCGGCCGCTCCCGCGTGCAGCAGCACCAGATGGTTTATGCGGCGCTCCAGGGCCGCATGGGCGGTGAGCTGCACGCCCTTGCCCTGCAAACCTCCGCACCTGCCACACCCGTCCAGGGAGCCCCCGCATGAGCAACCCGACCTTCGACCGCATCCAGGCCGAAATCACCGAGAACCCGGTGGTCCTCTACATGAAGGGCACGCCGGTCTTCCCCCAATGTGGCTTCTCGGCCCGTGTGGTGCAGATCCTGTCCCATGTCGGCGTGCCGTTCAAAGGCGTGAACGTGCTGGAAGACGCCGAGCTGCGTGAGGGCATCAAGGCCTTCACCAACTGGCCCACCATTCCCCAGCTCTATGTGAGCGGCGAATTCGTCGGCGGCTGCGACATCGTCATGGAGATGTTCCAGAACAACGAGCTGACCGCCCTGCTCGACGAGAAGGGCATCAAGTACGAGGCCGCGGCGTGACGCCCCGGCGTCACCACGCAACGATCCGAGGGGCCCCGCAAGGGCCCCTTTCTTTTTGCCTTGTCCGAAACCCGCGCCAACCTCGCCCTTCCCCTGGCGTTGCCCCCGCGAATGGAGGCTGCCCATGACCCGTGACGACGCCCGCACCCTGCTCAACCTGCTTCTGCCCATGGCGCAGCCGCTGGTGGCCATGATGGCGCCGGTCTTCGGCATCGGGCACACCCAGGCCGAGATGTCCGCCCGCAGCCAGACCGCCGTGGTGCCCGCAGGCTATGCCTTCTCCATCTGGGGGCTGCTCTTCGCGCTCTCCATCGCCTGGGGTATCTGGCAGGTGCTGCCCGATGGCGGCAAGAACAGCATCGTCGCCCGCCGCCTGGGCTGGCCGCTGGCCCTGGCTTTCGCGGGCTCGATCCTCTGGATGGTGCTGTCGCAACTGACCGAGAATGGCTGGCATCTGGTGTTGGTAATGTTCGTCGTGCTGGCCGGTTCACTGGCCGCCTTCTTCGCCAATCGCCAGCTCCTGCACAGCGGACAGGCACGGGGCTGGCCCGAGCTCTGGATCGTGCGCCCCCTGGTCGGCCTGCTGGCGGGCTGGGTCTCGGTCGCCACCTTCGCCAATATCGCCGGCGCCGCCCTGCTTTCAGGCGCCATAGTGGCGGATGGTGCCGCCGGCACATTCGCGGCGGTGTTGCTTCTGCTGGCCGCTGGTGGCTTCACACTGGGTGTGCTCTGGGCCGCGCATGGATCACCCTGGTATGCAGCGGCCGTCGCCTGGGCCATGCTGGCCATTCTCTATGCCAACACGGTGGAACGGGAGCTTGACTTGGCCGTCGCCCTTGTTGCCGGCGCACTGGCGCTGATCGTTGTTGCCATGGCCTGGCAGCGGGCTCGCCCACCGGCTGCCCTTTCGCCAAGATCCGGCACGTGACGGGCCGACATGCCATGCCGCTCCCGTTCCCGGAGAAGAGCGGCAAGCCCATCGAATTACCGTCGTCGGGATTGTCTATCCGGCGCCTGTCTCCCCCCAGATCAGCGCCTCGCTCCAGCCCAGGTCGCTGAACTCCCTGGACCGCAACGGCGCCTCCTCCTCGGCAAAGAATTCATCGAGCTGCGGCGGCGGCACGGAAGTCCCAGACAGCATCGCATGCGCCTGGCCACGGTGGTGGATCTGGTGTTGGAACAGGTGCAGCAGCAGGCGGTCAGTCCGTTCATGCTGGATGCGCGTGGCGCGATGCACCTGGGTACAACCGGTCAGGCCAGACTCATCCAGCTGCTCGCAGAAAGCGATCAGCCGCCGGTCCACCGCAGCCTGTGCGGCGTGAAGGGACGGGATGTCGCGGCAAGGTTGGTCATCGGCCCAGGCCGCCGGGCCGAGCGTGCCTCCCTCCAGCGCGTCGACATAGAAACGGTCGATCACCAGGATGTGGTTCAGCGTAGCGCGGAGGGATGGAAAGAAGCCGGTACGCAGCGCCTCGAACTCGTCCTGGGTGAGGCCTGTGCACGCGCTCAGCAGCCTATGGTTGGCCCAGCCATTATTGTAGGCCATCGACCTGAAGGTCTGCAGCACTGGTGACGCCATGGATGCCCACCTCCTCAACCCCATACAGCAAGGATCAGCGGCGTGCCGATAGCAAGGCAGATCAGTGTGAGGGGCGCACCAAATCGAGGGTAGTCCGCGAAACTGTAGCCGCCAGGCTCCATCACCAGGGTGTTAGATTGGTGACCGATTGGACTGAGGAAGGTGCAGGAGGTGCCCATGCACACCGCCATCAGCATGGCATCGGAAGGCAGGCCAGAGGCTTGGCCCAGCCCGAGTGCGATCGGCGCCATCATCAGCACGGTGGCGTTGTTGGCCATGATCTCGGACAACACCATGCAGACCGCCATGACCACCGCGATGAGCGCCCATGCCGGCAAGGCAGCCGCAGGCCCGGCCAGGCTGTCCACCAACAGCGCCATCGTGCCGGACTGCTCCATGGCCTCGCCCAACGGAAACAACGCACCCAGCAGGATGATCACCGGCCAGTCGATGGCCGTATAGGCCTCGTCGGCGCGCAGCACGCGGGCACAGATCATCGCTACCAGCACGGCGGCAAAAGCGATATGGGCCGGCGCCAACTCGAAGAGCACCGCCAGGATGCCAGCGAGAAAGAGCCCGCCCGCAAGCCAGGCATGCTGAGGTCGACCCAAGGTCAGGTTACGGTCGGCGAGTGGCAGGAGGTTGAGCCGCTGGAAGGCCTCGGCGCGCCGCTCGGGCAGGCTTTGCAGGAGCAGAACGTCGCCGCTGCGCAGTACGATCTCGGCCATGCGTGCGGTCACGCGACGGCCCTGGCGCGATACTGCCAGGAGGTTCACTCCGTACTGGCTGCGCAGGCGCAGCATCCCAACCGTGCGGCCAACCAGGGGGGAGCCGGGCCTGAGCACGGCCTCCGCCGCATCGAGATCGGCGGCAACCAGGGCGCGCAACCCGCCGCCATCGGCGGCCTCGGCATCCGCCTCCTCATCCGCCCCCTTCTGGGTCAGCGAGAGCCTGGCGGCTTGAACCAAGTCACGTAAAGCGTCCGGAGGTCCTTCCAGCAGAAGCACATCACCCAGCCTCAACCGGGCCTCGCCGGGCGGAGCCAGGGATCGGTTGGGCCCGCGGAACAGGCCGACCACGGTGACGTCGTCCTCTCCCAGCGCTTCCAATGCGCGGATGGACAAGCCGATGGCCGCACTACCCTCCTTGATCAGGGCTTCCGCGACATAATCACCGGTATCAACATCGGAACGGACCGCCGCGCCATTGGAGCGCCCACGAAGCAGCCGCCCGGCCAGAATCACATAGGCGACGCCCACCACCGCGATCGGCAGCCCCACCCAGGCAAAGTCGAACAAGGCGTAGGGGCCGAGTTCCGTGCGCTCCTGCCGGATGGCCGAAATGATCAGATTAGGCGGAGTGCCGATCAGGGTGACCAAGCCTCCCAGCACGGAGGCGAAGGCGAGCGGCATCAACGAACGGGCCGGCGGGTACTGATCCCGATGGGCGTTACGGAGGGCCACGGGCATAAAGAGCGCCAACGCGCCCACATTGTTCATGAAGGCCGAGAAGGTTGCGCAAAGACCGCTCTGCACACCGACTTGCAGGCGAGGCTTGCCTCGCATGCCCCCCAGCCGGCGCAGCAAGAGATCCACCGTACCGGCCGATTGCAATCCTTTGCTGATGGCAAGCACGGCCGCGACGGTGGTCACGGCGGGTTCGGCGAAGCCGAGGAAGGCGCTTTCCGCCCCTACTTGCCCGGTCAGCACCAGCGCCAGAAGAAGCAGCATGGCGACGAGGTCGTAGCGCACAGGCTGCAAAACAAAGCCGGCCAGGGCAAGAAGGGTCAGGCCGGTGACGATGAGCTGGTCGGTGGTCATCGGGCGATCCGCAAGTTGCAACCGGAACGACCCTTGCCCGTCCGAGTTGCAAGATGTTGCGGAGGCTGGAAACTACTTGGCCGGCTTCACCCCCATGGCGACAGTGTATTCATCTGCCCGCGCCTCGTAGGTCAGGCCACCCCGCAGCGCCCAGATATTCTTCTGCATGTGCAGAGTGATCAGCCCAACATCTTCCATGGCGACCCGCATCGCCTGCTTGAAGATATCCTCGCGCTTCTCGTCATCTGCGGTGCGAAGCCCTTCCTCCACCAATGCATCAACCTTGGTGTTGGAGTAGCCGCTGAAATTGACGGTGCCGAACCCCTTTTCCGGGATGCGGGTGGTGAGATTGCCGCGCAGGGCGGTGGAAGGCTCGCCCGCCGTGGCCCAGCCGATCAGCATGGCGGACATGTCGTTGCGGGCCTGGCGCTGGGCCATGACAGAGAAGGGCATGGCGTCCACGGTGGTCGCGACGCCGATGCGCTGCCACATCTGTCCCACGGCCTGGATAATCTGGGCGTCGTTGACGTAGCGGTTGTTGGGTCCGATCAGGGTGATGCGGAAGCCATCAGGGTAGCCGGCCTCGGCCAGAAGCTTCTTGGCCCCGTCCGGTTCATAGGGCGGTGCCGGAAGATCGGCGATATAGCCGTTGGCGCCCGGCGGCATCATCTGGCCGCTGGGGGTCGCTGCACCCTGCATCACGCGATCAGCGATAGCCTTGCGATTGATGGCGGTGGACAAGGCTTGCCGGACGCGAAGGTCGCGGAGGGGATTGCGGTCGAGCTTGCGACCATTGTTGTCCGTAATATACGGAGAGGAGTCATGCGCCGTGTCGATCTTGATGTAGATCGAGCGCAGGCTGGGCACCTCGGAGAAGCCGATGCCCTGCGTCTGGCGCAGGCGAGGGATATCGGCGGGCGGCACCACGTCGATCATCTGCACGTCACCGGACAGCAGAGCCGCGACACGTACCCCGTCATTGGCGATGAAGCGGTAGGTAACCTGCTTCCAGGCCGGCTTCTCACCCCAGTAATTCTCGTTTCGCTCCATGACGATGCGGTCATCGGGCGTATAGGACACGAGGCGGAAAGGTCCGGTGCCAACCGTGGCGCGGCCGTTGTTGAAGTCGGCTGTGCCGTCGCGACCCTTGATGGAATCGGAAATAATGAAGACCTGGCTCAGATCCTGCGGCAGGAGTGGATAGATGCCGTTGGTGTGGAAACGGACGGTATGGGGATCGATCACCTCGGTCCGGGTGATGGCACGGGTATAGATGCTGAACGAGCCGGGGCTGTTCACCACATTGGGCACCCGCTCCAAAGTGTAGAGCACGTCCTGTGCGTTGAAATCGGTGCCATCGCTGAACTTCACACCCTGGCGCAGCTTGAATTCCCAGGTGGTGTCATCGATCAGTGTCCAGGATTCCGCCAAGCCAGGCTCAAGCTTGGCCTGGGCATCGCGTCCAACCAGCTTATCGAAGAAGTGCTCTGCCACCATGTTGTTGGGGGACAGCGTATGATAGTGCGGGTCCAATGTCGTCGGCGGTGCCGCGACAGCCAGGCTGAGGTTCTGAGCCTGCGCGGCCTGCGCCACAGCCAAGCCAGCCATAAAAGGTAGGGCCAGAGCCAAGCCGCGGCGTGTCAATGTCAACATGGTGCGTCTCCGTGAAGCAGATGCCATGCGTGCCTTCCTGCAGGCCTTGTCACCGGCCTTGAGAGCGCAATTGCTGCACGGAGAAGAACAAAAAGCAATGCGGCGCTTCGTTGGGAAACGAAGCGCCGATCATTAATCGCTTTTTTGGATGCGGGGACAGGATTTGAACCTGTGACCTTCAGGTTATGAGCCTGACGAGCTACCGGGCTGCTCCACCCCGCGGTGGTGATGGTTGGATGCTGTTTTGGGA
>NZ_JBHRTN010000005.1:0-38043 GCF_042646265.1 Teichococcus globiformis
GCAGTCCCAGCTTTGTTGCGCTCATAATCTACGGCCGCGAGCCCGTTCACGTGGGGCAGGTGCATATCCTCAAGGGCAGGGATTTCGAGCGGCGCCAACGGGCCGACCTTGAGCAATTTGCTCCGGGCAACCTCAAACGACTTGGTCCGCCGGTTCGCCCGGTTCAGGAGGAAAGCCGTTCGAGCGCCCCCTTGCTTGAGGGTGAGGAACCATGGCGCCACTGATTCGAGATCATCGTGCGTCGGGCTGGTCGGAATTAGCACCAGAGCCGCTCGGGCGCAGAGTGAGACCATGGCACGCATGTGCTCCTCGACGCTGGGAGCCGTGTCGATGATCGCCAACTGATGACCGGATGCTGCCGCCTCGATGGCAACCAGATTGCTCACCTCGGTGTGGGTGATCTCCGGCACCACGATCTGCGGGAGCTTGATTTTCGCTTTCTGGCGCCGTTCACCCCACCGGGAGAGGGTTCCCTGCGGGTCGAGGTCGATCCCAACAACATCGATGCCGTCGAGAGCCGCAGCGACCAGCAGATTGCGGGCGCAACTGGACCGCCCGCAACCGCCTTTACTCCCACTCAGGATCAGGAGCTTACTGTCAAGCTCTTTCCCGCCACGCGGTGATCGTGCCATCTCTGTCATCCAGTCCGTTCACCGGGGATGATCGGACAGGCAAACGTGCATCGCAAGTCTCGCCAAAGACTTTCACACGTGAAAATATGTCCGATTCGGTCTTTCTATATCTATGGTTGGCGGCAGTTGAACCCGAAGCAGGGCGGACGCGGCGCGTTGTAGCTGGGCGAGGGAGTGTAGATCGTGGTGTCGCCGCGCTGATCCAAGAAGAAATGGGAGGTCCCGCCGGGTCCCATGATCATGACGTTGCCGTTTGGCTGGCCGAAGATATGGGTCTGAGCGGAGCGGGGAGGACGGTAGCCACCGCCAGAACGGCGGACAGGATCGCGGTGCGCATCGCAGGTCTCCATGAAGCACGGGAAGTTGTGATCCCCGTCCTGCGGACCCGTTGCGGAGCCGAGATTACCGAACCCTTAATTCGGAATAGATTCCCGAGCGTGTCTTCACCAAGGGAATCATCGCGTGAGAAATGTTAAGCCTAATTGTTGACCGATGCGAGTGCTCGGCTCACGCATTCTCGGCTGGACTAAGACGCCCAAATTGTTCTCTATATGTTCTCACCATGAGCGACATCTCGACCCTCCTGATCCCGCCCACGACGGCTTTCCGAGTGCGTCGTGTCATCCAACAGGCCCTCGACACGGCTACGGTTAGAGAGGCGGCCGGGGAAGGGCGCGGCTTCCTGCGCGCCCTATGTCCAGCACTGCCCGCCACGGTCGTAGCGCAGGCTGTCGAGGACATCCTCGCTGACCTCGATCCGTTCCTGCCGGACCTGCTGGACTGCGAGCCGGACGCCCGAAAGCCACCGGGGCAGATGTCCCTTGGCTTCTGAGATGGATAGCCCGGCACTCGGATACGGTATCGGCGATGGCTACGTGGACAGCGTCCGGAAGGTGCTCAGGTCCGCGCTGGCTCGCGATGTGCCGGTCCGGGAGGCGGCGGCCGAGGCGCAAGGCTATCTGCGGTGTCTGATGGTCGCGCTGCCCGAGCCGATGATGCAGAGGCTGATCGACTGGCTCGTGGCCGAGAACCACCCGCTGTAAACCAGTGGCTGCCGCGAACTATGGCAGGCCGCATCCGAGCGATCCGCTCGGTCGCCTGCGGCACTGCTGGCTCAAGATCGATTGCGAGTGCGGCCGGAGCCTGAGCCAGCTTGTGGCAGAGTTCTGCGCGCCCCAAGGTATCTTGCCCTCGACGCCCGCATGGCGGGTCGTGGAGAAACTCCGATGCCGGTGCGGAAAGCGGCCCCGCGCGGTGATTACTGCCAATCGTCATGGCCGGTAGGCCCAGCTTCATGCATCAGTAGACCTTGTAGATAGCTGTCTGTTTAGCCGGTGAGGGCAGGTGACGGTTCAGGCCAAGGCGGTATGATCACGGTTCCAAAACGGAGGATCGTCAATGCAGCCGATAAACGTGGGGCTGTTGATCTGTGGCATTGTCCTACTGATCGGGAGCTTCGTGCTTCGTCACTGGCGGGCGAGACGAGCATTCTACCGCCGCACGGATGGCGGGATGCTCGCGTTCGACAACTACAGACAGTCCGTCGTTTGGAACACCACCGACTGGATCGCGGCAGTGGCACAGAGGGTGGCCCTGATCTTCGGCGGCGTGCTGGTGGGCGTCGCTCTTACGATGCCCATGCCGCCCGACACATCACAGCCGCGCAACGGCCTCCACGGCGCCCATGAGGACGGCGAGCGCCGCGTCGTAGAGAACATCCTCTAGTTCGCGCATCTCAGGGTCGGCCGCCGCGATCCATTCGCGACGATCCGCTCCGATCTGGTGGAGCCTCGCCGCGACGGCGCGGAGATCGGCAAGGTAATCGAGGCGCAGACCGTCCGCGTAAACGGCCGCGCGGATGCTGTCGAAAGCCGAGAGGGCAGGGGTCACGGGTAACAATGCGCTTCGATGTGGACGGTGCCGTCCTCCGCGACAACGATCGCGAGGTGTCCCAGCAACCAACCGTTCGCCAGATCGTCCGCGATCACCTCGGCATCGGGTGGTAGTCCGGAGAGTGCCGCGATCAGTTCAGCAACGGTCATGTGAGAGAGGCTCCAAAGAAGAAAGCGCCGCGACCGGTAGTGGAGGATCGCAACGCTTTTGATTGAGCTTCTCACGGCTACGGCAGAGATCGTCGGCGGCGATCCACCACGATCATCGGCCGCATCTATTTATGCTACCGAGACCGGTCAGGCCGTCACGTGCCGCGCTTGGCGTCGAGCGAGGCGATGACTTCGCAGACGATTTTCTCGCGCATCGCGACCATCTTCTCGTAGGTGATCGTCGGCGGGAGTGGCGGCAGATCGATGGTGAGCGACGGAGCCACGGTATCAACGATTTGCGCAGCGATTTCTTCGAGCGTGCTGCCCTTCTCGACGGCGACACGTTTGAGATGCTGCACGGCGTCGTCGGGCAAGGTGATGGTGATCTGATGTTGCATTCGACTTCTTTCCAAAACTTTCAGTGCGCAGCTTACCGCGCGCCGTCCAGCGTCACGCGCAGCGCCATGGCGACAGCATCGGTGGGCGTCGTGATCACCACGTCGGTGAGCGTCTCGCGGATCGTGCAGCCCGGATAGGTCTCGGCGAGATACTCCCGGAGATCGTGGACACACGCGATGCGACGCGGCATCCGCACGATCAGCGGGTCGTAGTCGGCGAGCCAGATCGGGGCGTCGGGGACGATGCTCATCTCGCGACCTTCTTCTTCTGCTCGGCCGTCGAGAGCGCGTCATCGAGCATCTCCTGCACGATCTGCGAGATGTTGATGTGGCCGCCTTCGCGGTCCGCGCGGTCGGCCGCCATGCGGCGCAGGATCGAGACTGTGTCGCGGAGGAGAGTGAGCGTCGTGCGTGTTTCGGTGGTCATGGACGCGCGACACGCATCTGCGGGAACCATTTGCGGAGCGTGTCGAGCCGACCCTCGCAGGTGTCATGCTCGGCAATGAGCTTCGTCAAGGCCCAGTTTGGATCATCTGTCGGATCAGGCTGCACGTAGATCAGCCTGCCCCGCACCGCGTAGGCCACGGCTTCCACTAGAGTGAGATCGCCGCCTTCCGGGAGATCGGTCGCAGGATCAACCACAACCAAGCCCGTAATGCGGGCATGGTCCCGAATGGAAAAATTGTCAGGACTGATAACGTCCTGTTCAGTCTCGTCCGTCTGAGTCGCGCATTGCCCCTCGATCTGTCGCGCGACTCGTGCCTCCCAGAGGCGGAGCACCTCGGCGGAAATCTGATCGTGGATCACCATGGACCGATCCCTGAACTCGTCGAACGCCGCGGACCAGAGATAACGGATCGTGCTGCGCAGCAACTCGGCCGCGACCGTGCTGCGCTCGATGGCGGTGACCATGCGATGTGCGGCCGACGATTTGTCCACCATACGAGGGCACTCCTGTTGCGCGTTCACGGCGCGCGGAATCTGCGATCCCGACCACACGTCGGGGAGGGTGGTGGCCGTTCGGGTTTCGGTGGTCATGGAGCAACACGCTCCGCAGCACGGCGCCGACCCTTCCGCTCGGGCGATTCAAGCTCGCTCAGATCGGCCGCCGGGAACACGTCCGCATCTGGCTGCTCCGAGGCGTGGTGTAGTGCGTCGAGCGCCTCCTGCGATAGCGCAACCGCGACGCGAACGTCGTAGTGGGCGGTATGCGGGACCACCCGCACATCCGCGTGCAGCGCCGCGATCCGCGCGGAACGTGCCTCAAACAGGTCGTCCTCGCCGCCCTGCGGGGGCGGTGCGGGCTTGATCTCGAACAGGTCATCGGCCGCCGCCACGATGAGCCGGTCGTCGTCGTGCCGCCCGTGATTGATCCACCAGCCTGCGTCGGTGATCTCGTGAGTCAGCCAGCGGAGATACGGCCGCGTTTCCAACAAGCGCGCGCGGATATCGAGAGCCCAGTCAAGCTGTTTCGGCGAGCCATTCAACGCGGGCAACCCCTCGGTCGCCGCTTGCTGCTCGATGGCAGCCCGTGCCTCGGCTTCATGCGTCTCACAGCGGGTCCGCTCGATGAGGTTGCGCCACTCGCGCACTCGGTTGGTTTTGACGCTCTCTGTGGCGACACAGCCGCAGCGCCGGGTCGCCGAGTAGGTTTTGTAGCCAGCCATCGCACAACACTCCTGTGCGCATCCACGACGCGCGGGATCGGCGATCCCAACCGCACATCCTGCGCGACCGAGAACCAAGATGGACCAGCCGCATGATGCAGCGGGGCAGGCACGTCATGGGGGTTTGCGCATCGGGGCCGATCTCGCTGATCGACCGGCAGTAGGCTGCCGCGCTGGACGCGCTATCACCAGCGGATCGGCTCCCGATCCGAGGCGTGACCAAGGTGGTCAGCGTCGAGGAGGACAATGGCACATCCGTGCAGATGCATCAATCAAAAATTAGACGGATGCCCGTCGCACCAAACATCAAGATTTTGGCCGCTTGGACGCACGATTGTAACAGGCCACGCAAACTATGCGACACTTTGAGTCATGTCGACTGTGGAACGTTACTGGGGTTTAGCCAATTGTCTACTCGCTACCAACCCCAACCTCTCAAAAGGAGACGATCAATGAGTGCTTCCATTGAAAGCCTTGCGGCATCCGCTCTCGCTGCTGGGCAGCCGTTCGCCGATGCCTTGAACAACGACTCAACGACCGCTGGCATGAAGCCGCAGGGATGCTCCTACCAGTGCTGGGTGACGATTGGCCCAGATGGGAAGCCTCAGGTGACCTGCGGCATCAAGTGCTGAACTAATGCAAAGGTCGTGGCTATCGTCGGCCACGACCGATCTACACTGAAAATGTCTTGAGCCCGCCACGCCGGGCGATCTCGGCGACGATACCAAGAGCCGACAGATCAGTTGGCTCGGATGCACCGAGAGGCTTCGTCCAGTAGCGGTTTGCACCCTGATAGATTCGAATCTCACTGAACCGAACTCCGACCCGTCTGCGCAGGGGACGAATACCAAGGCCTCATACCTCGTGGGCGAACCCCTCAATTCCCGGACGACACGCTCGGGACCGTCCGGCTCCATCGCGGCCAATGTGATTGGCGTCGTGCCCTTGGCCTTCCGCTCGGGCGTGCCCTCCACGGTGGCGCGGTAACCCTCGGTGGCACTGTGCGGCGGATGGTCGTCCTCGGCGTAGTCGGCGATCAGGAGCGCGACTTGAAGCTGATCGTCGGGCGATAGGTCGGCGATGGTCACGCATACCCCACGATCTGGCGCTCGACGGCCTCAACGCGCTTGGCGTAGCCGCGCCACGACTGGGGCTGATTATCGTAGAGGTAGTAGGACTGATCACGACCACCCCCGACCGTGAGACCCAGCAGCGTCGCCAGATCAACTCGGGTCCGGACAGCTTCGAGCAGGCGGTAGTTCCGATCCCGGACCTTTTAGACGAACTGGTCCGCGATGTTCACGCGGACGTAGCAGTGGGGCAGTGGCGCTCAGGTGCGGGCATCACGCATTCCCCGCAGTTTCCCCGACCAGCAGCGCAAGATACGATCCGCGCCGCAGAGATCGCCGACCGTCGTCCTCCGCGTGGCTGATCATGTTCACCACTCGCACACAGGCAGGATTGCAGCCGATCCAATCGACGTGGAGCGGACGATCACCAACTGCGCGGTGCAGTTCCGTGAGCCATTCCTGCACCTCCGGATAGGGCTTGCGGTCGAGTTCATAGAGCGCGATGCGGACATCGGAGCGAAGGGTCATGCCCTCCCCTCCGCGATGGCCGCACGGTTTTCAGCCAACTCAAGTGCGGCCAGTTCGCCCGCAGCCTTCCGCTCGGCCATCACCTGCGCGGCCCATTTCTGATTGCGGGCGATCTTCTCGGCCACGGAGAGCGGACGGTCGGCGTCCACGGTGATGGGGTTCGTGGCGGCGATCTGGTCGGACCGACCTTCAAGCTCCACGATGCGCGCAGCATGGTCGCACGTAACCCCATACAGCCTGCTGTTTTCGGCATCGCGCTCTGCCAGTCGCTGGCTCAATTCATTGATCAGCATCGAGGCCGCGCGACCTGCGCTCTCCGCTTCATCGAGGCGATCCTCAACCGCCTTCAACCGTGCCACGACGACGCCGAGCATCTTGGCCGAAACGGTGGCCTCGCCATTCTCGACCGCCTTCTTGCGCCGGAGGGCCGCCGTGACCTTGGCGCGGTGCGCCGCATACCAGTTGTGCGGATCGTAGTGCGTCCGCCAGATAGGGGCGTTGGCATCTGATCCTTCACGGCGCTCCTCGCCGCAGGACAGGATCATCTCGCCATCGTCGAGATACAGGGTCACGGTCGTGACCTCGTTGTCGATGATGACGGCTGAGCACATCTGCTCCGAGCCCGAAGGCAGGTTCTCCACGAGGCCGATCAGCGTGTTGGCGGAGAGGGTGCAGGAGTAGGCGCGGAACAGGTCGGCGCTCTCCTGCGTCATGGTGCCGCGAGAGACGCGCCGCGTGAGGCCCTTGCGGAACTCGCGCGGGATCATGAGCGCGCAGTAGTTGGTCTGGGCATGGGTGCGCTCGATCTGGTCGAGCGGGCACTGCAAGGTGCTGATCTTGAGCCGGAAGCCGGGCTTGCCGTGTTGCGGCCCATCCTCGCGGTTGTCGAACAACTGGATTTCGGCGTGATTGATGGCCGCACGCGACGGCACAGGGTTGTGCTGGATAGTCACAATAAGGTCTTTCGCTTCAACCTCGTGTCGCTCGTTGGGGCCTCGGCGCGTTGCAACACGCCGAGGCCAAGCGAAAGATGAGGTGGACCGGGAACTGCCGGTCTGATCTATTTACCATGCAGGGCTTCTTCTGGCGCAACCATAATGTTGATTCTGTTGAACTAAAAAATGTTGGTTGAAAGATGATGGTCCAACAGTTTTTTTTCGATTTTTACTTGATGGAAATGCGGCATATGACCTGCGAGTATTGGTCTCGCTGAGCCGCCCAGAAGCCCGCTGAGAGGCTCGGCATCTCCGAGGCGGCCCATCTACCAAACGATACTGAAACGCTCTCAGGGGACGCCCCAGCGGCTCGCCTGAGCCATCCATTGAGGTCGTCATCCGGCTGGTGCCTGAGACCTGATCTCCCTCGGAGGCGAAGCCGTGGGCGCAGCACCTTGTATCGCTTGCCGGACCCCACGGAGTGGGGTTCTCTTTACAAGCTATATAAGGATTCCATCAGTTAAGCTTGCAAAGAGAACACCATTTTAGGAGCCGTCAGGTGCCCGGATGGGATTCTTGGACGCCGCCAGAATCCCAGAACCCTACGAAATCCGGCGTAAAATGGGGTTCTAGGGTTCTCGCCCGAACCCAGAATCCCACTGGCATGGCTGTCCAATGGGGTTCTGGGTTTGAGAACCCCGCGTGAGAACCCCATTTCGAGATCGGGCCGTGGGGTTCTTGCCAGAAGGCGGAGGCTGAGAACCTCACTCAGCGCCACTATCGGTTAGGTCACCTCAACTATCCACGGTCCGGTCTCGGATCGCCTTCGTGACCTCGGGCATTACGCTCAGCACTTCGAACGAGACGATCTTCTGGTAGCGCGCCACGACCATGGCGGCGTCGTCCCACGTCCCGCCGAGCCGCTCGCTTTCGCGCACTGCCTTCGCGATCCCGGCCATCTCCACAGACGCGGTCTCCGACATGCCGCCCGACATGGCTTCCACGATGCGGGCGGCTTCCTCAAACGGGGTTGAATCAGTGGTCATCTAGACCGTCCATATGGCTGGGGCGGCTGTATGCATTCGTAGAACTTTGTGGCGGCTACACTGCTCCCTCGCAGCGAAATGGTCCAAGGCGGTTCGGTGCCTTCTGGAAAGCGAAGCGTGAGGTTCGACTCCTTGGCAATCATGGCGATGATGAACATCGAATCCGCCTGTGGCGTATAGCTGATGACCGCTGTTCGACTTCCAGCCGTCGACTTCGACTCAAACTTCCACTCGCCAACCTCCAAGCCCACCGCCACCTTCTGGCCTTCAGGCAGCCGCCATTTCGGATTGGTGACAATGAAGGCGTATGCCTGCTCACCTTCCGTCTTGCGTATCATCAGACTGCGGTCGCCGACGCTAGACATCGCGCAATGACCCTTCTCCTCGTCGGCAACAACGGCCCAATCTCCCGTTTGCGATAGGATTTCGACCTTCGCCTTTGCAGCCATTGGTATCAGGAAAATAGCAGAAGCGAGGAGACGGGCGCGCACAGCAATACCTTGTGGTTGATGATCAAGCCTGCCTCAGCCTTAGCTGAACTACTATCCACATGGCAGCGAAGGATGCTTTAAGACACTACACGAACACGTTGCTCAACAGAGCAGGGCGCCATTAGCGCCGCCGTCCTCAATCCTCGGCACCCGCACATCAGCGCCAACCTCCTCCCGATCACCTCGGAAGGATAAGTCATCGGACAGGCGAGCCCGTCCGGCAACGGCGGGCCAGCACCCGAAGGCGTGGATACCACCACGGGCGGGCACGTGAGTCGCTCCCTACCGTCATCCCCGGAGGATCGCACCGGAACGGGATCGGCGTCCCACCGCTTAACAGCCGTTGGGAACGGCCGCCACGACGGGTCGCATCATGTGCAGCGCCGCCAGATCGTCTGCCCGAATGATCTCCACGAGGGTCGCGCTGTCGGCGTAAGCGTCGAGGCAGTGTCGAAGGAACTGATGCACCTCGGGACCGGCAGACGGAAAGAGGGCGACCATGGCGCTGCTCACGCGCTCACCTGCCGCCCTGACGCGGCGCCGGTGGAGATAAGGTGCGAGATCGATCATATCAGCCATCAGACAGCGTCTTCTTCTGATCCGGTGCCGGGAGAGGAAGCGCCTCACCATCCCGCATGATGGTGCAGGCGATCTGGTGGAACGCCCAGTTGTCCATCTGCACCGTGGTGCCCAGTGTGCGGACGGCACGCGCGTAGAGTGCAGCCAAATTACTCACAAACTTGCTCCTGCGCGCACGGCATCTTTCATGGCTCGCGCACGTCGATTTCGATTTCAGTTAATGGACTGCACCACGTGAGGCAGTGCGCTGCACACCACTAAAGCGGAAACATCCCTCGTTCAATTCTATTTTGTTTGTTCTTCGAGTCCTTCTCGAAGCACTTGGTGCGCGTGAGCAGTTGCATCGCCGAGCACAATCATTCCGCCTCAGCTTCCACACTGAACATCAGCGCCATAGGCGCCGCATTGCTTTATCAGCGGACAGCCCGGACAAGGTCGCGCACTGGATAGAGGCCACGGCGGCCTTATCCTGAATGATCCAGACCGCACCCTCGAACGGGATGGTCTCACTCACGGACAGCATCTCCTCCAATCCCACATAGATCATCAGGCGGTCGAACCCGCACGGCGACAGCGGGCCAGCACCCGGAGACCCGGAAAACGCCGGGAAGCCATCAGACTCCGCTATGCTCCCGCGCATAGCACCGGACCGTAGGAAACGCGCCCTACCACCCGTTCATGAACATCCAAGATGTCGATGCAGAAGAGCAGGCCGGAAGAAGTCCGGCGCCCTCATCGGAGGCTTGGTATGCAACGCCGTTTCGCCTTGTTGACCTTGCTCAAGGTCGCTCGGAAAATGGCGCCACCGTTGCCCAGAGTAGCACATGACTGACGAGCATCAGCATCCGACGCGAATGGCCTACTGTTCATACTGCGGCGGGCCCCGGTGGAGTTACATCCTCGGTCAGTCGAGCCAGCGAGCCGAGGAAGATGATAGCGAAGTCTGGTTTCAAGAGGACCGCTTCATCATGCAATGTCGTGGCTGCCTTACCCAGAGCTTCTTGCTGAAAGAATCGAACAGCGAGTTGTTCGACACCGAGCATTTCGATGGCGAAGAACATGAACATCTGATCAAGCGCGAGACAAGCTTCCCCGCCGTTGCCAAGCGTCGTAAGCCAGAATGGTTCTGCGCATTCGCCTTCGAGCTACAGATGGATGATCTTGAGAACGCTCTCCTTGAGCTATACAGCGCGTATGAAGCCGATCTCAGGATACTGACCGGCATTGCCATGCGAATGTGTTTCGACATCGCCGCACAAACTCTCGGCGTGGATGCTGATGTGCGGTTCGTCGAGAAGATCGCCGCGTTGGAGAAGGATGGTCACATCACCCCGGCTGATCGAGAACGCATCGACACGCTAGTGAACGCGGGCAACGCCTCCACGCATCGCGGCTTCAAACCGAACTCTGATGATCTCCGCAACCTGATGAACGTCCTTGAGGCTTTCATCTACGACTCCATCATTGCGCCCCACCGCAAGAAGAAGATGGACGCCGAGATGAAGAAGATGGCGCCGCATGTGGCGAAGAAGCCCGGTGATGGTGTCCGTAAATAGCAGTATTGGTTGAACCACGTCGAGAGGTGCGGGGAGCACGCGGGGACACGGCCTTTGCTGTGTGCAGATTGCGAGCCGCTCTGCGCCACTTCGTTTCACAGCGGTCTTGCACCGGAACCACAGGATCAGCGTCGTGCGGCTGATAATCTTCAAGCTTGATTGGAGGTGCGAGAGCACCCCTACTGAGGGTCCCGAGGAGCGTCTGTTGCCTATTCCGGCTCTCAGATCACAGTTCCCGGAGTCAGGCTATAACGACTTTTTGTTGATGGCTGTTGACAGGAATCGACATAGGCTTGCCCCTTTCATTGCATTATCGAAAGAATACTACTATGACTGAGGTAAACGCAGCGGTCTCGATAAACCAGTTGCTCGCGCAGAAGCCGCCCATCAACTACGAAGTCGATGTTGAGGTCTGGGAGGATGTCTGGGAGGAACTTCCAGACAGACCAGCCGTCACACGTGGGACTCTTCATCGAGTCAGACGGCGCGCCAAAGTCATCAGAAGGCAGACGGCTGCCGCACCAGCCGAGGTCATTGATAGCGAAGTGGTGGTTGCTCATGAAGTCGAGTGGCGCAAAGAGAAGATGACTTCCTTGCCGGAGAAGCTAGTTATCCAGAGAGTTCTCTATACACATTGCTCCGAGGGCACTCTATCCGTGCCGATCAGCTTGTCGGTCTCTGCAAGCAAAGGGTTTACGGTCTCCAAGAGTAAAGGCGTCACGACGACGCAGAACCACCGTGTTAATCTCAATATCCCACTTAGCTTCGGCGCTCCGGCGCCGGGACCGAACTCGTCCCTGTCATTCGGCGTAGACTTCAACACTTCTACTTCTATAAGCACTACAGAGCAGGAAACTTCATCAAAGCAGGAAAGCCGGTCTTTCGGAGCTAATCTGAATCTCACTAAGAAGGAGCGCGGATATGTAGAACTCATTGCATATCAATTCGGCATCTCAGTTCCATTTAAGGCGAAGGTGACGGTGGACGGCAATTTGAAGCCGAACATTAGTGGGCTGATGCGCGCATCTCAACTACTAAGCGAGACCGAAAGAACATTCGAGATCGAAGGAGAGCTTGTTGCCCACGATGTTTCTCAGGGTCATGCATCAACGGTCGTTCTACCGGGCTTGCCAAACTGCGACAATGCTCCGCCGTTGATCACATCAACCGAGAACCCGCTGTATCCTCCGGGCACGGTGATGGCTGATGCAGCCACACGGTCGAGAATGTTCATCCTGACCGATGACAATATAGCGCAGCCTGCTGCACCTGATCTTCCGACATGGGATGGCGCAACAATGGGACCCCCCACGGGAACCACCTACTACGTTACCAGCAGCTATACGATTGGAAAGTTCGCAGTCCAATGTGGCTTCAGCGATCTCGGGGTTCCAAACACAGGCATCTTCAACGTTGAGGAACGGGAGTATACCACTTGGGTGGATGGCAAGGCATCCATGACTTGGCGCGAAACGGTGGAGACATTTCAGAGTTGTCCGAACGTTTCTTGATCCTCTGGCCGACGTGGAGCCTGCTGGGTTGGATATCGCAGCAGCATGTCGCCGAAGTTCCGATCCGGCAGTGACCGTTATCGCGGTCGTCCTCCTGTGGAGGTGCCGGGAAATCAGAAAGAAGGATGTCCATCTTGCGTGCGCGCTTCACGAGGGCAGCGTCATCCAGCCCCTGCTCCCACTCGGCAAGCTCCTGCTCCGCATGATGATAGTGCTGCACGTTCGCCCGAAAGACCTCAGCCTTCTGCGCCTACTTCACGGAGCGATGGTGACGCCGCCAGTGAATTCGCAGCTGAGGGCGCTGAGATAGTCTCCTGAGAAGAAAGGCAGGAGTCTTCATGACCTGATCTTAGCAATTGCTACTGCCGCGTAGCGAGACCGAGCGCGCAAGGCTGTGGCCGTTTTCACCGTGCCGTCCACCTCTGGATGAAACGGCTTTAAGGCCGCCGCACCATCGCTGCCACGGCGTTCCGAAAACTCTGCTCGATGTCCAGAACCAGCGTGAGATGCGTCAGGCTGTTCCCGGCGAGATCACGGCCCAAATCATGCCGGGCCTTTTCCTGAAGGCGTGCCTTTGCGTCAGCCAGCATGGTGTTCCAGAGGCGAATGATGTCACGAGTCGCCTGCTGACGGTCCAGCAGCGGCAGGTTCGCAGCGCATCGCTGCGCATTCAACCAGTCAACTTGCTTAGGAAAGTCCGTTAGCGAGGGCAGCTTGACCATAGCTAATCCGGGTCCTCAAAATTCCTCAAAGACCGATCCTGAGTATCAGCAGGATGGACAATCCGGCCTGTCACTCAAAGCCCATCTGCTGATGCGCGAAGAGCCAACAATCCATTCGTGATCCTCTCGCTTGCCCTTCCGACATGCACCTCGCGATGGTGCGCCGGGCAGACACAAGCGAGGTTGTTCAGCACATCAGGACCACCTTGTGAAAGTGGCATAATATGATGCACTTCCACATATGGCTGCCCGTCCTTGCTGACGAATGTCGGATGAACGCAGCCGACCACCTCGCAGCGAAAGCTGGCTCGGACTTTCGCAATGGCTGAAAGCAGAGGGTCTCGCTCAAACCGTCGTCCTGATGTGACGCTACTCTTCGGCAGTGGGTTGGCTACACCGCGTGTCCTTTCATAGCGAGCCATAAGAACCTTCAATGGCAAGGCAGCAAGGCTGCTGACTTGTTGTTCATGCTGCTCGGCGGATGCAGTATCGCTGCCCAGCACCGAGGTCGGCGTCACCGGTTCCCATAGCCTCCGGAACTCGTTTTCGAGTTCAGCAGATCGAACAGCTTGCTCGGCAGCATCATAGAACCGGAACCAGACGGCCTGATCGATCTTGCTGCCTCCTGAGAACCCGCTTCGACTATCGCGCGGATCAAGGCTGCGGAAGTTCATGACTTTGTTGTAGACGCCGCTAACTGCACGACCGGTCAGTAGGGCGGTTTCGGACACCGGCGATCCAGCAGACTGCGAGACTATCCCGCCATAGGTGCGATGATAAGCCCACAGTCCTGCTACAGACTCTGCGTAGGTCCAATCTACGCCAGACATCGTCCAAAGAGCTTGAATCCGTTCGGCTTGCCTCGAAGGAACCGCAAAGTTCGTGCCCGCTGGACGCTTCATGATAGTTAGATCGCGCAGGATTGGGTCTTCCTTGAGCCAGTCCCGCCGTATGATCTCACGTTGACCCGCTACCCGGCGCAGCTTCAGCCGAACGCGATTTGCGGACTGCGCGGCATCTCCCGAGAAAGGAGATGAGCGCCAGAAGGGTCGCGAGGCAGCATCATCTGGCTGGATCGACGGTTTCTCCAAAATCGCAGCTTCCGCCACAATGCCGCTATCTCTGGGCGATCCATCTCCGACTGCCCTCCAAAGGAAGACTCGGTCGCCAATTGACATTGCCTCGCCGCTGCTGGTCACCAGCCACAAGAAGTCAGTCGGAGAGGTTTCAAGGAACTTCTCGATCTCGAACATCTTTGGGTTGGCTTGGAAAATCCAAGTTTGGTGCTGCATTGATTGAACTACACCCTCTTGATACGTTTGGTGCAGAAGCCGGTCGTAATGACGCTCCCTGTCGAGGACAGGACGGCATAGGCATTGAGCTTGGACTCGATACATTCATGTGTCCAACTGCCTACATCACGATGCAGGGCGCGGCGCGACGCCTTTTCTTCGATAAGGCGCTCGGCTCTACCTCCTACCGAAGTGCGTCGGCCGTAGATGTGCAGCCGATCAATGATGAGCGGCGGCACACACCGTTGTTGTGCGCGTTGAGCGGCATGACGGGTGAAAGGCTCGGACATATTAAAGCTCGCTGCATTCTGGGTCTGCGCCGCACAAGGCGACAGCCGGAGAACACCGGCTGTCGATTACAAAGATCAGTCCTCGGCAGAGTGTTTCGCGAGGCCCAGCGAAGCCAGTGTGATGCCTGTCAGCTTGGCACGCTTGGCGTCCTCTGCCTCCCGTTCCTTGCGCAGCATCTCAGCAGGGATGAAGTCCCTATCTTCTGGTCGTTTGAGGTCGAGCACCTTCCATACATTGCGCGTGGCGCCACTGACACTGTTAGCAAACTCAGTAGGCGTCATTGCACCAATCCGGCGAGACGCATCGCCTGCTTGGCGCGGCCCGGCAGGCGGTAATACGTCAAGCCCTGTCGCTTCATCACGTCGAAGAAAATCGGCGCCGTTTCGCCAACGGCGAATTTGTTGCCCGTGACTCGCAGCCCAAAGCCGCCCATCAACCCGCGAAAGGACTTCATGGGCAGGTTCAGCTTCTCCTGAAGGGTGGGAGAGGACATCCATCCGGTCTGCCTATAGAGGATGTTCAGCAGGTTCACCTGCGTCTCGTTTAATGGCGAGCCGAGCAGCATCCGCCGCATGGTGGGCAGGTCCATAAAGACCCGACCGGGGGTGGCAGGCGTCTCGGCGGGATCATCCTCGATTTCCGCTCTGCCAGAGATGGCGCCGATCACCGAGGCAAGGCTCCCTTCCGCGTTCTCCCGCACTTGCAGGGTCACGCCCTGCACACCGACCAGCAAGGTCAATGCCTTAGCGATGTCCATGGCATTGCCGCTCAACCTGAAGTCTACGTCCATCTCATCACCCCCTAAAGTCATCCTATAGATGACCCAAAGACAATCTAACGACAAGCCATTAAATGTCGAAAGGCGACCTAAAGTTAGTTGGGTCTACACACCGGAATGCTGACTCATCTGCCGAGCCCTGCCATGACCCCGTCCCCCCGACCGTATCCTGTCCCTGAGCCTCGATGCCGCCATCGCCACTGCGCTCGACCGGGCTGCCGCCCGCAGCGGCCGCGAGTCGAACGAGCAGATCGTCTGGTGGCTCATCGAGGCGCTCGACAAGGCGGACCTGCTGCCCGAGGACCTGCGCGCGTGGCTGCTGTGGCGTGAGGCGGTGATCAGCCGCTTCGGCAACAAGGCGGTGGAGATCATCCGCACCGAGGGCTGGCGCAACGACATCATCGCCGAAACCGCCCGGCGCCTGATGGCCGAGGATCAGGCATGGGGGGCGGATTACGAGAGCCTGATCGGCTGCGCGCCCTACACGAAAAAGGTCAAGATCAAGGAGCGGATCAACCCGTTGCTGGGGCGTCGGGTGAAGGCGCTGCTCGGTGCAGTCACCGGCAAGCCGTTTGCCGTCAAACAGCCCGCGATCTTCACCAGCGCCTCGCACCTGCTACCGCCGGACAACGACGCCGCATGATCCCGGAGTGGGCACCGTCGTCTAGTTTGCCGCTGTAGGCGCTCGGCGATCTCGCGCAGCGGGCGGCAGACTTCGCCCGCGCCACCACGAGGGCCAGCACGCAGCGCGCCTATGCCAAAGACTGGCAGGACTTCACCACGTGGTGCGCCGCGCACGGCGCGGTGCCGCTGCCCGCGCACGAACAACTCTTTGAGGGCCGCCAGCAGCGATGTGCCCTCACGGGCGAATGGCTCATCTTCGCCAAGCGCAACGGCCAGAACTACTACTTGTGCCTCGGCATCCATGGTGAGGACACCAGCATTCACCGGCAGATCGTGACCGGAGGCTGCTTAGAGGAGTTTCCCTTCCACCACGACATCATCGACATCACCGCCGAGCGAAATGCCTGACCTTCGGCCACCGCTCCTTTTCGGTTCCGGCCACGGATAAAGTCCGACTGCTCAAAGTTCCGATGTTATCGCCGTCCATCCAGTCTCCATCTCGCTCAGCGACAGATGACGGGGACCAGAGCCGCAGGACTAGCGTCTTACACCGGTCTATTGACCGTCTTTTTAAATCGCTTTTGAATGGAGATGTAGTCGAGGGTCCCAAGCGTGTCCGACAAAATCAGTGGGCTCCCTGAAAGGCGTCGCGCCACCTGCGCAGACTGCGGTGGTATCCGAAACTGTGACGTTCTTGGTTACCACAAAGTCGATGGCTCTGACGAGCACACATGGTGGGCAACGGAATACTATGTGCTCCGATGCCGTGGATGCGACAGCACCTTCTTCCAGAAGGTCGATACGCATTCTGAGGATACGGAGCCGGACTTTGATGACCAAGGAGAAGCCTACTTCACTCCGGTAGAACGCGAGACCTACTACCCGGCGCTGGCGCACAGGCCACGCCCAGAATGGTTCAAGGAGACTGGCAAATACATTAGCGCCATGGGTCCCTTGGACATGTCGCTAACGGAGCTTTACGCCGCCATCGATGCGAATCTGCACATGCTGTCCGGGATCGGAATCAGAACTGTCTTCGACATCGCATCTGAACAGTTGGATGTTGCCACACACCTTCCGTTCGCCGAGAAGATCGCCATTCTGGTTGCACGGCAGTTCGTGGAGGAAGAAGATCGCGATGCTATCACTGTCCTTGTCGATGCAGGAAGCGCGGCGGCCCATCGCGGATTTCGGCCAACAGAACGGCAGTTAAACCACCTCATGGATGTCTTGGAGCATTTCCTCGACCAAGCTTTTGTCCGCCCACAGAAGCGAGGTCGGATGAATTTCGAGATGAGGAATCTTGGTCCCTCTGTGGCTAAGAAGCCAAGGCCGAGGAAGGCTAAGAACAAGAATACGTCTCCTCCTGCCAGTGATGTTTCCGAATGACTGGTGATTTGCCAGAGGCGATGTTCCGGCGCCTCCTATCGTAAATCTCCACATGCGCGATCCGAGGACTGCCATACCATCGCTTCCACGGCAGCGCGGAAGCTCGACTCGATGTCCAGAGCCAGCACGAGGTGGGTGAAGCTGTTGTTGGCAAGATCGCGGCCGAGATCGCGCCGGGCCTTCGTCTGAAGTCGCGCCTTAGCGTCACCCAGCATCATGTTCCAGCAGCGGATGATCTCAAGGATCGCCTGCTCGCGATCCAGCGGCGGCAGCCCCGCAGCGTGGCGCCGACCGTTGACCCAACTGATCTGCCCGTCAAAGTCGGTGAGTGCAGGTTGCACATCCATGTCCGATGCTCCCAGAAAGCCGTCAGGTCCTGACGGGGATGCAGAGCGTATTGCGGCGCCGTCCGGAAGAATGGCGGCATGATCTGGCTGATCAGCCGTCCAGAGCACTCTCCCTACTTATCAGCCATCCACCGGCCATTCACTGCGTTCGAGCAGGCGCATGATGTGGGTGTTCACCGAAACCTCCGCCGCCGCCGAGGCCGCCACCGGGTGATACAGGTTACCCGGCAGCCGCAGCGTGGATCAGTTCATGCAGCGACTGTCCGGAGGACGCATCGCACAGCCTGTGCAGACCACCGATCTATCATGGAGCCCGCTGGCTCGGCCTCTCGTCAGACATCAGGTGCAGCCTCTCGCGCAACCCTGAGTCTGCCTTTGAAGAAAGTGTCATTGAGGTTTGCACGTGGGACGAATTGTCTACAGAGTGCGAGAGACTTCTGATCCTTTGTGAGAGGCACCGGATCACGTGGGTCCCTCACCGCATACTCAAGCAGCCTCCACTGAGATTCAGTAGCCATCTCCGTAAAGACGTTGAGCAGGCTTTCAAATGGCATCGATGTTTGAATGTTCGGGCGAGGGCTGGGTCCTTCGAAGTCTGTTGAGCCGTCAGCGTTCGTCAAGATTGGCGCCATGTTTTGTGCTACAGAGGAAATTCCCAAATTCACGGCACGAGCAAACAAGAACGACCAAACTAAAACGACATCGCAAGATTCCATCGGAATTGTGCGAATGTTGAAGCAATCGGCCGTGCGCGATGAGATGCGACCTGATGGTTTTGTTGTCGCCAGAGCATAGAATAGAGTGAAGTATCGCTCGTCGAATGAGCCCAATGATATCGCTCTCAGACCGGGATTTGTAACCTTGTATCGGGGGTCGCTCATCTCGGGTGCAAGATAGCCGAAGAATGGGACGTATCCCTCGGTCTGAATGACGTTCTCAGTTAGATGATAGCGAGCCTCTTTGGCCTTCTCAGGAAACCTTAGCTCACGCTTATATGTGCTATCGACGCCGTTCCTTGAACGGTGAAACGATATCTTGGAGAAGGAAACCGGAAGATGCTCCTCAATTGGCTGGTCTAGCGAATTGAAAGCGCGCTCGCCATGCCTAAGGAAGACATACACACCACTATCTGGATGTTCGACTAGACGCATCAGGCAGCGGGGTCCATCAGCGGTCGTGACGACGATCTGATACTCTGGCTTCATCGATTCTCTCCAATGGCAGCGTATCGATCATCGGCGTTTCCGGCCTCCGCAAGAGGTCTCTGGGATTGCCTCACGGCGACCATTCGGAAATTGATGGAAGGTGGCTTCTGGACCTGTGGAGCGCACGCACCATGTCGGCGCTGGCTTCGAGACCGAGTGTCTTCAGGCCATGGCGGCAATACGACGACGGAGCGCGTCGCGGTGACGCTCGGAAAGCAGTGGCACGATCTCGCAGACCAGTTCGACCAGCTTCGCTTCGCGGTCGCCCTGCGTCGCTTCCTCAACCTCAATGACCGAGACGCGCGCCAGCGTATTCGGCTTCGTGTTGGCCCGAGCGCAGAACTCCCGAAAAGCGATGAAAGCAGGATGTTCGACACCAACTTCGGTGGCCCACGCGGCCAGCACGCTCTCGGTCATCCGGCCGTCAAGATTGGTTTTGCGCTGCTCATGGTAGGCCGCCGGGGTGATGTCGGCGTAGCCGATGAACTTTGATGGGCCGAACAGAAAGCCCTGTCCGTGCCGGACGGCATACCAAGCCCGCGCGCGGGTGTAGGTGCCAAGCATGTCCTTGCGAATATCCGGCGGCAGTTTGGACGCTTCTGCCAGCACCGCATTGTAGCGGTGGATGTTTTCCACAGCGGCTTCCTTGGTGGTGACGAAGGTGAGCATGGCTCTCTCTCTTTCTGAACTGGTCCACTCATCATGCACGTTGAGTGCAATGACTTCAATAACTCATTTTACAAAAAGGAATCCGGTGATTGAGTGTCTTTCTGACTAGTGAGAATCGAAGCTTTCCGCTAATCAGGATTTTCCGGGTGATGTTTACACCACCTATTGCAGGCGATGTTCACATCACCATAGTTCGGTGGTGTTTACATCGCCGGGCCTCCCGCCCTCCGGAGCCACCATGACCCCTACCCCCGACAGCGTTATTGCCCTGCGCCTCGATGTCGCCATCGCCAAGGCACTCGGCCAGTCCGCCGCCCGCAGTGGCCGCGAACCGAACGAGCAGATCGTCTGGTGGATCATCGAGGCGCTCGACAAAGAGGGGCTGCTGCCCGAGGACTTGCGCGCGTGGCTGCTGCTGCGCGAGGCGGTGATCAGCCGCTTCGGCAGCAAGGCGGCGGAGATCATCCGCACCGAGGGCTGGCGCAGCGACATCATCGCCGAGACGGCGCGGCGGCTGATGACCGAGGATGCCGCGTGGGCGGCCGATTACGCGAAGCTGATCGCCGCCGAGCCTTATGCGAAGGGGGTGAAAGTGAAGGACCGCATCAACCCGCTGCTGGGCAAGCGGGTGAAGGGCCTGTTGGGAGCCGTCACCGGTAAGGCGTTCAGCGTGCCGCAACCGTCGATCTTCACCACCGCCTCGCACCTGCTGCTGCCGGACGACGACGCCGCATGATCCCGGCGCCGCCCGCCGCCGCGCCGCTCCCGGCCGCGCTGGCCGACCTCGCGCAGCGGGCGGCGGACTTTGCTCGCGCCACCACGGCGCCAGCACGCAGCGCGCCTATGCCACTGACTGGCACGACTTCACCACGTGGTGCGCCGCGCACGGCGCGGTGCCGCTGCCCGCGCTGCCGCAGACCGTGGGCCTCTACCTGACGCATCTGGCCGGACGGCTGGCGGTTGCCACCTCGGACGCCGTCTTGCCGCAATCTCGACGCTGCACCGGCTGCACGGCCACCGGCTTGATACCCGCCACCCGGCGATTCATAATGTCCTACGCGGCATCCGCCGTAGCAAGGGCACCGCGCCGCGTCGCGTCGCCGCCGCCACCACGCCCTTGCTGCGCGCCATGCTCGGCACCTGTGACACCGGGCTGGCCGGAACGCGCGACCGGGCGCTGCTGCTGCTCGGCTTCGCCGCCGCCCTGCGGCGCAGCGAACTGGTGGCGCTGACCGTGGACGACCTAACCGACGTGTCCGAGGGCCTGCGCCTGACGATCCGGCGCTCGAAGACCGATCCGGAGGGTGCGGGCGAACCCCTCGGCGTGGTGCGCACCGGCTCACCCACCTGCCCAGTGGCCGCGCTGCGCGCGTGGCGGGAGGCGGCGCAGATTGCCGAAGGAAAGCTGTTCCGCCGCATCGACCGGCACGGCAATTGCGGCACCGCGCTGAGCGACCAGTCCGTGGCGCAGATCGTCAAGAAACGCGCGGGGCTGGCCGGGCTTGAGGCGGGGGTCTTCTCGGGGCACTCGCGCGCGCCGGGCTGGCGACCAGCGCCGCCCAGCACGGCGTCGAGGAGCGGCTGATCATGCGCACCACGCGGCACCGCTCGCTGCCGGTGCTGCGCACCTATCTGCGCGACGGCGAGATGTTCATTGGCAACGCCTCCGGGCGTGTCGGACTGTAGATCAAAGGCCGCAAGGGCTTACCACAAGGACATGACTCGTGACTGAACCTCAGATCGTCAAGCTGGAAAGCCGCCCAGAGCATCTTCCTACCGAAGTTGAAAAGAGTAGCTACTGGCGGCAGGTATTGGCCGAGACACGTTCATTTCTTCCACGACCTCCATCCGTTTTATGGCATTACACCAGTGGAGATGGTCTGATCGGAATGCTCAACAGCGGAAGCCTCTGGTCAACCCACGTCTCTTGCCTGAACGACGCTGGGGAGATGAACTATGCGTCCAGCCTTCTATTCGATGCTCTTAGGAGACAGGAAAGGAACGCAGCGGACAGTTCAACGGAAGCTCAGTTCTTGCAGTTCGTTCTCTCCGGCGATTCCTCGGGCAGTGCTCTCGGTAGTAATGTTTTCGTTGCTTGCCTAACGGAGAAGGATGACGACCTCTCGCAATGGCGTGGCTATGCCGGTGGAGAGGGCGGTTATGCTATTGGCTTCAACACTGATTGGCTCATGTTTGGTGTCCACGAGGAGCATCGTCGAAGCATCTTTCGTGTCAATTACGACGCAGCATCGCACCATGCTTTAGCCGAGCGAATGGCGGCTTCCACAGTGAGCAATTTCATGATGGGTTTAGAGGCGCGGCGACATCTTCCGGATGGAGCATGGGCACAAGGATTCCTTCCAACATGGTCTGACATCATCACTTGGCTTGGTCCTGCGATTAAGCATCCTGCCTTCATTGGTGAGTCCGAATGGCGTTTCATGCATCGGCTGACAGAGCAGGATTATAAAAAGTTGGTCTTCCGCCAACGGCGATCCATGATGGCTCGGCATTTCCCACTCCGCTTTCCCGCTCAGAGTAATCCTGACGGCCCACTACTGCCGATCTCCCACATACGGGTTGGACCTTCGCCGCACCGTCACGTATCGGTGGAAAGTGTTCGGAATATGCTCCGCGCCTGCGGCTATTCAGCCGAACAAGTCGCAGTGGATGCTTCGTCCATCCCGTTCCAGTCGCTTTGAAGAAGCCTACTGTGGCAATTTAGTGCAGGGCGTTGATCTCAGTGAGCAGAAGGTCTGCGGCTGCGTATCCGCCGCAGCAAAACCGATTAGGACGGCGCGGGCGAGACTCTTGATGTCGTGCGCACCGGCTCGCCCACCCGCCCGGTGATGGCACTCTGGACATGGCTGGCAGCGGCCAGCGATTATAAAAGTGTGGCTGCTTCGCAAGATCGACCGACACAGCAATCTTGGCACCGTGCTGAGCGACCGGTCCGTGGCGCTGATGCTGAAAAGCGGGCTTTACTGGCCGGGCTCGATCCCACCCTCACTCCGGCCATTCGCTGCGCTCCGGGCTGGCGACCTCGGCCGCCCAGCACGGCATCGAGGAGCGGCTGATCATGCGCATCACGCGGCACCGCTCGCTGCCGGTGCTCCGCACGTATCTGCGCGACGGCGAGTTGTTCCTCGGCAATGCCTCGGGGCGCGTCGGGCTGTAGTCCCCTTCAGCATCGAGCATTTCGGCTGATCTAAATAGCCAAGCAGCCTTTCGCTGCTTCGGAGATCAGCCATGCGCTATGTCGAGCTTCTGCGGGCGGTAATACCGCCATCAAAACCACCGCGCGCGCCACGCCCGCTGGGCAACCCGGCTCCGCCGCAACCGGCCGCCCCACCATCATCGATGGTGCAACTGCCACGCCCGGCGTGTAAGTCATGACCGCCGTCCACATCGCCTCCGCGCTGCAACGGCGCTCTTGGGGCCACACATGGCAGCGGGTGGCGCTACATTACCGAGTTCGGGACTACGCGGCGGTGATGGATGCTGTCTGCGCAGTGGAGGCAGACTATCTCATCATCGAGCAAGACGACTGGATGATCGAAGTGCAATCAGTAACCTCGACTCAGGCAACGCTGCTGAAGATGTTTCTTTCTCATCCCGAGGATGTGCAATATTGTAAGCACAGCAAACAGGTCACGATTTTTCCTATTCGCGATCTACGTGACACTGCCCGCTGCCTGCGTATGGTGGTTCCACAGTCGCAGCGTGCCTTGGTCGGCCGCTTGATTCTTGATCTCGCTGACAGCCCCACCTTCGGCGCACTCCACCTGACGCTGGCGAACCCGTTCGTCATCACGCCGCCGATCCGTCACCCGGTGCTGCTCGACATTGCTTGAACACGGGCGCTATGGCGATGTGCCGTAGCGCGCTCAAGCAGGTCGCCGTGCTCCTCGGTGTCTGTGGTAATGCAGGTAATATAGCTGCCAGCTTCTGGTGCTGTTAGCGCCCGCCATTCTGCCGCATCGAGGCCAAGGGCATGTTGCAGTTCAAGCTGCGGCACGTAGCTCTCTAACCGGCTGACGAGATCATCCACTCGGCGCGCCAGCTTCTTGACCTCAGCACGGCCGACATTGCCAATCCGAATGAGTTCGAATGGATTGCTCTCGAAGCTGCTTATCCTACTTCGGAAGCTGTCGGAAAGTTTGCGGAACTGGGTGACTGACGCCGTGAGATCGAGCGCAGCTTGCTTGGAGCCTTCCACCGCTTCGTCGCAGCGGGATTCAGCGTAGGCCACCAATACACCCATCTTCATCAACTCCTCGAAGAGGCTGCGCTGCGGAATGGCTCGCCCCGTCACCAGCATCTGATCACAGAGGTTGAGTAGGTGACGGCGCACTTGATCACCCAAGGTTTTTGCGTGGTTGAGTAGGTTCCGGTCACCCTGACGCTCGGCTCGTTCTGCCGTTGCTATAGCGTTCGCAGCATCGGCACGGAGACTTGCCATCTGCTCTATCGCTAACCATTCGACGTTCTGACCAATAGCCTGAAGCTCGCCTCTAACAGCTTTAATCTGACCGGCGATCCGGTCTAAACGATGCAGCACCATGGCAAATCCAGCCACCTGCACGCCAAGATTTAACACCCCAATGCCGAGCGAAAGTTGCGATGCCATCTGGGCGTTACCAATAGCAGCTTGAAGAGCCTGAGTATCGATAGGAAGACCCTGTTGGACCTGCCGAACAAGGTCTTTGCCTTCGATTAGGATGCCAACGATCTGGCCCTGACCGGCGCCAGCGGCTCGTCGCATGACACCGCCGTCGAGCCGGAACTCACCCGAGATAAATCCCTCAACAAGGTGCTGAGGAATATGGCAGAGCACCGAAATACCAGAAGGAATTCCACTCATGCTGGCACCGACTCTTCGTCGTCCTGCCATAGAAAGCGTTGCCGCAGAGCAGCAATATGGAACACAGCCGGAGCAAGGCCCCGGTAGCTCGGTCCTACGGCGTCTACGGCCGTCCAAACTGCCGTTACGCCCCAGCCAATCGGCCCGATAACAACCGCAATACCACGCATCAACGCCGCATTGGCGGCAAAGGCCAGACCCTTACCGATCACTTGCTTGGCGGCCATGTTCGCAACTTGCAGGGCGACCCGGTAAACGATGAAGCCTGCCATCCCGAGACCAATTTGCCCAGCAAGGGCTGAGAAGGAGAGGAGCCAGAGCTTGCTGCTGGACGCATCCTCAAACTCGGTTCCTGTGGCATTCATCTGCGCCTTGGCGTCGCGCACGAACTCTGCACGCTCGTCTGGCGTCATGCCTTCCCATACGCGCTCCATGACCTCGCGCAGGAGCGTCTCTTCCATTTCGAAGGCACCCATGTCCTTGGGCACTTTCACCCTCATGACGCCACAGACATCCCGCAGCACTTCCCCGTAGATCGGTCCGCTGCCGCGCCACCAGTTGCAGATAGCGTTCCCGCCGGCACGGGTGACATAATCAGCAATCACTTCGGGTATGGTGGTAAGATCGTGCTGCGAAGCCTGATACCGCTCGTCTGCTTTGATCCGCACATCCCAAGACCTGTCCAGCGCCTCCACGATGCGCTTCAGGTCCTCATGGCTGGCCCGCCTTAGGACGGGCAGGATATCACCTGATCGCAAATCATCTGTCTCGTTCGTCATCTTAGCTTCGCTTAGCTATTCGTCTGCCCAGCCTGAAGCTCAATGATTTACATAGCCCATGCCGCAGACAGCGCCTCCGCCTGTTGCAGCACGGTCTGCACCGCCGAGTCCTGAAGATCGGGCGGATAGCCATACCGGCGCAAAATGCGTTTCACGAGGACGCGGATGCGGGCACGGGCTGTTTCACGGTGCATCCAGTCCACCGTGATGTTGCTACGGATATTCTTAACCAATTCTAAAGCGATTACTCGAAGGGCTGGTTCGCCCATGGCGGTTCGGGCGCTCTCGTTCTCGGCCAGTGCGTCGTAGAAGGCGATCTCCTCATCGCTCAAGCCGACATCCTCTCCGCGTGACCGCGCCGCCTTGATGTCCTTGGCAAGCTGGATCAGTTCCTCCAACACCTGCGCCGTCGTCAGGGCATTGGTGTGATAGCGCGCAATGGCCGCTTCCAACCGCTCGGTGAATGCCTTTGACTGAGTGACGTTCCGCTGTGCCTGCGACCGCACGTCGCCATTGATGAGCTTCTTCAACGCCTCGATGGCTAGGTTCTTTTTCGGCGTTTCGCGGACCTCATCCAAGAACTCGTCGCTCAGGATGGAAATGTCCGGGCTCTCGATCCCGGCCGCCTTCATGATGTCTACGATCTCGGTCGTCACCACTGCCCGGCTGACGATCTGCTGGATCGCCATCTCGCGGTCGGCACCTGTGCGGAGACCACCGCCTCCGGTGGAGGTATCCTTCAGCAGAGTGATGCGCACAGCCTGAAAGAAGCCGACCTCATCCCTGATGGCCTGCGCTTCGTCACTGGCGGCCGCCAAGGAGAACGCCTTCGAGAGCGCCACCACGGCGTCGCCGTAGCGGCGATGCGCCCGCTTCTTGCCCTCGTCGGAGGTCTCCTTTGCCGCTTGCTCCTGCTGGAAGGTCAGAACCCAGTCCATGGCCCCTGCCAAGAGGGTCAAGCGGTCCTGTGGCGGGGTTTTGGGGTCAAGTGCGGGCCGGTAGTCGAAGCCGCCCGCCATATCCGGGCGGAACATGGCGCGGACGATTTCATACTTCTCCTGTAGAACCCGAATGGCCTCGGCCTCGTCGATACCGGTCTGGTCCTGATCCCCGGCGGAATACTGGCTCAGCGCCTCCTTGAGGTTCTGGGCGATACCGATGTAATCCACCACCAGCCCGGCAGGCTTGTCCTTGAACACCCGGTTCACGCGGGCAATGGCCTGCATCAGCCCGTGGCCGCGCATCGGTTTGTCGATATACATCGTGTGCATCGATGGCGCGTCGAAGCCGGTCAGCCACATGTCACGGACGATGACCAGCTTGAGCGGGTCCTTCGGGTTCTTGGTTCGCTTCGCCAGCAACTCCCGCCGGGGCTTTGGCCGCTTGCCGATATGCTGCTGCCACTCGGCTGGATCAGAAGCGGCTCCGGTCATGACCACCTTGATGACCCCGGCCTCGTCGTCTTCGCTGTGCCAGTCCGGGCGCAGCTTGATGATCTCGTCGTAGAGCGCCACGCAGATGCGGCGGCTCATGCAGACGATCATGCCCTTGCCGTCCAAGGCGGCGATCCGTGCCTCGAAATGCTGGACGATGTCCTCGGCGATTAGGGCAATGCGCTTCTCGGCACCGACCAGCGCCTCGACACTGGCCCATTTCCGGCCGAGCCGGTCCTGCTCGCTCTCGGCCTCGTTCCCAACAAGGTCGGCGATCTCAGCGTCAATCTTCGGCTTCTCGTCCTCGTCCAACTCGATCCGGGCAAGGCGACTCTCGTAGTAGATCGGCACCGTGGCGCCGTCCTCAACGGCCCGGCTGATGTCATAGACATCGATGTCGTCGCCGAAGACGGCACGGGTGCTGACATCGCCACTTTCCACCGGAGTGCCGGTGAAGCCGATGAAGGAGGCGTTCGGCACGCCATCGCGCATATACTTGGCGAAGCCATAGGAGATGGTGCCGTCCCGGCTGTCCACCTTGGCCTTCAACCCATACTGGCTGCGATGTGCCTCATCGGCCATCACCACGACGTTCCGCCGGTTCGTTAGCAACGGGTAGTCGGTAGAGCCCGGCTCCGGCGTGAACTTTTGCAAGGTGGTGAAGATGACGCCGCCGGAGGGCCGGTCCAGCAACTGGCGCAGGTGCTCGCGGTCCGTGGCCTGCTGCGGAGTCTGACGCAGCAGGTCGCGGCACATCGAGAAGGTGCCGAAAAGCTGGTCGTCGAGGTCGTTGCGGTCGGTCAGAATGACGAGGGTCGGGTTCTCCATGGCCGGATGCTTGATGACACAACCTGCATAGAAGGCCATGAGCAAACTCTTGCCCGAGCCCTGCGTATGCCAAATGACGCCGACCTTGCGATTGCCTTCCGGCCGGGTCGCCTCCACGGTGCAGCCCACGGCACGGCGCACGGCGTGGAACTGATGGTAGCCCGCCAGAATTTTGATGACGCCCCGGTCGGTCTCACCGAAGGCGATGAAGTCGCGGAGCAGGTCCAGAAAGCGCCGCTGCTCGAACACACCGTGCAGCACGGTCTTGAGTTCGGGCGATCCCTTGGGCGCCACGTCATCGCCATCCACCGTGCGCCACGGCATGAACCGCTCCCGGTCCGCCGTCAGGGAGCCGATCCGCGCCGCCATGCCATCCGAGATGATCAGGGCGGCATTGGTGCGGAACAGGGAGGGGATTTGCGCCTTGTAGGTCTGAAGCTGGTTGTAGGCGCCGTCCAGCGTGGCGTTCTGGGCGCCGGGGTGCTTGAGTTCCAGCACCGCCAGCGGCAAGCCGTTGATGAAGACCACCACGTCGGGCCGCCGGTTGGCCTTGTTCTCCACCACGGTGAACTGGTTCACCGCCAGCCAGTCATTCTCCGCCGGGTCATCGAGATCAAGCAGGCGGACATGCTCGCCGCTGATCGTGCCATCGGGTCGCCGGACCTCGACGGGCACCCCCTCCACGAGGAAACGGTGCAGGCGGCGGTTTTCTTCCAGAAGCGACTGGGTCTCGCTCCGCAGCACCTTAGCGCGGGCCTCGGCCAGCGCCTCTTCCGGCAAGGTGGGGTTCAGGCTGCGGAGGGCAATGTTGAGACGGCCGATGAGCACCACGTCGCCATAGCTGGCGCGTTCCGGTGCCGTGGCGTCCGGACCGATGGTCAGGCCGTTGACCGTGGCGTAGCCAAGCTCGTCCAGCCATGCGAGGGCGGCTTCTTCAACGTGGCTCTCATCGAGGTTTGGCATGGTGGCTACCTGAACAGGACAGGAGTGGATCGGGATATGTCCCGGCTCTTTGCTCGATCTAGTAACCTCGCTTCGAGCACCTCTCGAATCGCATTGGGCATAATACGGATACCGGTCTCGCTCAGTAGGTCGTCGTCATCGAGGTTCCAGAGTGCCGGTAGGCTTAGAAGTGCTGCATCTTCCACAGGTATGGCTGCAACAATGCCATCTAAGATCGTGCCAACAGTAACTTCCCAAGCAAGTCGAGAAGGGCCGCGATCCGGTGCGTTCTGTTGCAAGTGGCAGTAGTCGTCCCATAGCGACCGGTGCTCACGATCATCGGTGAATGCGGCCGCCGGAACACGCTGCATCGCATGGATGGCTTTTCGGATAAGGCGATCATATCGCTGTTCAGCGAATCTGCTGATCACCTTGTCCGTATAGCGGCTGATGAATGCGCCGACATCGCTTTCGCCCGATTGCTCGCTTTCCATGATGGACTTCTCTCCTTCATGCCTCAGGCCATGTCTGAGGGTGCGACGCTCCGGAGACGGTCGATGATCTCGCCGATCTCGGCGAAGGATTCGGGCGCGAAGCACACCAAATCGTCCTCACCCAATTGGTCCATCCGTTCGAGGGCGCTGTGGCGGCCATACTGGACCTTGCCATCAGGGCCATAGGAGGTCCTCAGCTTACTGGCCGGTGACGGTTTCGGTTTGAGCCGGGCGATCAGCGCCGGGCCTGCCGCCTTCTCAAGGCACCAGAGGTTCGGTGGGCTGGTCATGTTCTTCTCGAACATGATCTCGACCTTCACGCCGTGGCGGGAAGTGAGGACGAAGCGCGCCGCCTTGCTCGACTGGTGACCGAGAGGGTGTTCCTCTGCGATGGCTGTCAGCAGCCCAACCGCGCCGTCTTTGAGAAGCTCCCGGTCATCCATCAGGCGACGGCGCCCAGCAGGTTTTCGGCATCCCGCACCCGGACCTCGCCAGACATCAGCTTCGGGAGCAGAAGGTCGCGGGTCGCGGCAAGGGTGCGGCTTTCCTTGTGATGGTGAAGGAACTGGTCAAGCAGTGGGGCCGTCAGATGGTGGAAGGCGCGAAGCGTGGCCTCATTGACATGCCAGACCTCTGTGTTTGCCACGACATCGGGCCTGACGGCCGGGTAGGCCCCACCATCCGCCAAGTGGGCCAGCCTCTCGATGTTGTCCTCTGCGGTCGCGGCCAGATAAACGAGTTCACGGCAGAACTGGCTCTTGGGCCGAAGGGCTGCGAAGCCAGTGCTGCCGGTAAAGCCGTCACGCCCGATCAGGGCGAACGAGCCATTGCCCGGCCGCACCGTCCCTACAATCGTGTCACCAGCCCGAAGGATACGCTGGGCGCGGCTCGGAGCTTCTTGCCGGGAGAAGACGCTGGTCTCTTGGACATATCCCCACTTGGTGCCGGACAGATCAACATATTCTACGGATTCGGGATATGCGGACTGCGTCCACGTCTCCGCGTTCAGCGTGGCGTATTGATGCAGGCTTCCTTGCGCCCAGCCCTTCGGCTTCCCTTCATCATCAAGCCGATCAGGGAACAGCGCCCAGAGGTCGGGAGCGAGGTAGGGCGGGCGGCCGTCCATCTTGGCGCGGATCGGGCCGAATTCGACGAACCAGTCCTTGAAGATCGCCCGCGCCATCGCTTCCAGCGTCTCGTTCATCCGCCGGTTCAGGTCGATCTTGTCATCGAGGGCGCCGAGGATGGCGACGATCCCACGCTGCTCGTCGATTGGCGGGCAGGGAATCTGAATGCGATTGAGACTACCCTGTGAAAGCTTGGGTATCGTCGAGCCGGTTACGTAGCCTGCGATGTCAGCTTGGTTGATGGCGTAGAATAAGAACCGGGTGTCCAAAGACCGGGTGCCGCGCAGGATATGTGCATGGTTGTTCACCCAGAAGCGCCCGCGCGCTAGTAGTGCGATAGGCTGAGAGCGGGAACGCAGGTTTTCTCCATCCTCTGCCACGAGGACGAACTCACCGTCGAACAGGAAGCCATCTACATGGTCTACGACGCCTTGCGCGCCGTAATACGGATACGGGCCGGGCCTTCGCTCTGAACTTTTCACGGGCCGCCGTTGAGCGTCGAAGTTCTCGACGATCTCGCCGAGAGGGCAGACCGGGTAGATAGACATCACTGCGCTCCTTCGAGGGCGGTCATCCCCCGCTCCCATACGCAACTGTCGTCAACCGCTCTTGGATCGCATCAGCCATGGCTTCCGCCTCCGCGAACTGACGCTCCAAGGTGTCGCGTAGGCTGGCGAACCGCTCCTCGAACGGCACCTCGTCATCCTCGACATCAGCCGCGCCGACATATCGGCCGGGCGTCAGGACATGGTTGTGTCTCTCGATGTCATCCAATGAGGCCGCCTTGCAGAAGCCCGGCACGTCAGCATAGCTGCCTGCCTCAGGCTGGCCGCGCCATGCATGATAGGTGTCGGCGATCTTGGCGATGTCTTCGCCTGATAGCTCCCGCCGCGTCCGATCCACCAGCGTGCCGAGCTTGCGGGCGTCGATGAACAGCACCTCGCCGCGCCGGTCGCGCAGCCCACCGCCGGGATTCTTGTCGCGGGCGAGGAACCAAAGGCAAGCCGGAATCTGGGTGGAATAGAAAAGCTGGCCGGGCAGCGCGACCATGCAGTCGATCACGTCGGCTTCCACCATGGCCTTACGGATCACGTCCTCGCCGCTCTGTCCGGAGGACATGGAGCCATTGGCAAGCACCACGCCCGCTCGCCCGCCGGGCGCGAGGTGCCAGAGGATGTGTTGCAGCCAGCCGTAGTTGGCGTTCCCGGCGGGCGGCACGCCATGAACCCAGCGGGCATCTTCCCGCAGCCGCTCGCCGCCCCAGTCGGAGATGTTGAAGGGCGGGTTGGCGAGGATGGTGTCGAAGCGCAGGTCGCGCAGTTCGTCCTTGTGGAAGGAGCCCTCGTTGTTCCAACGGATATCGGCGTCGATGCCCCGCACCGCGAGGTTCATCTTCGCCAACCGCCACGTGGTGTAGTTGCTCTCCTGCCCGTAGATGGCGATGTCGCCGAGACGACCGCCATGGCTTTCCACGAACTTCTCAGACTGCACGAACATGCCGCCCGAACCGCAGCAAGGGTCGTAGACGCGGCCCTTATAAGGTTCCAGCATCTCGACCAGCACTCGCACAACGGAGCTTGGGGTGTAGAACTCGCCACCCCGCTTGCCCTCGGACCCCGCGAAGCCGCCAAGGAAATACTCGTAGACCCGGCCCAGCACGTCCTTGGCCTTGTCGCCGGGCTCACCCATGCCGATCTTCGATATCAGATCGACCAACTCACCGAGCATAAGCTTGTCGAGACTTGGGCTGTTGTAGTTCTTCGGCAAAACGCCCTTCAGCCGCTCGTTTGAATCTTCGATGGCCGCCATGGCGTCGTCGATGATCTTGCCGATGCTGGGCTGCTTGGCATTGGCCTGAAGGTGGGACCAGCGCGCCTCCTTCGGCACCCAGAAGACGTTCTCGGCCAGATACTCGTCCGGGTCCTCCACCGCCGAAGCGTCTTCGGCCAGCAGCGCCTCGCGTTTTGCCTCGAAGGCCACCGAGATGTGCTTCAGGAAGATCAGGCCGAGGGCGACGTGCTTGTAGTCGGAGGGTTCGAGATTCTTCCGCAGCTTGTCGGCGGCCAGAAACATCTGCGCCTCGAAGCCGAGCGTCGCGCCATTGTCCTTGATCTTCTTCAAGGTCGCGGCCGGGGTGGCCTCCGGGTTCGTCCTCGGTCGTCCACGCGGCATATCAGGCAGTCCCTGTCATCAACTTGGCCGTCACGCGGCGAACTCCTCGGCCGGTTCGTCTACAGGCAGGACATGGCCGAACGCTTCGGCCATGGGGCGGCCACCAACCGGGCGACCGGTGGCTTCGGTGATCAAGGCGGCCAGCGCCTCGGCGCGGGCAACCATCATGCCCATGAGGTCATCGGCCCGGAGATGTGCCGGGTCGATGAAATGGGAGGCGAGGAAAGCATCGACCTGCTCGGCATCGAGCTTCTGGCGATCCTGAAGACGGCGCAGATAGGTCGATGGCGCATCACCGCTGAGGAAACGGTTGGTCGGCGCCGAGAGCGCCGTCTTGTTGGCGATGGAGTTGTAGAGGCCCCGACCGATCCCCTTCTTCTCGCACCATGCTCGCGGGAAGATGTGGTGGATGTCGATGCTCTCGTCAAAATAGGTCTGCTCTTGAACCCCGGCGCCGGTTCGCCAATCGAGTGCCCGGCCACCCTGCATGGTCAGCGCGTGCAGGCCCTTATAGGCGGCGGATTGGCGGGATTGCAGGGTGCGAAGCCGGTCAGTGACGAAGTTGCTCTCCTGCACCGTCTGCGGCAGCACTTCGCCACCCAGCGCCCATGCGACCACCTCAGGAAGGTCACGGGCGAAGCGACTCTCAATGGCACTGCCGTAGAGTTCGCCGAAGACCCCGCACCAGAACCAATTCCGCACCCGCGCGCGGACCGAGGCATCGTTCCAGCGGCCACCAAGGCTGACCAGAATAGCAGCCAGCGGCACCAATTGGGTGCGATACGGCAGGTCGTAACCGCTGAACACCATCTCGCGCCACAGGAACTGGCGGGCGCGCCGGAAACCTTCCTCCGCTCGGTCGGCATGGTCGCGGTAACCGGCTAGTGGCAGGTCAAGGATGGATTGTCGGGTGCAGCTAATAGCCGAGGGGATGCCCTTGCCGCCCTCCCTCGCTTCGGTCTTCTCCTTGCCTGCCATGGTGTAGAGCAAGCTGACAGCTTGCAAAAAATCTGTGGCCTCGATGACCTTCAGGACCTCGCCTGCTTCAGCCATTCGCGCCTTTCGGCCCGTGACCGGCGGGGAGGCTTTCGGGTTGCCCAGCCAATCCTCGCGAAGATTGTAGCCATCCGCCGCATAAGTGGCGGTCACCAGTTCGAAGGCAGTGAGCGCGACACCGCCCGTGTTCACTTTCTCGAAGACCCGGCACACTGCTTCCTTGCTCGCCGTGCGACGAAGCTGGATGACCGGGACGGCGTAGCTTTTGAAGGTGTCGATGAACTCCTTGCGGAAGGGCTTCAGCAGGTCCTTCTTGGCCTTGTCGGATTCCCAGAAGTCGCGGAACCCGTCGAACCAATCCTCACAGGAAAAGGTCTGGTTCAGCGGGAACATGAGCGCCGCATACTCGCCCTCGGGCGTGCTGAGGTCCAACAGCGTCTGGCGTCCGAAATCGGCCGTCACGCGCTTGGTCGCCGGGACGCTGAAGACTGCTTCTTCGCGCTCCTCCGCCGAGCCGAGCGCCTTGGCGATGTCCACATAGTAGAATACCTCTACGGCACGCCGATTGCCATTACGGGTTGTGCGGATGGCGTCCTTCAGCTTGAGCGCCTGATACATGGAAGTCAGGCGCTGCTGCCCATCGAGCAGGAGGCGGTCTGGATCAGGCGGCTCACCCTTGAAGCTGACCCCTTCGACCGTGCGAGCCTTGAAGCGGACCTCACCACCGGTCTGAAGCGTCATGACGGCGCCAATGGGAAAGGAGCGTGCGACGCTGGTGATCACGCCCGCAATGTGCTCGTCATCCCAGACCCAGCCACGCTGGAAATCCGGCAATTGGATGCGGCCGGTGGCGACCTCATTCAGCAGGTTCGCCAAGGTGTCTGAAGTGGCGTCAAATGTGGTCTCTGCGGTCATCGCGCGTGAGTTCCGAGCAACGGGCGTGAAGTCATGCGGCAAGCGGCGAAGGTGAGGCGCGTCATGGCTTGCGGATCGGCAGCACGGCGCCGCGCTCATTTTGGAACAGGCCATGCCAATGGGTGCGGGCCTGTCCTAAGGCTCGCAAACCGGGTGTTGGCATTCCGTGCTTCCCGGCCGCCATCTTGGCCCATGTTCCGACGACCCCGCCGATGTCGAGGGTGACAACGGCTCCGGCATCCAGCGCCAGCAACTCATCGCGCAGCGTCGCATCGCCATGAATATGCTTCGGCCACAGGACATAGTCCCGCACCTCAACCATCCCGCCCACCATGATGGCCCCCTATAGCCCCCGATGGCCCTGATCATCGCCGATCAGCGGGAAAATTGTAAAGGTTCCGAACGCGCAAGGGTTGAATTTTGCGGGGGCTCTGCCGTGACTGGCTACTCGTCGGGGTCGGCTGTTCTTGGTGTTCAACGGGCCGAGGTGGTTCCGCGCGGCAGCGTTAGGCCGCCCCAGAGCAATGCACATCAGACGGCAAAAGGCCGTTAAGGAACCCCGCTACAGGCTGCCTGCGCGGATCGCGGCGTCCTGCTCAATCGCTCGCTGCTCCTCGGCGGTCAGGCCATCGTCTCGGTCAGCATCTTCCCCAACCGTTCGATCACCGAAGCCCGCTTCGTCCGCCGCGACGAACAGCAGATAAACCGCCTCCCACGCTTCGGGCGGACTGCCTTCGGCTAGAAGCCGCCGCAGTTCCTTCCCGGCCTCGCGCCACATGGCGTCGTGCTCCCACGGCAGTCGGGAGGGCGGCAGAGCATCCGTGCGGCAGCCTCATAGAGCCACGTGGTTTCGCGGAGATGCGTGAGCAGATCAGACCGGTCCAGTTCATCGGCGCGGGACCAGATGTGATGGCCCGGCGGAGGCGCAATAGGGTCCCAGAGGATTTCAGAAGTCATCATAGACCTCGTCCCGGTTAGCGATCTTGAGCACCAGCACCACGACTTCGTCGTCGAGCACTTGGTAGATCAGCCGGACCCCCGGCACCATGATCTTGATCTTGTAGAGGTTGGGCTCTCCGTGCAACTGCGCGGAGGGCACCTTCGGATTTTCCAGCCGTTCGACCAGCTTGGCCTTGAGCTTCGCCTTGACGCTGTTGTCGAGCTTGTCCCAAGTCTTTTTGGCAGACTTAGAAAAGTCGAGCTTATAGGTCGTCAATGTTCACCCGGACGCGGGGCTCGTTCATGGCTTCCTTCGCCATCCGCGCCAACAGCGCATCCTCAAGCTCCTCCATCCGGTTACGCATGGCAGCATACCGGCGAGCCGTCATCGCATAGTAGACCGGCTCAGAATGGTGCATGATCGCGACGATCTCGTCATGATCGGCACCAGCGCCGAGAGCGTCCATCGGCGCTTTTTTTACCTCGGTGATCGTCACCGAAACATCTGCCAGCAGGGCAGCAGGCATAGCTATCCCCTCCGTTTCCAAGCTTGCGTATAGCACGCTATACCGCACGATTTAAAGTGCTATTTGATCCTAAGTCATTTAGCGGTTCGAGGTCGGCTTCAAGAATGGCTTCGTTAACCGTTTCGAGATCGTGTTTGGTAAACCTCCCATACCAAAAATGAGCCGACGTTGCCCTATTGCCTCGGCGGCCAGACGTAAGGGCGGTGGACCGCGCTGGTGATCAAGCCATTCATTCATCAGCATCATGACGTGCTTGTGGTGCGCCTACGGCGCTTTGCCATTGTAGGGATGGCCCGGCATCGCCAGTCGCATGTTGGAAGGCCACGCCGTTAGCGTGGCGCTTCGGTATCCTTATACGATGGGATCACCCTTGCTCTCGGCCGCTTGATCACCCTGAGCGGATGGTCCGTCATACAAGTCCCCATTTCTCGGCCAGTCGTGCCAGCATCGCAGCCGTCGCGGCAGGCATCCATCGCCCATCCACACCTCTTCGATTCCCTTCTCTCATAGAGAGAGGGTTCATTACCGGGTCAGACTGAGCCCCCCCGAAATCCGGCAGATCGGCCGGGAACGAGTAGGCATTGCTGGTCGCCATTTCGGCCCGCCGCATGTGGATGCGCCCGGCGACCACGGAGGGCACCATCCCGGAGAGCGTGCGGGGATGCACCAGCAGGAGGCCCCATGCCGATAGAGCCGCGATGGCCCGCTTCACCGTGGCGAGCGAGACGCCCGTGGCGGAGGCGATGGTGGCCTTGGTAGGGATCAGGACGCCGAGGCCGCGCGGCGCCTTCCAGAGCAGGTAGTCGTAGACCACGGCGTAGCCGTGCGTGATCGGCCCCTGCCCGCGCTTCCGGCGGTTGGTCTGGTTGATCCTGAGCATCCGACGCCACAGGGCGCCGCGATGCTGATGGGTGGCTGCGCACGAGGGCGCGTTAACAGGTCGAGCCAAGGCTCGCCTCCTCGGTTGGCCCGAGGACCGCTCACAAGACGCACCTCTCCTGTTCACGCAAAATAGGCTTGCGTGGCTGGGTCGGCGGTGTAGAGTCCGGAAAGGAACCAACCTTTTCGGTCTCGTTGAGAGGTCCGACACGAGCCCCAGACCCTGCAAGGTCTGGGGTTTGTGCGTTCTGGGGCTAGATTACGACTCTGCTCGCATCCTCCACAGGCTTGAGCAGCAGCTAGAATATCTGCCGCCTGTTAGAGCACAAGTCGAATTTCGAACCGTGGAAGTTCGGGCGCGAAATGGGCCGCCTGAATACTCACGCAAAGTGTCCACGCGCACCGTCTGAACGAAAAGTATTCGAGGTCTCCACACCGCGATAAGTTGGTCTTCGACCAAGTTTTCTAGTTCGCCTCGGTGGTAATCGGCCGGAATCATGGCGATTACTGCCCAGATGCCTCGGCGATCTGCATCTGCACTCGTTCGAGATCGCGCGCGAGGCGAGCCTGCTGGTCTGCAAGACGGTCCAGTTCGCGTCGGATGCGATCTCGCTCGCGTTGCAGCCCACGCAGCGAGACGGTTCGCTCCACTGGCTCGGCCGTGCCCTCGATGACCATTCGGCCTGCTTTCATATCCCGCTTGAACGCCAGTAACTCGTTCCGGCCGACATCGGGTCGAACGAGATTGCGCTCCATGGCGATGGCGAGGACGGAACGGTCGAGCGTTGAAAGCTCGTAGGCTGAGGAGAATGCGCCGGGCAGTAGCCGCTCCTCGATCCGCCGATCCTCCACCGCGAGAGCGATCTGCCTGAACTTCGAGGCGTTGGCGTCCGAGAATGGAAGGATTTTGGCGCACTCGGCGCGGAACCGCCGATACTCCTCTGGCGTCAGGATGCCCTCGATCTGTAGGAGCGCCCGCCCAATGGCGAGGAACGCCTTCCCCGCCCTGCCCCATTCTTCTCGGATAACGGAGCGCGTGCTTAGGAATTGTCCGAGCCGGTGCGTGTCCCGTGCTAATGGCATCCCGCCGAACAATGCCTCGATGGCTGGTCGGCTTTCCTCGGCCTCTGCATGATCGGCGACCGCGACCTCACGGCGAGGGTCACCGGCAATGAGATCATCGTCGCCGAGGTCTAGGTTCCTCGGCCTACCTCGGACCCGACCGCTCACAGCATGATCTCCTGCCGCACATAGGACCAGAGGTCCTGCATCGCAGTCCCAGCTTTGTTGCGCTCATAATCTACGGCCGCGAGCCCGTTCACGTGGGGCAGGTGCATATCCTCAAGGGCAGGGATTTCGAGCGGCGCCAACGGGCC
>NZ_JBHRTN010000006.1:0-127672 GCF_042646265.1 Teichococcus globiformis
CGGCGGCGAGGTGCGTGAGCTGTCCCTGGTGCCGCTGGGTGAGGCGCGGCTCGGCCAGACCAGTCTCGAGGATTGGCTCCGACGCCGCGCGGCCGCGGCCTGAATCACCTCAATGGCGGTTCTTTGCAGAGCTTCACCCAGGGGCAGAGCTTCACCGAGCTGCCGGGTGGGCGCTACGATGTGAGCACCAATGCCCGCCAGACCAAGCTGGCCAAGCTGCTCGCCGTCTTTGTAGTGGATACGGACGACACCGAGCGCACCACGCGCATCGTCGAGGAACAATAAAGCCCTATCCGGTCAGGCACGATCTCTGGGTCCAAGGAAGGGCCATCAACCATGACCTACTTCGGAGCTGAGGGTATGGACATTGAGGCGATCTTGCCGATGGCATCCTCCTGATCGTGCTGCCTCTCGTGTTCGGCTGCAGGAAGTTAACACTCTGATCCGTAACCGCCGCCTAGATGGCGCAGGTGAGCGTGCCTGTATCAGTGCCGGCGCAGTCTAGTCCGAGGTGCCTGCAGCACTAAACATCTGCTTACGGCTTGGAGTGTGACTGCTGGCGCTGCTCATGGTGCTCTACCCTTTGGCATTCCGCTCATCGGGGCACCAGTCCGATCGATAACAAGCGTGGTCCGGCACAATGACACAATGAGCTTCGTTGCAGTTTCAGCATCATAGGTAGCTTGTGCTGCTCTGTGCCAAAGGGTCGGGCTGGGCGCTTCCCAGCTGGATGAGACGTTCTCGCCTGTAGGTTGCCCCCCCCCGCCGCGGCCACATGCCGTACAGGTAGGCTTTGGGTCCCGCTACCTGAACATAGCTGCTACCCTGTGCCGTGAGCAGCGGCTCCTGCCATTGCCTACCTTACAGCAGGGGGCGATCAGACGCGGACCTGCGCTTTCCTAGGTTCAGGGAAGGTACATGGCAGAGTGCGCGCCAAGTCATGCACCGGAGGCGAGCGACCTCCCGGGCCCTTTAGCGGGCTGCGCTTCCTCCAAACTCCCGGCATCTCACCGGAGCCGCGACACCGTAGGATGAGCCTCCGCTCACTCGCGAGGCATTTTCCACGTCACCGTAGTGAGACCGAGCGGCCGATGTGGTAAACCTTAATGAACGGCGGCTTGGAATGGTCCGCGACTGCCATCTTGGCAGCGTGGACTCGTTCCCGATCCGCACGCTCCGACACGCGGCACCAGAAGGACTTGCCATGCCATCCAGCCGAAACGACCGTCAACGGACCCCCCGCCGTCGGGGCTTCGACGACGATGATTATTCCAGCCGCGCCGGCTTCACGCCCATGCCGAGCTTTGCCGTTGCCGCACCGGAACAGTCGGCCACGGTGAAGTGGTATAATGCCGAGAAGGGCTTTGGCTTCGTGGAACTGGCCGATGGCTCCGGCGACGCCTTCCTGCACGTGAAGGCGCTGCAGCCCCTTGGCCTTGAAGAAGTCAGCCCTGGTGCCACTCTGCGCGTCAGCGTCGGACAGGGCCAGAAGGGCCGCCAGGTCCAGCAGGTTGTTTCGGTGGATGAAAGCACCGCAGCAGCGCAAGCACCGCGTCGCGACGTTGGCCGTCCCCGGTCGGATCGCCCCACTGGGCCGCGCCGGCCAGCCGATCTCAGCAACGCCGTGGAAATGACCGGCGCGGTGAAGTGGTATAATCCCGAAAAGGGGTTCGGCTTCATCAGCCCCCAGGACGGTGGCAAGGACGTGTTTGTCCATGCCTCGGCCCTGGAACGCGCGGGGCTGAGCAACCTGCAGGACGGACAGATGGTGCGCATGCAGGTGGTGCAGGGAGCCAAGGGCCCTGAAGTCGGCTCTCTCGAAATCGCGTAAGCGCCACTGGACAGGTCATGGAGCGGTCGATGATCTTTCAACGGCCTTCGAACCCTCCTACCGACCTGATCCACAATGGGTTCGCCGGTTCGCAGCATCCTAAAGGCCGCCAGATCTTCGGTCTTGGCAAGTTGCGAGGATTGCTCAACCCGAGTAGGCAGGTCAGCCAGTCTGTTCAAGACGAGGGTGCCCCGGCGACTACGACCTTGCCAGGCTAACATCTGGAGCGTCGCTGAATCAGGCTCCTCGAAAACGACAAGCTCTGGTTTGGTGGCAGGCCCGGGCTTCCGTCAGATGACGGAACGGTGATAATCCACAGGTTGCAAACGGCGGCCTCCACTACTTTTAATTGTATTGGAGGTCGTGACGCCTATGAGCCAGCCTGTTTCACTCTCCCCGAAAGATCTAAGTCCCGCGGGCATCGCCGAATGGCTGTCGCAGGCGGAGCAGATCATGGCGCAGTTCTCAGACCCGAAAAATGCGCCTGCCTCGGACAAGAGCAATCAACAGGGTTGAACAACAAAATGGTTGAGGAGCTTCCTTATACCGTGGCCTCGATCATGCCTGCCAACCCGTACTCCTGTTGACGGTGCCTTCGGCCCTAGACAAGCTTCGGCCAGCGTTTGTCATTTTGATGACTGGTGGGTAAAACGGGATCTCGCTTAGATCCCTAGTGTCTCAACGTTCGGTCACGGTACGGTCGCCTGTTCGATCAGGGCTTGCTAGCTCTCATAGTCAGCCAGAGGCTGCCCGGCCTGAATCCATGCTGAGTTTGGCCGATCATCATCATGGCGTCCGAAATTGCAGCGATATCCAGGCCTGACACCTAGCCTGGAGGCCGGCCCAGCTGCGCAGAAAGGTCCGCGGCCTCCACGGCCTGAGGGTTCCAGCCTAGGATGGTCCGTACGAACCGACGGGCTTCCGCATTGCTCGCGATGCCTGCGAAGCGCTGCCGAAGGGCTACCGCAGCCGCAAGCTCTCCTCCTTGCTGGAAGGCGGCCCGGATCGCGTCAGCATCGCTTTCGGAAACACAGAACATCGACCTCAGCATGAGGGTGAGGCTGGGCGGGTAGCAAGGCTTATCCGGTGCTGCCATCAATGCTTGATCGATCGGACCGCAGATGGTCAGCTTACGAGGCTCCCCATATTCGCGGCGCCGAACCCCTTTTTGGCCTTGAACTGCGGCCAAGCCTCCTCTGGGCTCCTTAATGGCTGATGAGCCCGAGAACGTAGATGCCCAGGCCCGCGGCTCCGCACCAAACCACCAACAGGGCAATATCGAGCAACAACCAGCTGTGCAGGAAATCAGGCCGACGATGGAGGGCAGGGGGCGTTTCTTTCTGACCCACGACAGAGCTTCTCCCTGTGTCACCTCCAAGAACGCCGAACGAGAAGAAGAGTTCATGGACACAACCTCTTGAGGGCTGATCGTCCGGCAAATGTTTTTGGAGAGCCGGACACTGGTGCCGCCTGTCGCCAACAGGACTGCCGGCGGACGGGTTTTCTTCCTCTTCAAGCTTCTGGTCACCATCCGGAACCCAGTCCTTGCTGCACAGCCCTACACACAGCTGAGATCGTGTAAATGGCCCGCTGTCACCATCAGCTTGCGGTTGCTGGTGTCAGTGGATTGTCAGGTCGAAAGGAGAGGCGGCAGGGTCACGATAGCTGGCACCCGGACCTGCCCGGATCCTGGCCACAGGAGCCGCCGTGTCGTGAACGGTGACGCGATGGAACACGCATTCCGGCTTCCGTCACGCTTCCGCAGGTGCGGCCTCCAACCACTTGAAGCTCAGGTCGTGCCATAGGCTAGCCCTGGTTTCCTCCCGCGAGCCCGTTCGATAGAAAGCCCGCATGGACAACAGCATGTCGGCCAAGCCCTATAGCAAGCTCAAGGGTGATCCCTATCGGGCGTATGAGGAACTGCCAGCGGAGGTCCGCCAAGCTTTGCAGGAAGCCTTGGTAGATTGGTGTCCCTTGCGCGCTCGCGAATGGCACCTTCACTTATTGTATCAGCAGCGGCTACGGCCGGGGAAGGCGGCTTCCTTCCTGGTCCAGGCTATTCGGAAACACGACCACGCCGAAGTCGCTGCCTTCGCGAGGAGATGGTCCGGAGGTGCCCAGACGTACCCCCACCTCGCCGCCGGCGCGACTCTGCAGCGCTACGAGGGAAGGATCGGCATTCCTGCCGCCAAAACCATTGCTCTTGTCCCGGCAAGAAAACCATCCAAGGCACCAACGAAGCCTAGATCGAGGCGGTCTGCTTCCCGCTGACAACTTCCGGCCTTCGCCCACTCCAAGCGCTTCCCTACCCTGCGCTTCGGTGGTTCATGCTCCATCCCGCCGCTGCTGCCAGGCCAGCAAGCCAAAAGGCTGGGTTCCAGGCATCGACCAGGACGCCACATTGGCGAGCGTCATGCCGGAACAAGCTTTGCCTGGTTTCAGCAAAGGCAACCGTGGCGCTCAGCCTTGCGGCGCGTGCTCACCCAGTGTCCGAGCTGCGCCCTCATTACCCACCGCCCCGGCCCGCCAACGAGTCAAGAACGGATTGGATCATCCAGCGAAGCTGGCGTCCGGGGGGTCAGGAGGCGCCGGGGTCTGATGCACCCGGAGCCGGCGCCCTGTTAACCAGCCTAGTCACAAATCGGCTGTGGCGTTGACGACCATGCTGCCCGCATCGGAGCTTGGCTTGCGCGGCTAATCAGCCTTGATCGAGGCGGCCTCAACCAGTTGGCTCATCTGCTGTCGTCGCTGGCTCAACCAAGCTGTGAATTCAGTACGGCTGCTTCCCACCGTTGTCGCTCCGAGTTGCTCGAGCCGCGATCGAAGCTCTGGCATGTTGAGGGCGGATCTGGCGGCATCACCGATGCGATCCAGGATCGGCTCGGGCGTTCCGGCCGGTGCGTAGAGTCCGGCCCACTCATTGATGTCGAAGCCTGGATAGGTTTCGGCAATGGCTGGGACGTCCGGCAAGGGTCCAATGCGGTTCAGGCTCGATACGGCGAGCGGGCGTAGCTTGCCATCCTGTACGAGGCCGAGAACCGCCGAAACAGATGCAAAGGTGAAGGCAATCTGATTGGCGAGAAGATCCTGCACAGCCGGTCCGCCGCCGCGATACGCGACCTGCGTGACCTCGATCCCCGATCGCCAGGCAAAGGATGCGCAAGCCAGATGACCGGCGGAACCGTTGCCGGGCGTGCCGTATGACAGTGTGCCAGGCTCGCGCTTCGCGAGTGCCACAAACTCCCCGATCGTCCTGGCCGGTGAAGAAGGATGAACCGCCAGGATCTGCGGCGACACCGTCAGCTGCGTGATGGGCGCAAAATCCTTCGCGTAGTCAAAGGGAAGGTTCTTGTAGAGCGCGTGGTTCGAGCCATGTGCGGCAGCATCGACCAGCAACGTATACCCGTCCTTTGGCGACCGAGCGACCTCCGATGCGCCGATTGTGCCAGTCGCCCCTGGCCGGTTCTCCACGACTACAGCCTGTCCGAACGCCTGCGCCATCGGCACAGAGATGAGCCGCGCCGAGGCGTCGGTGCTTCCGCCTGGCGCATAAGGAAGAACAATGCGCACCGCCCGCTGCGGCCAGGAACCTTCCGCCTTTGCGCTGGCGGCCAGCAGGAGCGGGATGGAGCCGCCGATCAGCGTGCTCCGCCGGGTCAGGTATTTCGGCACGGACATTTCCTTTTCTGTTCACCGACGCGGTCGGGGCCCGACTAGCCCGCCAGCGACAAGATCTCCTGGGCCCGCTTCACGACGGGCAAATCGACCATCTTGCCGTCGATCTGAAAGGCTCCGATACCTGCCTCGCGTGCTTGGAGGTCACCATCGATAACGCGCCTGGCCCAGTCGAGCTCCTGCTCAGTGGGAGAGAATGCCGCATTCAGTGGACCCACCTGCGACGGATGCACCACAAGAGCGCCGCGGAAGCCCAAGCGACGAGCCTGCCGTGCCATCTCTGTAAAGCGCTCCTTGTCAGAAAAGTCGCCGATGCTTCCAACAAACCCAAGCGGCAGAATGCCCGCCGCGCGGGCCGCGGCCAGAACGGCGTAGTTCGGCGTCAGCAGGGTTTCAGCGACAGGAATGCCGCCAATAGCAGCGGAATAATCCTCCGGACCAAGCGTCATCGCCGCGACCCGGGCATGTGCATTAGCGATGGCCTGCAGCGAGAACAGCGCTCCTGGCGTCTCGATCTGCAGGATGAAACGCACCGTTCCGAGTTCCATGCCCTGCGAGACTTCCAACTCGCTGACCGCATCGGCCACGTCGCGGACGAACCCTGCGTCCTCAACCTTTGGCAGCACCAGGGCTGTCAGGCCCTGCCGGACCGCCGCTTCCAGATCGGCTCCGATGTGCCGCATGTGATGATTCACACGAACCATGACCGCGACGCCATTGCCGGATAGCGCGTCGATGGATGCCGCCAGCGTCTGACGTGCCTCGGGCTTCCGTGGCAAGGGCACGGCGTCCTCAAGATCAAGAATCACACCATCGGCGCCGCGCTCGTGGGCCTTGGCGACAAACTTGCCGACATGGGCCGGAATAAAGAGGAGCGACCGCCAGCGGGGATAGGGAGGCTTGATGTGCGTCATGCGGCATTCGTCCCATTGGTGGCGGCTGCCGGGGTGGAGATGACCCCGGCGTCCAAAAGTTCTTGGACCTCCTCCTCCGACAAGCCGAGCAGGTCGCGGAGGATCTCCCTACTATGCTCGCCCAAGGCCGGGGCAGGGCCTGAAATCGGGGATGGGCTGCCATCCTCAAAACGGATCGCCGGGGCATGAACCAGTGCGCTGCCGAGCTCGGCATCAGGCACCTCAACCAGGGCACCCCGCTCCCGGAGGTAGGGATGACCAACGAGCTGCGTGGCGTCGAGGACGGCGCCGGCGGTGACGTCAGCCTCCTCGAAAAGCGCCAGGTTAGCCTCCAGGTCGCGGGTCGCGATCGCCGCTGCTATCAGGTCGTCCAGTGCGTCCACATTGGCCTGCCTTGCCGCCGGCGTGGAGAAACGGCTGTCCCGACTAAGCTCTGGCCTGCCAAGGGCTGAGAAAAGCCGCTCCACCGACACCTGCATCCCGGCCGACAGGGCGACCCAGCGGTTATCGGCGGTGCGATAAACGTTGCGTGGTGCATGGCTCGGGGCCCGGCTTCCCTGTCGAAGCGGGACGCGGCCCGAAACCTGGTGATCCAGGGCTAACGGGCCCAGGACGGAGAAGACGCCGTCGAACAGCGAAAGGTCGAGGATGCGCCCGGCACCGGTTGCTTCGACCTGCCGAAGCGCCGCCACAATGCCGAGGGCGCCGTAGAGCCCGGTGACGCTGTCGGCCAAAGGGAAGGGTGGCAGAACCGGCTCGCGGTCGGCAAACCCGTTCATCGCTGCAAATCCGGACAGGCCTTCGACAAGCGATCCGAAACCGGGCCTATGCCGCCAAGGGCCGCTTTGACCCCAGCCGGAGATGCGGGCCAGGATCAAACGAGGGTTCACCGCGTGCAGCACATCGGGGCCAAGCCCCATCTTCTCGAGCGTACCGGGGCGGAAGTTCTCTACCAAGGCGTCTGATCTGCCGATCAGGCGGAGGAGAATATCCTTTCCTGAAGTGGTGCGCAGATCGATCGCCAAGCTCTTCTTGCCGCGGGCATAGGCCTTCCAATGGGTCGACACACCGTCAGTACGCCAGGCCCGGAGTTCATCGCCGCCACGCGGGGTTTCCACCTTGATGACCTCTGCGCCCAGGTCGGCCAGTGCGGCCGACAAGACGTTCCCGGCCACCAGCCGAGACAGGTCCAGCACCCGGATGCCTGTCATCAGCGGAGGGCGAGACTTGCTTTGTTTGGTTGGCATCGAAATCTCCCGTTCCGTCATCATGACAACAGCGTTGCCATAGGAAAAATATGGATGGACGATAGTATCCATTGCATTTTCTTATACCTGGAGCGGCCATGGACGTCCGGCAACTGCGTTACTTCCTCGGCGTCGCCGAGGCCGGGAGCTTCTCGGCCGCGTCTGTAAGGCTCGGCATCGTGCAGCCTGCCTTGAGCCAGCAGGTCGCGCGGCTGGAGGCTGATCTGGGTGTTGCGCTCATGGTCAGGAATTCCCGAGGCATCGCCTTGACCTCGGCAGGCGAGGTTCTGCGAGACCGGGCGACAATCCTCCTGAGGGATCTGCAAAGCACGAGGGAGGCCGTCTTGACTGAAGCCGGCGGACCGGTGAAGGGCAGCGTCACGGTCGGCCTCCCGACAACCGTTGCCATGGCGCTCACGCTACCCTTTCTGCGCAGCATGCGAGAGCGCCATCCTCAAATCGCCCTGCATCTCGCGGAAACACAAAGCGGCCACCTGTTGGAATGGCTCCACCAAGGTAAGATGGATATCGCCATTCTCTTCGACACCAATGGCCCTCAGGCTCGGGGATTGGAGATCGAGCCCCTGGTCACGGAAGAACTCCATCTGGTGAGCTCCAGTGGCCATGATCCGGGTGGAAATGGGGATTGTCCGCTTTCCCGAGCCCTGACGCTTCCGGTCTTGTTGCCGAGCCGAGAACACGGCTTCCGCCGTTTGCTGGACGCGCAGGCTGCGCAGCTTGGGAGCACTTGGAATGTTGTGGCGGAGGTCGATGCGCTGCCTCATCTGAAAAGCGCGGTCGCTGCAGGACTTGCCCACACGGTCTTGCCACGCAGTGCGCTGATCAGGGAAATCGAAACGGGCCTGCTCCACTCGCGGCGGATCTGCGAGCCTGTTCTGCAGCGGACGGCAGTTCTGGCGGTTCCTTCGGGAAAACCATCAAATGCGGCGGCACGGGCCGTTCACACGTTGATGGTGGAGCTGGTCCGCGATCAGATCGACCGCGGAGACTGGAGCGGGGCGGCCAAGCCGACAGGTTAAACAGCAGGCCCTCCGGGACCACCAGTTGATGCTCCCGGGTTAGATCCGCAGCCGTCACAGCTCTTGATGCTGTCCGCCCCCCGCTCAGGGTCTTTGGTGGGGCGCCTGCATGCCATCATGGCGGCGTCTCGCCACTATTGGCGCGGCAGAACGCCGCCGGTGGGACAAGGGACCGAACGCCCGTGTTCTCTTCCGGCGTCACTGGCCTTAGGTCACCAGCCACCAGCGATGGCCTTGGTCCACCTTTCCACACGACGCCCTGCAGGATGAGGGACGGCCGGTCCTTGGTCATTGCAAGGGGGTCAGCGTCCGCCGCACCGCATCACGCCAACCGCCGAGCAAGGTTTCGCGACGTACGCCTTCCATCCTGGGTTCAAAACGCCGGGGCGGATCAACGGTGCCGGCTGCCGCGCCCACCGTGGAATGCAGGCCGCTGCCCAGCCCCGCCAGCACCGCGGCGCCTAGTGCCGTGGTTTCCAGGAACGCCGGACGTTCCACTTCCGTGGCGAGCATGTCGGCCAAAAACTGGCAGAACCAGTCATTCGCCGCCATGCCGCCATCCACACGGATAACCGTTGGTGCACGGCCTCCGTCAGCCGACATCGCCTCAGCCAGGTCATACGTCTGGTAGGCCACGGCCTCCAGCGCGGCCCGCGCGATATGCGCAGCCGTGGCATCCAGCGTCAGGCCGCAGATCAGGCCGCGCGCTTCGGGGTCCCAGTGCGGGGCGCCGAGGCCGACGAAGCCTGGCACCATGTACACGCCGTGATGGTCGGGAACGCGCGTGGCCAAGTCATCTGTCTGCGAGGCATGGGTGATCAGCCCCAGCCCGTCCCGCAGCCACTTGATTGCGGCCCCGGCAGTGAAGATGGCACCTTCCAGCGCATAGGTCGTGCGCCCTCCCAGCCGGTAGCCGACCGTGGTCAGCAGCCGATTTCGTGAAGCCAGCGCCTGTTCGCCGGTGTTCATCAACGCGAAGCAGCCTGTGCCATAGGTGGCTTTCACCATGCCGGGCGCGAGGCAGCCTTGGCCCACCAGAGCCGCCTGCTGGTCCCCGGCCATGCCGGCGATGGGTAGCACCCCGTCGAACAAGCCGGGCGCCGTCTCGCCAAAGATCGTCGCGTTGTCGCGCAGCTCGGGCAGCATTGCGGCAGGAATGCGAAACAGACGCAGCAGGTCCTCGTCCCAGCAGCATCGATGAATGTCGAACAGCAGCGTGCGTGCGGCGTTGGTAGCATCCGTCGCGTGCACCTGCCCGCCGGTCAGCCGCCACAGCAGGAAGCTATCGATCGTGCCGAAGAGCAGCTCGCCTTGCTCCGCCTGGCGCCGAGCGCCCTCCACATGGTCGAGGATCCAGCCCAACTTCGTCGCGGAGAAGTAGGGATCGAGCAACAGTCCGGTGCGCTCTCGTACCATCGGCTCGGCGCCATCGGCCCGCAGACACGCGCAGGCCTCGGCAGTGCGGCGATCCTGCCAAACAATGGCGGGGTGAACCGGGGCACCGGTTCGGCGATCCCACACCACCACTGTTTCGCGCTGGTTGGCGATGCCGATCGCTCGCACCGCCTGTCCAGCGCCGGCCAGGGCGCTGCGCGCCGTGGCCATGGTGTCGCGCCAGATCGCCTCGGCATCCTGCTCCACCCAGCCCGGCCTCGGGTATTGCTGAGGGAGCTCGCGCCGCTCCGTCGCCAGTGGCCGGCTACCGACATCGAACACGATGCAGCGGGTCGAGGTAGTGCCCTGGTCAATCGCCAGAATAGCCTTGGGGTCAGCCATGCCAACCGTGTTCCAGCCTGGCGGCCCAAAGCCTGTTCATAAGGTGCTCCTGCTTCGCGTTCGATGACCGCCAACGCGATCATAGCCTGAACGGTGGCTGGAAAAGAAACCATGCCTTTCACCCAATGGACAAAGCCCAGCAGCACGAAGCAAGGCCTCGGCCCCAGACTTTGCACCCTGAACTCAAGCGCAGCGCTTCGAAACCCAGCTTGCGAACCGGGCTCAGCACTGTGGCCGTTGCTGGACGCACATGCGCTTGGATGCAGGAGACACGATGGTTCGTCGATGAAGCGCGGGCGTTTGATCCACTTCATCACGGACGGGGGGGCTCGTAGCAACAGGTGAGCCCCGGTTCGGACGCCGGCCCTGGGTGACATGAGCCGTCATACCGAAGCACAACGGCCATAAATCCCGGCTGGCTCGGCTCCATCAGCTGATCAGGAACAAGTTCGCGTTCCGACGGATCCGTACTCGCCCTGGGGAGGAGGCCGTCAGCCAGGAAATAGGGCTGCGCCATCGTCGCCAGAGGAGGGAAGACCATTTCGGCTTCACATCCGAACCGCCTCAGTGTGGCTGATCTTTTTCGGGGGCAGCCTTCCGGGGCAAACATTGGCCTTCCGGCCGAGCAGGCCCTGTCGCCGAATCCAAGCGCCGAGTCGCTTGGGAATAGAGGGTCCGCAGCATTTCTGCCGCCAAACGGCAGCTGATCTTTACCGGGGGGCAGCTGATCTTTGTCGGAAGGATGTCTGCTCCTGCTGTCAGCAAAATCAAAAGTTTATCAGCCGTCCACTGACCTTTGTCGGGGCTATAGTATCAAGGTTACAAATAGCTTCTTGCTAGTCCCCGACAGAGATCAGGGTGTCAATCAACACCGCTCCGGGCAGGTTGCCCAAAGTGGCTGCACCAACGCATTGGTCCACAAAGGCGGTCAGGAATGGGCGAGGTTCACCGGCTTCTTCGGGAGCACGGAAAGGAAGCGGCGTTGAGGAGCGACATTCCACGGGATGTTGTGGAGGCCGCCGCTGGCTACCTCGCCTCCGAAGACACTGAAATCGGCTACCTGTATAGCGGCTGGGCGCAAAGCGCGCTGCCGCACCGTCGGCTGCCCGATGAACAGGCCTGGCAGGTGCAAACGGACCGGGTGACGCTGGTTGTCTCGCCGGGGCATCGCCCGTCCCAGGAAGGTGCCCCCACCCCGGTCGGGGTTCCCTACGGTTCGCGGGCCCGCCTGATCTTGCTTTACCTCCAATCGGAGGCGCTGCGGACGAACAGCCGGGAAGTCGAACTGGGTCGGACCCTCCATGCCTGGCTGCGACGACTGGAAATACCCATTGGCGGCAAGGCGATGCAGGTCGTCCGTGATCAGGCGGAACGCATCTCCCGTTGCCGTATGAGCTTCCAGATCCGTCAGGGTGGTCGAACCGGGTTGGTGAACCAGAACATCCTCGATACCTCGATGTTTGTCGACAGCGAGGACGAGACGCCGTCAGGCCAGGCCAGCCTGTTCATCGAGACCGCCACCCTCAGCCAGTCCTTCTACGACCAGCTTCGCGCACATCCCGTGCCAGTCGAGGAAGCCGCCGTCCGTCAGATTGCCAACAATTCGATGGCTCTCGACGTGTATTGCTGGCTCGCTTATCGGCTGCACGCCCTGAAGGAGGACACGCCAGTCTCCTGGCGGGCCCTGCACCAGCAATTCGGTCGCGCAGTCGCACGGCAGGATCATTTTCGTGCCCATTTCAGGAATGTTCTGCAGCTGGCGATCGGAGTTTATCCGGAGGCGCAAGTGGAGGAAGGCTCAAACGGCTTGATCCTGAAGCCCTCACGACCGCCGGTGACACCGAAGGTCCATTCCGCTTCGGGGCCAAAGTCCATGCAGCGACCGTTGATTGGGACCTCCCGGTAAAGATCAGTCCTCGCCGCGATCACAGAGGGAGAACAGCGGAGCTGAGTCCAAGCTTTCCCCCTGCGGCGTGCCATCCCGGCAAAGATCAGCCTTTTTCTCAGGTGGAGCTGATCTCTTTCGGGGCACCGAGCCATGTCCTGTCCTTCTCGCCGCGTGAGAAGCATCCAAGCCAGGCATGACCCGAAGCTGATCTTTGTCGGGAAGTCGGATCAGTGCGTCATTACGACGCCCGAAGCGAGCGACGCTTGGTGACGCTCACTGCTGCCTTGAGCACAGGAAACAGGATGTCAAAGCCGATCGCTGCGGGCTCTACCTACCGATATGACCTCAAGAAGAAGGAAGAGGCATGTGCCGTCCGCTTCCTCCCTGAACGAAGTCAACTATTTCGGACGGGCATTCGTTCCTAGTGACCAGGACTCGGATCCTCGGAAAGCCAATCCTTGTCGCCGAAAATGCCGTACCGTTACATCTGTAGCCATCTTCCGAAATGAACACCGGGCCACGATGACTACTAGATACGTCGTCCAGCCCTTCTCGATCCATCCGGATGCGCTTGTGCAACGGCTCACAGCCAGGAGCGAGAGAGCCGGGAGCATTGCAGAGAGGTACCCTGGGGAGCTTTGCTTTGCAAACAGTCCACAACCGGCTGCCGGCGCAACTTCATCAGCCTTAGACCCCGGACGACCTGGAAGGCTCGTCGCTTCATGGCGACAGCCTCCTTGAAGAAGACGTGGTGACCAGGGCCTCCTTGTTGCGCTGCAGTCCTGATGCTGGTCGCTCAACCATGGCTCCTCTATGGCTTAGCCAAGCAGCTGGAGTTCATGCAGCAAGCTGCGTTGCTTGATAGCAGCGCCACCAGTGGACGAAACGGCAGCGGCTGAATGCCGCAAGAAGGTGGCTATCAGCTCTCCAGGGGCGAGAGGGAATGTCCCTCAACATCACGTCCGAGGTGAAACGGTCCACCTTTCTTCTGAATGCCGTGCTTACTTCCAGGCGTGAACAGGCACCGCATGCCCATCCTGCTTGCTCCCTCTATCCCGCTGTAGATGTGCGAAGCGTGTTCAAGCTCTGCCCAAAGGTCCGCGCCATTTCAGGATCAAGCAGTGTACCGCTGGTGCGAACTGACTGAGTTACCTGGCGGCGCCACCTGGCAAAGGGTCCGTGAGTTTCGGAGTGATTCTCGCCCGTGCCGACCATATAAAGTCCGGCTGTCGCGGGATACGCCAATGGAAAACCGCCCTGTGCCGCACGGGCTTCCCACTCATGGTGCGAGCCCAGCGCCTCGTGGGGGTCCAGCAGATGCGTCTCGGACGCCGTGGCAACGATGCGGCCAATCGTGCAAGACCCGCACAAGGCATGAAATGGGCCGTTGAACGCGCCAGCTATGGGAAAGGGTGCGGTGCGGAGGCTGGCGTAATCCAGCGCGAAGCCGCTTCTGACCACCGCACCTAAATGACAGGGCCGCATCTCGGCACGCACCTTCTCCACCAAGTCAGACGCGACCCAGTCATCGGCGTCCATGAACATCAGCAGGCCGCCCACTCCAGCCCGCACCGCTTGCTTGATGAGCCACTTCTTACGACCGCCATCATCATTTGCTGATGTTGGCGGCTCCGGTGTCCAATCGGCGCGGATTAGATGAAAGCCGGGTTTGCATGAAACATCGTGCCAAGCAGCAGGAACATCGTGGGCCGCGAGGATCACGCTGAAATTGCGGTCAGTCTGAGCCAGCAATGAGCGCAGTGTGAATGAGAAGAGGCGCTCGATCACAGCCCAGTCTCCGGCACCGGCCCTGGACACCAGAGGGATGCCAAAGGTGAACGGTTCCCTCAACGCATGTCCTTTGCAAGTGCCTCAACGTGGCTCCCGTAAAGATTAAGACACTGATTGTGACGCTTGTGGATCAACGGGTCGGCCAGCAACTCCGTCACCGCCTGCCGGGTGGCTGCTGCGTGGCGCTCAATGCTGAGATCGGTCTCCTCGTTCCGGTTGAAAGCTTCCCAGTTCGATGCGCGGTCCCAGCGCTCCGATCCAAGACCGCCGCCGCGCCAATGCTTTACCAAGTAGTCCTGCCGAGAGCGTGTATTGTAATGGTTTACCTGGGCCAGCCGCCACGTTACGGCTCCAGGATCTGTCTGCAGAAACTCTTCAGAGCGTGCATATCGCTCAGGCAGTGGCTGGCCCGCACCGTCGACAACCCTGATGCACCGCAAGGCGTCCGCCCGTGCATATCCAGGTCCATGCGGTAAGAGGGGGCAACGATAATGCCCTGGATTCCGGAACAGCGTCTTGAAGGATCGATTGACCCCATGATTTCGGGCTGCCGCCTGCCGAAAGCGTTGCAGCACTGAATCCGCTGACCAACTCTCATGGCCGGCGCTGCCGAAGATCCGCCAGTTGATCATCATTGCGGTCGCCTGCGGCATGGAACCCAGCAGTTCCGGAACCGTGCCGCCTCCAACATGGATGTTAAGAAACTCATCGCCGTCCAGCACCATCAACACGTCGGGCCAAGCCTTGGAGAGGACTGCCTCCACTTGCTGGTAAGCAAAGAGCTGCGCCTTGTCGTCCGGTCCTGGATCGCACGGGATGTGGCGTAGCTGCCCACGTGCTTGCAAAGCGTCCAGCAGCGCCGGCGTACCGTCAACGCAGTTATTGCTGCAGACGACGATTTCGCTGAAACCGATCATCCGGTGGTAGGCGACCCATTCCAGCAAGTAGGGTCCTTCGTCGCGCATCGTCGCCACAAGCGTCACGTTTGCCACCGGAACTCCCTCATTCAGGCCCACCGGATTGTAACGCCAAACGAGCGATAGCGTTCTGGTAGGCCAAGATCTCCATGCGGGTTGTGGCTCTTGGTCCGCCGGACGATCAGAACGCTGGAGAGCCAGTTCATCTCTCATCAATTGCGTCTTCCGGTAAGCCAAGCCGGCGCCAGGCAAGTCTTCCGCTGATCACGGATACACGAAACGTCTTCTTTTCCACTCAACGAGATCAACCGGCAGAGAGATGACGCAGTGAACACCGTCCGGCCCGAAGGTAAGTTCAGCCCTACCCCGTAACTGGTAGGGCAGGGCACGCTGAATGAGTTCTGTACCGGAACCCCGGCGAGGTGGTGTTACCGAGGGGGGCATTGTGACACCGCGCTCCCGCCAGTCCAGGACCAGATGGTCCTTGCCATTCACGCTTTCGAAGTGCCACGTGATGGAAAGTGTCGCAGCCGGCTGTGCCAAGGCACCATACTTGACCGCATTGGTTGCAAGCTCGTGGAGCGCCAAGGCAAGTGGTTGGACCTTGTCGCCCGACAGTTCCACCGGTGGTCCGGCAACGACGGAGCGCTGAGATGCCTCGGCTCCGGTGGCGGCCAGTTCGGCCGTGATAAGCGCAGCGAGCGAAACTGGCCGTGACGTGGTACCGCCGAGAAATGCTTGTACGCGTCCGAGAGCCGCCAGCCGCCCATCGATCTCATCCCGCTCCGCCGAGTGCGGCAGGCTTCTGACCAGGATCGAGCGGATCACTGTCAGGAGATTGCGGGTACGGTGCTCCAGTTCTGCCACAAGAATCTCTTGTCGATGCTGGAGACGAATGAGGTCCTCGATGTCGGTACAGGTTCCGATCCACTCCGTCGTCATACCTTCGGAGCACTCGCGTCCTTGCGTGTTCCGCGCCAACAATGATCGGGTTCGGTGCCAGCGCCAGCTTCCGTCAGCTGCACAGCGGATCCGGAACTCAACGGTGAGCTGGCCCTGGCGCGATGCCTCGTACCATGCTTGCATCGTTGCTTCCCGGTCGTCCGGATGCACCGCGTTCAGCCAGCCTAACCCAAGGCTCTCTGTTGCGCTTTGACCGGTGTAAGCGCGCCACTGTGGACTTGACCAAGTCCATCTCCCATTGTTGGCAGAGCGCCAGACCAGCTGCGGCATGCCCATGACCAGCAACCGGAAGCGCTCCTTCTGTTCAAGAAGAGCGGCCTCAGCTTCCTTGCGCGCAGTCACGTCGCTGGCGGCGCCGAACCACTCCTGGATCTCCCCCTTCTCGTCGCATACGGGAACCGCCCGGGATTGCACCCAGCCAACTCCTCCTCCTTCCCGAAGAAACCGGTGCTCCATCCTGATAACGCTTTTAGACGCGATGCCTCGCCGAATCGCCAGCCGAACTGCGGTGCGATCATCCGGATGAACGTAGAAGTCCAACCATCCTTCTTTAGAGTGGTGCAGGTTGGTGAAGAGGCCTTCACCGTCCAAGCGATGCAGAACAGTCCAGTCCGGATTGGTAGTGTACATGACTTCGGAGGAGGCGCTGACCAAATTCCGTAGACGCTCCTCGCTCTCCCGCACCGCAGCTTCGGCCTCGTGCCGGTCCGTCAGGTCAGCGGTCACAACTAGCAGGCTACGTACCTGGCCCGTCTCGTCAAACAGTGCTGAGATGCTGCTGCTTGCCCAGACATGCGAGCCATCCGGACGGAGATAGCGCTTGTCGAGCTTGGACGTTTCCTTGCTTTTCAGAACCTCGCCCAAGATGTCAAAGCTTTTTGCGAGGTCCTCCGGATGCGTGACATCCGCGACGCTCATTCGCTGCAATTCGCGCCGAGGACGACCCAAGATGCGGCATAGCTCTTGATTGACCCGGAGAAAGTTTCCTTTCGGCGAGAGCTCGCAAAGCCCAACCGCCGCAGCGCCAAAGATGGCGGACAAGCGAGCCTCGTTTTCGCGCGTCGTCTCGGTAGCCTTCCGCTGCGCAGTGTCGTCCCGCAGGATCTTTACAAAGCCACCGATGCTGTCCTTGTTCAGCCGATTCAAGCGGCCCGATCCCCAGAAGCGGGAACCGTCGCGGCGAAGATGCCAGCGCTCCTCAACCAGCGACCCAGTCCTTAACGCCCGTCTTCTCTCAGCCTCCGGAACAGAAGCGGCTCTATCCTCTTCGGTCCAGATGAAGTCGCTGCTGCGACCCAGGACCTCGTCGGCCTGCCATCCCAGGATGGCGACCGCCCCCGGGCTCCACCCGGTGATGCAGCCATCGTGATCCATGGTAATGATCGCGTGATCAACCGCACTCTCGAGCACGGCACGATAGCGGGCTTCGCTCTCTTCCAGGGCAGCCCGGCTTTCGTCCAGAGCAAGGTTGGCGCGTTGAAGCCCAGCAATAAGCTCTTCCGCACCAGCCAGTTCCGTGTGGCTTGCGGTCCCATGCCAACCTTGCCCCGCAGGGGTAACGGCAGCATGGCTTCTTGCAGCTTTGAGGCACAGGACTTCTGCTTCCAGTTCAGCTACCCTGGCGCGCAATGAAATATCGTCGGTTGTCTGGTTCTCGGCGGCCATCAGAGTCACCTAGCCGGATCAGCACTACGTCATTACGATGGGAGATCAAGGCCGCCTCGTCCCAGGAGTTGCACAGCTGTGTCGCCTTCCCAAACTTGTTTACCTGAGTGCGCCGAGCATGGTTCGCGAAGTTCCGCCGGCTGGGCATGGGCCGCCAGCTTTGGCGCGGCCACATTGCCTCAACCGCTGCGCGAAATTGATGCGACTAGCAGCACAGACGCGCGCTACAATGTGGCGCAACAACGATGCGTGGCATCCTGTGAGCATTAGAAGTGCCGGAAAGGGGTATTTAACTGTCACAGCCCTGAACAATCGTGAACTCTAGTACGGCTTCGCCTTACGCGGAGCCGTCATGGGCTGACCATTTTTACTAGACCGGATCAGCGCAGAACCTCGAATTACCGATAGAGATTCAGGCAAGATGGCCGCCGCTTTCGCAGAATGTAGCGCCGGAGTTGCGGAAGGTTGCCGCTAATGGCAGGTCACGACGATACTAACTTGGTCCTGTGAAGAGCCGGTGGACATAACCAATACGGTGGACCGTAAATCTATGAAATAGGGTCAACGGCGACGGTTGCGCTTATAGATTCCCCATAGTCCACGGAGTATGGCCAGATTTCGAATGAGTCGAAGCATGTTCTACTTTCCTCTTCCACTGGCTTAGAAGCCGGTAAGATGCCGTCGGTTCAGTTGGCAGATGTATCGCGCTAGCTAGGCTATTCCTCGTCCTCGCTGTTATCGAGAGGGATCAGGAACATGACGGCTAATCCATCCTCATCGTCACCCTCGTCCTCCTCATCTTCCAGCATTTCAGCGACATCTGCCTCACCAATATCCTCGTCCACAACATCGTCGGCATCGTCAAAATCGGCTATTTCGCTTTCATGTGCCGGCCGAACATCAAGAGAAGCTTGCCCATCCCAGACAGGGTTGCCTGCCGTGCGGAGACGCTTCAACTCCTGACGGAAGTCTTCGCTTGCGACGATGTTGCGCCCATCCTCTTCGTCAGCGTCAATGACAGCTACGGCTTTACCGCCGATCATAAGCGTGAGCATTGGATTGCTGTCCCTCGAAGTACACGCACTCCAACGTCGCGCTGCTGGATTGGTTGAAATGATCCTGCAAGAACGAACCACTGGCATTGGCTACACCGCATGATCGAGCAGCAGTGACAGTACAAGGTACCAGCAAGAGCACGTACTACCTCTACCTTGAGGGGCCTTGATGCTTATCTGACATGCAGCCACAGTGCTGGAAGCGGAAGGTGCTGCTGCAGAAGCCGGGCGCTGCCAAACCAAGATCTTGCAGGTGCAGTCGATTCGGTTTCGTAGGTGGAGCAATGTGTGGCAAGTCGTGGGCCGCTTCACTGGCCCACCGGTGGAGCCTCGACGGTCAGGACAGCGCAGGAACCTGACCGACAATGCCACGATGTAGCGCTGTCAGCCAGGAATTCTGGACTGATGATGCCTTGCTCTCACGCAAAGGTACAAGCTTCGGTGTCACGTCGCTCTGGTGGGCAGGGCCAGCAACAGCTGAACCAAGGCGAAGGATCGAATGTTCGGACGAGCCGCGAAGGACCAGCAAGACAAGGGAGCTTAGTTCACGGATCCACGATGCTGATCGGGCTCCAAGCCACGATGCCCGTCGCGGTTCGAAAAGCTCGATCCTCGCGGCCGCGTCAATAGCAGGACGAGGCAGCAAGTTTGGGACGGCGCGTGATAATTGATCTCCTCCATTGTCCGTATCGCCATGATGGCTGTCGCACCCGGCTTATACGAAGCTACCGCCCAATAAAGAGCGGGGCCCGCTTCTCGAGCCAAGCCGCCTTGCCTTCCTGCAAGTCCTGTGAACGCCGGGCCTCACGAGCCCGGGCCTCCACTTCCTCGTGGTCCATATCACCGCGGGCTACAGCATTCAGCGCCGCCTTCATGCCTTGCACGGCGAGTGGTGCATGGCTTGCCAGTGTCGCTGCCAGCGCTGCTACACGTGCAGCCAGTGCGTCCGGCGCGACCAGCTCAGTCAGGAAGCCGATATGCAACAATTCCTCCGCGCCTAGTTTCTCGGCCGTCAGGAACAACTGCTTCGCAGCGTTCAGCCCAAGCCGGCTGACATAGCGTTGCATCCCACTTGGATAATAGTGCAGTCCGAGCCGAGCCGCTGGCATGAACATTGCCATGCCGGTGACACCGATGCGGAAATCGCAGGCCAAAGCCAAGTCGGTGGAACCGCCGTAAACGCCCCCGTTAAGGGCACAGATCGTAGGCTGGCGCAGCGCTTCGAGCTGAGTGGCGACGTTCGCGAAGGAAGCGTCGGCCGATGTCTCGTCGCCCTTGATCTTTCCAATGTGAAAGCCTGAGCTAAAGGATTTTCCTGCGGCGGTGATAACCACAGTGAGCACGGTTCGATCGTCTTCGATGCGGTGCAACATGTCAGACAGCACCAGCAGATCGACAGGCTCAATCCGATTATGGACGTCCGGTCGGTTGAGGCGAATGGTGGCAATCGGGCCTTCGATAGTCAGGCTCGGCACACCCGGTGTGGAGTCGATGGTCAATGCGGCGTCTCCAATTCAGTCGGACCCCGATGGACGCATCTACGTCTCGGTGTCATGGGCTATTATGGAATCGCCACGCCCGATCCGGCTAGGCTCTCCTGGGACAGGCCGGCCGGGGGTATGGACAACCGAGCCTGGATGCCTCGCCAGCATCCAATGACCTCCGGAATAGCCGCGCACCGCTTCGCCAAGAGCATGCTGTCGCAACATCCTTGACAGAAGCCAGTTGTGCAACGCTGACAGGCGGTCAAGCCCTATTGGCTGGGCGAAGAAGGCATGAGAAGCCATCCATGCGGATGGTAGGGCCATAGCATGGCAAGGGCCGCATCGTGCTCCGTGTCCGTAAAGGGAAGGATAAGTAGCTTGGCACGCCTCAGGTCGCTTGACGTTCGGTGGCTGTGACGCGCTTCTCTGTTGGATCCAGGCCATCGTATATCGCGGCTGTCCTGAAGATTCCGGACCGCACCATGAGGCGCGATCCTGCCTACCAAATGGCCTTTCCGCCACTGGAGAGTTGCGACACAGCCTGCAACGGCGCACCGAGGCCCTTCTATTCCGATCGTTTCGCAGCCCTCTCAGGGTGGGGCCCGATCCGGCGGAAAGGCGGGCGCTTCTTTGCCATTATCGCAGCTGTCGATATTGCCTGATTATTCTGCTTCGGGAACGCAAACCTCCTGATCCCGAATGTGGCCGCAGAGGCGGTTGCAAGTTGGAATAGACCATTGTTTGCCGATAATGCTTAGCTTTTCATAGAATGCAGGATGCCGGAAGCGGCCCTTGGACAAGGGGAAACTCCGGAAGTTCAGGGAAGGGATGCCGCGCATGAGTTGGAACCCCGCCATGGAACCCGGATGTCCGGATGAGGTCGGGCTCGACGCCATCGAGACGCTCATCATTCCGCGGGCCCGGGACATCGGAGGCTTTGAGGTTCGGCGTGCATTGCCAGCGCCGAAGCGGCAGATGGTTGGACCGTTCATCTTCTTTGACCAAGCCGGACCGGCCGAGTTCCTGACCGGACGTGGCATCGATGTCCGCCCTCATCCGCATATCGGCCTCGGTACCGTCACTTACCTGTACCGCGGCGACTTTCATCACCGCGACAGCATCGGGTCCGACCAGGTCATCCATCCCGGGGCATTGAACTGGATGGTCGCCGGGCGCGGCGTGTCCCATTCGGAACGCACTTCGGCAGCGGGGCGAAGCGGGCCACACAGCCTCTTCGGGATCCAGACTTGGGTGGCGCTGCCTAACAGCCATGAAGACATGGCCCCTGTCTTTGAACATCACGGCAAGGACGCACTGCCTGTGATTCAGGATCATGGTGTCTCAGTTCGTCTTATCCTTGGAAGCGCTTACGGCGAGAACGCTCCTGCAACGATGCTCACGGAGACATTCTACGCCGACGTCAAGCTAGATGCAGGGAGCCGCTTGCCGATGCCTGATGAGCATGAGGACCGAGGCCTCTACATCGTCGAGGGATCAATCTCGATCGCCGGGAAAAATTTCGATGCGGGCCAGATGATGGTTTTTCGCCCCGGGGACAAGATCACAGTCGCGGCCGGCATCCAAGGCGCGCGGCTGATGATCCTCGGCGGTGCGACCTTCGGGGAACCACGCTACATCTGGTGGAACTTCGTCGCTTCCTCCAAGGAGCGTATCGAGGAGGCGAAGGCGGAGTGGCGCGCAGGAAACTGGGGGAAGGGACGCTTCGATCTTCCCATCAATGATCGGGATGAACACATTCCCCTGCCAGGCTGAGGTGCGCTGATGGGATTAGATGGATTCTCAATGTGGTGGAGGACATGCATGACGTTGTGAAGGCAGCAAGCGCCCTGCCAGGACATGGCTTCTCCGATGTTCGCCCGCTGATGAGGCTGCTCGTAAGCAGTCGCCGAGACCTATTGATCAAAGTTCCATGGTCCGACCTGCCTCGACGCCATTGAATCCAGCAAACCATGGATACCACTGAGTACGGCGCCGAAGCGGTATTCCGGGAGTGCCTACCATCGCCAGGTTGCCCAAGCTTTAAGTTTAGGATTCAGTCACCTTCCACCGCGTAACCGCCTCGGTCGGTGCCTCACAACTTCTACCGTATTGCGGTCCATTGAGGCAGAACGCGCACCTATTCGGAGAAACGGTAGCCTATCCCTGGCTCAGTTTTAAGCAATCCCGCCGCCCGTCCCAGCTTCTGTCGCAGATGGCCAACATAGACGCGAAGATACTGGGCCTCGTCCGAGTGGGCAGGACCCCAGACAGCTGTCAGCAGCTGTCGCTGTGTCATGACACGTCCGCTGGCTCTGGCCAGAGTCACCAGGAGTGACCACTCGCGCGGGGTCAAGCGAAGCGCCTCATCGCCGTCAATCCTTGCCAAGCGGTGCTCGATATTGATGGAAAGCGGCCCGACGCGGATCACGGCGTCTTCGACTGATGGCTCTCCAGCGATGGATCGACGTAGCGCGGCGCGGATACGTGCCAGAAGCTCCGCAAGTGCAAAGGGTTTCTCGACGTAATCGTCTGCACCGGCATCGAGTGCTGCAACCTTCTCATCCTCGTGTCCTCTGGCTGATACAACCAGGATCGGGATCGCGCTGAACGCGCGCAGGCGTGGAATGAGAACCTGCCCATCTATGTCCGGCAATCCCAGATCGAGGAGAATAAGGGAGGGCTGGCGCGTAGCGGCAAGCCGCAGACCCTCCTCTCCCGTTTCTGCCTTGATGGGGTCATATCCGGCTGCGCTCAGTGCCGCGCCCAGGAAGCGGTGGATCTGCGGTTCATCATCGACAAGAAGGAGTTTCGTGCGGCTAACGCTCATGCCGGCAGGTGTACGGTTATTCGCGTCCCGCGGCCATCCTCGATGGGGCTCTCGGCGGCGATCCGGCCACCCATCGCATGAATGAGGCCGCGGCAGATGGCTAGCCCTAAGCCACTTCCCGCTGGCGCGGCATCGCCGCGCTTTACACGGAAGAAGGGATCGAAGATTTGCACGAGATGATTCGGTGGGATTCCAACTCCGCGATCTTCCACAGCGACGAAGACGTCGGCGTCCATCCGGCCAGCCTCGATGAGGATCTGTGTTGCGGGCGCCGAGAACTTTGCGGCGTTGTCGAGAAGGTTGGCCAGGACTTGGTCCAACAGAGTGGCATCGAGGCGCAGCATGGGCAGGTGCTCCTGCACCTGACAATCGATGAGGCGACCTGTCCTGCGACTCACGCGATCAGCGGCCACACGGACCGCGTCACCAATGTCGATCGGCTGGCGCTTGGGCTCCACTTGGCCAGCCTCCAGGCGCACGATGTCGATGACGTTGCCGAGATAGCGGGTCAGCCGGATGGTTTCCTCTTCTGCTGTCGTCAGGAGGTCCTGCCGAACGGGATCGGACAGCCCACCGCCGGATATCCGAAGCGTCTCCAAGGCTCCACGGATCGAGGTCAGAGGGGTCCGCAGATCATGGCCGATGGACGCCAGCAAAGCGGACCGCAAGCTTTCGGCTTCCGCCCGTGCCGAGATACGGGCGTGTTCCTCCATCAGATGCGACCTTTCCAGCGCGATGGCGGCCTGATCGATCAGCGCGTTCATTGCGCGATCCCGCTCTGCATCGAGTTCCATGTTGGGAAGGCCCGCCATCTGCAGCGCCAGCAATCCCACAACACCGTTTGCGGTGCGCATCGGCCGAAACTGCCAATCTGCGGAAGGTAGGGCGTCAGTGGCAAATCCGGCTCGGGTGCCGCGCGCCAGAGCCCACCGCGCAGCCGCCATGGATGCCGTGTCCGGTTCCGCCTCAACCGGCTGAGCGGCGCGTGGTACCGGCTCGCCATCCAGAGGCAGGAGCACGCAGACAGGGCGCTCGGTGAGTCGTTCAGCCTCCTGTGCAATAACAATCAGCAGATCTCCCGTCGAGGCGGCCGCACTGAGCTTGCGAGACAGTTCCACCAGACGCCTCATACCGAAGAGCCTGGCCCGTGCCGTGCTGATGGAACGCCCCAGGGTACCCGTGGTCCCAGCTAGCAGCAGTGCGACGGTGAAGAAGATCGCCGCGCCCATGACTTCCTGAATGCCGGACATCGCAAAGGTGAAGCGTGGCATCAGAAACAGGAAGTCCCAGGCCAGAAAAGATAGCAGCGCGCCGGCCGCCGCCGCGATAGGGCCAAGCAGCGCGGCGAGCGCCACCACAGCGGACAGGTAGATCATCCCGATGCCACCTTCGGGAACGCTTCCGTCAAACCAAAGGCTCAAGCCAGTGGTGATGGCTACAAAGGACGGCACTGCGACCCAGCTCGCCCACCGCGGCAAGCCGTTGGCCTCCTGCCGGATGCGTGGCGTGACGCCCGAGGGTGCCGGCACTATGTGCAGGGTGAAGGCGCTGGCACGCCGGATCAATGCTGCGCTCAAGGTTCTGCCCAGCCAGCGTCGCCAGAAGCTCGGCTGTCCGCGGCCGATGACCAAGTGCGTCGCATTATGGATCCTGGCGAAGTTCAGCACTACGGTGGGAAGATCGCGGGCCGCCGTAATCTCCACCTCAGCCTTTAGCTGCTCCGCCAGACGCAGGGCTGGCGAGGGGCTGGTCGACTGCGCAACGCCCATCATTTCGACGTGCAGAGCCATCATCGGCGCATGCAGGGCATCCGCGATACGTCGCGCATGGCGTACCACTTCTTCTGCGGTAGCATCCCGGCCCACCAGCGCCAGCACACGGTCGGTGGAAGGCCAAGGCCCCGAGATGGCGTTGGCCTGCATGTAGCTCATCAGGTCCGCATCGACACGTTCGGCCAATCGGCGCAGTGCGATTTGCCGCAGCGCGGCGAGATTGCCTTCGCGGAAGAAGCCTTTCAAAGCGAGCGCCGCTTGGACCGGACGATACACCTTGCCTTTCCGAACCCGATCCAACAATTCGCTGGGCGATATGTCGATCAGCTCGACAATATCGGCCCCAGTCAGCACATGATCCGGCACGATCTCCTGTACGCGGATTCCGATGATGCGCGCGACGTCCTCAGACAGGCTTTCCAAATGTTGGACGTTGACCGCCGTCCAGACCTCGATGCCCGCGTCGCGCAATTCTTCAACGTCTTGCCAGCGCTTGGGGTGGCGGCAGCCCGGCGCATTGGTATGGGCGAGCTCGTCTAGCACCAGGACCTGAGGCCGGCGCTCCAGGGCAAGGTCCAGATCGAACTCCTTCAGCAGCTGTCCGCGATACGCGATTTTACGGAGAGGCAGCACTTCAACGTTGCGCAGTTGAGCCGCTGTGTCGTCGCGCCCATGGGTTTCCGCCAGACCCACCACAACGTCGACGCCGCCTTCGCGGACACGCCGCGCCTCGTTCAGCATTTGGTAGGTTTTGCCGACACCCGGGGCAGCGCCAAGAAACACCTTCAGGCGTCCACGTCCTTCTCGTTGCGCGATCGCCAGAAGAGCATCCGGATCGGGGCGCAGTGACGGCTTATCCATTGCGGAGAATTACTTCCAAGGTCCTGGCTGCACAATGGTTTCAAACACTACCGCTTGGCGGCAGAACAGGTACGCCAAACCATAGGGCGACCGATGGATGCACATTGGTCTCCGGCGCTCAGCACGAGCGAACCAAAAGGTTCCCGAGCGCCATGGCTTGCTCCCACGGCTGGGAGGATCCATGAAATGTGGGGCCAACCTGGTGCTGAAAGGGAAGCTGCCGCCGTGGCGGCAGAGTCCTGAGCATGAAACACGGTATCCAAAGGGTCCACCTCGGTACAGGGGAGGACGCCGCCCCAAGGGCAGGCATGGTTGCCTTCGCCAGTGTCAAGGACTTCCCGGCCGGAGTACCTCGGGTCGTAATCCGTGTTGGTATAAAGAAGATATGCGTGATGCCGGGTAGGATCATAAAAAGCATATCAAGAAGGTCCAAGACGCCGGTGATCTTTATAGAAAATTTTCAGATCTGAGCGGTAATCCACATAGAGCGTTTAGACGCCGCGATCGTAACAGGGAGCAGCCTTGATAATGGCTCCCTGTTCTCTATCGCGAGTTCATCTCGATGATCGACATCCTATTGCTGGCGCTGGGTCTCGGCTTCTTCGGCCTGATGGCCCTGTATGCGGCACTCTGCGAGAAGGTCTGAGCTCTATGCTGGACCTGATCCTGGGCGCCGCCGTCTCAGTCGGCCTGCTGGGCTACTTGCTTTGGGCTTTGCTGCGCCCCGAGGACGTGTGAGCCGATGACGATGATTGGATGGGCGCAGATTGCGCTCGTGCTCGCAGCCATTGTTGCGGCCGCCATTCCGCTCGGCCGCTACATCGCCGCTGTGGCCGAAGGAAGCATGCGCTGGCTGCGGCCTGTTGAAGCGCTGTTCTATCGTGTCAGCGGAATTGACCCCGCAGCCGAGCAAGGCTGGCGAGCCTACTCCATGGCCATGTTGGCGGTGAATGCGGCCGGTTTCCTTTGGCTTTACTCCGTTCTGCGCCTACAGGGCCTGCTACCCCTTAATCCCCGGGGCTTCGACAGCCTGCCACCCTGGCTAGCCTTCAACACTGCCGTTTCCTTTGTCGCCAACACAAACTGGCAAGCCTATTCCGGCGAAGCGGCCATGTCATACTTCTCCCAGATGGTGGGCCTTGCGGTGCAGAATTTCTTGTCCGCCTCCACTGGCATCGCCCTGGCAATAGCAGTGTCCCGAGCCTTTGCGCACGGTCGCGTTGGCGGCCTCGGCAATTTCTGGGTCGACTTCACCCGTGTGACGCTCTACCTCCTGCTGCCGCTGTCCGTCGTGGCAGGCCTGGTGTACGTTGCACTTGGCGTTCCGCAGACCCTCGGCGACTACGTCATTGCTGCAACTTTGGAAGGCGATCGGCAGGTGATCCCATTAGGGCCTGCAGCCTTCCAAATCGCCATCAAGCATCTGGGCACCAATGGCGGCGGCTTCTTCGGCGCTAACTCGCTGCATCCTTTCGAGGGACCGAACGCACTAGCCACGGCCATCCAGATCTGGTCGCAAGCACTGATCCCCTTCGCGCTTTGCATCAGCTTCGGCCATTTGGTGCGCGATACACGCCAGGGCCGCACCTTGATGGCCGTGATGCTGGGTTTTGTGGTGGTGGCCACCGGCGCCATCTACGCCGCTGAGGCCGCCGGTACACCGATGCTGGCGTCCCTGGACATCGAGCCTGCGCAGGGCAACATGGAAGGTAAGGACGTCCGCTTCGGGCTCGCCTTGGCGGCACTGTTCACCGCCACCACCACGGGGGCATCATGTGGCGCGGTGAATGCCATGCTGTCTTCCTTTACGCCACTGGGCGGCATGGTACCGCTATTCCTGATCCAGCTGGGGGAGGTGCTGCCCGGCGGTGTCGGCTCTGGCCTCTACGGCATTCTGAACTTCGTGCTGCTGACAGTGTTCATTGCCGGTCTGATGGTGGGCCGCACGCCGGAGTACCTGGGCAAAAAGGTCCAGGCACGCGAGATCAAGCTGGTCATGCTGGCAGTGTTGGTGCTGCCGGCCACCATCCTCGGCTTCACAGCCGTGTCCATGGTGCTCCCGGCGGCCACTGCCTCTCTGGCTCATGCGGGACCGCACGGGCTAACTGAGATGCTCTACGCCTATACCTCTGCCGCCGGCAATAACGGCTCGGCTTTCGGCGGGCTGACGGCGGATACGCCCTGGTTGAACACCACCCTCGGCGTCGCCATGCTGCTCGGCCGCTTCGCCTATGCGCTGCCGGTCATGGCCATCGCCGGCAGCCTAGCGGGCAAGGTGAAGATGCCTGAGGGCAGCGGCACACTGCCGACGCATGGACCACTCTTCGCCGGGCTGCTGGCCGGCATCATCCTGATCCTGGGTGGGTTGCAGTTCCTGCCCTCGCTCGCCCTCGGCCCTCTGGCGGAGCACTTCGTCATGCTCGCCGGCAAGACCTTCTGAGGTTCCACACGATGGACATGCCAACAGCCACGTCCACCACGTTCCGGCGTAGTCGGGACCGCGTGGGGCTTGATCGTTCCCTGCTGGGACGCGCCGCGCTGGACGCAGTCTTCAAGTTGAACCCGGCAAGATTGATCCGCAATCCGGTTATCTTTGCCACCGAAATAGTCTCGATCCTGGTGACCATTCTGGCGGCTATGGCAGCCGCGCGCGCCGAGCCATGGAGTTTTCAGGCGTCCGTCGCCGCGTGGCTGTGGTTTACCGTGCTGTTCGCGACCTTTGCAGAGGCCTTGGCCGAGGGGCGTGGCCGGGCGCGAGCCGAAAGCCTGCGTCGCGCCCGCACCGAAGCGCGGGCCAAACGTTTGATTCGCGCCGACGATCGTAGCCTGTGGGAATTGCGCGCAGCATCCGAGCTCCGGGTTGGTGATTTAGTGCTCGCTGAAGCTGGTGACCTCGTTCCATCGGATGGCGAGGTGGTTGAGGGCATCGCTTCGGTTAACGAGGCGGCGGTGACCGGCGAAAGCGCACCTGTTATCCGCGAGAGTGGCGGCGACCGCTCTGCCGTGACCGGCGGCACAACCGTTGTCTCCGATTGGATCGTGGTCCGCATCACTGCCGCGTCGGGTTCCACCTTTCTCGACCGCATGATCAGCCTGGTGGAAGGTGCCGCTCGGCAGAAGACCCCGAACGAAATCGCCCTCGACATCCTGCTGGCCGGCATGACGATCATTTTCCTGATCACCGTGACGACGCTGGTGGGTCTTGCGTCCTGGAACGGGCAGGCCCCGTCTGTGCCGATGCTGGCGGCATTACTGGTCACGCTGATACCGACCACCATCGGCGGGCTGCTATCTGCCATCGGCATCGCCGGCATGGACCGGCTGGTACGCTTCAACGTCATGGCCACCTCCGGCCGCGCGGTGGAGGCGGCGGGCGACGTGGACGTGCTGCTTCTGGACAAGACCGGAACCATCACCCTGGGCAACCGCCAAGCGGCTAGCTTCTCCCCAGCGCCGGGCATCGAGCTCGGAATGCTGGCTCAGGCCGCGCTGCTGGCGTCCCTGGCGGACGAGACGCCGGAGGGCCGCTCGATCGTGGCTTTCGCGCGGGAGCAGCACCACCTGCCGCTATCGGCGCTGCCTGCCGAGAGCAAGGTCGTGCCCTTTACCGCGCAGACCCGCGTTTCCGGCCTCGACACGGCAGAGGGGACGTATCGCAAGGGTGCAGTGGACTCGATGCTACGTGCACTGAAGACCGAGGCGCCGCCTGTCATCCGACAGGAAGCGGAGCGTATCGGCCGCAAGGGCGGTACCCCGCTGGCGGTCGCGCAGAATGGGCGGCTGCTGGGACTTATCGAGCTGAAGGATATCGTCAAGCCGGGCGTCCGGGAGCGCTTCGCCGCACTCCGTCGCATGGGCATCCGCACGGTGATGGTGACCGGCGACAACAAAGTGACCGCCGCCGCGATCGCGACCGAAGCGGGCGTGGACGACTTCATTGCCGAGGCGACGCCGGAGGACAAGCTCGGCTACATCCGCGCGGCGCAGGCGGAGGGCCGCCTTGTCGCTATGGCGGGTGATGGCACAAACGACGCGCCGGCACTGGCGCAGGCGGATGTCGGGGTCGCCATGCAGACCGGCACGCAGGCCGCACGCGAGGCCGGCAACATGGTCGATCTCGACAGCGATCCCACCAAGCTGATCGAAGTGGTGGAGATCGGAAAGCAAATGCTGATCACCCGCGGCGCGCTGACCACCTTCTCCATCGCCAACGACGTGGCCAAGTACTTCGCGATCCTGCCCGCCATCTTTGTGGCGTCCTATCCGGAGCTCGAGGCGCTGAACGTGATGCGCCTTCACAATCCTGAAAGCGCTATCCTGTCGGCGGTGATCTTCAACGCACTGATCATTGTGGCGCTCGTGCCGCTGGCGCTTCGCGGAGTGCGCTGCCGCCTCACCGATGCCGCCGCGCTGCTGCGGCGGAACCTGCTGCTCTACGGCCTGGGTGGTCTCGTTGCACCTTTCATGGGCATCAAGATCATCGACCTTATCCTCGTCCTGCTTGGAGCTGCCTGAACCATGATCGCTATCCTTCGTGCCGCCGCCACCATGGTGGTGCTGTTCACCGTACTGCTGGGTTTGGTTGCTCCACTTGCCATGACAGCCATTGCCGGTGCCGTGTTTCCCCGACAGGCCGGCGGCAGCCTGATCGAACAGGATGGACAGGTGATTGGCTCGGAACTGATCGGTCAAGGTTTCGCCGGAGCTCGCTACTTCCAGCCGCGCCCCTCAATGGCCGGCGCAGGCTACGACGGCGCCGCAGGCGCGGCGTCGCAGCAAGGGCCCACAAGCGCCCAACTTGCCAGCACCTTGCGTGAACGTGTCGCCGCCGCTGGATCGCAGCCGGTGCCGGCTGACGCGGTCACCGCCTCAGGATCGGGCCTCGATCCGCATATCAGCCCGGAGAATGCGGCGCGGCAGGCTTCGCGCATCGCCAAAGCGCGAGGCGTGCCAGTGGAACGTGTCCTGGCGCTGCTACAGAAACACACCCAAGGTCGCGAGCTTGGTCTGTTGGGCGAACCGCGGGTCAACGTGCTGCAGCTTAATCTGGCACTCGCAGCGCTGCGATGAATTAAAGGGCGCGCGCCGTGAAAGTGGTCGGGGCTTGCGGGAGACGTCCGGACTGCAACCCTCATCGCTCTACATCTTCGCCTTTGGCACCCTCCTCGGTCAGCGCCGTCCAATGATGTTCTCAACGCGTCATTGATCATCTCGCAGAGCGGTCAGGGGTATCTCGATGGATTCCCCAATGGCTAATGGGCCTTGAGGCTTCAGTGGCTGGGCCTAAGCGGGCGCAATCGTCAGAATTGCCGTGCCCCATTTCCCAGAAACGATGCGGAGATGGGATATGGCACGGGCACTGAACTTGCCCTGCTGGGAGTTGACGGCTGCGAGCCCGACAATCGCTAAATGGCGCCCGGTGGTCAGCGAAATGCAGCTTGCCCTGCCCTTCAATTGTAGCAGCGATCTTGCGCTGTTTCCTGCGCCCACAGCTTTCTGGCATGCACTGCTCGCCATGTCTTGCAGCCTGGGGCGCCAGGAGCCGGTCGTTGTTCTGGCAGGCATGACGGCTTATCGCTCCGACCTGGGCGTTGTCGCAATAGGCGTGCTGGATACCGCCCACCTCGCGAATGGAACCCATTGCATCCAGGTCGCAAGTCTCATGCATGCTTTCCTCCGGGTACTCCATCATTGAACCGCCTCGCGGTAGTTCGTGTGCGTGATCAGAGCCTGAACACATACTGGAAAAGGTCATAGAGTAGCTTGGCCTGCCCACCCCTTTCTGGGAGGAGGTACCTTAGGGAAGCGATCCCGGTAACCAGCGGAGCTTGCATCGAACAGCAGGGCCAGCTGTGTCGGCTTGGTAAGATACTCAGGTCAGGAACCATGCAGGTGTCCGACAACGGTGTAGTGCTTCGGACCTAGCAAGGTGACCGGCCCTAATCAGGGCTCCTTGGTGGCCGAAGGCACTGGCGCCGACCTTGGGTAGCCAGCTTCCATCAGAAGCCAATGCTGCTGTTCCTCGTGAGCCCGCCATGGTCTGAGGCGGATCTGGTGGGTCGCTCGCGGCCCACCTCCTGGCAACGACGCAGCATGGAGACCGCTCTCCTCCAGAACTGCTCCGCCAGCCAGAGCAGGGCATCGCTTCCAACAACAAGCCAAGCCGGCGCGCCAAGTCTCGCGAAAGGCAACGCGACGGATCCGGTCCGGTATCCGCTGCACCGGCACGGCTTCGATAGCAGAGCAGGATAGATGAATCCGGTATGGCGAGCCGGCGATTATGCGCGGGCCTCGGCTGATAAGCGCCGGTGACGCCCTTTGTTTGTATCCGAACATGTTGGGGATCGGCGCGCCCTGGCCGGACGTAGGGCTTGGCGATGCAATGCAGGCGATGGGGGACCGAGCCCTGACCGCACCGTTTATGGACGATGCATCGCGTCGTAAAAGACGATCGAGAAGGCGAAAAAATCCATATTGACTCATTCTGAATAGTGTAATCAGAATGATGCAGCTTGGAGGAACGTGAAATGACTGGGCGGGTAGGAAGATCAATGGCGAGCTCTTCAGGTCGGTGCCGCAGGCCCATAGGCCGCCGATGTTGCATGCCCCATCAGCCTCCTCTCCCGCCCACCGTCTTCATCCGGAGAAACTGCAGCCATGGCTCTGCACATCACAGGCATGATTTGGGCCCGCCCTACCTCTGATCTCGAGGTACCCTCCGGCGAGGCATTCCAGCCTGACTTCATCGCAGCCATCACCCGCGCGCACGAAGAGGCCGGGTTTGATCGCGTTCTTGCCGGCTACTGGACCAATGCCGCAGACGGATTCCTCGTCCTGGCTCATGCTGCATCGGTTGCACATCGCATCCACTTCCTGCTGGCTCATCGCCCCGGCTTCGTGGCGCCCACTGTTGCCGCACGCAAACTGGCCACGCTCGACCATCTGACGGGCGGCCGCCTGGCGCTGCACGTTATTTCGGGCGGAGAGGACCTCGATCAGCGAAAGGATGGCGACGCCGCCGGTCACACCGAACGTTATCGTCGAACGGATGAGTTCCTGCACATCGTTCGCCGCATCTGGAACGCCGAAGCTCCCCTCGATCACACGGGCGAATTCTATCATTTCCAGCAGGCCTGGTCCGACATCCGGCCACTACAGAAGCCGTCTCTGCCTATCTTCTTTGGCGGTGCATCCGATGCCGCACTGCAGGTTGCGGGCCGACATGCCGATGTTTATGCGCTGTTCGGCGAACCGTTGCGGGACACCGCGACCATGCTCGACCGCGTGCGCGCCAGCCTTCCGGAGGGTCGGGAAGTCGCCTTCTCCTGGTCCAACCGGCCGATCCTCGGCGCAACTGAGGCAGAGGCTTGGGACCATGCGCGCCACATTCGCGAGCGCGCGCGCGCCAAGTTGGAAGCGGCAGGGCATGAGGGCCTCATTCCTGCAGGACAGGCGGTGAACTCGCAGCGTTTGGTGGGACTCGCGCAGCGAGGTGAGGTACTGGACGAGCGGCTATGGACCGGCATGGCTGAGTTGCTGGGCGGCCGCGGCAACAGCACGGCGCTGGTTGGCACTGCAGAGCAGGTGGCCCGCGCCATGCTGCGCTATCGAGAGATCGGTGTAAGTCACTTCATTCTTCGCGGCTGGGACCCGCTACCGGACGTGGCGGCGTACGGGCGTGAACTGATCCCCCTGCTGCGCGAGATGGCGGAGGCGCAGGATCGTGGCCGTGTCAGCCTCGGCGCCCGCACCATTGCAGCCTGACAAACGAAAAGGAGAGTTGCCGGTGAGCCTGCATCCCGAAACGCTGGCGCTGCATGCTGGCTGGCGAGCCGATCCGACGCATGGCGCCGTTGCCGTGCCAATCTACCAGACCACCTCCTATCAGTTCGCTGACAGCGAGCACGCCCGCAGCCTTTTCGCGCTCGAACAGTCTGGATTTATCTACTCGCGCACCGGCAACCCGACCGTGGATGTGCTGGAGCGGCGTCTTGCCGCCCTGGAGGGCGGCGCCGGCGCGCTGGCACTCGCATCGGGCCAGGCTGCCTCGGCCTTCTCGATCCTGGCCCTGGCGCGAGCCGGCGACAACATCATCTCTTCGACCGATCTTTACGGCGGCACCTGGAACCTTTTCGCCAATACGCTGCGGCGTCAGGGCATCGAGGTGCGCTTTGTTGACCCCGCCAATCCGGAGGACTTCCGGCGCGCCACTGATGACCGCACCCGCGCCTATTATGGGGAAACGCTGCCGAACCCGAAGCTGGTCGCCTTCCCGATTGCCGAAGTGGCGGAGATCGGCCGCCCACTGGGCATCCCACTGATCCTGGACAACACCGCGGCACCGCTGCTGGCCAAACCGTTCGCACATGGCGCCGCCATCATTGTGTATTCGACCACCAAGTTCATCGGTGGTCATGGAACCAGCATCGGAGGCGCGGTGATCGATAGCGGTGACTTCGACTGGCGGACGGTTCCCGCGCGACAGCCGGCATTGAACACGCCGGATCCGAGTTACCACGGGACGGTTTGGTCCGAGGCTGCGCCGAAGCTCGGTCTTGCACCCTACATTTCCGCCCTGCGGGCCACGGTGCAACGCGACCTCGGCGCGCCGCTGGCACCGTTCAACGCATTCCAGATCCTGCAAGGGCTGGAGACGCTGCCGCTGCGCATCCGCCGGCACAGCCAGACAGCAGCGGCCATTGCCGGCTGGCTGGCTTCACGCGCGGAGGTGGCGCAGGTGATTTACCCATCCCGTCAAGCGGGAGAGGCACGCGCGCGGGCGGAGCGGTACCTGGAAGGCGGCTTCGGGGGGCTGGTCGGCATAGAGCTGACTGGGGGCAGGGAAGCTGGGCAGCGATTCATCGACGCGCTGCAGCTCTTCTACCACGTTGCCAATATAGGCGATGCGCGCAGTCTCGCGATCCATCCAGCCAGCACCACCCACAGCCAGCTCGCGCCCGAGGCGCAGGAACAGGCCGGTGTAACGCCTGGCTACGTGCGCCTGTCCATAGGGCTGGAGCATCCGGACGACATCCGCGCGGATCTGGAGCGAGGGCTGGCGGCCGCGGGTCGGCTCGCCCACGCCGCGTGATCGGAATGGCGTATGTCTTTCCAACAGACGCGGCATTCCTCGCCGCACGCCCACTGCCTGACCGGAGCGCCTTCATGAATGACTGTATCCAAACCGAGGCTCGACTTCCTCTGCTCGACATCAGCCGCTTGGCCGGCGACGCCGCCGAACGCGCGGCCTTTCTCGAGGAGTTGCGTGGAGCGGCACGTCGTATCGGCTTCTTCTACCTCTCGGGCCACGGCATTCCAGCAGAGCTGGAGAGCCGGGTCCGAGCGGTTTCCCGCAGCTTCTTCGCTCTGCCAGAAGCCGAGAAGCTGAAAGTGCAGATGATCCACTCGCCCCATTTTCGCGGCTATAATCGGGCAGGGCTGGAGTTGACGAAGGGTAAGCCCGATTGGCGCGAGCAGTTCGATCTGCATGCCGAGCGTGAGGCGCTTCCCGCCGGTCCGGGCCGTCCGCCCTGGGCACGGCTACAAGGCCCGAACCTGTGGCCCGATGATGCGCTGCCGGAACTGCGCCCGTTGCTGCTGGAGTGGCAGTCCCGGCTTACCGAGGTTGCGGTACGCTTGGTTCGCGCCTTTGCGGAGGCGCTCGTAGGCGATGCTGGGGCATTGGAGCCGATCTGTGCCGGATCCCCGAACCAGACCATGAAGATCATCCGGTACCCCGGCCGGCAAGCAGTCGAGCCCGAGCAGGGGGTCGGCGCGCACAAGGATAGTGGCCTGCTGACCTTTGTGTTGCAGGACGATGTAGGCGGCCTGCAGGTTGAGACCGCACAGGGGTGGGTGGATGCCACCCCCTTGCCAGGAACCTTTGTAGTCAACATCGGTGAATTGCTGGAGTTGGCATCGAACGGTTACCTGAAGGCAACGGTTCACCGCGTAGTAAGCCCGGCGAGCGGGCAGGACCGCTTTTCCATCGCCTTCTTCCTCGGCGCACGACTGGATGCCGAAGTGCCGCTGCTGGACCTGCCGCCGCATCTGGCAGCGGAGGCGCAGGGCCCGGCGAGCGATCCGGAGAATCCGCTCTTCCGCAATGTTGGCGCCAACTACCTGAAGGGGCGGCTGCGGTCGCACCCGGATGTGGCGCGCAAATACCATGCCGACCTCCTCGGATGAGGCTGCCGTCGCATGGTGCCGATCGATCCAAGACCAATGTGAGGGAAACTCGACGATGAAGACGCCATTCCAATTGGAAGACGTAGCGTCCAGGCGTAGGCTTCTCGGTGCCCTGGGCACAGCTGGCCTCGTGCTCCCGCTGTCCGGCTTCACTTCGATGAGCGCCGAGCGGCGTGCATTCGAGACCATGCTGGCCAATGATCCCCGCTGCTTGACGCCCGCCGCGGCGGCTGGGGCTGCATCTCGCAAGCTGCGCCTGGCATGGAATGCGACGGCCATCTGCACCTCGCCAGTCGAGGTCGCGCGCCGCACCGGCATTCTGGCTCGCCACGGGCTAGAGGTGGAGCTTGTGAACTTTGGTGGCTCCACGGAGGCGCTGCTGGAAGCAATTGCCACGCGCAAGGCGGATGCCGGTGTCGGCATGGCGCTACGCTGGCTCAAACCGATGGAAATGGGCTTCAACGTCAAGATCACCGGTGGCACCCATGGCGGCTGCATGCGCCTTGTGGGCAATCCAGCGGCAGGGATCACGACTGACCTTAACTCCATTCGTGGCAAGACGATTGCCGTTACCGACATGGCGGCGGCAGACAAGAACTTCTTTGCCATGCTGCTGAAGCGCAACGGCATAGACCCGGACAGGGACGTCACTTGGCGCGTCTTTCCGGCGCATGTCATGGGACTGGCACTGCAGCGGGGTGAGGCGGATGCGTACTCCCTGGGCGATCCTATTGCCTGGACGCTGCGGCGTGATGCCAACCTTGTGGAGATCGCAACCAATCTCAGCGGCGAATGGGCGAACCGGGCCTGCTGCATCATTGGTGTTTCCGGCGGGCTCGTACAGGAAGAGCCGCAAACGGCCCGTGCTCTGACACAGGCCTTGATCGAGGCGCAGCATATCGCCGCACACAAGCCGGAGGTCGCTGTGGACGCGTTCCTCGATTACGCGCCGGCCAGTGTGAAGCGCGAGGACTTGATCGCTATTATGCGAAGCCATACCCATGGGCACAGCCCTGCCGGTACCGACATCCGCCGGGAGATCGAGCTCTATGCGGAGGAGCTGAAGTCTGTCGGCGTCATGCGCGCCAGCACTGATCCAAAGCGTTTCGCTGAGCGCGTCACTGTTGATGTGATGAGCGTGTGATGAGCGGGGCTATTGTTGCCGAGCAGGGCCAAGAGCAAAGGCAAGATGCCGCATCCACCCGCCTTTGGCCTGGTGGCTTCGTCGCCGGCGCCGCATGGGTCCTCGCCGCTGCCGTGACAGGCCTTCCCGCAGACGGGATCGAGGTCGGCAGGACTCAGGAGCTCGCGCTGATCGCGTTGTTGTCAGGGGGTATCTTGCTGCTGGCGGGACTTCTCGCGCCCCGGCTGGGTGCTGCGGGCCGCAGGCTCCGCAAGGGAGGGCCATGGCTGGCCGTGCTCGGCCTCGGCCTCATAGCGTGGGAGCTAGTGACGGCCAAGCTGGCCTTGTTGCCGTTGCCCTTCTTTGCTTCTCCGCAAGGCCTTCTGGAAGTGTATCTGGAGGATTGGCCGCGCCTCGGCGAGAGCGTTCTGCATTCCCTCTGGCTCTTGCTCAGCGGCTACGCCCTGGGAGCGCTGGCGGGCTTCGTCGCAGGCATCGCGCTTGGCTGGTCGCGCGCCATCGGCTACTGGGTTCATCCCGTTCTTAGGCTCATCGGTCCGCTACCGGCGACGGCTTGGCTGCCGATCGCCTTCTTCGCCTTCCCAAGCAGCGGCAGTGCGAGCACCTTCCTTGTCGCGCTGGCCACTTGGTTTCCCGTTACGGTGCTGACATGGTCCGGCGTCGCCGGCGTGAACAGGGCCTATTACGACATCGCCCGCACCTTGGGTGCTTCACAAAGCTTCCTCGTGCTTAAGGTTGCTGTGCCGGCAGCCTTGCCGCAAGTCTTTGTCGGGCTGTTTATGGGTTTGGGTGCATCCTTCTCCGTACTCGTTGTGGCCGAGATGCTGGGCGTCAAAGCGGGCCTCGGATGGTATCTTCAATGGGCGCAGGGTTGGGCCGCTTACGGCAACATGTATGCGGCACTCGTGGTGATGGCGTTGATGTGCTCAGGCCTAACCACGCTACTTTTTAAGGGTCGCGACCGGCTGCTCGCTTGGCAAAAGGGAACCGTCCGTTGGTGACCACAGCGATGAAGAACAGTGCTGGCGATGCTGGCATGGCGGTCTCGATCCGCAACGCCTGCCAGTCCTTCGAATTCAAGGGCGCTCCGCTGCCTGTCCTTGACAATGTGTCCCTTGATGTGGAGCCCGGCGAGTTCGTTGCCCTGCTTGGTCCCTCCGGCTGTGGCAAATCCACTCTGTTGCGGCTGCTGGCAGGACTTGATGCGCCGGTGTCGGGCGAGGTGCTCGGGGATGCCGAGTCGATCGTTTCACCCAACCCTTCCCGTGTGCTGGTCTTCCAGGATCCAACCCTTTATCCCTGGCGCACTGTGCGCGCCAATGTTGCTTTGGGACTGGAAGCGCGCGGATTGCTGAAGCGGCAGGGCCACCGCGTTCAGGAGGCCATCGAGCTTGTCGGCCTGGGCGGCTTTGAGAGCGCCTATCCTCATCAGCTTTCAGGTGGGATGGCGCAGCGCGTGGCGCTGGCCCGCGCGCTGGTCAACGAGCCACGTCTGTTGTTGCTGGACGAGCCTCTGGGCAAGCTGGACAGCCTGACCCGCCTTTCGATGCAGGCGGAACTGGTGCGGCTTTGGCAGCGATCGGGCTTGACTGCCCTGCTGGTGACCCACGATGTCGAGGAAGCCCTGCTTTTGGCGCAGCGCGTTGTGATCTTCAGCCCCAGGCCCGCCCGCATCACTGCCGAGCTAACGGTTGATCGGCCTTATCCGCGGCATCGTGACGATCCATACCTCGTATCACTCCGGCGCGATGCCCTGATCCTGCTTGGTTTGGAAACTGCGGGTTCCTGATCCGGCTGGGGAAGAGGGCATGGACGGGGGCGTGACGGAGTCTGTAGGCCGGCGTCCGGCCCATCGCAGCAGGCAATAACAAGGTTTGCCGATTGCCTGCCGTAGCGGATGGCCGCTTGATCTGCCTGGCGGATTGGTGAGCCCTGTCTTTCTATCGCCGTACATCAACCGGAAGCCCTCTGCCGGCGTTGCATGTCCCGTCACGCCAAGGAGCACCAAACATGCGCGTCCATCTGCTCACTGCATTCGCCAGCCTCGCCCTCCTGGCGACGCCACTGGCGACATTTGCTCAAACCCCCTCTTCCACCGGAACACGGGCGGGAATGCAGATCGATGCTAATCACATCCGCGCCAAGCAGCTGATGGACAGGGACGTCTATACGACCGACGACACTGAGATCGGGGAGATCGAAGACCTTGTCATTGATCCAGCGAACGGCCATGTCGTTACCGTCATCATCGAAGTTGAGAATCGCCTTGGTCTGACGGACAAGCATGTGGCGGTGGATCTGAACCAGCTTCGTCTGACGCCAGGCGAGCGCCGTATCACCATCAACATGACCCGCGACAATGTGCGCTCGCTGCAGGGCATCACCTACAACGACTAGGTGTAGAGTGCCCGACACTGTAGAGCGTATAGGGGATTGCAATTGTCGGACGGCCGAGCCTCGTAGCTTCCGTCCATTTTTCGATCTGCGGTAGAGACAGCGGAGCCGCTGGCTCTGATGCCGATGACTGCGGCCCGACGCTGCGTAAACTGACGTGGCGTCGTGACCTCTATTGCCTTGCGGAAGCCCGTCCTCAACGCTGTCTCCGGCCAGCAAACCTCCATTCGGCCCTTCCTCTACCTTGCTCCCGACTTGGCAGAGGGTCAATTCGTAAGCGGATCGACTTGCCGACATTTGGAAGGCCAGAGAAGCTGCAGCACGACACCAGTGGCTCTTGTGTTCGGCTTCGCATCTGCGCCAAGGCAGACGCAACATCAGCCGGAGGGGCGGCGGCATGTCGAATGCCACGGAGCGGGCCTATCAGTGGATCCGTCAGAAGATCATGGATGGAAGTTTTCCCGCGGGCTCGCCATTGCGCGAAGAAGCGCTTGCGGCCGAGATCGGGGTTAGCCGCACCCCGGTGCGTGACGCACTCCGCCGCTTGTTGGCAGATGGACTGGTTGAAAGCGCCCGCAACTACGGAACCTTTGTCACCCGGATCACCGAGGGCGATTTACACGAGGTTTATCACCTGCGTGCCATGCTCGAGGGCTATGCCGCAGGTCGCGCTGCCGTTCGCATCACAGCAGATGAAATTGCCCAACTGCGGCGCGTGGCCGATGCCATGGAAGCAATTAGCGGAAGGGAGGAGCAGCGCGTGATGCAGTTCAGCAACCTGAACCGCGACTTCCACCTGACCATCGTGCGTGCGGCACAGTCGCAACGGCTGGAAGGGATGCTGGGCTGGGTCCTGCAGGTGCCGCTGGTACTACTCAAGCAGTATCGGATGCAGGAGTGGATCAATATTTCTCGCTCCAACGCTCAGCACCGCGACATCATCGAGGCTCTGGCGGCGCGAAATGCAGAATGGGCGGCGCATCTCATTTCAGCGCACCTTCATTCGACACGGCCTAGCCGCCTCGTCTCGGAAGACTAAGCATGGCAGCCAAGTTGTGTACATCGGCGTTGCGTTGGGCAATCGCCTGGGCAGCCAGATCGGTGATAGCTGCCAGGAAAGGCCTAGACCGAAAGTGGAATCTTAGTGACAGCTGGGGAAAAATGTACACAATCCAGGTAGGCCGCCGTTAAGAGCGATGGAAGGCGAGGAGCGGAGATCTCTAGCCAGTAGGTACAGACCAAGTCTCCGCTCGTCGCTCCATACCTCTTCCGGCCGGCGCTACCATCGCCTGGAAAGTTCGGCCACCATGACACAGGACCTAACATCACCCTCCTTGGTTGGCAGGGTGGGAGATCGCCCGCCGGTGATGGTCGCCGGCGCCGGCCCCGTAGGGCTCGTTGTCGCGACAGCACTCGCTGCGGAGGGCATTCCGGTGATCATTGTGGAAGCGGAGCGGAAGCTTCCTGACGGTCTTCGCGCCTCCACCTTTCATCCACCGACGCTCGACATGCTGGACCGTTTTGACGTGTCGCGAGAGTTAGTCGAGCAGGGGCTGATCTGCCCACAGTGGCAATTCCGGGACCGGCGCGAGGGGCCCGTTGCCACCTTCGATCTTTCGCTGCTGGAAGGCGAAACCAATTATCCTTTTCGGCTTCAATGCGAGCAATGGCGGCTGACGCGCCTCTTGCGCGATCGGCTGCTCAACAACCCCGCCGTCCGCTTCCTGTATGATGCGCGTGCGGTGGACACTTCTCAGGATGAGGACAGCGTTGACCTCCTGATCGAGCGGCCTGACGGCTCACGTGAAGCAATTCGGGGTTCCTGGCTGATCGGCGCTGATGGCGCGCGCAGCGCAGTGCGTAAATCTCTGGGCGTGGCCTTTGAGGGGCAAACCATTCCCGAGCTGTTCCTGACGTGCTCAACTACTTTTCAATACCAAGAGGTGATGCCGGAGCTAAGCAACATTGCCTACATCTCGGACCCTGACGAATGGTTTGTGCTTCTGCGGACCACCAGTCTCTGGCGGTTGCTTCTGCCGACCGAACCCACTGAGCCGGAGTCTGTCATGCTGTCCGATACCCGGATCCAGCAGAGGATGCAGGAGGTGCTTCCCAAGGCAGGTGATTACGAGATCCGGCACCGTACCGCCTATCGGGTGAACGAGCGCGTGGCCCGCAACTACGTTGCCGGACGTGTCCTGCTTGCCGGAGACGCTGCCCATGTGAATAATCCACTAGGTGGGATGGGCATGAATGGCGGCATTCACGACGCCCTTAATCTGGCCAGCAAGTTGGCGGAGGTGTGGCAGGGTGCGGATCCGGTCCTGCTCGGGCGCTATGAGCGGCAGCGTCGCAAGGTCGCGTTGGAGGTGGTCCAGCAGCAGGCGCTACGCAACAGAGCAACGCTGAACCAGCGAGATCCCGCAATCCGCCGCGCTGCCCTTGACGAACTGCGGGCGACAGCTGCGGACCCTGTGCGCCACAAGGACTATCTCTTGCGCAGTTCCATGATTGCCTCGTTGCGGGCGCTGGACAATGTGGCCTGAGGACGCCGGAGCGTCCTCAGGTTCAATTGGCGGAGGCGCCCGACGCCTTAATGATGTCACGGTACTTCAGCGTCTCGGCCTCCATGAAACGTTGGAACTCTTCTCGTGTGCTGCCGCGCGGCACAGCGCCAAGGCCAATCAGCTTCTGTTTCACCGACTCATCTGCCAAGGCGGTGACCACCGCCTTCTGGAGCATGTCCAGGATGGAAGCGGATACTGCAGCGGGCGCCACAACTCCGAACCAGCCGGTCGAGGTGATGTCGACTCCGCTTTCCTTGAGCGTTGGAAGGTGGGGAAATACAGAAACACGCTCGATACCTGTCACCGCGAGCGCCCGCATAGCACCCGCACGCACCATCTCTGCCACGGCAGAAACAGACTGGAACAGCACCTGCGTACGGCCTTCCATCAGGTCAGTGTTGAGCTGGCCGGAATTGGTATAGGGCACATGCTGCATTTCAACTCCTGTTGCGAGTCCGAACTGCGCGCCTGCCAGGTGCTGGGAGGAGCCGGCGCCCACGGACCCGAAGCTGATTGGCGCATTGGCGCGGCACCATGCGATGAACTCGGCAAGGTTACGCACCGGCAGCCGTGGCGGCACAACCATGATGTTCGGCATCAGAACCAACATCGAAACAGCGGCGAAGTCGCGCTCGGGATCGAAGGGCAGATTCGGGTAGATCCATTTGTTGACAGCGTTCGCGGCGATCGAGCCAAGTCCGATTGTGTATCCATCGGCCTGGGATTGCGCGACCGCGGCCATACCAATATTTGTGCCGGCGCCGGGCCGATTGTCGATGACGACCGGCTGCCCGAGCGTTGCGCCGACATGTTCCATGACGATTCGGGCCACGACGTCGCCCGAGCCGCCGGCCGGGCCGGGATTGATGAAGCGGATCGCCCGGTTGGGCCATTGTGTCTGCGCCCCAGCCGTTTTCGCCATCGTCAACCCGAGTATGGAGCCGAGCATCAGACGACGCCTCGGAGGTCCTGCGATATCCATGTAACTCTCCACTATACAACGTCGATACTGGAGAATTGTGTGACAGGCGGAAATAATCTTCAATAAAAAACCTGATCTCTAGTAAAAATAACTAAGGGGCCAAATCATGAAACAAGATACGCTAGGCTGGAGGGCCAAGTTCGGTGTGCTGGGGCCCTCTACCAATACCATTGTACAGCCGGACTTCGAGGGGATGCGTCCTCGGGGGGTGACCAATCACTACAGCCGTATCTTCACACCGAACGCTAAGGCAGTTTCCAACGAGGCATCGCGTGCCGGCACGGAGGTCATCGCGGGCAATACATTGGATGCCGTGCGAAGCATCATGACGTGCGAGCCGCATTACCTTGTTATGGGGATGTCAGCTGTCACCTTCTTTGACGGTCGAAAGGGTGCTGACCGCTTTGTCCGCATGGTCGAAGACGAGGCCGGCGTGCGCGTCAGCGTCGGCAGTCACGCTTGCGCCGCAGCCCTGGAGGCTTATGGCGGCATCCGTCGCATCGCCATTCTCACACCCTATTGGCCGGCAATCAATGCCGAGGTTAGGCGCTACTTTGGTGAGATGGGCTTTGAAGTGGTGCGCGACGTTGCGCTGGAATGCCGATCCTGGATTGCAATCGCCGAAGTTACGACAGAAACGCTGCGAGATACCCTGAAGCGCCTCGATGGCGACGACGTTGACGCCATCGTCCAGGTCGGGACCAACTTGTCCATGGTTCGGCTGGCAGCAGCGGCCGAGATGTGGCTGGGGAAGCCTGTGATTGCCATCAACACGGCGACGTACTGGCATGCGCTTCGGGCAAACAGCATCATCGACCAGATGGATGGGTTCGGCCGCCTGCTCGCCGATTTCTGAAGGTTTCGCGGCACAAGGAAAAGGATGGATGGATGAGCGAACTGGATATCTACAAGGCTCAAGGGATGGGCCAGTCGGTTGGACTTGGTCGCCGCTTAGCGCTTGTCGTCGTCGACTTCGTCAACGGCTTCATCGATCCCGCACATTTCGGTGGCGGTAACATCAGCGATGCTGTTCGCTGCACCGTCCCACTGCTGGGCGAGGCTCGCCGGCGTAGCTGGCCTATCGCGCACACTCGCGTTGTCTATGCTGATGACGGGTCTGACGCTGGCGCCTTTGCGCGCAAGTCGCCAGGGCTGCTGAAGCTTACGGAAGCGAGTCCGCTTAGCCAGATCGTTCCTGAGCTGATACCGGCGGCTGGCGAGTTGATCATCCGCAAGCGGCAAGCCTCCGCGTTCTTTGGAACGGAGCTGGCGGGTTGGTTAATGTGGCGTGGTGTGGACACCGTGCTGGTCACCGGCTGCACCACATCCGGCTGTGTGAGGGCGACAGTGGTGGATGCGGTCGCGCACAATCTTCGCAGCATCGTGGTTTCAGATTGCGTCGGTGACCGCGCCATCGGGCCGCATGAGGCCAGCCTCTTCGACATGGGCCAGAAGTACGCTGACCTGATGGATAGTGCCGAAGTTCTCAGGGCAACGTCCAAGCCGGCCTAAGTTGGCAAGAAGGCCCGCCTATGCGGCAACAACAGGAGTTGCCATCGCCGCATTAAGGATGCACGGAGTCACTACTTGCAAGAGGCTCCGCGCAAGTGGCAGCTGCACAGCCTTCGCCGTGCCCTGCTTCTGCACGACAGGCCTAGGTCAGGCGGCACTGTTATCAGCCGGTCAGGCTACCCTCCTGCGCTTGCCTAGTGCTGCAGAGACGCGGTTGAAGGCGCTCAATCGAATGAGAGAGCGATCTAATGCGGTGGGGGTACTGCTTGGTTGGCGCGTGGTGCTAGTCGGAACCTCCCGTCATAGCTGGGATGGCGATGGTGATGACCCACTGGGTCCTTACCTGTGCAAATCGCCTGAGAACAGGAGGTAGCATACCGTTTGCTCGATCGATGCCCTTCTGAGCCTGAACGAGGTCCTATACGGCGGCACCTTTGTCTCAGTCGACATAACAGCACGATCAGGGCGCTGGCGGCTTGCTGACACGTCCGAGCCTCGCAGCAGCGCGACAGCGCTGATGGCTTGGTGTCGTGGCTAACCCATCTAGCTGATCTGACCTTGCTGGTCTTGTACGGCCAGACGAGGGTCTACCTCCGCTTCTTTCCGAGACTTGTCCTAGATAGTCTTCTCGAAGGGGATTGCTGACGCCGTGTGCGCGCGGCACCGTCTTCACGGGCGTCGGTCCCCCAGCGACAGCATCAGGAGCGGACGGTTCCGGCCTAGCAAGGTCCGACTGTCCCAATTGATCAAGATGCGTGGAAGAGGCATGCTGCGTCGAGGAACCCGAATGCAGTCACGATTGCAGGCTTTAGGTGATCCTCGCGCCTATCGAATGATCGGGCTATGCTGACGTGATGCCACCTTCCGGACCTACTTCACGGAAGGCAACTTCCTGATCTGTTGAGCGTGATCCATCCGCCTGGAGCAGCCGAACTTCCTCGTTTTCACTGACTGCATCGTAGAAGCTTGAGGAGGAACCATGCTTGGACTCAATCGCTGCAAGGCACTTGCTGTCGGTGCCAGCTTGCTGCTGTTGCCATCGCTTGCGGGTCAAGCCGCATCACCGCCCGGCACGCTGACGATTGGAGTGGAAGCGCCCTTCGGCATTGATCCGCATTTTCTCTTCGTTGGCCCTAACATGGCCGCGGCTCGACAGGTTTATGATAGCCTGATCAATCGTGATTCCGAGAGTCGCTTTGTTCCTGGTCTTGTGGAAAGCTTTCAGACTACGGATGAGCATACTTGGCTGCTGAAACTGCGCCGGGGCGTTGTGTTCCACGATGGCAGTGCATTTACAGCCGAGGACGTTGCCTTTTCAATCGCCCGTGTATCGGCGGTACCAAACAATCCGGGTCCTTATATCTCCAACTTGCGTACCATTGCTTCCGTCGAGGTGGTTGACCCTTACACGGTGCGGATCAGGACAGACCGGCCCAATCCAACACTGATGGGGCAGCTGACCAACATCTTTGTCGTTTCCCACAACGCCGCGCGCGGCGATGGATCCCCTGCCGGTGCCAGCACCGCCGATTTCAACAATGGCAAGGCAGCCATTGGAACGGGCCCCTACCGTTTGCTGGCAATGCGCGGGTCCGAGGGCATGTCGCTCGTCCGCAATTCGACTTACTGGGGCAGCCCCGCTGCTTACGAGAAAGTCGAGATCCGCGTCATCGGTAGCGATGCCTCGCGCCTCGCCGCTTTGCTCTCGGGTGATGTCGATCTGATCGAAAGTGTGCCACCGAGCGATGTGGCGCGGCTTGAAGGCGACAGGCGAGTCACGGTCTTCCGGCGTAACTCCGATCGCATCATGTACCTGATTCCGCATGCCGGTGCCGAGAAGCTGGCCATGCTGTTAGATGCCGATGGCAAACCATTGACCATCAATCCGCTACGGGATGTCCGAGTTCGCAGGGCGTTGTCCATGGCACTGGATCGTGCAGCACTGGCCGACCGGGCGCTGGACGGACAGGCAGTGGCCACCGGCCAGATGGTACCCCAGCAATTTGGCGCATTTGACCCTGATTTTCCTGCACCAGCGGCCGATCCAGAAGGCGCACGCCTCTTGTTGGCCGAAGCCGGTTATCCGCGCGGCTTCGGATTAACAATTGGCTGCTCGAATAATCGCTTTGTCAATGACGCCCGCGTCTGCCAGGCGGTTGGACAGATGCTGACCCGTGCCGGATTTCAGGCGAAGGTAGAAGCTATGCCTAGCACTGTCTTCTTTCCGCGCACGGTCGAAGGCAAGAATGATTTTCCGCTAATGCTCTACGGGCTCTCCCTCTCATCGTCTCGCGATGCCAGCTACATCCTTTCGACCGCCGTGCATTCTCGCAACGTTCGGGAGGCGTATGGTCAGGGCAATCGCGGCAGCTTTGCCGACCCTGAGCTGGACCGGGCCATCCAGGCCGCCGTTTCCTACTCCGGTTCAGACCGCGAGGAAAGGCTCCGGGAAGTGATGCACCGAGCCATCGAGGCAGCGGCAATCATCCCCATGTACAATCAGGTCACTCTGGTCGCCGCACGCAAGGGCGTGGTCTACGTGCCGCGTATGGATGAGCAGATGCTGGCCCAACAGGCGGAGCCGGCGCAATGACAACACGTCCTCTTATTAGCGGTCCACGGCACGCCATCAGCGCTGGCCACTATCTCGCATCCGGAGCCGGTCTTGCGATCCTGGAAGCCGGCGGAAACGCTATCGATGCCGGTGTTGCGGCCGGCCTCGTGCTGGGCGTAGTGCAGCCGGATATCGTCAATTTCGGCGGTGTCGCCCCGATCCTGATCCGCCGGTCCGACGGACTCATTGAGAGCATTGCTGGTCTTGGCCACTGGCCGATGGCATTGCCGTCCGATCTCTTCATGCGGGAGCATGGAGGCAAGATGCCGAAGGGTGTGCTGCGGAGCGTCGTTCCAGCGGCGCCGGACGCATGGATCACTGCTCTGCGCCGCCATGGCACTATGGGCTTCGCCCAAGTAGCCGAGGCTGCAATCCGCTTTGCTAGTGAAGGCTTTCCAGTCTACCCGATGTTGGCGGAAAGCATCGCCTTACACCAGGCGGATTATGCATCCTGGCCTTCCAACGCATCGATCTTTCTGCCGCACGGTCAGCCGCATGCGGTGGGTGACCTGTTCATTCAGCCTGACCTTGCAGCCTCTATTCGGTATATGGCCGATGAGGATCGGGCAGCCAGCGCCCGCAATGGGCGCCAAGCCGGGCTGCAGGCCGCGCACGACGCATTCTATCGTGGCGATATCGCTCGGAAGATCATTGGCTTTATGCAGCAGGAAGGCGGCTATCTGTCAGAAGATGATTTGGCCAACTTCCACTCTCGCATAGAGCCGGCCGTAACCCGTGCGTGGCAAGGCCACCAGATCACCACCTCCGGTCCCTGGTGCCAGGGGCCCGCCTTGCTCGAAGCGCTGTTGTTGATGGAGAAGGTCGGGTTCGGGGATCTCGCCCATAACAGTGCGGATTATCTGCACCTGATCGCGGAATGCCTTAAGGTCGCCATGGCAGATCGTGAGTATCACTTCGGCGATCCAGCCTTCAATGACGTGCCGCTCGACGCGTTGTTGGGCGAGGCTCATCTTGCCGCGCGGGGAGCGGGCATCGACCTAGCCCATGCTCATCCCGGCATGCCGGCCGCACGGCTGAACCGTGGCACCGGAAGTCATGAACCGAGTGAGCGACAGGTCGCGGCGATCGAGCCCGATACCTCCTATGTCGCCGTTGTCGACCGGGACGGAAATGCTTTTTCCGCTACACCCAGTGATGGAAGTTGGAACATCCCAGTGGTTCCCGGTCTGGGCTTCATTGTATCCGGGCGCGGCTCGCAATCGCGCCCCGATCCCAGGCATCCCTGCGGCGTACGTCCAGGGGCCCGACCCAGGCTGACTCCCAATCCTGCGCTGGCAGTCACGCGTGACGGCGCCGTCATTCCCTTCGGAACGCCGGGCGGGGACGTGCAGGTCCAGGCCATGATGCAGGTGTTGCTCAACCATCTGCATTTCGGCATGGACCTGCAGGAGGCGATCGAGGCGCCGCGTATCGCCACCTACTCTTTTCCCTCGTCCTTTGCGCCTTACGATTACTTTCCCAGACGCTTGGCCGTGGAAAGCAGGATCCCCACCACCATACGCGAGGAGCTCGGCATGCGTGGGCACGACATTCAGGATTGGCCTGAGTGGACATGGCTTGCAGGCAGCGTTGAGGCCGTGCGTTTTGATCCGACAACCGGAACAAAGATGGCGGGCGCTGATCCCCGGCGCCCGGCCTATGCGATGGCGATGTAGCGAAGTCCCGCGCAGAGACGCTACTACTCGTTTGTCGCCTGCTAGGCGAATGCAGAATGATTTGTGGCCCTGGAGGCAGGAGATGTGCCTCGCCAGTGGGAGTTGTCCTGCGGCAAGTCAGGTTAAGGCCGTGTGCACAATGGTTGCACGTGGACGAGCCCGGTGATGCAGCGCAGTCTCGAACTAAGGGAGGCGCCGCGCTCTAAACTCGGTGCAGAGCGCGGCTGCCGCAGTGATGGCTTTGGTGTATGTGGTACGCTGCGGCGCCGATGTGGAGGGAAGGGTCCGTGGCCTGAACGAGGCGATTGAATAGCGTTGCACAGCGCGTTTGCCGGATGTCACCGCGGACTAGGTGACGGGTGTTGTCACTGATAGGAAGCTCTGCACACCTAAGCGGTGCTGCACTGCTGGAGCTCCGCGCCCTCGAATGCACCACCGAGAGCGAGTATGAGCAACGCCTGCGGGATTGCCTGGAACAACTGGATGACCAGCACCGGGGTGCCATCCTGCCGGCCTTCGTCGGCGGCCTGTCGTATCCGCGGATCAGGACGCGGCTCAGGGCGCCGCTGGACACAGTGAATCGGTAATAAATCGAAGTCTGCTTCGCCTACGGGATTGTTTGCCATGATCCCGCGCGATGGAGAGTACATGGATCTGATTACAGCCGAATATGTTCTTGGCACTCTGGAGGCGTACGGGGCGATAGAAGCCGAGGCGGCGCTGGCAGGCGACCATCGATTGCATAACGCTGTGCACCGCTGCCAGCTCCGACGTCTCTTAACTCGATGCCGATTGCGGAGAGTGTGCCGCCTGAGTTGTGGTCGCGCGTAGAGCGCAGTCGCGCCGAGCGACGTCATGGTGGGAAGGCGACGCCCATTGGTGCTCGGCAGCGGTTCGGCCAACACGGCGTGTGGCGCGCCTGGGCGCTGCGAAGCACTGCGCTGGCCGCTGGATTGGCGGCCTTCCTCGGGATGCGGCCGGTGCCAGAACCGTACCAGGCCGCCTGGCTGGTGAAAGCGAGAGGTGAGGCCTTGCAACTCGCAGCTGTGAATCCGCAGCCGGTCGATCCAGACCGTGTTCTGCAGCTCTGTGCCCTTCCGCGAGGCGCGACAGCACCAACTTCGCTCCGGCTTACTCCGTCCGGCGGGCAGTCTAGGGTAACCCCAGGAGGCATCAGCCCTTCTCCGGGCATGCTCGTGGAGATCACGCTGGAGCCGCCCGAGGTTCCACAACCGGTAGGCAGACAAGGCCCATCCTGTTCACCAGCCGACTTTCAGCGATCTGGTGAAAGCGATGCCTAGATTGTCTGGGACCAAGGCACGAGCAAGTTGCTTTTCAACAGCCAGGGTGATTGCGGCGGCGACGCCACGCCTTCGCGACGCTGATGACAAAGCCGGCGGATCTTTCCGCTAGCGGCCTCTTCGTGGCTGAATGCAAGAATGACCATACGTCTTGCCCGGCCAGCTTGTCAGACGTTTGCGCCTTTTGCCCCAGCTCATGGTCGGAGAGCGTAGTTGGATGCGTGACGAGCGATGGGTTGCCAAGTTGTCCGGGTGCGCTTCCTCAACGCCTGGGCAGAAGATCCAAAGCAAGCAACCGGCGCAGTGATGCATCAGAAATGCTGTCGACGGCTGAGGTGAAATCCCGCTCACAGCCCGCCGCCAGGAAGTCGCCGACCGGCGTGTCAATTGTGCGTTCCGGCCGATCCTCGATAACCGGCAGGGATTGGGAAATGCGCCGCGCCAGCAGACGGGACAATACAGCATCGACGTGGAAGGCAACCAGCCCGTCCGAGGTTGTTGGCTCCGGGCATCTCCGATCCGCATGCAGGCGCATCCGCACGAAGCCAATCACCTCGTCCTGGTATAGGAATCGATAGATGCCTTGGTGCCGCCCTGTTTCCTCCGTTACCTCTGACAGGGCTTCAGCTGCACATTCGGCAAGAATCTGCGTGTACTCAGCGTCGTTCATGCTCTGAAAATCGGCCATGCGTGTGAAGAGATCGAAACTGTAGGCTCGCATGAACTGCTCCAGCGCGGACTGGACGCCGCGCCGTGACAGGGTACGCTGTGTCGGCATAAGCAAGAGGTCTGCAACTGTTGGGGTTTTAAGCATCGCTCGCATTCCATTCTGGATGAGAGTTCCGGACTAGAGCGGTTGCCGTGCTGGGTTGGTGATCCCCCCTTGGCACGGGTCGCAACATGTCTACGGAGCACATCCTCCAACGGATGCATCGATCAATGCAGCCACCTCAGTGGCTTTCAGAAGCCGATAGCTGCTTTCAGGATCAATGGGAAAGACGATTGTGGCCAGTTCGGAACGCGGCGGCCCGACGATGTCCTTCCAGCCCCTCACGTGCGCTTTGCCGCACAGCCGGAGGCGCAACAGTGGCGACGCCCTGCGGCTCAAGCCACTGGTGCGTGCAGACCTTCAGGTATGAGCCGACCCACAATCCTCCAGTGTAACGCCCGGCGCCGAGTGTTGGCAGGGTGTGGTTTGTTCCGCAGCACTTATCGGAATAGACAACACTGGCCAACGGTCCGATGAACAACGAGCCGTAATTCCGCAGCTTTCGTGCTGTCGCATGCGGGTCCGCGGTGTGCACCTGCAGATGCTCGGCGGCAATTCGGTCAGAATAAGCCAGCATGGCTCTCTCATCTGCGCAGAGCACAACCTCGCCGTAATCCCGCCAGGCTCGGCCGGCCACGCCTGCGGTCGGAAGATCCGCCAGCTGCCGCTGTACCTCCATGATGGTTGCCTCGGCCAGCCCGCGATCGGTAGTAATGAGCCCCACCCTAGTCATCACGTCATGTTCCGCCTGGGCAAGCAAATCCGTCGCGATCATCTTCGCATCGCCAGTGTGATCCGCGACAACGTAGATCTCGCTAGGACCCGCAAGCTGATCGATGCCCACCGTGCCGAACACCTGCCGCTTCGCCTCGTTTACGTAGGCGTTTCCTGGGCCGAAGATCTTGTCGACCAACGGTACGCTTTCGGTACCATACGCCATGGCCGCGATCGCTTGTGCGCCGCCGATTCGAAAGATGCGGTCGGCACCGGATAAGTGGCAGACCGCCACCATGTCGGGATGGGCCGTCGGCGGCAGACACGCCACCACCTCGTCGCAGCCCGCGACGCGTGCCGGCACAATGGTCATAACGGGAGCCGAGAGCAGTGGATATCGCCCTCCTGGCACATAGGCTCCAACCCGCTCGATCGGGATGATGCGGTGTCCCAGATGAAGCCCTGGCAATACCTCGGCTTCCAGCGGCAGCATGGTTGCCCGCTGCCGCTCTGCGAAGTCGCGCACACGCTCGATCGCAAATTCAGCATCTTCCCGCGCAGCCTTGTCCATGCGGGATACGGCGGTGACACGCTCCTCGTTACGGACCTCAAAGCAATCCAGATTAGATTTGTCAAAGGCCTGGCTGTATTCTCGCACCGCCGCGTCGCCACGGCCTCGCACGTTCTCCAGCACGGCTTTCACCGTGCCGGCCAGCGCATCGTTGTCCTGGAAGGAATTGCGATTCACGGGCTTCAGGAAAGTCAGCGCTTCGTCGGAGATGGTCATAAGGATCTTCCGTTGAATGGCGGGCCACAGCGCTTCAGGCGCGGCGCACGTTCCAGGGGTAGCGGACTGAGCCGCCGAGCACGCCCTGCAGATCGGCGCGGTAGGCGGTTTTAGGGAAATAAATGCCCAGTGGCAGGCTGGGCACGTCGCGTAGTGCCAGGGCGTGCGCCTCATGCGTCAGGCGATCTCGTCCTGCATCGTCCTCGACAGCTAACCAGTCTGCCGTCAAACGCTCCATCTCGGCGCTTTCGTACCACCCTGGCCAGCCGCGCTCGCCTTCTCCACGCACTGTGGTGTTCAGCACCGGGTTGGCAATAGCGATGCTGGGCCAGGTGCTGTGATAGATACCCCATCCGCCCTGATCTACCGGCGCCTTGGATAAACGGCGTTGCAGCAAGGTGCCCCAATCCATGTCCTGAAGATCCACATTGAGCCCAGCCTGGCGAAGCCGCTCCGCGGTGACAAGGCCGAGTGGCGCGATCGCGGCGCTGTCAGCCGCATTGATCACCACCACTTTCTCTCCGCCATAGCCCGTTGCCTTGAGCGCCTCGGCCATACGCGCAGGATTACTGGCCAAAGCACCGAATTTTTGCCGCCCCAGTTCTTCGATGCCGGGAATGGTGCAGGGGAACATCGCCTTGCACTCGCGCCAATCCTCGCTCTTGCCCCCCGTTACGGTGGCCAGGTAATCGACCTGCTGAACAACCGCCATGACGAAGCGGCGCAGTTCAGGATTGTTGAACGGAGCGACGCTGTGGTTGAAGCGGAGCACGAGTTCGGTGCCGAGTGGGTCGGCATTCTCCACCTTCACCTGTCGGTTGCGGGCAACCAGCGGCTCCAGATCTGCAGGCAGATTTTCTACCCAATCCACCTCACCCTGCTGCAAAGCTGCGACACTGGTCGCTTTATCGGCGATGACGCGCCATTCGACGCGTTCGAAATGTGCGACCTTGCCGCCAGATGTCCATTCGGGATTGCCTGCGCGAGGCTTGTAGCCATCGAAGCGTGTGTAGGCGATGAGATTGCCTGAATCCAGCTCGTCGGGGAGAAAACGATATGGACCTGAGCCGATCATCTCCGTCACCGGCTGGTCTGGTGCGGAGCGAGCCAGACGCTCCGGCATAATGAAAGCTGGCGCCGAATGTGGCTTGCCGATGGCATCGAGTAGGCGTGGAAAGGGGCGCTTCAGGTGGATGCGCAGAACGCGGCTGTCGCTAGTGTCATAGCGTTCCACCGCTGCACCATAGGCCCGACCGAAGGTGTCACGGCGGCTCCAGCGTTCCAGGCTCGCGGCGCAGTCCGCCGAACGGACGGGTGTGCCGTCGTGGAACAGCAATCCCTCCCTGAGGCGGATGCTCCAGATCCGGCCGTCATCGCTGATGGTGGCACCTTCCGCCATCTGTGGCTGTGGCCGCATAGCGGAATCCACACCGTAAAGCGTGTCGAACACATGGTATCCGTGTTGCACCGCGACGAGAGCAGTTGAGAAGACGGGGTCCAACGAGACCAGATCGGTGGAGGGTACCAGCCGCAGCGTCGCAGCTCGACGGTTCTGTGCCAGGGCCGGTCGCGCCAGGGCACGATCGACCAACGGCAGCGCTGCCGTGGCCAGCATAAGGTTTCGACGTCTCAGGCTCATTATGGTCCCTCCTTTCTGTCCCAAGGGGCCCGTCTTGGCGGGGCTTGTCGCACATCCTGACAGATATCGGCTTCCAGAAGCGGATACCGGCCAACGGCGGTCAGAATACTCACCGTGTTGGGATGCTCTCAGAGCCGGGCGGGCGGCTCAGCCGAAGGTGCTTTCTGCATCTTGTCGATCATTCTAACCGGTTTCATGCTGCGTCCTGGCGGGTAGGGGCACTGCGGACGATGGCTTTGGTAGGCGGAAAGTTGCGTGCGCTGCGGCAAAGGCGAGGGCTCGGCATGCGAGAACTGGCGCTACGCTCTGGCGTTTCTCATTCGGCCATTTCACTGATCGAGCGGGAAAGGATGAGTCCCTCAGTGGACACACTAGCGGCGATCCTGGCCGCTTTGGGAACTACCTTGTCTTCCTTCTTCTCGGATCTCGAAAGCGGCTTCCCTACCAAGCCGTTCTACAAAGCGGAAGAACTGGCGGAGATCGGCCGTGCGGATCGCGTTTCGTACCGCTTGGTCGGCATGGATTACCCCAATCGGCGCATGCTGATGCTGGCAGAGCGTTATGCGCCTGGTGCCCGTACAGAGGCCATGATCGCACATAACGCGGAGGAAGCCGGCATTGTAACGCAAGGCGCGGTTGAGGTAACGGTGGATGGTCGCATGCAGATCCTGCGCAAGGGCGACGCTTATTATTTCGATAGTCGCCTGCCTCACAGCTTCCGGAATGTCGATGCCGATGTGAGCGAGATCGTAAGTGCTATCACCCCCCCGACCTACTGAGTATCCGGGCATTATCCTGCCCAACGATGCTGCCCCGGCTTGCGCCTCCAGGGGCAACAGGCTGAGCTTCCGCCGCAGAAGAACAGGCGGAGGCGTATGATGAGCAAGAGGCGGATCCTGGCCGGCGGTATTGCGCAGGAATCACACAGCTTCAATCCTGTCCTCACCAACCGGGTCCGGTTCAACATTCAGTCTGGGCTGGACGCCATCGCTTCGGCCCGCGGCACCAACTCCTTGCTAGGCGGGATTTTGGATGCGGCGGGGCAGGCCGATGTTGAAGTGCTCGTTCCAACGCTGTTCCGTGCTCAGTCCGGCGGACCGGTGGAGGATGCCGTTTTCACCGAGATGCGCGACATCATGTGCAATGCCGCAAAGCGCGGCGATTTTGATGCCATCGTGCTGCCGCTACATGGCGGCATGCTGACGCCCACGCTGGAGGATCCGGAGGGTGAACTGATGGCATCGCTTCGCGCCATCGTGGGTCCCGATCTGCCGATAACAGTTGCCTTCGACCTGCATGCACATGTGACGTGCCGCATCCTAGAAACCTGCGACCTCCTGGTCGGCTATCTGACCAACCCGCATGGGGATCAGGGAAATACAGGCCGCCGGGCTTGTCAGGCGGCGTTCGACATCCTGGACCGCCGTCTGCGTCCGGTGCTGTCCGCCGTCCATGTGCCGATGCTGACCTTGGGCCATGACCGCACCGATGAGGAGCCACTTATGGGCTTGCACGCCCGTGCGCGCGCGGCAGTTGCGAGCGGTCTGGCTTACGATGTCTCGATCTTCAATGCCCAGCAGTTCCTGGATGTGCATGGTCTCGGCAACTGGGTCCTGGCCTATGGCAATGGCAAGGACGCTGGACGGGATAGTCTAGCACTGGAACTGGCTCAATCCTTATGGGATCAGCGTTGTGCGCTGATCGGCACCTATCCCTCACTGGATGAGTGTTTGGACCGGGCCGAGCGCGGGACCGAACGCCCCCTCATTCTGGGCGATCAGGGGGATCGAGTAGCGGGTGGCGGACCCGGCGATAGCACCTACGTGCTGGGTGCCCTGCTGGCCCGTCCTGGATTGCCGGCGTCTGTTGTGCCGTTGACCGATCCGGTATCGGTCGCCGCCTGCCACGCAGCCGGCAAGGGCGCACAGGTGACCCTGGACGTAGGTGGCCGCTTCTCCACCGTGGCGCCTCCCATCACTGTTTCGGGCAAGGTGCTCGGGCTCGGCACCGAAGCCCATGTCACCTATGACGGGCCCGCCGACGCCGGCTACAAGTCGAAGATCGGAGCCTTTGCGGTGCTGGAGATCGGCAAGGTGCATGTTCTCCTGACCGACCAGCCCTACTCCTATCTCGACCCGGATTATTTTCGCGCCATGGGGGTCAACCCGGCGGAGATGCGCGTCATCATCACACGGTCGGGCTACCACTTCACCCTGAACTTCGCCGCGATGGGCGAATGCATCACCGTTGATACACCGGGGATGACCTCCTATCGGGTTGATGAGCTGCCGTTCACCGTGGCGCGCCCCTTCTTCCCACTGGATGAACCGAACTTTGTGCCTGTTCTGGTAGATCATCCTAGCCGCAGGGATTGAAGATTAGCTCAGCCGTGCTCCAGCGCTCGCCCAAGCATCAAGAAGTATCATGTAAGTTGGGACGCAGCCTTGCCTGAGTGAACCGGCGGTGCACGTTTGCCCGCCCGGTTCGTTGGACAAAGTATACCCACTGGCGGCCGAGTCTTCATGGTGCCGTCACGGATTTGCTAAACAGAGCAACTTGAAAGCATTTCCGCCGCAGCATTCAGCGCCGCCATGATGCGGGCTGGCACGGCGGGACTTGTGCACACGAAAGTCGGGCTGGGATGTGGCATTGCGAGGACGGAAAGGGTAGGCCGTACGGCGCGCAGCGGTGCATCCGCGGCTGCGGCGAAACGGCCAGCCAGCACAACCACGCGCAACGCGGGCAGGAGGTCCAACAGAGGCGGCAGATATTGCAACCCGCTTCGAAGTTCAGCTTGGCGCGGGGGCCGGTTCAGGGCGCCTTCGGCGTGGATCACCCACGGCACAACGTTCCAGATCAGCGTGTCCTGACGTGCGATGCCCGCGGCACCGAGGAAGCGGCGCAGATTTGCGGCGGTGCCGCCTGGCCGGTCGCGCGACACAATATCCACCGCGCGCATGCCGGGGCCTGGGGTTTCCAGCAGCAGCAGGAGTCGTGCCCCGACGCCGCCATCCAAAGGGTCGGGGCCGGGAACTGGGCGACCTACAGCATCGGAGATGCGCGCCGCCAGCGCCAGGATCGGCGCCGCATGCGCCGTCCGGAGCAGCAGTGCCTGTCGTTCCATCCGCTCCGCCGGATCGGACAATGCGCCGGCGTGGGCTCGAAGCTCTGTCCGCTCAGCCACGCTCAGCCTACCATCCCGCTGCTGACCGCCGCGCGCCGGTAGAAGCGCTGCAGCAGCAGGAATAGTAACAGTACCGGCATGGTGCTCACCGCGATGGCCGCCTGTTGCAGTCCCTGCTGGGCCGGATCGTCGAAGGCGCTGCGCAGCAGGTAGATGCCGACAGGCACGGTTTGCAGATCGGGCGAGGCGCGCGTCACCGTCATCGTCCAGATGATCTCGTTCCATTGGTAAATGAACGCGAAGATTCCCAGCGTCACCAGCGCAGGTCGCGCGAGCGGTAGCACGATGGTGAAAAGGATGCGCAGCTCGGAGGCACCGTCGATCCGTGCCGCGTCCAGCAATGCATCGGGAATGGACAGCAAAAATTGCCGCATCAGGAAGATGCCATACCATGATACGGAGAATGGCAGGATCAGCGCCAGGTAGCCGTTGAGCAGCCCGCTGCCACCTTGGCCGAATAGGTCATTGCCACCAGCCAACGGCCAGAAGCGGATCACCAGGAAGACCGGCACGACCAGCAGGAAGAAGGGCATGATCTGCGCCGCTAATACGAGGCGCAGCAGCGTGGCCCGCCCGAGAAAGCGGTACTTTGCCAGGGCAAAGCCAGCCAGCGTACTGGTGGCGAGCTGCAGGAATGTAACGCTCACCGTCACCACCGCCGAGTTGAACAGCCAGTTCAGCATGGGCAACTCGCGGAACACGCGGGCGAAGTTGCTCCAGGCAGGATCGTGCGGCCAGTAGACCAGCGGACGCGCCAGCAACTCCGCAGGGCCGCGCAGAGCGCCGACCGCCACATCAAGGAAGGGCAGCAGCATGGCTGCCGCGCTTGCCGACAGGATGCCATAGCGCAGCAGGGAAACAAGCACAGCCTTGCGCTTACCAGCCATCCAACCCGCCCCGCCGCAGAAGCCGCAGCTGGATCAGCGTCAATACCATGATCAGCAGGAAGAGCACCGTTGCGGCCGCCGAGGCACGGCCCATACGTAGGTGCTCAAAGGCCATTCGATAGAAGTAGAGGGCGGTGACATCCGTGCTGCCCGCCGGTCCCCCACCGGTGAGCAGCAGGATCAGCGCGAACGAACCTAGGCCGTTGATCAGGCTGGTAATGGTGGTGAAGAGCAGGGTAGGGCGTAGCATCGGCAGAGTGATGCTCCAGAACATCCTTAACGGTCCTGCACCATCGAGCCGTGCGGCGTCCCATAGCCGGCTATCTACCTGGCCTAACCCGATAGAAAAGAGCAGAATGTTCTGGCCCAGGCTGGTCCAGCCTGCCACCAGGACGACCGACAGCATGGCCGTGGCCGGAGAGCCCAGCCATTCGGGTCCCTCCAATCCCGCGATGCCGAGCAGGTGGTTCAGGATGCCGTCGGCGGGATCGAGCACGAAGCGCCAAGCATAAGCGATGGCCACGGCGTTGGTCACCATGGGCAGCCAGTGCACCACCCGCCAGAAGGGCTGTAAGCGGGCACCTTGCATCGCCCAAGCGATGGCGAGCGCCAGCGGCACGCCAAGAGCCGCGCTGCCGACGGCGAAGATGAAGGTGTTTCCCAAGGTGCGCTGGAACAGGGGATCAACGCCCAGCAGATAAGCGTAGTTGGACCACCCGACCCAACGCGGAGGCGTCAATGCATCCCATTCAGCCAGGGATAGCAGCACCGAGACAAGTACCGGCAGCAGGTAGAAGATGGCACCGGGCAACAGGGCGGGCGCCAGGAACAGCCACGGCGTCAGGCGCCACCGGCGGCTTAATGCGGCCGCGCGGCCCTGTGGAGTGGGCGGGCCCGCGTCCAATCAGCGCTCCTCTTCCAGCAAGGGCATGATCTGCCGCTCCGCCTGCCGCAATGCCAAACCTGGCGGCAGGGTGCGGTTCCAGGCACGCTCTATGTTATGGTGGAGCAGTTGCTGGATCTCGGTCATGCGCCGTAAGTTCGGTAGCGCAACCGCGCGACCGGAAGCGAGCGCCTCAACAAAAGGTCGAGTGAAGTCGTCAGCAAGGTCCGGCGCTCCAAGGGCGATATCGGCCTTGTTGCCGGTCAGCCCGCCCATGCGCAGCAGCATCTCACCGGTACAGGAAGGCCGCCCTCCGGCACGCGGCGTGTTCAGCCAGCGCAACAGGGACCAGGCCTCAAGCTGGCTGGGGCTGCGGGCGTCGACGGCCCAGAAGAAGGAATACTGCAGCGTGCGCCAATCCACCTCGCCAGATGGAATGGGCGCAACCCCGACCACAGCGGAGAAGCGCTCGCCCAGCCCCTGCTGCAGTGTGTCCTTTACCCAGTTTGCCATGATGGCCATGCCCACCGTGCCGCTGGAGAAATCCCGCGACGTGACGGCGTTGCTGGCGCTGCCGTCGGTGAACAGCTGGGCCATGCCGGCCAGTACCTCCTCCGCCTCCGAAGTGGCGAGCCCGGTTCGATGTTGGTCTTGCAACGGCATGACGCCCCGCGCCATCAGCATCGCCAGAAAGGGATGCACGGTGTTGCCGGAAGTGGGACCAAAGGCGTAGCCGGCTGTAGCGATGTTGTTGCGGACGTTGCGGCGCGTGATACTGGCAGCCATTTGCCGCACTTCGTCCCAGCTGCGCGGCGGTGCCGCGTAGCCCGCACGGCTCAGCAACTCCTTATTGTACACCAGCATGTAGGTGCTGATCTCGCCCGGAATGCCCCACAAGGCGCCGCGCACCTCGGCGCCCGGCACCGTGGAGGGCAGGTAGGATTCGCGGATGAAGCGATGGATTTCCGTCGGCGGCTTGGCCAGAAGCCCCGCAGCGGCAAGCTGACCGGACCAGAAGGAGTAAACATTGTAGATGTCAGGCGAAGTTCCCGCCAGGCGCGCGGTGATCACGGTTTGCAAGTAGTCGGCGATGTCGGCTTGCCGGTAGACGATGCGGAGGCCTGGATGCAGTTTCTCGTATTCTCGGTAGCAGGAGAACAGTGGGGCCATCTGATCGTTCGTGTAATGCGCAGCAATAGTGATCGTACGGTCCTGCGCCGTGGCCACTCCTGCTGAACCGCATGTGAGCAGGGCCGCGAGGCTTGCGCCCTGGAGACGCCGTGGGAGGTTGCACCACCTACGGCCTGCCGACTTGTTTCGAACGCATGGCCGCCTCATGAGGCAGCAGCACGCGGCCGGGCCGTCATCACGCAAAAGGGGATGCTGCCGATCAGTCCGGCCAACGCAGGCAAAGCCACAGCCACGGCAAAGGCCGAGCCTGATGTGATCAACAAACCGAGCAGGAGCAGCCCTGCGATGCTGTGCGGCCAGAAGCGGCGCACCGCCTCGCGCCACAGGATGGCGCGGGGCCGCCGTTGCTGCACCGGCCAGCCCGCCCGGCGCAACCTGAAAGCATGGCTCAGCACCGTCAAGCTCTTGTCGAGTGCCGCAATGCTGTCGAACAGCAGGATGAATCCGCTTTCTGCGGCGGCGTCACGCATAACGCGGCCTCGCCGGCCAGCGGGGGCTGCCATCAGGTTCAACGCATGGCCTGCCAGGCGCGGCAGGTGCAGCAAACCGTAGCCGGAGAGAAGCAGCACCAGCAGCGATCCACGCGGCGTTCCCTCCGCTCCCTCCATGGCGTTCAACACCGCCAGGGGCAGCATGGCGAACCAGAGCGGCGCCAGCGCGTAGTGCAGCATGGCCTGCAGCATCTGGAGCCGCCCCAGCACACCCAGCGCCGGGTTGAGCAGCAGGTGGCGGTACTGCATGTTGCCGGCATTCCAGCGACGGTCCCGCTCAAGGAATTCCGCCACATTAGGCGGGTGCGCCTCGAAGGAGCCCTGCGGCGTCGGCAGCACACGGACCTCCCATCCGGCCTGGTGCAGCCGCGCGGCCTCGACATGGTCGTGCGACAGGATGGCGGAACCATCCGGCAGGGTCTCCAGCCGGCAGTGCTGACGGAAAGGCGCAATGCGCAGAAGGGCGTTGTGCCCCCAGAACGGACCTTCGCCGCCCTGCCACCAATCCTGCCCCGCGGCCCAGGTCAGCATCCCTGGCGCGTGGCCATGGCCCAACAAGCATGCAAAAGACGTTGCACCTTCTCCGCCCGTTACCGTGGATTGCAGGATCGCCAGACCGGGTTCCTGCTGCATGGAGCGCACCATCTGCAGCACCAGCGCCGGCTCCATTACGGAATCGGCGTCCAGCAGCAGCAGCAGGGAGAAGCCGCCGGCGTGGTGATCCAGAAATTCCATGACGTTGCCGGCCTTGTAGCCAACATTGTCCGCGCGGCGGCGATAGATCACTTCGCCCTGTGGCCGCGCTGCAGCGAGCTGCGAGACAGCTGCCTCTTCGCGCGCCGCGGCATCGTTATCCTGCGTGTCCGAAAGAATGGCGATGGCAAAGGCATCGCCGTGCCCTGAAGCCTTCAGCCCGTCCATCAACGCCGCGAGCGGCTGCAGTACCTCCGGCATGGCTTCGTCCCGCACGCAGACGGCCAGAAGCGTCCGCAAGACCAGTGGGTCATGCGTCGCGGCTTCACCGACCGATGAAGCGCGCAGCCGCACCAGAAAGCCCAGCAGCCCCGTCACGCCGCCAAGCGCCAGCCAGGGAGCATTGGCCAGGATGCAAAACAGCAACGCCACTTCCCACACGCTCCAGCCGCCAGGTGCCAGCACGTGCACGCCGAGCGCGATCCATGCCATGGCCACGGCGCCGACCATAAGCGCGAACAACCGACGCCGGGCCGCAACATCCGCCTCAGGAAAGGTGACGGCTCGGGTCCATTCCGTACTCATCCGCCGGCGGCGGCCAGGCCGCTGCCATCCCGTTCCATCATCCGGCGTTCCCAGCCCAGCGCGTCAGCAGCGATGCGGTCGAGGCTATCGTATTGCGGCTGCCATTGCAGACGTTGCCGCACATTCTCCGCCCGCGCCACCACGGCGGGCGGATCCCCCGGGCGACGCGGTGCGACCCGCCAGGGTACGGGCCGGCCCGCCGCGCGCCCCACTGCCGTCAGCACCTCGCGCACCGAGTGACCGCGGCCGTATCCGCAGTTCAGCGTCAGGCTCTCTCCTCCACCCAGCAGGTGGTGCAGGGCCGCCACGTGGGCGCTGGCAAGGTCGGCCACATGAACATAGTCCCGCACCCCGGTTCCGTCCGATGTCGCGTAATCCGAGCCATGGATGTCGACCGCCATGCGCTGTCCCAGGGCGGCCTCGCAGGCCACCTTGATCAAATGCGTGGCGCCGGCCCGGCGCTGGCCAGTACGACCCGCAGGATCGGCGCCGGCCACGTTGAAGTATCGCAAGGTGACATAGCGCGCGGCATGCGCGGCGGCGGCCTCGGCCACCATGCGTTCCGCCGCGAGCTTGCTGGAGCCATAAGGATTGATCGGGCGGCAGACCGCATCCTCCCCGACCGGAAGGGTATCTGGAATGCCGTAAACGGCCGCGGTCGAGGAAAGCACCAGCAGCCGCACCCTGGCGGCAACCATCCCCTCAAGCAACCCTATCGTGGCCCCAAGATTGTTCTGCCAATAGCGTAGCGGCTCGCGAACGCTTTCCGGCGCCACCATCAAGGCGGCGAAATGCATCACCGCACAGGCTCCAGTTCGGGTGAGGATCGCTTCAACCAGCGCGGCATCGCCGGCATCCCCACGGACAAAGGTGACGCCCGCCGGAACAGCTTCCTGAAATCCAGTGGAAAGATTATCCAGCACCACAGGATGGCAGCCAGAATCTTGTAGCGCCAGCACGACCTGGCTGCCGATATAGCCGGCACCGCCGGTGATAAGCACGGTGGTCATGGACGCGGTCTCACCTGCATAAAGGATTGATTGGGAACGCCCTCTTTGCCCAGTTGAGGAGTGAGGCGTGAAGTCCCGCGTCCGGGCTCATTCCGCCAGCTCCGGAAGCGGCGACTGGCCCTGCAGGCGCATCTGCTCCGCCCCGCCGGTTTCGGCCAGCGCCCGTGCCAGTCCTTCCGGCCCATCGAACTGGTAGCCGAGCTGCGTGGCATAGGCGGCGCAGGCTCGGTGCTTGCGCGCCGGATCGGTGGGCGGCGCGCATTCGGGCAGGCTGTTCCAGAAGTCCGAAAACGGTCGGCGCGGCGTGTCGGCGCGGCGCAGATACGGAAAATCTTGCCACCACAGCACCGGGGGCGAGAGCGACAGGGACAGCAGCGCCTGTACCGTCAGCACATGGTCCACATGTCCACCAAGCGCCTGGGGTGCAAGGATCAAGGCTGGGCGGTAATCCGCCAGCTGCAGGCGCAGGGCCGCAGCCACGGGTTCAGGACGATCATCGGCGCGCAGCGGGCCGAACAGCGCTGCTGGGCTTTGGTAGCCGCGGTGCGGCGCTTCCCGCAGCGGCAGGTGCAGCACGCGGGCACCCAGCACCGCACCGGCCGCCTCATCCTCAGCCCGGCGGATCGCCATGTAATCCGCCTCGGTCGGCAAACCTTTGTCGGTCTGGCAACGCAGGGCAAAGCCGGCGGGAGACGGAACTGTGGCGGTGAAAACGGTGACCACCACCACGTCCCATCCCTGCTGTGCCAGCCAGGCCAGCGTACCGCCGGCCGAAAAGGCGGCGTCGTCCAGATGGGGCGAGATGGCGAGCGCGGTTGGCATCACAGCAGGTGCGGCGCATCGCGGAAGCGGCACTCGCTGCGCGGCAGCTCCGGGTCGATTGCAGCCTTGTGGTGGCTGCCCTGCAGTTCGGCGTAGAGGTCCATGATCTGCCGTCCCACCGCTTCCCAGGAATAGGTGCGCCGACACTCCTCCAGGGCGGCGGCGGCGAGACGGCGACGCAGTGCCGAATCCTCGATGATGCGGCGCAGGTTCTCCGTCAGCCCGGATACGTCCCCTGGCGAGGAGAGCAGTCCGTTCTCCTCATGCCGCAAGCAGTCCACCACGCCAACAGCCGTGCAGGAAACCGAAGCCATGCCGCTCGCCATGGCTTCCAGCACCGTATTGGAGAAACCTTCGGCATAGGTTGGGGAAACGAACACGTCCTGTTCCCGGTAAAGCGCCGGCGTGGCGTTGTAGTCCGCGTAGCCGCTGAACCGAGTGCCGAGGCAAAGTTCTGCATCCAGCGCCTGCGCCGCCTCCAGATCCGGACCGATGCCGCTGATCGTGGCGGCGAAGCGGATCCCTTCCCGGCGAAGCGCATCCAGCGCGTGAAGGAAGTCCAGCACGCCTTTCCGGCGATCCACCCGGCCATGGTAAAACAGCCGTACAGGATCCGCCGCATCGCCTGGCCGTCGACCGGCAGCCGGGTGGAAACGATGCACATCCACCGCGCCGGGCACGATGGTGAAGCGCTCCCGTGCCACGCCTAGCCGCTCCACCACTTCGGTTGCGAAGCTGTTGCAGCCGATCAGCAGCCGGTCTGCGCCTTCCAGCACGCGCACCATCGCCAAGCGGTGTGTTTCGCAGCATGAGCCGACCCAATGGCCGTCCCCGCCTTGGATCGAAACCACCACGGGCACACCGATCTGTCGCGCCGCCAGCAGCGCTGCCCAGCCATTAGGGTAGCCATACTGCGCGTGCAAAACATCAAAGGGTGCGCGCTCGTGCTCGGCCAGAACCGTGTCCACCATGTCGTCCACGTCGCGTTCGAAATCTGCGCCGCCAGGCTCGGCGAAGGCTTCCTCGCCGAAGGATTGGCGGCCGATCACGCGCACGCCGGGCACCGGCGGCGGCGGCCCGCCGCCATAAACCCGCGTGCCGGCCGGATCGCCACGGTACTGGCTGACCATGGTGACGTCGTGGCGAGCGGCGACAAGTTGCGCCAGCAAGTTCTCGGCATAGACGCTCATGCCGCTGATCGCCGGAAAGTAGCGGCGCGACAGGAACAGGATTCTCATGCAAGCCCCCGGCAATTGCGCAGCCACTCGATGGAGTCGGGGATCATGCTGTGTGCGCGGTGGCTTTCGCGCGACAGCTCCACGCAGACCAGCCTGCTGAAGCCGATTTCCTCCAGCGCCTCGAGGCAGGCGGGCACATCCATGTCGCCCTCGCCGAACGGGAGGTGGACGTGCTCGCCACGCGCCATGCCCTCGATGGCGACAGTGCCGAGATGGGTGGCAAACTCATGCAAGGCTGCAGGTGGCTCGCGCTCCTGTGTCACCAGGAGGTGGCCGAGGTCCAGCGCCAGGGTCAGGCCTGGCATGTCCCGTTGCAGCGCGGCCCACTCGTCCACCGTCTCGATCAGCATGCCCGGCTCAGGTTCCAGCGCCGCCGGCACCTGGCGCGTCGCGGAATGATCCAGCACCCGCGCCACCCCGTCCCGCAGCCAAGTTCCAGCGGCTACTTTGTCTACGCCGGGGCGGGGCACACCGGCCCAGAAGGACATGGCTTCCGCGCCGAGGATGGCGCCGATGTCGATGGCCCGGTTCAGGAAGGCGATGCGGCGGGCACGGCCCTCCGCGGCCGGGTTCAGCAGCGTCGGCTCGTGCTTGATGCGCGGGTCCAGAAGGTAGCGGGCCCCGGTCTCGATGACGCAGCCCAGACCGAGCGCGTCCAGCCGCCGGGCCAGCGCCTCGGCACGCGCTTCCCAACCATCTTCCATCGGGTCCAGGTGGTGGTGGTCCAGGGTCAGAGCGACTCCCTGGTAGCCGGAATCGGCAATGATGGCGACGGCGTCGTTCAGCCGGTGGTTGGCGGCGCCGTTGGTGTTGTACGCGAAGCGGAGCTTCATGCCGGCACCGCGTGGCCACGCCGCTGGGCCAGTGCCAGCTGCGCAGAGAAGGTGCCGGTTTCCCTGTACATCGGATAGAGGCTGCCAACGATGCGATCGGCCAGCGCAGCGTCGAACCAGGCCGGGCCACCGGCCCGCTCCTCATCTTCCGGCCGCAGCCGCACCGGCTTGGCACCCTCCTGCGGCGCGTCCAGCAGCAACGGGTCACCGCGTTCGCGCAGACGGCGCACGCCGCGCCAGCCAATGCGGTGGTAGCTCATAGTCTCGCTTTCCAGCCCCGGCACGATCACCTTCACCACACGCACCGGCGAGCCGCCGGGCGGCGAGCAATCGACGTAGAGCACCTCCATCCCTTCCGCTGCGAGCCTCGCGACCAGCAGTGCCAGGCGGTCTTGGGAGGACGCGACGGCGGCGGCCGGTACGGTGGGGAGGGCGGAGAATGGGTGCCGCGTCCGCTCAGAGAAGACGCGCGGCGCCAACCGGTCGCGCAGCGTCGCGGCGTCCTGTTCCATCCATTCCACCATCGCCGCCAATGCACGGGGCTCCTCCTCTTCCAGCATGGTGGCAGCGAGCTGCCGCTCCACATAGTCGGAGGGCAGGCTGGCACGCACCAGGGGGATGGGTCCGTGGGTGGCCGCCTTGCGCGAGCGCGACCCGCAGAATTCCAGCAACGCCTTCCGCAGTGCGCGGTCGCGATCAGGATGCACGGCCTCGCCGCAGGCAGTCACTTGGATCGGTACGGTCGGCTCGCCGCGATCGTTGCCGACGACGTAAAGATTGGTCATACCGAAATCGGTGGCAGCCAGCTTTACCTGCACCTCGATGCCAAGGCCGTGCAGATGCTCCAGCAGGTCGCGGACCGCCGGCTCCCGTACCACGTCCAGTTCCACCACAGCGCCCTGGTCCAGTGCGCGGTAGGAGAGGACGTTGCCATCGCGCTGCAGCGCCTCCATGATACCGTGGCCAATGGCGTGCTCCAGATCGAAGCCGGCGCCGAGGCCGTTGGTGATGGGCGTGATCAGCCGCGCCGCCTCGCCCAGCTGGTAGGGGTAGGCGGCGACCCATTCGCGCGGCACGAGCACAGCCTCGCCCGAAGGCCAGCGATGCGCCTCCACCCAGGGAAGCACTGCATCCGGGGTATAGTCAGACCCTGCCGGCAGGCAGAGCGTCAGCGGATCCACCACCGCTTGACTGCCAGACAATTCTGCGAAGCTGCCAATGAAGCGCGGCGCCTCGGCGACGTGGCGGCCGATATGCACTTCCTCGCATAATTCGCCCAGGGCGCCGACCTCAGCCTCAATGCCGGTGAAGCCATAGCCATGGCCCATCGTCGCCGGCTTGCCCGGCTCAATCAAGTTGGCCTGCGCCATCGGGATGCCAGTGCGGTCCAGCGGATCGACGCGGAACACCGAAACCCTGCCGCCGACCGGCATGCTAGACCGGAAGGCCTCGGCCACCGCGTGGAGATCGTCGCTCATGGCTCATTCCTCACATCCTGCCGCGTCATGCGCAGCAATTCCTGCATGGGGATGTGCCGCACGCCCGGCGGGCCGCGCAGCTGGTCATCTAGCACCGCCAACGCAACATCGGTGGTGATGCCGGGAGCGTGCTCGAAGGGCGTGCAGACGGTGTCAAAATCTAGACGTGAGATCACCTCGCGGTACTTGCACGCTTCGCCCGGGGAGAGCGGGATGTCCTTATGGAAAGCCTTGTGGGTGGAAACAGCGAGGTTCTCGCCTGCCGGGTCCTGGTCCACCTTGAAGGCATCGCCACAGAACAGGATGCGGCGCGTTTCGTCGTAAAGCACCGCCTGCCCCTCGTAATGCCCACCCACATGGAGCAGTGTCTGTCCGGGCCGCAGCTGTAGCGCGTCGTCATAGGGCCAGGTCACGCGGAACGCCTTGGTCATGCGCAGGTCATCCTTCTGGATCGCCATCACCTCCGGCTGAAACACGTCCTGCAGCTGCCACAGGGCGCCATAACCATGGACGTGGGAGGCGGCGAGGAAGCGGATGCCGCCAAGCCGCCGGATCTCCTGCAGCATGGGTTCCGTGTAGTAAGGCGCGGCCTCGAAGGCGATGTTGCCGTCGGGGTGAAGAAGCAGCCAGCCGGTGCCGTTCAGGCCAAAGGGCGGCGCGGTGCTGAAGGCCACCATGTCGCGTTCCAGCCGACGCCAGGAACCGGTGAGACGCCCCGCCACCTCCTCTTCGCGCAGGAAATGCCAGCCATCATGCGGCAGGTCGTTGCGGGTGTCGTCGCAGACAGGGCAGGTCAGTGGACCGAAATGCTTCTGCCAGAAGCCGCAGTTGGCGCAGGCCCAGGGTGTCAGCGGCATGGATCATCTCCGGCATAGGCCTGGTGGAGCAGGTGCATGGTATGCAGGTCGCGCCGTACGCTGAAGCCGTCCTGGTCTCCCTGGGCTACGGCTTGGGCGAAGGCCGCCATCTGACGGGCGAAAGGACAGGCAGAGGCGTCGGGCACGGGCAGGACACAGCTTGTGCCTTCCACATCGGTGAAGGTCACCTGGCCTCCGGAGTCCTGGCCCATGGTGTTCACGGCGACCAGCTGACCTGCGCTGCCCAGCACCTCCAACCGCCGGCGTGGCAGCGCGTCCGGACAGTTGTAGGCGACGTGAAGCTGCACCAGCACGCCGCAGCCGGTGCGGCCGATCAGCACCGCGCCGTCATCCGCGTCGTAGCCCTGCACCCGCCTCTGGGTCAGCGCCGCGATCTGGGCAATGGGATCGCCCAGCAGAAATTCCACCAAGTCCAGCCCATGCGGCGCCAGGTCCATCAGCGCGCCGCCGCCGGCGCGTTTCGGATCGGCCCGCCAGTTGTCGCCCTCGCCGGTCATGCTCCAGCCGACGTCGAGCCAGCAGGCATAGGCGATGCGGATGGCGGTGGGCCTGCCGATCAGACCCGCTGCGACCGCCGTACGCATGGCAGCGTGGGCTGGGTGATGGCGCTGGTCGAATGCAGTGCCGTAGAGGACGCTGCCGCGTTGAACAGCCGCGGCCATGGCCACTGCATCGGCCAAGGTGGCGGCCATCGGCTTCTCGCACAGCACCGGCTTGCCGGCGGCGACAGCGGCCTCCACCGCGCTGCGATGCAAGTGGTTCGGCGTCGCGACATAAAGCGCCTGCACCGCCGGGTCGTTCAGCAACGGCTCCAGCCTCTCGTGTACGCCACCGATGGGGTTGAAGCGTTCTGCGGCGATCTCCCGCGCCCGGTCGCCCGGGTCGCACACGGCCTGAATGCGGTGGCCGGCTGCCAGCATGGCAGGCGCCGCGTGATCTCGTGCGACCCATCCAAAGCCAACGATTCCCCAGCCAAAGGCCGTGTCCGCCATCACCAGCGCTCCGGCAGATCGAGCAATTCGCGCCGTAGGGCCCAGCCCTCGGTTCCAGGGTCGAGCCGTGCTGTCTCCGGGCACTCCGTGTGGGGAGGGTAGGGCGCGCGTGGGCCATACTCCCCCGCATAACGTTCTGAAGGCCAGGCAATCTGGCCATTGCGGTAGAGAGGATTACGTCGCAACGGTGCGCCGGCCGGCGGCAGCACCAATCGCCCCTTGACTGGCATCGCCTGACCAGATGCCAGCGCCACGGAGAAGGCTTCGGCCCCGCGCAGGGTTTCGGGCAGTGCCGCGCGAGGAGTGCGCCGATCCAGTGCAGCCCGGCTCAACTCGGCATCGTCATACACGTGGGTATCGGGGAACAGGGTGGACAACTCAGCCGCTGTTACCGCCGCGCCGGCAGAAAGATTAGGCCATTCACGGTTGTGGATGTGGCTGACGGCCAGGACACCGCCCGGGCGCAGCATGTCGCGCAGCCGGGTCACGATTGCACCCTTGGGCTCCAGGAAATAGAAGGCATCGTGGCAAGTCACCAGGTCGAAGCGCGCGTCTTCCCGCACTGGCCAAGGCTGTGACGCCGCGTCGAGGCAGGTCAGTTCAGCTTCAGGCACCACCCAGCGGCGTGCGACCCAGAGCTTGGCGAATACAATGTCGGCCCCGCTGACCTCTACGCCGTGTTGTGCCAGGGCGCGCAGGTGGTGGCCGATGCCGCAGGCCAGTTCAAAGGCGCTGCGTGGCGCATTCCAATGCGCCTCTGTCAGCGCCAGCCCGGCCATGAATGTTGCATCACTCCAGCGATGGGCGAAGTAATCGGCGACCGGCCCCCAGGCCAGCAGCGCCATGGCTTGTCGCAGCGATAGCCCATCTGCCTTCTGCACCAGCTCGCGCAAGGCCTCCGGTTCGGCCGCGGGACCGTTCCACCAATCATCTTGATCAGCCAGCAGCAGCACCAGCGCACGCTCCTGCTCCCCTGCGTCGAGGAGAGCGAGCGCCTCGGCGGCGAGGGCGGCGCGCGATACGCGGGCGAATGCAATCCCTTCCAATACCGGCCAGCGCCGTCCCTGCGCGTCCACGCAGGAATGCGCGGTGTCTCGCCGGTTCATGCGGGCAGGCCCAGCTCAGCAAGCAGCCGGTCCTGGAACGGCTTCACAGGTCCCTCGTGCACCAGCTCCATGTCGTGCAACACCTGCCGCATGGTGATGTGCCCGGAGCGCAGATGTTGCTCGATCTGCAACACTCGATCCAGCGTATCGGCGGCGTGAAAGGCGCGGCCCTCCGGCGTGTCCGCATTTGGCAGCACCATGCAGGCTTCCTGCACGATCCCAGCCAGTTCCGCAGGCAGCTCGGCCAGAGCCATATGAGTCGCACGGCGCATCACCGGCTCTAGCTGCTCGCCGAGCAGGACCTCGCCGGCGAAGCCGGAATCCGGCAAGAGGGCGTTATGGAGATGATGGGCCATCGAGGCGAGAAACACCGTCACAGGCGCCGCGCCGTAGGCCGGCGCCAGCAGAACGCCGTAGACCGCCACCATCAGACAATGTTCCGCATGGCTTTCCGGCGGTTCGAGGAGGATTCGCGGCTTGCCGGGGCACGTGACGCCGGCGCGAGGCTGCTGCGATAGCAGTGTGACGAACGCCGGCGGGTCATGCTCCAGCAGGGTAGGCTCCAGCGCCTGCCCGAGCGTTGCGATGGAGGGGGCAGCGAGTGGCGTGGGCAGCTCCGCCAGAACCTCCTGCAGCCCGCAGTGCAGAATGGACGAAGCCCGTTCCGGCGCGACGCCAAGCCTGCGCAGCAAGAGCGCGTCAATGTCCCCGAGCCGCACGGCGCAGAGCGCGGCACCTGTGACTTCTCCGCACACCGCTTCGGGCGTTGCGCCAGACGCCAGCAAAGCCCAACCGCGTGCGAAGAGTCGATCGGCAATGGAACCACGCTGCGCCGCCGATCGGACGCGCTTCAGCTCGCCCAGTTCCCGCAACGTATCGAGGCAGGAGGCGGGCAGTGTCGGAGCCGCCAACTCATGCAAGGCCATGGCTTCACCTCCGCTCAGAGCGAGGGTGCGCCGAGCCAGTCCATCAGCATGCGCTCCTGCACATGAAAAGCATGCTCCGGTGCGTGGCCATTGGCCACCATCGGCGCCTTGAAGAAGACGGAGAGTTGTTCCTGCACTCCACCATCGCCGCGCTGCTGCGCCAGGTCCAGCACGCGGGCGATCTCCAGCGCCAGCGGTGCCGCGAGCACGCTGTCCTTGCAGAGGAAGTTCACCTTGATCTGCATGCGGTGGCCAAGAAAACCGGAGATGTCGATATTGTCCCAGGCTTCCTTGTCGTCGCCGCGCGGCTTGTAGTAGCGGATATCGACCAGATGGTCCTCGACGTGGTATCCAAGGATGCTGTCCAGCACGGACCCCTTGGTGTCGAGCTTTGAGCGCAGGCTATCGGGATCGCGCAGCGCCTCGCCATCGCGGTTGCCGAGGATATTGGTGCTGAACCAGCCATCCACATGCAGCGCGCGGGCGCGCAGCGCTGGCGCCAACACCGTTTTCATCATGGTCTGCCCGGTCTTACCATCCTTGCCGGCGACCGGGACGTTGCGTTGACGCGCGAACTCCTTCAACGCTGGTGCATCGGCCGCAAGAGAAGGCGTGAAATTGCCGTAGGGGACTCCGCTCTCGATGGCCGCGTAGGCGTAGAGCATGGCCGGGCCAATACCAGGATCGTTCCGGTCCAGCGCACGCTCGAAATCATCCAGCGAAGCCAGGATCCCATCATCGGAGGGTGTACGCTCGGTTGAAGCCAGGTTCACCATGACGACACCATCAGCACCGCTGGTGTGGCGGAAACGTTGGAGGTCGGCGCTGATAGCCGCAATGGCAGCGCGGTGGCCGGCTGCCTCGTGCTTGTTCGCTCCGTCAACGCCGCGGCAGAAGGCACCGCTGCCCACCGCAGGCCAGGGCGAGATGTCGGACAAGGCTTCTCCGGTTTCAGCGAGCTGGTCGTGACTTAGTACACGATGCTCCGCCGCCGCACTGGCAAGGTCGGCCGCGTTCAAGTCCCACCCGCCGAACATCATGTTGCGGTAATCAACAAGGCCAGCAACGTTCACATCGCCCAGCGGCAAACCATCCATGCGATTGGAGCCCTTCCGCAGGACTTCAATCCCAGCAACTGCGGTGGTTGCCACGGCGCCGCCGAGCCCGACAATCGCGACGCCCAGTTTCCGTCCAGACTCTGTGACTGACATTTTTGTCCCTCTGGCTGTGGCCTGGAACTGGGATGACTTGAGGGATCGCCAAGTAACACATTAAGTTGAAATCTTCTGACTTGCAGCGGAAGCCAAGATCGGTGTTGCTGGAGGCAGCAGCTGCGAACTGATGGACTCTGAGGAACTTGCTCCTTCAATGCCTATGCGTTGAGAGTGCAGCTACGAGACGGGAAGCCGGTGCACGAAGAGGCATCTTTGTTCAATACCTGCTTGCGGATGTTGCACGTTGAGGACGCACGCCAACCTCCACGGTAGCTTCCTTTCTCATCGGTTGAACTGCATTCTGACATTTTCTTCTAACATTGGGCTTTCGGTCATGGACGTTGAATAATGCCACTATGGCATCGACCAAAAGATGTATCCTTGTCAGTTCGAGGTACATCGTCGCTGGTATGAGAGGCTGCGCCCGATACGAGTCACAAGGGTAGCGGAAGCGCCATCTGAGATGCGCTTCTGCCGCAGCATGCAAGTCCCCGGAGTGAAGATCATTGCAGGTGCTGGTGGCAGACCAGCGGGAATTACAGAACGCTTCATGCACCGCGGCATCTCTGAAGAGACTGTCGCGCCACAGTCTGCGCTATGCCGTCCAGCCGAGGATGCGGGCACTCTGCCGGCATTTATAGCTACGATCTTACCCTCACGCTTTCCGTTGGATACAGCCGGCGGCCAAGCCGCTCATGCTGGTCCGCCGAACGGAAGCAACAACGCCATTGAGACCATCAAACCCTTGCGTAGGTAATAACTCCGGTAGCCTACTGCCTGCATGGCGGACCGGAACAGCATCAGGATGGAACGTCGTTGTCGATGATCAGCGCCCTGATTTTCTCTCCAAGCATCGAGAGCAAAAATGGCTTCGTGAGCACCGCCATGCCGGCTGGAAGGTGCTTCTCCCCCATCACGGCGTTCTCCGCGTAACCTGTGATGAACAGTACCTTCAAGTCAGGCCGTAGACTTCGACCTGCATCGGCGAGTTGCCTCCCATTCATACCACCTGGCAATCCAACATCGCTGACCAGCAGATCAACGTGGACGGATGAGCGAAGGAGCTGCAGGGCGGAAGGGCCATCGGCGGCCTCGAGAGCGTTGTAGCCGAGATCTCGCAGTACCTCGGTGACCAACATGCGCACGGCGGCCTCGTCGTCGACGACCAGAACAGTTTCACCTGGCGCGGCACGGGGCGCCACCAGGAGGCCAGCCTCCTCTGATACAGGCTCTGGTTGCGCAAGATGCCGCGGCAGGTAGAGGCGAACTGTGGTGCCCTGGCCAACCTTTGAATAGATGCCGACCTGCCCGCCGGATTGTTGAACGAATCCGTAGATCATGGAGAGGCCAAGCCCCGTGCCCTGGCCAAGAGGCTTGGTTGTATAGAAGGGGTCGAAGGCGCGCTTGATGACCTCCGGAGGCATGCCAGTGCCGGTATCGGTCACGGCAAGGGATACATACTGTCCGGGTGGCAAACCGTGACCTTCCGCCTGTTGCGCTTCCAGCTCAACATTCTTGGACTCCACAAGAATGCGACCGCCGTCTGGCATCGCGTCACGTGCGTTGATGCAGAGGTTCAGCAGCGCATTCTCGAGCTGGTGGGGATCGACCAGGGTTGTCCAGAGGTCTGGAGCAGCAATCGCGTCCAGGGTAATGGACGGGCCGACCGTGCGAGTGATCAGATCGCTCATGCCTGCCGTGAGGCGATGAATGTCAGTGGGCCTGGGGTCCAGGGTCTGCCTGCGCGAAAAGGCCAGCAATCGGTGCGTCAACGCCGCCGCGCGGCTGGAAGCTTCTTGCGCCGAAGCGATGAACCGATCCAGCTCGGCCGTTCTGCCTTGCTGCAAACGCATCTGCAGCAGTTCGAGGCTGCCGGTGATGCCAGCAAGGAGATTGTTGAAGTCATGCGCCAAGCCTCCTGTAAGATGCCCAACCGCCTCCATCTTCTGCGACTGGCGCAGCTGGTCCTCCATCCTCTCACGATGTTGCACTTCGGCAAGGACGGCGTCGTGCGCCTGCTTTAGCTCCGCTGTGCGTGCGGCGACCCGTTCCTCTAACGTCTCATTCGCTTGGCGAAGCCGGTCTTCGGCTGTCTTCCGATCCGTGATGTCGGACGACACTCCAACCAAGCGCGCCCGACCTCCCAGCCGGTTCCGCACCAGCCGAGCGCGAATTTCGGCCCAGTGGACGCTGCCGTCCGGCCAGATGTTTCGGTACTCGATGGCATAGTCGGTAGCGTTGGCAATGGAGTGCTGCACGGCGGCCTGCATCCGTTCAAGGTCTTGCGGATGGATGCTGCGAAGCAAATCATCGTAGCTGAAGGGCGCTTCCGGTCCGCGCCCGAACACTGCCTTGCAGGTCGCGGAGGCTGTCAGGAGTCTCGTCTCCACATCCAGCTCCCAGGAACCCAGTCGCCCAGCGAGCAAGGCCGTCTGAAGCCGACCCTCGCTTTCGCGCAACTCTTCAATTCGGGCTCGGGCCTCAAACTGGCGCTGCCGACCTTTGAAAGCCGATCGGGCAATGCTGACGAAGGTTGTCGGGTGGAATGGCCGCTCCAGAAAGGTGACGTTGCCCAACACTTCCGTCAGATGCAGTGCAGCCGGGTTCTTCTCGGGACCACCACCGCTTCGGGTCAGGACGATAAACGGAAGATCGGACCATGCGGGTTGCATCGCCACCTTGGCGGCAATGCCGCTGAGGTCTGCGCCCTGTAGGGCTTCCTCCGTGACCACTGCAAAGCAAGCATCGTCGGACAGTGCAGCCTCGAACTTCGCCAAGTCTCTGCAGATGTGGGACACGACGCCCACCTCATGCAACAGCCCCTCAGCAATGGTCGCATCGCGACCATGCGGTGTATAAAGCAAGGTACGAGGCAGAGGCAGTGCTGGATTGAGCATCACTTGGCTGTAGACGTGTCCAGCAGAGGCTCAGCCCGTCCAACAAAGGTCGGTACACCCCGGAGCACGCCTTGGAACTCGTTCAATGGCGCACCCAGGCTCAGACCGTTCGGGCCGATGCGGTACTCGCGGATAGTATCTTCATGTGCGCCGGTGCGCTTCTTGATCACAGATACGGCACGGCGCACCTTGCCCAAAGCCTCAAAGTAGCGGAGCAGGATCACCGTGTCCGCCAGGTAGGTGATGTCGACCGGCGACTTCATGTCGCCCACCAGCCCGTGTTGCGCCACCGTCAGGAAGGTCGTGGCGCCCTGCCGATTCAAGAACTGCAGCAATTCGTGGACATGGAGCACCAGCGCGTTCTCGTTCGGCATCGCAGCCTGGTAGCCGTTGAGGCTGTCGATCACCACCGTCTTGGCCTGCGCTTCCGTGACATTCGCCCGCACCCGATGCGTGAACTCGCCGGGAGAAAGCTCGGCCGCGTCCAGTTGCTCGATGTGCAACATGCCGCTGCTGCGCATTTGCTCCAGATCGAAGCCCATGGTGCGGGTACGGTTGAAGAGTAGGCCCAACTCCTCATCAAAGACAAAGATCGCTGCCTTCTCGCCACGCCTGACGGCGGCGGCGACAAACTGCAGCACGAACGTGCTCTTTCCCGTGCCTGCAGGTCCTAGAACCATGGCACTCGAGCCCTGCTCGACACCGCCGCCAAGAAGCGCGTCCAGCTCGGCGATGTCGCTCGTCATGGGGCGACGTTCAAAGCCGGAACGATGCTCGGCGGCGATGAGGCGCGGGAACACCTGCACTCCGCCATGCTTGATGCAGAAGTCGTGGAAGCCGCCCCGGAATGACTGACCGCGGTACTTCGAGACACGCAGTCGGCGGCGTTCCGCACCATATTCCGGTGCCAGCTCCTCCAGCCGGATTACACCGTGCACCACACTGTGCACCGTCTTGTCGAGTGTGTCCGAAGTCAGATCGTCGAGCAGCAGCACCGTCGCGCCGAGTCGTGCGAAGTAGTGCTTCAGGGCCAGAATCTGCCGCCTGTAGCGGAGCGAGCTTTGCGCCAGGAGGCGGATCTCGGACAGGCTGTCCAGCACTACGCGAGCAGGCTTAACCCGCTCGAATGCTTCAAAGATCTGCTTCGTCGCTTCTCCGAGCTCAAGGTCGGACGAATACAGCAAGCTCTGTTGCTGTGCTGCGTCAAGCAGGCTTTCTGGTGGCACAAGTTCGAAGATCTTGATGTTGTCTGGCAGGCTCCAGCCGTGCGACCGGGCTCCCTCCCGTAGCTCCCGTTCCGTCTCGGATAAGGTGATGTAGAGGCCTTGTTCACCCCTGCGCGCCCCGTCCAGCAGGAAGCTGAGCGCGATTGTCGTTTTGCCGGTGCCGGGATTGCCTTCCAGCAGGAACAGGTGACCTGGAGCGAGCCCTCCGGCCAGAATGTCGTCCAGGCCAGCAACGCCGGTCCGGGCTTTGCTCCCGACGGCAGATTCATCGATCATGGGGAGCTCCGATCTGAGCCAGAACGGCATGGGAGAGAGAATGGTGAGCGATCTCGGCGCGGGAGCCCCGCAGGGCATCCTTGGCCCGAGATAGGTCGTAGGCCTGCTGACGTTCCAGCCAGAACATGGCAGGGACACCGCAGAAGCGCTCCAGCCGCACAGCCATCTCTGCGGTGATAGATGACTGCCCGGCGAGAATTCGGTGCAGGTTCTGCCGAGTGGTTGCGAGGTCGATGGCGGCTTGACTCACAGTGAGCCCGAGCGCGGGGAGGACTTGCCGACGCAGCAACGCACCTGGATGCTCTGGCTGCATGAGTGCGGGCGCTGCTAGGCGGCGGTTCATCACGTGTTTGTAAAGCAAGACTTGACATTTTACAATTGGGAGGTTTGTGGGGTTGTAGGTTGGCGACCGAGAATGGTGCCTCCTAGCCACGCCACCGAGGCTCCCGGCAATGAACTCAATCCATCCGGCGCTCAGCACATGGCGTGACTGCGTGGTGCGAGGGCTGCCGCGGCAGGGCAACTGCCTTCCCAGGTATCGCTGTACGTCATCAAGAGGATGGACCCATGACTATAGGGGCAGCAGCCATCCGGACGGTTCTGACGGGCCATGCTGCTTCCCTGAGCCGAAGTGGTCGGAACAGTGCCATCGCCAAGCGGCCGATGCTGGTTCTGTTGTCATCGGCGTATTGAGAATGGAAGGAAGCCAGCAGGCTGGCCGGCGGTACCATGGCTGGCTGGAGAAGGCCGTGCATCATTTCTGTTCAGGACGCCGGCAGCAGTCCGCTAAGCCCCTTGGTAGGACGGCCACCTGCCGTGACCTGCGAATGGCTGCGGGCCAGCCGCGTCAACAGGCATCAACGATCAGCAATATGCCCAGCAGTGCCTTGAACCGGCACATGCCAAGCAGCGCCAGGATGGCGACGCCGACTAGAATGCCCATCATGCCGCCGCAAACAAACCGAGTTGGAAGGGCAGGATCAACCTCACGCCGATCTGCTGGCGCTGTAATATCTTGCGCCGCCAGTACTCGGAAGAGGGCGAGCAACGCCGCGAACGGCGGTTCAAGCATCGACGCTCGGTCCGAAGGTGAAGCCTGAAAGGTCCTGCACGAGGCCGGTCAGGCCTGCGCCGAGAATGACACCGATCAGAACGGGAATCATTGGGTTCCTTTTGTATGTCCGACGAGAGGGGTCGCTGCCGTGCTGCCGTGCTGCCGTGCTGCCGTGCTGACGGGCTCCGGCGTGGCGAGCCGCCAGTTACAGCAGCGCGGTCCGGTAGCGTCGTTGCCCCACCGTGCAGATGATTTCACCCTGTATTGGTCCGGTACTGGGCCAGATCTGGCTGGCACTATAGCGTCGACGAACGGCATCCACGACGCTTGCTCGAGCGTGATGCCGAGGATGGAGTCCTTCTGCGCGCTCGACATCCAGCCGTGAAACATCGGCTTGTCCTGAATCAGAGGGAAATTCCGCATACAGGATGGGAGTACCTCTTCGCGATACACTCTGGATTTCAGACAAGGGCCCAGGATTGGCAGGCTGTACGGTGGCCGCTCCGCACTACTCGCAACGAGCACACCGCGTGCGCAGTGACCGGATTAAGCGCTGGCAGGAAGCACCAGCAGGCGAAGCCGCCAAGATCGACCAAAGTGTATTGAATTACATCGCTGTCCTTCAGGCTCAAGGCCATAGTTTATGCTGAGGCGTCTTCCATCCGAAGGCTGGGCTGACCCTTGAAGAGCTGTCTAAAGCGACTGGGTTGACGCGCAGCTATGTTTCCAAGGTCGATTTTGGCTCTTCTGGGCCATCGACTCGGGTTGCCCTTAAGCTGGCGCAAGCTCTGAATGTCCCGATGGGCAGGGTGTCCGGAGGTTCATCTACTGTGGACGTCGTATCGAACGCCGGACTGTCGCGAAACCTGCGGTCAGCTAGTCCTCGTATTGTGGCCGGGACAACGAGTATCACCGAATGGTGGCGTTCGTGCTAAATAATAGCCAGCATCAGGCCGGCAGGTCGCGCATGGATGATCACCAGGGTGAAAAGATCCAATACCTCCCCAAAGGCGAAGTCAGCCTGCATCTTCCTGGCGGGGTCGGACATCTGCAAACTGGCGACTGTGCCTCACTCGGCGCATCCATCCTGCACCAGGTCGGGTTCACCAGCCCCCCGACGGTAGAGATTCCGCTCGCCACCGTGTCCTTCAGCAAGCATCACCGAATGACCGAGCATGAAGTTGAGAGGGCTGGATCTCCTGGGTCGGCGACAAGATTCATCGGCTGCTCGGGCCGCGACCATTGAGGGCATAGGGATCCATGAATCATAAGAGTTCTGTTTCTGTGACGAACAATCATGGTGCGACGTCGCTGCGCGACACACTCTTGTTCGGAGCGCCGCTTCTCGTGCTCGCTATGGGGCACATGCTCTCGAATTTGTTGCGCACGCTGCCTGCCATCGCAGCCGATGTCATCAGCGCCGACATCGCCGTCTCGCCTGAAAGCTTGGCCAGCCTCACCGGCGCCTACCATTTTGCGTTTGCAGCGGGGCAGATTCCGGTTGGCGTGGCACTTGATCGCTACGGAGTGCGCGTGGTTTCGCTAGTCCTGCTTTCCATCGTTACCGTAGGGGCGGTGCTTGCCGGCACCGTCGGGGGTGCGTCCGGCTTCCTCTTCGCGCAGATCGTGCTCGGCATAGGTTGCTGCGGGATGCTGCTGTGTCCGATGACCTTGGCTGCCAAATTGCTGACGCCAGCGAAGTTCGGCTTATGGTCTGGCCTTGTTCAAGGCGTCGGGAACACCGGAATGCTGCTATCGGGAAGCCCCATGGCCTGGCTTGTTGAACAACATGGTTGGCGAACCGGATTTCTGGTATCGGCAGCTCTTGCTGTTGTCATAGCTGCGCTGGTCCTTGCCTTTGTTCCCGGGGGTAGTTCTGATCGTGCGGCGAAGCACACGACCTTGAAGGCGGAAGCCGTTCAGGTTGTACGAATTGGCCTTTCCCGCCCGCTGCGGGGTGTCATCATCCTCGCCTTTTCCTCATTCGCTGCGGCGATCGCCGTACGCGGCCTTTGGGGGGGACCATGGCTGATGGGGATCAAGCACCTCGACCGCCTCGAAGCAGGCAGTGCGCTTATGCCGTTGACCTTGGCAATGGTCGTGGGCCCCATGATCTACGGCATGGTTGACCGTCGCCTCGGCCGGCGTGGTGCCATTCTGGCGATCGGCCATGTAGCAGCGGGCACCGCTCTGTTGCTCGTCGCCGTAGGAGGGTCTCAAGGCTTTATGTCGAGCACCTTCGGCGTACCGGTCTTGTCTGCCAAGTTCGACACAATGGCCTTCTTTGTCTTCGGAGCGGCCATTGCCGTGCAACCGCTTCTTTTCGCCCTGGCCCGAGCTGCGGTGTTGCCAGACCAGGCAGGCAAGGCTCTAGCCGCAGTCAACCTGTCGTTTTTCGGCGGCGCCGCCATCCTTCAGGCACTCACGAGTCCGGTGGCCTCGGCCTTCGGTCTTCCCGCTGTGATGGCCTTCCTTGGCGTTGTCCTCCTGGTTGCGGCTACCGCCTTCGGTGTTCTGGTCCGTCGGATATGATCTGCCATCAGGGCTGCTTGATCCAAAAGAGGACAGTACCGGCCGCGCATCCAGACCACTGGCATGCTTGCCCATCATGATCTTGATGAGGCGAGGACGGTGTGGGCGCGGCGCCCTTCCTTTCCGCAACGTGAATTTCACTTGGCGCCGCTAGGAAACGCAAGCGTGCTGAGAACGGCCTCTATCAAACACGGCACCGTCTCTAGCCTTGCTTCCTTCTGCGGCGGACAGGGAGCCGGCGCCTCGGGGCCTACTGTCCCCCTGCAAGCCTAGAAGTCACCGGGAGGGGCGGTCCGCAAGCATGGCCAGAACTTCTTCGACATCCTTCGCCAGCCTCTTCCTGCACCATTGACTGCGAAGAGTGGGCATCAGCAGGCTGAGGTCAGTAAAGTGCGTCGGCAGCAATGGCCGCCCAAGCTTCCACCCCTGCCTTTCAGCCATTCGAGAATGACCAGGGCGCGGCGCGTTCCTCATGGGGATCTAATGTGAGCCGGTGCTCCAAGGGCGGGAAAGCACGGCTGCGGCAATCCAGCCTCTCACAGAGGCGACACTGCAGTCCTATGCCGACCCTGCAGCTGTCGAGGGACAGGCCATCCACATAAACAACGTCACCTGCGTGCGCGATATCGCAACCTAGCGTGACAACATGCGTGGGTACTGGATCACTCCAGCGCGGTGCCGGCGCCATGACCGCACGTGCAGCATTGGGCGCGCTGCCCGCCACGACCTGGATCTCTGCCTCCGGAACGCTCTCCAGCCCCAGAAGTGGATCGGCCATGACCTCGCGCAAGCCGGCTTCGAGTTGCCGCTCGACCTGGCCGGACGGGGCCGCCAGATCGACCAGCAGGCAGCTGGTCAACTTCAGGAGCAGCGACGCGGTGACACCCCGCTGATCTGCCTCGATCAGGTTCAGGTAGCTCATGGAGATGCCGAGCCGCTGCGCGAGCGCCTGCCGGGTTGCTTTGCGCTCCACCCGCAGCCGCCGGATGGTACGGCCGATGAGCGCGCGGGGCACGGCAGAATTTACACATCTGCAGCCTCTGCTGTGAAGAATTCGCCATAACTACAAGGGGCTTAGGAAGAATGAGCCGTGCGTTCCTGCAGTGCAATGTCAAGAGTTCATGAGTCAACCCAAGAGCAGGAATAGTGCCATGCATCACTGTCCCACCAGCAACAGGTCGCCTGACGGAGCATCGAGCGGTGGCTTTTCTGGGGAGACCCGCTTCGTCGGCATACGACTCGACTACATGCCCGAGGACGTGGAGCAGCTCGCCGGCTCCTTCCGCATCCGACATACCCTCGCCGAGATGGGTACGCGGCGGCTCTGGCAGTTGCTGCAAACGAAGCCCTGAACACCCTCGGCGCGCTGAGCGGCAACCAGGCGCTGCAGCAGGTCAAGGCCGGGCTAAAGGCTATCTATCTGTCGGGCTGGCAGGTCGCCGCCGATGCCAACACGGTCAGACAGGATGTACCCTGATCAGTCACTCTACCCAGTGGACTCTGTGCCCAAGGTCGTGAGCCGCATCAATGCCGCGCTGCGCCGCGCGGACCAGATCGCCAATCTCGAGAACGTGGGGGATCCTACACCGTGGATGGCGCCTATCATCGCCGATGCCGAGGCAGGATTTGGCGGACCCCTGAACGCCTGTGAGCTGATGCGCGCGATGATCGCGGCAGGCGCTGCGGGCGTACATTTGGAGACCAGCGGGCCAGCGAAATGAAGTGCGGCCATCTTGGTGGATAGGTTCTGGTGCCGATCTCGCAGCACATTCGCACTTTGAACGCTGCTCTCCTCGCCGCCGATGTTGAAGGCGTGCCGACTATGCTGCTCTGCAGGACCGACGCCGAGAGCGCACAACTTCTGACGAGCGATGTGGATGAGCGTGATCGCCCCTTCATCGGCGGAAAGCGCACGGAGGAGGGCTTCTTCCGCATCAAGCCCGGTGTCGGTAAGTCATACGCCATCGCGCGTGGATTGGCCTACGCCCCCTACGCGGACCTGCTGTGGTGGGAAACGTCCGATCCTGATCTGGACGACGCCCGGGCCTTCGCGGAGGCTATCAATAAGGAATTTCCAGGTAAGCTGCTGGCCTACAACTGTTCGCCCTCCTTCAACTGGCAGCGGAAGATGGGGGAGGAGGCGGCAACGCGCTTCCAGCGAGAGATCGGCGCAATGGGATACAAATTCCAGTTCATCACTCTTGCCGGCTTCCACAGCCTGAATCATGCCATGTTTGAGCTGGCACGTGGTTACAGGAACCGCGGTATGGCGGCTTACTCTGAGCTGCAGCAGGCGGAGTTCGCCGCCGAGCCGGCGGGCTACACCGCCCTCCGGCATCAGCGGGAGGTCGGCGTCGGCTACTTCGACGCGGTGGCAAGCGCGGCGTCCGGCGGCAGGTCCAGCACCACGGCTATGACCCACATTACGGAAACAGCACAGTTCCATGATGCGCCTGTTGTGCCCGAACTAACGACGGCGAAGTAAGGAGAACAACCATGTCCAATGACAACTTCGATGACGGTCTGGTGCACAATCATGCCTGGGCTCAGGAGCCCGCCGTGAAAGTGTCGGGTCTAGCTACCGTTGCGCAGGCGGTCACAGTGCCGACCCCCAAGCACGGCCTTCCATGACGATCAGGTCGAGTAGACGGGCTGAACCAGGCTCTGGTGCACCGGCAAAGCCGCCGGTGGGGCCTGCTCAGAAGCGGGCATAAAGGACGCAGCGTGGAGCAGGGAGGGCTGGTGGAAGGGGTCGTGCCCGCACCGTCGTACTTGCGACGGCTCTCCGCTCCGGCGATCTACAGGCTCTGAAGCCGCCGCGACAGTTCGGCGGCTTCCCTCTGCAACGCGGCACCGAGCTTGAGCAAGCCCTGGCGTCGGAGCTGCTCGGTCACTCCAACAATGACGATGGAGTGCGAGATGCGCCCGCGCTGCATCACGGGTGCCGCGATCACCGTTACGCCCGCGATATAGCGTCCCTCGTCGATGGCATATCCACTGCGCCTGGTTGCCTCGATGTCGCTGTGCCATTGGACCAGCGTCGGCGGGTCTTCCCACCGCAGGGTGTGGAAGCGCCGATCCAGTTCACGGGCGGGATAGCCGCCAAAGGCTGCGATGCAGCGACCAGTTGCGCTGATCAGGGCCGGGTAGCGGCTTCCCACATCGACCTGCAGGCGCAACGCTTGGCTTGGCCGAGCAAGAGCCAGTGCGACAATATGGTCGAGGCCCATGGCTTCCACGCCGATGGCGGTCGCGCCGTACCCGGTCGCGAGCCGGTCTAGCACCGGCTGGACGGCGTTGCTGAACGGGTCGTTCCGGAGCATCCCGCGCGCCAGCGCGACAACACCGCTGGCAAGCGCATAGCGCTTCGTCGCAGGGTCCACCACCAGCATCTCCTCCGCAACCAGGGCGCGCAGAATATGCAGGCAGGTACTCGGCACGATGCCAAGAGTTCGGGCCAAGACCTGTACACCGAGCGGTGCTTCGCTTCGGGACAGCAGGCGCAGGATTGCGATAGCCCGCGTCACGGCAGGAACGGCACGGATGGTCTCCTTGCCGGTAGATGAGGAGGTGTCGCTCTCAACGGAGTTCATGTTGTACAGATACAACAGAGTAATCTATTTGACAACAGAAGAGACTGCTGGTCTGAATGTCGCCACGGGTCAAAACCGAAGGGGACACGTTCAATGACACGGCTCGCCGAAAGCTGTGACTATGCATTCGCGCAGTCGAACTACACGCCGCAGCGTTTGTGGGAGTTCTTCGAGGGCAACCGATCGCGCTTCAACATCGCGCATGAATGCGTCGACCGGCATGCGGTCGATCCTGCGCGCCTGGCAGTCCGCGTGGCTCATGCCGATGGTCGTGACGAGTTGATCACCTTCCGATCCATTGCTGAAACCTCTTCCCGCATCGCCCATTGGCTGCGGAGCCGCGGCATCGTGGCGGGTGACCGGGTGGCGGTCATGCTCGACCCGTCGCTGCCATTCTATGCGGCTATGTTCGGCGCCATGAAGTGCGGCGCCATCGCTGTGCCATTGTTCACCCTGTTCGGACCGGAGGGTGTCCGGCTGCGAGTTGCCGACTGCTCTCCACGGGTTTTGTTGGTCAACACTGAGAAGGCACCGACGGCAGTTGGTATCGAAGGGACGGAGACCGTTGTTGTCGATTCCGAATTCGTGGAGGCACTGGCCGCCTTCCCAACAGAATACCAGCCTGACACCGAGGCAGATGATCTGGCGCTCTTTCAGTACACTTCGGGCACAACGCGGGAATTGCCTGCGGCGGTGAAGCACACGCATCGCTCGATCGTGGTGCTGATGCTGGCGGCGCTGTATGGCACGGGCATCCGTCCAGGCGACGAGTTCTTCTGCCCCTCATCTCCCGCATGGGGGCATGGGCTGGCGCACGGAACTCTTGCGCCACTGGCTATGGGAGTGACCACAGGGACCTATGCCGGACGTTTCGACGCCATCAGGCTGATGCGGGCCTTACAGGATTACGGCATCACGAACCTTTCCTCGGCCTCCACCCATTACCGCATGATGCGCACCAGCGGTGCCGCCAAGCAGTTCCGCTTCGCCATCCGCAAGCTGTCCTACACCGGCGAGCCGATCGACGCCGAGACACTGCGCTTCATCGACGAAACCTTTGGCGTCCCCGCCTGCAGCATGTACGGCACGACCGAGGTCGGGGTTGCGCTCGTCAACTACCCGGGAGCGAGTGACTTCGTTGTTAAACCCGGCTCGCTGGGCAAGGCGGTGCCGGGACTGGAGGTGCAGGTGCAGCGACCGGATGGAACTCCCGCACCACCCAACGAGATCGGCGAGATCCGCCTTCTGCGACGCGGCGAGTGGGTACCCACCAAGGACCTCGGGCGCGTGGACGAGGATGGCTACTTCTACCATGCTGGCCGTGCAGACGACGTCATCATCTCCGCGGGCTGGACCATGAGTGCGGTCGAGATCGAGGATGTGCTGATGCAGCATCCCGATGTTTGCGAAGCCGCCGCCATCGGTGTGCCCGACCCTGTCCGGGGCCAGGTGGTGAAGGCCTTCGTGGTCAGTCCGCGGCCGGGCGACGAGACGTTCACGCGTGATCTTCAGGACTTCACCCGCGAACGCCTGAGCCAGCACGAGTACCCGCGTCAGGTCGCCTTCGTGACAGAGCTGCCGAAAACACCGGCGGGCAAGATCAACCGCAAGGCCATCCGCGACGCCGAAGCGGCCTTTCGCGTGACCGCCTGAACATCAAGATCGACGGAGGAACGAGCATGTCGGCATCCACCTTGGAAGAACCGGCGACCCGACACTTTCCCAAAATTACGGAGGAGGCGCTCGATGACCTGCGCACCCGCATCGGCAAGCCGATCGAGAACACTGCCGAGCCCTGGAACTACGAGGCGACCCGAGACGGAATCCGCCATTACGCGCACGGCATCGGCGACGACAACCCCCTCTGGTGCGACCCGGCCTATGCAGATCACAGCAAGCTCGGCGGCATTGTGGCGTTGCCAAGCTTCCTGTTCACCACCAGCCGGATCATCTCAGGCTATGTGGGGGGGCTGCCGGGTGTGCACGCCATGTGGTCCGGGGCCGACTGGCGGTGGCACCGCTGGGTGCGCCGCAACGAGACCATCCGCACCGAGGCGCACTTGGCCGGCCTTGTGGAACATGACACAGGCTTTGCCGGCCGAGCCATCCGGCAGATCTACCATGTGGATTTCTACGGCGATGACGGCGACAAGGTGGCCGAGGCAGAGAGCTGGTGCTTCCGCACCGATCGCGATGCGGCGCGGGAGCAGGGCACCAAGTACCGCGAGGTGAAGAACAAGCCGCCCCGTGTGTACACCAAGGAGGAACTGGATCGCGTCTACAAGCTCTATGAGGCCGAGGAAGTTCGGGGCGCCAGGCCCCGATACTGGGAGGACGTGCAGGTTGGCGAGGCTTTGCCGACCATGGCCAAGGGGCCGATGACGGTGACCGGGTTCGTGGCCTTTGCCCAAGGCTGGGGCGGCCTCTACATCCGCGCCAACAAGCTGGCCTGGCGGCAGATCCGCAACCATCCCGGCCTCGGCATCAAGAACCGCTTCGGCATTCCCGACTGCCCGGAGCGTGTGCATTGGGAGCCGGAGATGGCGCTGATGGTCGGCGCACCCGGGGCTTATGATTACGGGCCTGAGCGCTGCTCCTGGTTAACCCACCAGATGACCAACTGGATGGGCGATGAAGGCTTCCTGGTGCGCGCCACCAGCAAGCTCCGCCGTCACAATCCCGAAGGCGATCTGCTGTTTATCGACGGCAAGGTGACTGGCAAGCGCACCGAAGGCAGTCGCCACCTCGTGGACATCGAGCAGCAGGCCGTCAACCAGGATGGCGAGTTGTCGGTGCTCGGCACCGGCACGGTGGCGCTGCCGAGCCGCGGCGTCTGAAACAAGGGCGTCACTGCCACGGGGTGCCTTCGTCGAAATTGCTCCGGGGACGATTCGCCCCCGGCTTTGCGCCTGATAAGCAAAACAGAACATGGGGAGGCATGTTATGCACAGGAGGACCATTTTGGCGGGTCCGCTGGCCATGCTGGCTGGAACAACCGCCTTCACGCGCGGTGCCGGCGCGCAGGCATCCTATCCCAGCCGGCCTGTCCGGGTGATCGTGCCCTACGCTGCCGGTCAGGGCTCCGACCTGTTCGCCCGGCGCTTCGCCGAGTTCTTCCACAGGCAGCTCGGCCAGACCTTTGTGGTGGAGAACCGCGCCGGCGCGGGAGGCAACATCGGCACGGCCGCGGCCGCACGCACCGAGCCGGATGGATACTCGCTGCTTTGGGGCACCAACGGGACTCATGCGGGTAATGAGTTCGTCTACGCTTCGCTCGGCTTTGATCCGGTCAAGGATTTCGAGCCGATCGCCGGCGTACTCCGCTTCGGCATGGTCCTCAACACCAACAAGGGCAGCAACTATGCGAGCATGGCGGAGCTGATCGCGGCTGCAAGGCAGCGGCCTGGCCAGCTTTCAGTGGGTTGCCCCAGTACCACCGCTCGCGTGCTGCTACAGATGATCCGCGACAAGGCGGGGATCGACCTGTTGCCGGTGCCATATAACGGCAGCGGCCAGGCTCTGACGGGCCTCCTGCGCAACGACGTTCAGGCCTCCATCGACACGATTACCGCCGTTCTGGGTCCCATCCGGCAAGGTCAGGTTACGGCGATTGCGATCTCCACCGACAAACGCTCCGAGTCCCTGCCCGAGCTGCCGACGCTCAAGGAAGCCGGCGTGGACGCGACGCTGGAGGCCTGGAATGCCCTGTACGGACCTCGCGGCATGCCTGCACCGGTCGTTCAGGTCTTGAACCGGGCGGTCAATGCTGCGCTCAACGACCACGCGGTCCGCGCCGCGATGGTCCAGGATGGCGCCGATCCGCTTGGCGGTGCGCCGGCCGATCTGGCGGCTCTGATGCAGCGCGACCGTGCCATCTGGGAGCCGATTGTGCGAAATCTCGGGCTGACGGCACAATAGCGACAGTGTGGGAGGACGCCGCCATGGATCAACCGATGCAGCAGAACTCCGCCGCCGGTGACGACGCCGGCGGGTGGGGTGGTCCGCTGGCGGGCCTCCGGGTTCTGGATCTGACGCGGGTGCTGGCTGGTCCGCTGGCAGCCCAGTTCCTGGCCGACCTCGGCGCCGAGGTGCTGAAGCTGGAGGCGCCGGAGCGTGGCGACGAAACTCGCGGCTTCGCTCCGTTTCTGGAGGGAGAGAGTCACTACTTCCTGGCGTTGAACCGTGGCAAGCGCAGCATGGTTGTGGATCTCCGCCAGCCCGAAGGGGCAGACATCCTTCGCGGCCTGGTCGCCAGTGCCGACGTATTGATCGAGAATTTCCGTCCAGGCGTGATGGAGCGCCTCGGCCTCGGCGCGGACGCCCTGATGGCGATCAATCCCAGGCTGATCTATTGCGCGATCAGCGGCTTCGGGCTGACTGGACCGCTGGCCGGGGCACCTTCCTTCGACATCGTGACGCAAGCCATGACGGGCGTCATGAGTGTGAACGGTGCCATGGGCGGATCGCCGGTGAAGCTCGGCCTGCCCATTGGCGACATGTCTGGCGGGATCTTCGGCGCCCTTGGCGTTCTCTCCGCCTTGCACGAGCGTGCAGCGACGGGACACGGCCGTGTGGTCGATGCCAGTCTCTATGACGGCACCATGTCGTTGCTGGGCTACCTTTCGCAGCTGGCCTTTATCACGGGGCAGGACCCGCGCCCGATGGGTTCGGCGCATCCCAGCGTCGTCCCCTACGACTCCTTTCCGGCGGTTGATGGAGCTATCGTCATTGCCTGCTTGGCTGACCACTTCTGGCCGCGCCTGTGCGCAGCACTGGGCTGCCCGGATCTTGGCGCCGATCCCGGCTTGGCCACCATGGCCCAGAGACGGGAGCGGCGCAGCGAAATCGAACCGCGTATTGCCGCCATCACCCGCACACGCAGTGTCGCAGAATGGCAAAGCATTCTGGAGGCGCATGACATCCCCCATGCTCCGGTACTGGGCATCCGGGAAGCGCTGGCCCATCCCCATGCCCAGGCTCGGGAAATGGTGGTTGAAGTTCAGCACGACCGGCTTGGCCCCATCCAGGTGCTGGGTCGTCCCATCAAGTTCCCTGGTAGCCATCAGACGCCGTTGGCCGCACCGCCCGTGCTGGGCCAACATACGGCGGACATCCTGCGGCGCGAGTTGAACTATTCCGAGGAAAGGATCCGGGATCTGTGCGAGCGCGGCGTCATCGACAGAGGGACCAGGAAGTGACTACGCAGGCTTCAACGCACTCGAAGGCTGGGAGAGGCTGATGCCCGTGCTGCGGACGGAACTGGAAGCGCGCTCGCCGGATAGCGTCGCGAACTCGGCCCAAATGCGCACGGTGGTCCAGGATCTCCGCGCACAGGCCGAGCAGGTCCGCCTTGGCGGTGGCCAGGCTGCACGCGACCGGCATCTTTCCCGCGGCAAATTGTTGCCCCGCGACCGTATCCGGGCCCTGATCGATCCTATGTCGCCCTTCCTTGAGGTCGGCCAGCTCGCTGCGCACGGGATGTACGGAGGCGCGGTGCCCTCGGCTGGAATCATTACCGGCATCGGGCGCGTGTCCGGCCGTGAATGCATGATCGTAGCCAACGACGCGACCGTGAAGGGTGGTACCTACTTTCCCATTACGGTACAGAAGCACCTGCGAGCGCAGGAAATCGCGCAGCAGAACCGGCTGCCCTGCATCTATCTGGTAGACAGCGGCGGCGCCAACTTGCCCAACCAAGACGAGGTATTTCCCGGACGCGACCATTTCGGACGCATCTTCTTCAACCAAGCCAACATGTCGGCCCAGGGCATCGCGCAGATCGCGGTGGTGATGGGGTCCTGCACCGCCGGTGGGGCCTACGTGCCCGCCATGTGCGATGAGAGCATCATCGTTCGCAACCAGGGCACCATCTTCCTGGCCGGCCCACCACTTGTGAAGGCGGCGACCGGCGAGGTTGTCAGCGCCGAGGAACTGGGCGGGGCAGAGGTGCACAGCCGGATCTCCGGCGTTACCGACCACTTCGCCGAGAACGATGCCCATGCGCTCGGCATTGCTCGTCGTGTGGTGGCGAACCTGAATGTGGTCAAGCGTTCCTCCTTGGCATTGCGCCAACCGGTGCCACCGCTTTACGCAACCGAGGAGCTGTATGCCGCGGTGCCGGCCAATCCGCGCACGCCCTACGACGTGCGGGAGGTCATCGCCCGGCTGGTGGACGCGAGCGAGTTCGACGAGTTCAAGCGGCTGTACGGCCCGACCCTGGTCTGTGGCTTCGCCCATATCTGGGGCTATCCTGTCGGCGTCATCGCCAATAACGGCATCCTGTTTTCCGAATCCGCTCAGAAGGGTGCACACTTCATCGAGCTGTGCTCCCAGCGCGGTATTCCGCTGGTGTTCCTGCAGAACATCACCGGCTTCATGGTCGGGAAGAAGTACGAGACCGGCGGCATTGCCAAGGACGGCGCCAAGATGGTGACGGCCGTGGCAACCTCGGCGGTTCCCAAGTTCACCGTGATCATCGGCGGCAGCTTCGGGGCCGGGAACTACGGCATGTGCGGCCGGGCCTATTCGCCCCGCTTCCTGTGGATGTGGCCCAATGCCCGCATCGGTGTGATGGGTGGGGAGCAAGCCGCTTCCGTGCTGGCCACGGTGCGGCGCGACGGCATCGAAGTCCGCGGCGGCACATGGTCGTCTGAGGAGGAGGAGGCGTTCAAGGCGCCGATCCGCGAGCAGTACGAGCGCCAGGGTCACCCCTACTACTCCAGCGCCCGGCTGTGGGACGATGGCGTGATCGATCCGGCAGATACCCGCCGCGTGCTGGCGCTCGGCCTATCCACCAGCCTCAACGCACCGGTCGAGGAGACACGCTTCGGCGTGTTCCGCATGTGAGGGCAAGCCGATGAGCAGCAGCTTCCTGGAAGACGTGGACGCGCGTGGCATCGCGACGCTGACTTTGAACCGGCCTGACCGCCACAATGCTTTCGACGATCATTTGATTGCGGAGCTCGCCGCCGCATTGCAAAAGCTGGGGTCGAATGCCGCTGTGCGGGCCGTGGTGCTGGCCAGCAACGGCCGGTCGTTCTCGGCCGGCGCCGATCTCGAATGGATGCGTCGCGTGGCGACGCATTCCTTCGACAGCAATCTAGCCGACGCAGCAGGCCTGGCCGGGCTGCTGCACACGCTGGACCGGCTGCCGAAGCCGACGATTGCGCTGGTACAAGGAGCCGCCTATGGCGGTGGAGTTGGGCTGGTAGCGTGCTGCGATGTCGCCATCGCCACCGAGCAGGCGAGCTTCTGCCTGAGCGAGGTGAAGCTGGGCCTCACCCCAGCCACTATCAGCCCCTATGTGGTCAATGCGATCGGTCCCCGCTGGTCACGCCGCCTGTTCCAAACGGCCGAGATTCTCAATGCGGCGCAAGCCCAGGAGATTGGGCTGGTGCAGGAGGTCGTGGCAAGGGAGGATCTCACTTCCCGAGGAGAGCAAATCCTGCAGGCACTGCTGCAAGGCGCGCCGGGCGCCCAGGCCGATGCCAAGGATCTGGTGTTCCTGTGTGAAGCCCGTCCGGTGGACGCCACCCTTGGTCAGGATACAGGACGGCGAATCGCCATGCGGCGTGCCTCCACCGAAGGCCGGGAAGGCATCTCCGCCTTTCTCAACAAGCGTCCGGCCAGCTGGCGGCCCGGCTGAGAGAGGAAGGCCTATGTTCCGCAAGATCCTCATCGCGAACCGCGGCGAGATCGCTTGCCGGGTGATTGCCACGGCCCGACGGCTCGGCGTGGCGACCGTTGCCGTCTATTCCGAGGCCGATGCAGGCGCCCGGCACACTCGGTTGGCGGACGAGGCTTGGCCGATCGGACCGGCGTCCGCCCGCCAGAGCTACCTGGTGGGCGAGCGTATCCTGGAGGTCGCGTGCCGCACAGGCGCAGAGGCCATTCACCCCGGCTACGGTTTTCTGTCCGAGAATGCAGAATTTGCGGCAGCTTGCGCCGACGCAGGCATCGTGTTCATCGGCCCGCCTGCCTCCGCCATTCGCGCCATGGGGTCCAAGGCGGAATCCAAGACGCTGATGGAGCGGTCCGGCGTGCCGCTGGTGCCAGGATACCATGGTGAAGCGCAGGATCTGTCGCTGCTGGCACGGGAAGCAAGGCGGATCGGATATCCTGTGCTCGTCAAGGCTTCGGCAGGGGGCGGGGGCAAGGGCATGCGCGTGGTGGCGGGGGCTGATGAGTTCGAAGCCGCCATCGAGGGCGCGAAGCGAGAGGCGTTGGCCTCCTTCGGCGACGACCGAGTGCTGATCGAGAAATATCTTACCCAGCCACGACATATCGAGATCCAAGTTTTCGCCGATGGACAAGGCAACACCGTTTCGCTGTTCGAGCGCGATTGCTCGATCCAGCGGCGGCACCAGAAGGTGATCGAGGAAGCGCCTGCAACGGGCATGGATCCCGTGCGGCGCCAGGCGATGGGTGAGGCCGCAGTCGCCGCCGCGCAGGCGGTGGGCTATGTTGGGGCGGGCACGGTGGAGTTCATTGCCGAAGGTGGCGCCTTCTACTTCATGGAAATGAACACTCGCCTTCAAGTTGAACACCCAGTGACTGAAATGGTGACCGGGCTGGATCTGGTGGAATGGCAATTGCGGGTCGCTTGCGGCGAATCCTTGCCCATGTCGGCCGAAAGGCTCCGTATCCGGGGCCACGCCATCGAAGCACGCATCTATGCCGAAGACCCGGCGCAGGATTTCATGCCGGCGGTGGGCACTCTCGTGCATCTTCGTCAGCCTGTGGAGGTACCCGGCGAGGTGCGCGTTGACACCGGCGTGCGGCAGGGTGACACGATCACCGCGAACTACGATCCGATGATCGCCAAGCTGATCGTCTGGGCGGAAGACCGAGCAACCGCGGTTCGGCGGCTGTCCAAGGCATTGGCAGAGTATGAGGTAGTCGGACTGCAGACCAATTTGGAGCTCCTTCGGTCTATTGCAGGACACCAAGCCTTCGCCGCGGCGGCACTGGATACGGGATTTATCCAGCGCCACGCAGACCAGCTGATGCGGTCGGCCGAAGTGAAGGAGGATGAGGAGTTCATCTGGGCGGCAGCGGTCATGGCCGCGCTGCGGGATCAGCAATCAAAGATGCAGGCCCAGATCCGCGACAGCGGCGACCATTGGTCGCCTTGGGCGCAGAGCGATGCTTGGCGCATGAACGGGGACGGCTACCAAGACCTTCACCTCCGTCGGGGCGAGGAGGAGCCAATCTGCGTCCGTGCCTGGCCGCAAGGGGAAGGGCGCTTCCGGCTGGAGCTGCCCGGGGGCCTGGCTCAGGCGCAACTCGCCGAAGACGAGGCAGGTTCACTCCTGTTGCTGGATGGTGTGTCCCGGCGGGTGCGGATCATCCTACAAGGAACCCAGCTAACAGTGGTGGTGGGAGGGCGAAATCATGTGCTGCATCGCGTCGATCCGCTAGCGCCGCCGCAGGCGGAAACGGCGGGCCATGATAAGGTCCGCGCTCCTGTTCCTGGGCGGGTCGCACGCGTGCTGGTGAAGGTTGGGGATGAGGTATTGAAGAACGCGCCGCTGGTGGTGATCGAGGCCATGAAGATGGAGATGACCTTGCGAGCACCCATGGATGGCCGGGTTGCGAGCCTGCGCCATCAGGTAGAGGAAATGGTGGAGGAGGGCGCCGAGCTGGTGACCTTTGAGGCGGAGGCGGCACAGTGACTTGCCCGCCGAAGGTGCGCGTGGTCGAGGTCGGGCCGCGTGACGGCTTGCAGAACGAGAAGGCAATCATTCCGATCGGCACCAAGGTCGCGCTGATTGAGGCCCTGGTGGCCAGCGGACTGACCAGCATCGAGGCTGGCAGCTTCGTTTCCACCAAATGGGTGCCACAGATGGCGGACACGGCAGAGCTGCTCGGTTTGCTGCCGGCGCGACCGGGCGTCCGCTACCCTGTGCTGGTGCCGAACCTGCGTGGGCTGGAGCAAGCTCTGGCCACTTGCCGTGTGGAAGAGATTGCCGTCTTCGGTGCCGCCTCGGAGGCGTTCTCGCGGCGGAACATCAATTGCTCTATCGACGAGAGCCTGCGGCGCTTCGAGCCGGTGGTGAGTAGCGCCCGGGAACACGGGCTGCGCGTGCGGGGCTACGTTTCCTGCGTGCTCGGCTGCCCCTACGAGGGTGAGGTCGATGCTGCTGTCGTGGCGCGTGTGGCGGCGGCACTCACAGGAATGGGCTGCTATGAGGTTTCACTGGGCGATACCATTGGCACGGGCACGCCGCTCAAGGCCCGCCGTATGGTCGAGGCCGTCGTCGCAAAGGTACCGGTCGAGCATCTGGCACTCCACTTCCACGACACCTACGGCCAGGCCCTGGCGAACATCTTCGCCTGCCTCGAACTTGGAGTAACTGTGATAGACAGCGCTGTCGCAGGCCTTGGCGGCTGCCCCTACGCTTCAGGAGCGACAGGCAATGTGGCAACCGAGGATGTGGTGTACATGCTGCATGGCATGGGAATTGATACGGGTCTGGACCTTGCCCGCCTTTGCGAGGCTGGAGCAATGATCTCAACAGCACTTGGACGGGCTGGCGCGTCACGCGTTGCCCAGGCCTTCCACGCTGCGCCAAATAGGCGGCGAGACTAGGCTGAAGGACCTTCTCCGCGAAGCGGATCCACTGCCTCCTAAGTTCGCTTTGCTGGCCGCTCCGGGGAGCAGTCTCAAAGGAAGATGGAATAGGCCGGCGAGAGAAGCAAATATTCGCGCAAGCTCTTAACTTCTCGATCGTGCTGAGGTTTCTGTGGATGCAGTCATTACTCTTTGCTTAAGACTTTGGTGGGAGGAATGAGGAGCGGAAGCGATCCGAGTGTTCCGCGTTGCGCCTGCCGCAACCGCTGTGCCCAGAGTGCTGCACGACCTTGAGAGCCGGCTCCAGGCATCGGTGCCGTAGTGCGGCATCGCTTCCACGAAGTCCGGCTGCTCCATGGTTCGTTCCAGAACAACAAGGCCCGGTTCGGGATCACGCCTGCGCAGTGCCACAACAAGAGCTTCTTTGTTGAGAAGTCGTAGGCAGACGGCCGGGACTGATCCGCGCCCCTGCGGATTGGTCGTCGATGCTGGCTCAGCCGGTTCTTCCTCAAAAGGAGGGAAGTGCAGCATCAAGAATCTGCTGGCACCGTTCTTCACGCTTCCGAGGATTCTCCACGCTGCAGATTGTCCTGCAATCGCGTTTGAATCATTCTGCCTGGGCACCACATCGCTTCCGTTCCACCGATGGACCCAGGTTGTCAGATTTCGACGCCTCAGCGATTTTCTGGCCTACCGCCCGACCTGCAGGCAGCTCAGCACGAGCAGACAGGCGTAGATGCGCAGGTCAATGGCATGACGCGCGAGATTTATCGGGGCCGCTCTGAGCCCGCATCCATGCAGCGGACGCCGATATCATTGCTCGCGACCACCGCTCGTCCGCCTCGTTCGCTGCAGCGTACCTTCATCACCATACAGGGCAGCGCCAACCACATCCTCCGGATGCGGAATGCTCAAGATGACTTGTACCCGGAGTTTGGCGGAATCCACAGAGTCCATGCTGTGCGGCTCCATCAGGCGGCGCGTGATCAAGGTTGAAGGATGCGTAAGCGCCGCCTGCTCCCGCTTCAATGCGCCTCCTTCAGAGCGACAAGCGGTTTCTCAATGGGGATCGCCCGAAACCGCTATGTCTTGGCCTCGTGGCTGATCCGACTTTATTCCTCTCTTCTCTGGCGGATTGCTGGATTACTGACCTGTGCAAACAGAACATGTTCTTTCGCATATGGCATCGACAAGCACCTGGCTGCGTTCTTTTCTGCCCAAGTCTCAGGCCCTTGGCGCCGCCGGAATCCTGCGTACTTTGCTTGGTGCCTTGGTAGGAATAGGCTCGGCTTCCTTCGTTGACCGCGTTCTGGGTACGCAGCTGGACGGAGCCTACCTCATTGCACCGATCGGTGCGTCCGCGGTGCTTCTTTTTGCCGTGCCGGCCAGTCCTTTGGCACAGCCATGGCCGGTGCTAGGCGGCAACCTGATCTCAGCGGCGATCGGTGTCATGTGCCTGCAGGTAACGTCTGATCCGAATCTGGCCGCGGCGCTAGCAGTAGCTCTCTCCATCTGCACTATGTCGCTGCTGGGATGCTTGCACCCGCCCGGCGGAGCCGTCGCCCTCACCGCGGTCCTAGGTGGCCCTGCAGTGGCAGAGATGGGTTTCCGCTTCCTTTTGGCACCCGTGGCTTTGAACTCACTGGTGCTGTTGATGGCAGCGGTCGTGTTCAACAATCTGGCAGGCCGGCCTTATCCTCACGTCGCGCGAATCCCCGACGCCAACACTCATGCAACTTCGGACCCTCCTCCGGCGCATCGTGTCGGTTTTACCCCAGAAGACATTCAGGCCGCCCTTGATGAGCTGGGTGAACCGCTGGATGTGAGCATGGACGATCTCAATTCGCTCTTCCGGCAGGTTGAACTTCAAGCCCTGCGACGCATGCATTCGCCCGTATGCTGCGGACAGATTATGTCCCGCGACCTCATCAGCGTTGGAGCTGGTGAACCAACGGAGAAGGCAGGTGAACTGATGCGGGCCCATGATCTGCGATCTTTGCCGGTTCTGGACGGTCGAGGCACGCTGATCGGCAGCATCAGCTATGCTCACCTTATCACCGGCGTTCCGATCCGCTCCTGCATGCAAACCGGGTTGCACACCGCTACGGCCGATACGCCGGTGGACAGCTTGCTTCCCTTGCTTTGTTCGGGAACTACGCACGAAGTGATGATCACAGATGATAAGGGCCAACTCACCGGCCTTGTCACAACTACTGATGCGTTGGCTGCATTGTACCGATCTCGCGTGGCAGCCTTGGCTCGGGCAGAATAGCCCATGCCGCACCGTGAGCCTGTGGCTTCGGGCTTCCTCTCGGACTACTGTCATGCCCGGCTCAGCTACGACCCGTCAGCCTCGAATTTAGTGGCGCATCTAGAAGCAGCCGCTTGTACGTCGGCCGGCAGACTGTAGGCAACTGATTGCCGGTGGACGGGTCGAGGCATGGATGTACATCCCGGGGTGTGGCGCACGCGATCATGACAAGCATGGCCTGAAAGTCCTGTAGAACCGCGTCCTGGCCCGCGCAGTATGCTGACAACCAGCGTTACGAAGGAGCAGGGGGAGGGCACTAAAGTATCAGGCAGTTGCAGTACGAGTAGGGCGAAACACTTGCCAGCGCATGGCACTCGCCGGAGGAATTGTTGCCTCAGGTCTTGGTGCATCTCTGGTGATGGGGCTTGATGATAGGCTGGGCCTGGCCGGTGCCATTCCCGCCGACAACGGGCCTGATGCCGATGGCGCGTAGCAAGGTTAAACGCGCGGTGCGCAGATGTACTCGGCATTTTGCATCAACCGCCCTGAGATCACGCGATCGAAGTGCCGCGATGTAATCAAGGTGCTCATGGATGGCGACAACATTCCGTTCTTTCTCGTCCGATTTGTCCCACTGATAGTGATAATGAAAAATGAGGGATATCACGTCATAGAAGTTCTGAATGAAACGATTACCGGACGCCTCATGGATGAGGCGATGCAGCTTCTCGTCGAGCGCTGAGAAATCGCTGTATTGTTCATCGATCTGCTCCAGCAGTGCCCAGTGTTCCCTCTCGATCGTTTCGAGTTCTTTCCAGGCGCGCGTCGTATCCGGCAGATCCATGAAGCGACGGGCGGAGCGTAGCTCGAACAACTCTCGAATTTCGTAGATTTCCTTGGCAAAGTCCGACGTGATACCTTTGAAGATCCAGCCGCTGTTCTCACGTCGCTCCAGCAACCCGAAGCGGCTGAATTGGGTCAAGTATTCACGCACCGCCGAGGCCGATGTCCCGAACTGCCGTGCCAGATCGGACGTATTTACCATTTGCCCGGGTTGGTAATCACCATGCAGGACCATCTGCATGAACTTGCGTTCTACGCGATGAGCCACGCTTTCCGTTTGTGGCTCCGGGAAGAAGTCTGTTGCATCCGGATGGCGCCGCAGGATGCGACCGCCACGCTGCGGCGTAACAAGGCCGGCTTTGGCAAGGCCCGCGAGAACGGCACGGACGGTAGTACGGCTTACATCCAGCGTCTCGCTGAGCTCAGCCTCTGAGCCTGACCACTCGCCTAATGGGCGTGCTGCGAGCAAGCGCAAGCACTGATTGTAGGTGCGCTTGTAGACAGTGTTGCCTCGCATGGCCGCGCCTCCTGCCTTGTTCCGTGAAATCGGCTGCCATCTATCAACCGTCCGAATCTATTTTTTATCTACTAAAGACCAATTGACAGATGGGGGCCAGATGGTTCTTTATCGCTAAAGAGACAAAAAGAAGCAAAAGCTGGAGGAAGTGTGTTTCGCCAAGAATCCCGAGCCGTGATCAATCCTCCGCGGACGCTTTCTGCATGAGTGGCCGGATTATCCAGTTTGGAACCAGCCGTTTCCTCCAGGCGCATGTCGCACTGTTCGTGCATGAGGCGCGTGCATCTGGCCAAGATGCGGGACCGATTGCCGTGGTTCAGGTTTCAGGATCCCCCGCACGGGCCAGCAGGGTCGCCGCGTTTGGCCGGTCAGAAGGCTATCCCGTCATCATCCAAGGGCTTGAGAACGGTCAAAAGGTTGATCGCCATGTAACGGTCACTAGCATCGATCGTGGCCTGTCCGCTGTCAGCGACTGGGCAGCACTGACAGCCTTGTTTGTCGGCGATGCGGCTTTCGTCGTCTCGAATACGGGAGATGCAGGGTACGAGATTGCCGATGTGGATCGCGCACCGGCGCTGCTGGACGGACGTGTTCCTGCCTCTTTCCCCGGCAAGCTTACGGCACTGCTGCACAGCCGCTGGCAGGACAATGCCAAGCCGTTGACCGTGCTTCCCTGCGAACTGGTGAACCGGAATGGTCAGGTGCTGCAGGCCGCAGTCCTGGAACTGGCCTCGCTGGCCCTGGCCCCCGAGGGATTCATTGACTGGCTCCGCAGGGATGTGATCTGGCCTGACACACTGGTCGACCGCATCGTTTCCGAGCCCCTTGATCCCATCGGCGCCGTCGCCGAACCCTACGCCATCTGGGTGATTGAGCGTCGGCCCGGCCTTACCCTGCCCTGTGCCCATCCGAGCATCGTCATGGCAGATGATCTGGAACCGTTTGAGCGGCTGAAACTGCATATCCTTAATCTTGGCCACACAGTGCTGGCCGAACTGTGGCGCCAGAGCGGTCGTCCGGGCGGCGAGACCGTGCGGGAGATCCTGGCCGATCCGACCATTCGTGCCCGACTGGACGCCGTCTATGCGCAGGAAGTGCTGCCAGGCTTCGCCATGCACGGCATGGGGACGCAAGCGGAGCGATACGTTAATGATACTCTTGGCCGCTTCCTCAATCCCTTCCTGGCGCATCGCGTCGCCGACATCGCGCAGAACCATGCCGTGAAGGTGGAGCGTCGCATTGCCGCTTTCCTTGCGTGGTTGGGCGATGCCCGCCACCCGACCCCGGTGCTGGACGAGATCGTGGCGCGCCACCAGAATCGGAGCGCCGCGTGACCTATCAGTTCGATTTTTCCTCCCTGCTGCCATACTGGCGGGAGTTCATGGAAGGGGTGTGGCTAACGCTGCAGCTTTCCGCGATCTCGACCGTGCTCGGTTTTGTTGGGGGCGCACTATGCGCCATCGCGCGTGCCGATGGCCCTTCGTGGCTGCAGCGCGCCGTCGGGGCCTATGTTGAGGCGATCCGCAACACACCATTGCTCGTGCAGGTCTTCCTGGTCTATTTCGGCATCGCGGTGCTGGGTATCCGGGTGGACGCCAACTTGGCCGCGATCATCGCCCTGGTGGTAAATGTTATCGCCTACACCTGCGAGATTATGCGCGCGGGCATCCAGAGCGTGCACAAGGCGCAGATCGAGGCAGCAGACTGCCTGGGCCTGAACCGGCGCCAAGTCTACTGGCATGTCGTGCTGCGGCCCGCTATCGAGCGGGTCTATCCGGCATTGGTCAGCCAATACGTGCTTCTGATGCTGGCCTCCTCGATCACCTCGCAGATCTCCGCTGAAGAATTGACGGCGGTGGCAAACCGCATCCAATCCGATACTTTCCGTGCGTTCGAGACATACATCGTCACTGGCCTGCTCTACCTGGCTCTGTCCTTCGTGGTCCGCTGGGCCTTCTTGGGATTTGGCATGCTGGTCTTCACCCGCCGCCGCAAACTCGGCACGGCGCTGTAAGGGGAGGATGCCACATGCCTAGCTTTGGCCTCGGCCACATCTGGTTCCTCGTGATCGCCGCGGGGTGGACGCTGGCGCTCTCAGCTGTTGCCTTCATCGGCGGCGGGTTGCTCGGCTTCGCCATCGCCCTTGCTCGCGTGTCCGACAATCGAGTGCTTCGAGGCGCCGCCTCGGCCTATGTGCAGGTAGTGCAGGGCACGCCGCTGCTGATCCTCCTGTTCCTGATCTATTTCGGGTTGGCCATTGTCGGCTTCGATCAGCTACCTGCCCTGATCGCGGCCGGCGCAGGTCTGACAATCTATGCATCGGGCTTCCTGGGCGAAATCTGGCGCGGCTGCATCGAAAGCGTGCCCAAGACGCAGTGGGAAGCGGCTGAATGCCTGGCCATGTCGCGCTGGCAGCGGATGACACGCGTTATCCTGCCGCAGGCCATGCGCATCGCAACGGCGCCGACAGTCGGATTCCTGGTGCAGATCGTCAAGAACACGTCGCTGGCATCGGTGGTCGGTTTCGTGGAGCTGTCGCAAGCCGGCAAGCTGATCAACAACTCGACCTTCCAGCCCTTCATCGTCTTCATCACCGTCGCGGTGTTCTATTTCATCATCTGCTATCCGCTCTCGGCCTGGAGCCGGGGGCTGGAAAGGAGGCTCAATGTCGGCCGTCGTTAAGCTGGACAACGTTCACAAGAGCTTCGGCACGCTGAAGGTTCTGGATGGCGTCTCCTTCGAGGTCGCCCGAGGTGAGGTGGTCGCGGTCATCGGGCAGTCGGGCTCCGGTAAGTCCACGGCGCTGCGTTGCATCAACGCTCTGGAGACGATCGAGAAAGGCAGCATCGAGGTCTGCGGTCATGCGATCCACAGCGACAAGCTCGACAAGCGGGCGCTGCGCCTGGACGTCGGCATCGTCTTTCAGAGCTACAATCTTTTCCCGCATCTGACGGCCGAGCAGAACATCATGCTGGCGCCGACCTGCGTGAAAAACCTAGGCAAGAAGGAAGCTCGCGATCTTGCTCGCGAATGTCTTGCCCGCGTCGGGCTGGCCGAGAAGGCTGACCACTATCCCGAGCAGCTTTCCGGCGGACAGCAGCAGCGCGTCGCTATTGCCCGCAGCTTAGCGATGCAACCCAAGGTGATGCTGTTCGACGAAGTCACTTCAGCGCTAGATCCGCAGCTCACCGGCGAGGTGCTGCGCGTCATGGAGGATCTGGCACGTGGCGGCATGACCATGATCCTGGTCACCCATGAGATGGGCTTTGCCCGAAAGGTGGCGACCAACGTCGTCTACATGCGCCAAGGCCGTGTCTGGGAAGTGCTGCCCGGCCACAACCTGACAGACCCGCGCACTCCGGAGCTGCGCGAGTTCATCGGCAACGAGCTTTGATCGACAGTACCGAAGGAAACACAAGAATGAACCGCAGGACCCTGCTGAGTGCCAGCCTCTCCATCGCCGCCATGTCCGGCTTTGCTGTGCCCGCGCGTGCCGACGCGCTGACGACAATCCGGGATCGCAAGAAGCTGCTTGTGGCCATCGACCTGGGCTCGCCGCCCTTCGGCCAGACGGACGCGCAGATGCAGCCGACCGGTTCGGATGTAGAGACGGCGAAGTTGCTGGCGGCGGACTGGGGTATGCCGCTGGAGATCGTGCAGGTCACGAGCCCGAACCGCGTCCCCTTCCTGCTGACTGGCAAGGCCGACATGGTTATCGCGTCCTTTTCCGTCACGGAGGAGCGGAAGAAGGTGATCGATTTCTCCAATGCTTATGGCGTCATCCAGATCGTTGTCGCCGCACGTAAGGGCACGGAGATCAAGGATCATGCCTCGCTCGCCGGCAAACGCGTTGGCACCACCCGCGGCAGCTCCAACGACAAGGAGTTCACTTCGCTGAATACCGGCGCACAGATCGTACGCTACGACGACGACGCGACGCTGATCACAGCGTTGGTTTCAGGCCAGGTCGACATTATGGCAACTTCACCGCAAGTGATGGCGGCGGCCAATGGTCGGGCGAGCGGAAGCCCGTTCGAGGTCAAGATCGTTGTTAAAACCAATCCCTATGCCATCGGCATCCGCAAGGGTGAGGCGGCACTGCAGGCAGCGCTGAATGAATGGATTGCAGCCAACCTCGCTAACGGCAAGCTGAGCGCGATCTATGAGAAGTACAATGGCGTCGCCCTTCCGGCACAGATGCCATCTGCCTGACTCTGCGGCCCGCTTCACAAGCAGCGGGCCGTCCTTCCGAGTGATACGCGAGAGACACGACGACGATGAAGGTGCTGATCTGCGACGAACCCGGCAAGTTGTCGGTGATCGACCGGCCTGAGCCAACGCCTGGTGCAGGTGAAGTCCTGGTGCGCATCCGCCGGGTCGGCATTTGCGGTACCGACTTTCACATCTTCCAGGGCAAGCATCCTTTCTTGGAGTATCCTCGTGTGATGGGACATGAGTTGTCCGGCACGGTGGAACGGGCACCTGCGAACAGTGATCTCAAGCCTGGCCAGAACGTGTATGTTGTTCCTTACCTGAGCTGCGGTCGCTGCGTTGCCTGTCGCAAGGGCGTAAGCAATGCCTGCCAGAACATCAGCGTCCTTGGTGTGCACAGTGATGGCGGCATGGCGGAGCTGTTATGCGTTCCCGTTTCCAACGTGGTTCCGATCGGTGACACCCCGCTGAACGACGCCGCCATGATCGAGTTCCTTGCCATCGGGGCGCATGGTGTGAAGCGTGGCGGCATCGGTGCGCAGGACCGGGTTCTCGTTGTCGGTTCCGGGCCTATCGGTATGTCGGCCATTATCTTCGCCAAGGCACGTGGGGCGCATGTCACCGTCATGGACGTGCGCGAGGACCGCTTGGCCTTTACCCAGGATCAGCTTGGCGCGGATGCTTTGCTGGTGGCCAACGCCGATGCTGAAGCAAAAGCCGGGTCAGCGACCGGCGGTGACTTCTTTGATGCCGTTATCGACTGCACAGGTAATTTGGCCGCGATGCAGCGAGGCTTCGGCTTTGTTGGCCATGGAGGACGGTATGTGCTCGTATCGGTAGTACGCGACAACCTTACCTTTTCGGATCCAGAGTTTCATAAGCGTGAGACAACGTTGTTTGCGAGTCGCAACGCTCAGCCTGACGACTTTGCCGAGGTGGTGCATCAGATGCAGGCCGGCAAGGTGCCGACCCGCGCGCTGAACACCCATTCAGGCCCGCTGACGGCAGGACCCGAATTGTTTCGCGATTGGTTGCGTCCGGAGGCCGGCGTCATCAAGGCTATCCTTGAAGTTTGACCTGCCGAGGATGCCATCCCACACCTTCATCGAGCGTTATGGTCGCGCTCGTGGCGGGTGCTCACTCGGGGGGGCTTTGCTATCGCTGGCTGCCGTTGTGGGAGCATAGGGTAGTGGTCCGGCGTGTTCCAAAGAGCTACAAGCCGGTCGTAGTGGTAGGGGTCCCGGCGATCTGAATTGCGAGTTCAGTTAGGTTCTTTGGGTCTGTTGGAAGAACCTCGATCTCGAAGGGTGGGCCGACGATATGGAAGCAGTGATGGTGGTGCCTCCTGCCATCCCTCCATGTCGTACCTTCATGTGTCACATGAAGGTACTCGACGGCCGCCCTCTGCAATGAAGGGGCGTGGATAGAGACGGTGTGCAACTTTTCCATGCGCGCTGCCGGGACTGTCCTCCTCCGTGAAGAGCTTGCGAATCCATCGGCGTGGTGCCTTAGGTAGTTACATGAAGTTCCGGGAACGATGATGGATTGAAGACTAGCCTCTCCTGGGCGGTATTTGTTGGTAGCACAAGGTCGTGTCAGTCATCCTGAGCAGCAGCAAGAAGCGATGGTCGACAGCCAGATCAGCAGAGCCATTCAAAGGGTGATGATCATGTTGGCCGATCCTTGGTAAAGGGGCATGCATCGCAATCATCTCAGCCCGGCATTTTCCTGAGCTTCACTAGGGAAGGACAGTCATCTTCCGGCTTGAGGAGTCGAGTTTCGTGCCGTAGCTGGCCACGAAGTTCGCTCATTCACAGATCTCGTGGTTCCTGCGCATCGATAATTGCCACCTAACTGACTTCCTGCAGAGATAGTCGATCAGCACTGAGTCGACGTTCTGGTTGGTCATGAGGGCACATCGGCGCATTCTGAATTTGCTCTCAACGCTCAACGCCGATGCTCATGCCTTCGCAGGCTACCTAATCACACTTGCCATAATATATCTTATGAGTGCGTGGTGTTCTGGACGCAGAGTTCGTCGGGAGTTTTAGCTTTACGACCGGAACTACGGGCTTGATCTGTTTCGGCTTCCTGCCTCAGCTTCGTTGATCCAGGCTTTTTTGCTCTATGCAGCCTCATAGAGCAGCTTCACCCGGGTGGAGCATTTCATCTGTCCACAATGCTCCTGCCCCCCTTGAACTGCCTGCCGCCATCAAAGAACACTGACTGCAGGCTTGTGCTTAGGACAGTTGGCCGAATGGAGATGATGTTCGGCCCTATCTTGGTAAAGAAAGGATCTGCACCGATCATCCCCGCCCCATCATCAATGCGGTTTCGTCTTTCTTGCATCGTCGTAGTCCACCTGCCTGCATGGGTGCCAACTTAACCGGGGAGCCAGTCAGGGTTAGCTCTGCGCAATAGACGTTCAAGGCTTCGGTCCGGTCATCTCCTCGGCACGCACCCACTGGTCGAACTGCTCACCGGTGACGTGCCCGAGTTTCACGGCCGCTTCCCTGAGAGTCGTCTTCTCTCGGTAGGCAGTCATTGCGATCTTGGCCGATTTCTCATATCCGATATGGGGGTTCAGGGCGGTAACCAGCATGAGCGAACTATTTAGATGCTCTCGGATCCGGTCCTCGTTCGGCTCGATACCTTGGGCACAGTGCTCGTCGAAGGCACGGCAGGCATCTGCGATCAGCTCGGCGGACTCCAGCACGTTGTGCACCATGACGGGCTTGTAGACGTTGAGCTGGAAGTTGCCCTGGCTGCCCGCAAAAGCGACCGCGGCATCATTGCCGTAAACTTGCACGGCCACCATGGTCATTGCCTCACTTTGGGTAGGGTTCACCTTGCCCGGCATAATGGAGGATCCCGGCTCGTTTTCGGGGATGCGCAATTCTGCGAAGCCGGCACGTGGGCCACAAGCATACCAGCGAACGTCATTGGCGATCTTCATCATCGCGCCCGCCAGAGTTCGCAGCGCTGCACTGGTGTTCACCAGATCATCGTGGGCCGAAAGGGCTACGAATTTGTTCGGCGCCGAGATGAAGGGGTGACCTGTCTCGTCCGCTATGAAGCGGGCGGCGCTTTCACCGAAGAGGGGGTGTGCGTTAAGTCCGGTCCCAACTGCAGTGCCGCCGATGGCCAGGCGATAGAGGCCTTTCAGCGCATGGGCCAGTGTGGCGATCGCGTCGTCCAGTTGCGCAACCCAGCCACCAATCACTTGCCCAAGCGTAACCGGTGTCGCGTCCTGAAGATGAGTGCGGCCGACCATGACAATTTCGCCATAGGCCTGAGCCTTGGCATCCAGGGTATTTCGCAGCTGTTGCACGGCGGGAATGGTGGTGCCTGTTAGCACCTCGACGGCAGCAATATGCATGGCCGTCGGAAAGGTATCGTTCGACGACTGGCTGTGGTTCACGTCATCATTTGGGTGGACCGGCTTCTTTGATCCTGCTTGCCCACCCGCCATCTGGATCGCTCGGTTCGCGATGACCTCGTTTGCATTCATGTTGGTTTGCGTGCCGGAGCCGGTCTGGAACACAACCAACGGGAACTCTCCATCCCAGTGTCCCTCGATCACCTCGTCGGCAGCACGCACAATCAGCCTGGCCTTGTCCTGCGGGATCTGGCCCAGCTCGGCATTGGCCTTTGCCGCCGCCTTCTTCAGGATCCCCAGTGCACGGATCACCGGACGGCCGAAGCGGAACCGCTCGACTCCGATTGGAAAGTTCACACATGACCGCTGCGTCTGGGCACCCCAGAGCCGATCGGCAGGAACTTTCACCTCGCCCATCGAGTCGGTTTCAATTCGAAAGGCGGCGTCATTGCTGTTCTGATGCATCATGTGTCTCCGCTTCGGGGTCAGATAAAGGAAGCTTGATCCTGCGCCGGGGTTTGGTTGCGAACCATTCTCATTAGTGCCTGGAAGTCACTCTAGGGAAGCCCTGCTTCGGCAGTGTGATGCTGCGTCTCTCAACGCATGAACGCGGCTTTTCACATCAGGGATGCGACCGAGAGGCGTGGGCCGCGGCGTATATGGCTCCCGCGCATCGACCAGGAGGACAGATGTGACCCGCCCTGTCTTACACCGGGCCGCCAGTGCAGATAGGGTGGCAAGGCACGCATCGGGGCCAGTCCATGCTTGCTGGCCGCGTCTTCCTCGGCGGAGGGGAGACATGCAGGGCTTCTCCAGTCTGTCGAACGTTGGTGGCTTCCAAATGGAGGCTCGCGACGACCCTGTCATCCAGTGCCTTGCTGGGAGCGGCCCTGAGCGGAGCAAGAGGCTGAAGCAGCTCAACGTGCTTTGAGTATCGAGGACCCAACATTTCGAGGTGGATCAGGCAGCATGATTGAACTGGGCTGGTCCCACCGGAGGTCCGGCCAAATTTCTTTATGAACCATACTAAGGGAGTTCTTCTTCTACACGAGTGGCTCCAGTGCTTAAGGATGGCTCCAACGACCATCCCCAGGATTCTTACAGCGCAGCTTGTGAGCTGATCCGACGGGGTTCACCCCGCCCTTGTCCTGCTTCGTGAAGCCAACTTCACCGAGGAGCATGAGGCGTCTTACCTGCTTCAGTCCGTCTAGCCGCGCTTCAAAGAAGAATTTGAGGAAGACCTCAATCGTCACAAGTCAGCTCACTGAAGGGCGGAGCTTTCCGCCTGGTGTGGGAAATGGTAGTCACTCGCCTACGGCCTCCCGCCTGTCCGATAGCAGCCAAATGGCCTGATCGAACGTTCTTCCTGCGGCTTGGCCCCGCCGGCTGCCCATAACGGCGGCGGCTGATCTGCACAGGTCATTCCTGTATTTCTGACGATCGCCGCATGGGCACCCTTCGCTTTGCGCGATCGACGTCATGAATTCATCGCAATCAGCCATGTTCCCTGCGCCAAGTACCAGGCGGCGATGGTGTAGATTAGACGTTGGGCCCAGAGGCGGAACTGTGCGTCGGTCAAGGTTTCGAGGACGCGCCGTGCCAATGTTGTTCCAGCCATGGAGGCTGCTATTGCAACCGCGATAAGCACCGGATCGATGGCGTCAGCGCCTGCCGCCAGACCTCCGAAGTAGGCCAGCTTCAACCCGTGGCCAAGCACTTGTGCGGTAGCTTTGGTCGCCACGATGCCGCGGCGGTCACTGGTCTTTGCACCGAGAAAGAAGGTGTCGAGGAGCGGACCGGTCACACCCGTCAGCAGCATCAGGGACATGCAGATCAGGCCGTAGAGCAAGCCATGCGGGGCCCGCGTCGGATCGGGCCGCCAGTGCGGAGGCAGCAGTCTCGCCAGGAAAGGGGTTGCCCCAAGGCAGATGAGCGCCACCGGCTTGTCCGGAACAAAGAACAGTATCGACCAGATGCCGAGGGCGACGAAGCAGCCCACGGCGTAGGCCCAGAGCTGGCTCCAGATGATGTGCTTGCGCCACAGCAGCGCCCGCCACCCATTCGACGCCATTTGTGTAATGGCATGCAGCGCCATCGCGGTGGGCAGCGGCATGAGCGCCAGAAGCACGCCGATCAGGATGAGGCCGCCCGCCATCCCAAAGATGCCGGATAGGAACGCAGTGGCCGTCATCAGGACGCCAAGCGCGATGATCATGATGGGTGACATGGGAGTGGTCTCAAGGCTCTTGCACCGAAGGTGGCGTCAGCGCTTCCTCTGCCAGCGTGCGCGTCAGTTCGCCCGCTGGCAATTCACGCCCCAGGGCGGCCGCCTGGCCTGCCCACAGGCTCATGAAGTCCCCCAGGCCTAGCGCTTCCGTATGCCCGCGCAGAGGGCTCAACGATCCGCCGGCGGTTGGAAAGGCCGGTGCAAGCGGTGAAATGGCACCAAGTTCCCGCATCGCACGGTTCAGGATGCCGCGTGCCGGGCGGCCGGTGAAGATGTTGGTCAGCGCCGTATGGTGACGGCCCGCGCGTCGAAGCGCCTCGCGATGCACGGCTGGAATGCCGGCCTCTGGCGTAAACAGGTAGGCGGTGCCCATCTGAACAGCCGACGCTCCGAGCACCAGGGCAGCACGGATGCCCCGAGCATCTCCGATGCCGCCCGCAGCGATAACCGGCACGCGCACGGCATCGACCACCTGCGGCAGCAATGCAAAGGTACCGAGCTGTGTTGTCATGTCTTCCGACAGGAAGTTCCCCCGGTGACCGCCTGCCTCCAGACCCATGGCAATGATGGCGTCGCAGCCGCGCTCCTCCAGCCAGCGCGCCTCGGCGATGGTGGTGGCGGAGGAAATGATGCGAGCACCGGTGCGCCTGACCCGCTCCAGCAGGGACTGTTCCGGTAACCCGAAGTGGAAGCTGCACACAACTGGGCGAGCCTCCTCCACGACGGCGCAGAAAGCTGCGTCGAAAGGCGCACGGCCGCTGACAGGTGGCGGAGCGCTGTGGTCCAGTCCGAACTCGGTGTAGTAGCGCTTCAGCGCCTGATGCCACGCTGCGGCACGTGCCGGATCTGGTTCCGGATTAGCGTGGCAGAAGAAGTTCATGTTGAAAGGCCGCGATGTGGCGCCCTTAACCTTCCCTACGGCATCCCGCGCCTGCTGCGGCGTGTACTGGGCGCAAGCCAGGGAACCAAGGCCCCCAGCCTGGCTGACGGCCGCCACCATTTCAGGCGTTGTGCCGCCGGCCATAGGTGCCTGGATGATAGGCAGTTCGATGCCGAAAAGGTCTAGGATGCGGCGGTCGGTGAAGGTCATGTTGCTTTCCTTGCTGAAGCGTCCAGAGCCGGATCATGAGGATAAAGAGAAGGGCATGAAGTCCCAGGATAAGACGCGCATCGGCAAGGCATGGCGAAGCCAGCACGCGTGTTCCGGCGATCTGCGGCAAGTCAGCCGCGGCGGTATTGCGGAAGCCGGTAAGCCATGGGCCAAAAGGTCCTGCAGCAACGAAGCTCGATAGCTGTACGACCGCGCTAGCTATGTGCAGATTGACAATGTGCCGCCTGATGGTGGCGGCTCCGGGAGCGTAAAGCCAAAACGCCGGAGACCAATGGTGACCTTGATCAATGTCGCCTCCTCAGCGTCGATCATGGCCTGAACCCGCCTGGAGGTAGCTTGCGGCAGGAGAAGCCGTGCCTGCGATGACGACGCGGACTGCACAAGTCGCATCAAGCGCACAGTCACTTGTCGGCCGAAACGAGGGGAACAGGCCCCGTATCGGGAACCTAGCCCCGAACAGAGGCGACTATGCTGGTAGTAGTGCGCCCTGCATGCAGTGTGACAAGACAGCACCCCAGGCCTGACCTTTTCAGTCAGCTGTATCGCTCAGCTCCTTCCATGCACGAAAATCCCTGTCTGGCTCATCCAAGCCGCCGCTTCGTCAAGACAGCTCGCGCAAGGCGCCCCAAAGCCGTCGGAGCTGAATAGCCGATGCTTAAGACGCTTCACAGATGCGGCCGTTCCAATGCTGCTTGCTTTGTGTCCTGATGAAGACATATTACATATATAGACAGAAGAGGCTGCAATGCCAAGACCAACACTCCTCGTCCGCCCGCCCATCGGCAAAGGTCCTGAGCATCTCAACCAGGGCCGCTTTCTGCCAGAGAACCGTAAGCGCCTGAGCGCACCCGGCCTGCGGACTTTTCTGGCTCTCGCTGATCTATGGGGCCTGGATGAGGGCCGGCGGCTTCTGATCCTGGGCTGTCCAGCCCGCTCGACCTTCCATAAATGGGCCAAGACCGCTCGGGAGCATGGCGAGTTCACCCTGGATGTGGACACCCTCACCCGGATCTCCGCCTTGCTCGGCATCCATCAGGCTCTTGGCGTCCTGTTCAACAGCGAGCAGGCCGGAATTGCCTGGCTCAAGACCCCGCATCAAGCCACCCTTTTTGGTGGTCGACCACCGCTCGATTTGGTGACCAGTGGAACACAGGACGGGCTTATGACTGTCCGTCGCTTTCTCGACGCCATGCGCGGTGGCATCTCCATGGAGCCCGTGGCAGCACTGGACAACCACTTCCAGCTGTACCGGGATGAGGACCTCGTGCTCACTTGAGCGATGTTTTCGCGGCAGCGCCGGTTCCAAGCTATCGGCTCATCCCGTCGAGGTTCCCACCGATCGGGCTGTTCGACACGGTGGCGACCACCGCCGATGCCGAGAAGGTCATGGAACTCGCCGGCTGGACCAATGACCGACTCGTGGCAGAGCGGCTGCGGCGGCTCCCCGAGGAGGAGTGGGTCTACGGGCGCCCCAATGCCAGCGTGGTCATGGCTAGCTATCTGCACGTGCCGCTTGGCGGAGCGCGTTTTAACGGACCGGATCTGGGGGCTTGGTACGCAGCGGCCACGCTTCGGACGGCTGCTTTCGAGGTCGGTCATCACCTGCGCCGAGAGGCGGTGCTGAGCGGCATGGCCAGCCTGACACGTGAATACCGCACCTATACAGCCGAGCTGGCAGGCTCCTACCTGGATATTCGTGGTCAGCAGGCTGAGCGTCCGGCAGTTTATGCGTTGATGAGCTACACGGTCTCCCAAGCGCTTGGGGAGGGCGTCCGTTCCTCGGGTGGTGCAGGCATTATCTATGACAGCTTACGCCACTTAGGCGGCGTCAACATCGTGGCGCATCGGCCAAGCAACATCCTGCAGGTTAAACAGGCCGATCATTGGCAAATGGCCGTGCAAGCCGCCTCGCCCAGGATCGAGATGGTCAAGCTGACGGTGAGGGGGTAGCGTTAGGATTGTTCTGCCCCCTTCTTTACCCGCTTCACTCGTCGTCCATGGAGACGGACCGACAAAGAGGCTGGAGTGAAAAGGCTTCGCTCGAGTAGCCCTTTGTGGTTGCTGTTTTCTTGCAACGCCTTGAGCGGTGCATTCCGAGAAACGCCTGTAAGAGCTTGATGGACGTTCTTGTGCTCCGGCATGGGCGAGAGCTCCGGTAGACAGGCTCTCAAGGATGTGGCCGAGGCGATCCGGAAGCCGGTACTCAAGAACATCGGCCCCGCCAAAACACCGCAAAGGATCTGAGCCGAACCCTGCCGGCGATCCTCTGGCGGCATAGCACCTCATTTGGCGGGTCCGGGCCAGTGCCTCCAGAGCGTCTGCCGCATGTTGTGCGGGTGCTTCTGCTGCGCCCATTCTTCGGAATGGCGCGGCAAGGCCGCCAGTGATCCGCAAGGGGCTGGCCGATTGGCAGGTCCGGCGGGTGACCGCCTACATGCAGGACTTCGTCGACACGAAATCCGGCTGGATGAGCTGGCGGATCTGGTGAATTTGAGCCGGTTCCACTTCTGCACCGCCTTTCGCTGGGCCACCGGCCAGATCCCGCATGAATGGCTGACCGCGTTGCGGATCAGCGAGGCCCGCTGGCTCCTGGCACAGTCGGAGATGCCAGTGACCAGCATCGCCCTGGCCGTCGGCTACCAGACACCCTGGACCCTTCGCGTCCAGCTTCCGGTGCGGGAACCACATTCCAGACCAGCCCCTCAAGCATCAGTTCGCGGACATACCGTCGCCAGAGCGGCGCCTGACGTAACGCGGCAGGCAGGGCGCCATGGCCGAGCCTTCGTCCTTAGAAAAGAACTCGACCTCCTCGCTCTAGCGACACGATGTGGCCGAGCTTCTATGGCTGCTCTCAAGAGCTACCGCCCACCAGCCCCGAACATCATCCTAATTTTGATACGAACGCTCTCAATTGAGTGATTTGTGCGTAAAATTTTCAACCTGTAGATGATTATCAAGGCTGCGATAACGCTGATACCCGATGGAGACCAAGATGTCCGCCCTTCGCCAGATCCTCATCATTGAGGACGATGCCGTGCTGCGTGCCACCCTGGCCGAACAGATCCTGATCGGTGGCGAGTTCGGTGCCGATGAAGCCGAAACCGCGGCGGAGGCCGAAGACAAGCTGTCCAGCGTAGGCGCCCGCTACGACGCCATCCTGCTTGATGTCGGTCTACCGGATGCGGATGGGCGGGAATTTTGCGCCAAGCTGCGCCGTGACGGGCGGCGCATGCCGGTGATCATGATCACCGGTGCAGATGCCGAGCAAGACGTGATTCGTGGCCTCGATGCCGGCGCCAACGACTATCTGTCGAAGCCTTACCGTCTGCCGGAGCTTCTGGCCCGGGTTCGGGCGCAGTTGCGGGTCTTCGACAACTCCGAGGACGCTACCTTCCTCATTGGTCCCTTTATTTTCCGTCCCGGCATGCGCCTGCTGCAGGAAAGGGCCCGCAACCGCAAGGTACGGCTGACCGCCAAGGAGACTGAAATCCTGAAATACCTCTATCGTGCCAACGGGAACGTTGCGTCACGGCAGACCCTGCTGAATGAAGTCTGGGGCTATAGCAGCGGCGTCACCACGCACACCCTGGAAACCCACATCTATCGGCTGCGCCAGAAGGTTGAGGCTGATCCCACGCAGCCCAGGCTGCTTCTGACGGAGCAAGGTGGTTATAAGCTCGACGCCACCGTGTTCGAAGTTGCTGACCGTTAACATGCCATCGTCGTGGTCGTTAGATATGACTGCGGCATAATGTCGGCGACATAGGCAGCCACAGCAAGAAGCCTGATCGAGCGGCCGCAGCGTACCTGACTGTCCGTCTCCGACAGCCCTCTATTACGGTCGAGCCAGCCCCGTGGTGCAGGGCTATTCTGCACCATGGAGTATCAGCCTGACGCAGATCTGGAAATGGACCCGATGAGGTCTGCGTCCGGAAGTACGAACTTCCCCAAACCGCCCAATCGAACGACAGGCCAGCAGCGATGGGCAAGACGGCGCGAGAGCACGCGTAGTGTCGGATGCGGCGGTTCATGCTTGTGCGTACACTTGCAAGTCCATGCTCGAGCACGGCCGCCGGGGCCAGAAAATACCGGGTCAAGGCAGCCCCGTATGTACGGGGCTGAGCGTGAAGCGGCCGCTGCATGCGCTGCGACTCTGGACGAAGTTCAGCAGTACTCCTTCAACACCAGATCGAAGCAACCGACCTTCCGCAGGAGGCGGCGGCAAGATGCCGTGCTCGTAAGTGTTGCTCATACCCAGCACGACGGCTCTTATTGATCAAAAGACCTCCTGTCCCATCCGGAAAAACAGCCGCAGCCGTAACTGCCCCATGCATGCGCCGATCGTTGCAGGGCTGTGAGCAACTGCATGGGCTCTCGCATGCCGCCAACTCATCCCCGCACTGCTGGTCGACGGCCGCCACCAATGTCCGTGCCTCGCTCTGTCAAAGCCATCGGTCGATCCACTGCGGCAGGCGAGATGACAGATCGGCAACCGGCGTCCCCGAACAGGTTGCATGGGGGATCGCAATCATTCCCTTCGCATCATTGAACAGACTTCTGGCCTTGTTGTGTGGCTTCCAGCTGAAGCCAAAAGTTTAGCCGGTCCGCAGATCGGAGATCATCCAGAAGGGTCGCGAGGATTCCAGGCCAGAAGCGACCTTGGCAGATCATCACCACCACAACATCTGCCACAAGATGCGTGCTTTCCGCCCCCTCTTTGACACGACCGTCAGAACACGGGAACAGGAAGTCAGGACCAGATATGACGATCTTCTTCACAGCGGACACGCATTTTGGCCATGGCGGCGCTAAGGGGCTCTACAAACGCCCGTTTGCCTCAGTGGCGGAGATGGATGCTGTTATGGAGGCAAACTGGAACGCAGTGGTCACCGCGGACGATGAAGTTTGGCACCTGGGCGACTTCGCCGTGGGCTATTCCGAAGCTGCAGCCTCTGCACTCCTGGGACGGTTGCGGGGCCGGAAACGATTGGTCACGGGCAATAATGATCGATCGGGCATCTGCGCCCTTAACGGCTGGGACAGCGTGATGCCCTACGCCGAGATGAAGTGCGAGGGACGGCTCCTCGTCCTATGTCATTATGCCTTCCGAACCTGGCGAGATATGGGCCGAGGGGCAGTCAATCTTCATGGCCATAGCCATGGCCGCCTTAAGCCAATGCCGCGGCAGGTGGATGTGGGCGTCGATGTCTGGGACTTTCGCCCGGTGCCGTTGCCTGAGATCCTTATGGGTCTGCAGGTGGGCAAGGCCGATCTCGGTCGGCTCTAGAAGAGCTGCCCGTTCCGAAGCTGAGCCACCAGCACGATCGCGCCAGCTCCGAGCACGCACCAGAGAAACAGAGCGGCGGCGACAGCCAAATGCCAGCGCTGCATGTCTATAGTCTTGTAGGCTTGCCGAAGCATCGTGCCGTCCCTTGATCCGCACGGTCGTAAATGGCGAACAGGGACCGGTGGTTGCTACGTCAGTGATACGCACACGTGCATGTGGCCCGTTAGCCTATCCCACGAATGCCAGATAGATGGCTCCGAAGGCGGCAACAGCACCAAGGTAGATCACGCCGAGTGTCGCGACCTTCAGTGCGGGATTGAGGCGTGTGCAGGGCATTGCTGCCATATAGAGGCAGCCTGGAAACCGGCAATAGCTTGGTTCGAGATGGATGATCGTCATTGTCTGAGGATAGGCTGGACCTTGCAGTCCCGAAGAACATTCTGGAAGAGCCGATGAAACGAGTGACGAACAGATAACAAGATCCTAGGCAGCGCCTCCCAATCTGACATCGCGCGGTTGTGGTCGATCGGGGCCAGGATCTTGAGAACTGCGCACTTGGGCACCCGCAGCTTCGACTTTCCTGGCTCCCGGTTACCTTTAGCGGGGTCGGCATGTCGTTGTCAGCAGCGGCAGACGGTGGGAAAGGTGCCAGTGCTGGACCGTCGGGTGCTGGCAGGTGGCCGTTGCCGGGCGCTTGGCTACAGCTATTCCGCGGCTGGTTGGTGGACACTGCGGCGGTTCGAAGGGCTGCCGATATGGCCCGTACCGCGCTGTAGAATAGCTCGGCCTCGGCGTAGGTTTCGGCTGATGCCTCCCGGCGGGATGACGTGCCTCACCTGCTGACCTGTTACCAGGGTAGTTTAATCGGATCGGATTGCAGAAGCTTGCTCCGTGCCGCTGTGGCGGACAACGTGCGTCATCAAGCAAATCCGGTGTTTCGGTCATCGAACCACTTCCTCAAGCACCAGGCGCCAGTGTGGAACAGTAGCGTGACCGTGATTCAACCAAGATCTTGCCTCTTGCACATCTGTCGAGCAGGGCGTTTTGATTGAGCCACTCTGCCAGACCCGCCCTTCGTCGGACTTTACATCGCCAGCGGTGCTGCTTCAGGTGGAAGGTCCCTGCTCTGCCTGTTTGATTCAGAAGGACGATGCTCTCGTTAGCTCAGCCACAACTCTGCGATCCCGGTCGCCAGTGTTCACCCCATCCGCTGCGCGGCAGAAACGACCAGTCACAGAACAATCGCAAAGATTGATTTTCATCGCGATGCTTCATTCAAGAAGCTGTATATATGCAGCATCTATATGCTTCTGATTGAACATCATAAAATTCTCCCAAGCAAATCAGGATCGAAGCAACAACGTTCCCGTTACCTGCATTAACTGCGCAGCGCCCCATGAGTTCAGTGCTGGTTGTCACCAGCCCACGCCGTTCCTGCCCAAAGGAGATCGACGTGACCAACCATACCTTCGGTTTCGCGTCGCATGGCGCGAAACACGACTCAACGTGCGCCCTGATGTCATCCTTGAGGGCATGCCTGCTTCCTGTCGGCATCGTTGCCACGCTGCTGCTTTCACTCCCGGTGGCGTCGCCCGCCGACGCAGCTCAAGCCCGGCAAGCGCGCTCAGGACCTGCGATGCAAAAGAAGGCGTCGGCTGCGTCGGCCACGGTCGCGAGGAAGCCTGCCACGGTCCGCCGTACGGCACATCCTACAGCACGCAGGCCGGATACCCGACGGTCATCCGCCGTGCAGAGAAGGGAACAAGGCCATCATGCTTCGTCACGGAGCGCTCCTGATGTGCAGCGCCGGAACGCAGTGGATACGGCACTGCGGCATGCAGAACGGGCAACGGGCCTCAGTGCCGATGTTCTGCGCCGGATTGCCGAACGGGAGAGCCGTCTCGATCCGCTGGCTGCAAATCCTTCCTCCTCGGCGCGAGGTCTGATGCAGTTCACACGCGACACTTGGCTCGAGGTCGTCCGCGACTTCGGTCCGGATCACGGCCTCGACCGGTATGCCGCAGCCTTGACAACAGACCGCGATGGCAACATCGGCGCACGAAACTGGCGCGAGCTGCAAGGCATCCTTCGCCTGAGGGACAACCCTCGTCTTTCGGCCGTGCTGGCAGCAGAACGATTGAAGAAGGCCCGCCCCATGCTGGAAAGTTCCATAGGCCGTGCTGCTCGTCCCGCCGACCTTTATCTTGTGCATTTGCTGGGCCCGACCGGAGCCAGACGGTTTCTGGCCGCCTTACGCGAAACGCCCGGCAAATCCAGCGTGGCCGTGGTGGGCGAGGCCGCCAAGCCAAACCCAGGTGTCTTCGAGCGGAGCGGTCGGGCCTTGCCCGTGAAGATGGTCTACCAGGAAGTGGCGGAAATGTTTGAACCTCGACTTGCACAACCCGACACCTCAACATTGATAGCTGATGCTACGCAGTGAAGGCCGAGCTGCCCGCCTCAAGTGGCCGTTGGCTGCCCAACTATCAAATGAAGCAGACCACCCTCTCGGTGCCATCTCGTTCGCGCAATCGAAGCACCGTTAGCTTGATGGCGTCACGGTCAAGCCTCCCGGCCTTGACCGGCGTCACGAGACAAAGGCTGTGCTGTGGCGGTGTCGGTGGCCCGCAAGCCCATGGCTCAAGATAGATGAAGCGCATCCGGCATCCGGCGTCGTGGTGCGCGCGGTACCGGCAGAGACAACCAGCTAAAGAGCCGGGACAAACCTCCCGATCGATACATGGCTTACGACTACCCCGTGCGACGGGCACCCTTTGCGATCAAGCCTCCAGAGGAGCAGGAACGTAACCTTTCGGCCGTTTGACCGCTCCTGATCCAAGCAGAACGTGAACCTCTGCAGTGAAGAGAAGATCGTCCTGACGATCGCAATACTTATTGAGGCTTGAATCCCCTCCCCTCCTTGCATGAGCCAAAACGGCGAGCGCCTCTGTAAGCCGTTCCATCCGTTTAAGGCTCTCTTTGAAAGGTTACCGCAGCCGGCTCGTTCCGGCGGGGCCTATAAGAGGACTTGGTCGAAGAACTCCAGCTCGCTAGGAGCAATCCAGCTGCCATGGTGCAACTCAGGCGTTGCTTTGACCAGCTTGCCCATCAAAGGGATCGCCGCTGACTACACTTGAACCTTTTCACTCCTGATCAACAGCAACCCTCCTTTCTGCCGGGCGGGATCATCCGGTCATCGGGCCGGCAGATCTGGTACCGCGCACGGCGAGTGATTGCTCGCCTGGTGTTCTGCCATCCCCGTATGCTCAAGCATCCCGCCTCGATGGCGCAAGGCGGGAATAGCCTCCCGCGCTCAACCTCTTCTCCACATGCTGCAGGGCTGCTCCAATGGTGGGCATGACACAGCCACGCCTGCAGCATCGGCAGTTGGAAGTCTTCCGTGCGGTTGTGCGCACCGGCAGCATCACCGGTGCCAGCCGCGTCCTCGGCATGAGTCAGCCGGGCGTCAGCAAGATCCTGGCGCAAACAGAGGAACTCTGCCGCTTTTGTTTGTTCGAGCGCCTGCATGGCCGTCTCGTTCCCACTCAGCGCGGCCTCAACCTGTTCGAGGAAACCGAGCGCCTATTCATGGGCATGGAGGAGATCGCTCATCTTGTGGACCGACTGCGGACCGACCAGCCGCGTCGCGCCGTGATTGCCTCTATCCCGGTCCTGGCACAGGAGCTGATGCCGCCGGTGGCAGGCCGATGGCTGCGAGGTTGCGGGCCAGAGCGCCTCGCAGTCACCACGCGTGATGGTGGGGGCGTCATGGCGATGGCAGCCTCCCGGCGGGCCGAACTTGGGCTGACCAGTGCCTCGCCGCGAGTGCCGGGCATGCGATCCTTCCTGATCGCCCGGGCGCGGGCGCTCTGCGCTCTGCCGCCGGATCATGCCCTCGCAACGCGGGACACCCTTCGCCCAGCCGACCTTCATGGAGAGCCTTTTGTCGCCATCTCCCGCCACGAGGGTACCCAAACCCTGGTCGACCGGGTCCTCCAGGATGAAGGCGTGCAGCCGGTGGAGATGGCCGAATGTCCGCTCATCATTGGGGCGACAGGGATGGCTCATGCAGGTGTCGGTATCGCCTTCACCGACGCTTTCGCGGCCAGACCCTTCATTCCGCGTGGCTTGGTGCTCCGCGATTTCGAGCCCGCCGTCTTCTTCGAATACCGAGCGGTCTGGTCGGAAGGAATGAAGAACCATTTCGACCGGGCCGCTTTTCTCAGGCTGCTGAGCCAGTGCGCAGAGGAGATCCTGTCAGAAGCACCGCCGAGCCATGTTACTCGCCTGTCATAACTGGTGCTGGGCCGCATAACCGAAGTTGGGATGGTGGCACGCGCTTGGTGCATGCCAGAGTTCCGGTGTGAGCATGAACCCAGACCTTTTCACCCCGGATTTTGTTGAGCGGCCCTATTGGTGGGAATTGGCTCCGCCTCCTCCAGCAAACGGCCTACAGCCCTTGCCCGAGACCGCCGACGTCGTGATCATCGGCGGCGGCATCGCCGGACTGTCCACCGCCATAGAACTGGGCCGGAGCGGGGTGAAGGCCCTTGTGCTGGACCGCGAGGCGATCGGCTGGGGTGCCTCCTCCCGCAATGGCGGGGCCCTGTCCGGGGCAGGAAGCCTGGGGCGAGCCCGCTCCGACCTGCACACCCTCGACGCCAGGCTGCTGGAGGAGATGGTGGAGGAGGCCGAAAGCTCCTTCGACGACTTCGAGACCTTTCTTCGCCGGGAAGGCGTGGAATGCTGCTTCCGCAAGACCGGGCGCTTCGTCGGTGCACATGCGCCCAAGGCCCTGGACACGTTGAAGCGGCGCGCGGAGATGTTGAACCGCACAGGCCGTGACACCGCAACGGTCCTGGAGCGCGGCCGCGTCCATGAGGAAGTGGCCACCGACCTCTACCATGGTGGGCTGCTGATCGAGCGCGCGGGTTCGCTCCATCCGGGGCTCTATGTCCAGGGGCTGGCCGAGGCGGCCCTCGGCCTGGGCAGCGAGTTGCGCGGTGGCATCACCGTGACCGGGCTGGAGAAGGACGGCACCCGGCATCGCGTCCACACAAGCCTTGGGGAGGTGGCGGCGGGGCAGGTCATGGTCGCTACCAATGGCTATACGGGTGAAGCCACGCCCTGGCACCGCCGCCGCCTGGTGCCTGTGGCCAGCTACATGATCGCGACCGAGCCTCTAGGAGAGGAGCGCGTGCGCGCCCTGCTGCCCCGGCTGCGCGTCTATGGTGACACCAAGAAGGTGCTCTACTACTTCCGCCCGTCGCCGGATTTCACCCGCATCCTGTTCGGCGGCCGGGCCAGCTTCATCGATGCCGAAGCCACCCGCTCCGCCGCGCGGCTGCATGGCTTCCTGACCGGGCTGATGCCAGAGCTGGCTGGCATGCGCGTGACCCATGGCTGGAAGGGCAACGTTGCATTCGCCTTCGACTACATGCCGCATGTGGGTCAGCAGGACGGTATCCATTACGCGCTGGGTTGCAATGGCAGCGGCGTCGTCACCATGACTCATCTCGGCCGCTGCGCCGCGCGGCAAATGCTGGGCGCCCCCAACCGTGCTTCCGCCTTCTCCCGCATGCCCTTCCCGACCATGCGTGGCTATTCCGGGCGGCCCTGGTTCCTGCCGCTGGTTGGCGCTTCCTACCAGCTCCGGGACCGGATGGACGGTTGGCGCTCCGCCCCCACGAAAACCCGCCAATGATGGAAGAGGCCCGGTTCCAAACCAAGGAATACGCCGACCGGATCGCCGCGCTTCGGCACCGCATGGAGGCCGCCGGCATCGGCGTCGCCTTGCTCGACGAAATCGAGGCCATGACCTGGCTGTCGGGCTATGGCAGCTCGCTCAACCGCTGGCGCTGCGTCGTGGTGCCACTCGATGCGGAACCGTTCTTCCTGATCCGTTCCCTCGATGGCGCACCTTGCCGACAGCGCACCTGGATCAAGGACATCCCGATCTATCGTGACTGGGAGGATCCGATGCCGGTGCTTGCCGGGGCCCTCGCTACGCGGGGCCTGTTGCAGGGTAAGCTGGGACTCGACTTCAATTCGTACGCGATGTCACTCCATCGCTTCGGGCAGTTGCGCGCCGCGCTGCCGGAGATGGAGCTGGTCGACATGGGGCCGGTGGTCAATGAACTCCGGCTCATCAAGTCGCCCGCCGAGATCGGGCTGTTGCGTCGCTGTTCCGCGATCGCCGACGAGGCGCTGCGCCGCGCCGCCGCCGCCTGCGTCCCCGGCGGTACGCAACGCGATGCTGCCCGCATAGTCGTTTCAGCTTATATCGAGCTCGGCGCCGATCCTAGCCCACCCGGCCCCATCAGTGCCGGAGCCGGTTGGGATTTCCTCCACGGCCACCTCAGCGACGTGCCGCTTTCTGTCGGCGACGTTGTGCACCTCGAGCTGACGCCGCGCATCGCTGGCTACAGCGCTCGGATCATGCGCTGTGTCGCCATGGGCCGTCCTACAGCCAGCCTGGCGGCTGCGGCGGACACACTGATCGCGCTGCAGGACAAGCAGATCGCCGCCCTCCGGCCCGGTGCGGTTGCATCCGATGTGGATGCCATCCTGCGGAATGGGGTGGTCCGCTCCGGTCTTCGACCCCGCTATGACAACATCACGGGCTACACGTTGGGCCTCTACGCGCCGCAAACACCGCGCACCAGCGACTTCACCCGCATCTTGCATCCCGGGGCAGACTGGAAAGTCGAGGCCGGGATGGTCTTCCACATTTATGCCTCGGCTGGCGGCGCCTCGATCAGCGAGACCGTGCTGGTGCGGGAGGACGGCCCGGAACGGCTGACGCGCTTCCCCCGGGGCCTCATCATCAACGACATCGGAGATTAAGCATGTTCGAAGCCATCAAGACCGGCTTGGTTCCTTCCAAGGGACCGATTTCCGGCGTGGTGCGCAAGGGGCCGCTCATTCTCACCGCGCAGATCCCTAAGGACCCCGTCACAGGCGACATCGTTCAGGGCGACATTACGGTGCAGACCCGCCGCACGCTGGACAATCTGCGGATCGCCATGGAGGGCGCGGGCGGCTCGCTCGCTGATGTGATGATGCTGCAGGTGTTCCTCGTGGATGCCGCCGACGCGCCTGCGATGAACGCGATATGGCGCGAAGTCTTCACCGATCCCTTCCCCTGCCGCGCCACCGTGGTGGTGAAGGAGTTGCTGGCGCCTGGCATGCGCATCGAGATGATCGCCACGGCGCATCTGGAAGCCGCCTGACATGCCTGCGGATGCGCATCCGGGCATCGTCGTGGTAGGCGGCGGCGTGGCCGGGCTGTCGGCGGCGCTGAATCTGCTGCGTATGGGACAGCTTGTCACACTGATCGATCCCCTGCCTTCCCCAGGTGGCGCCTCCTTCGGCAATGCAGGCCTGTTGTCCGCAGACACGGTGGTGCCGATCGCACTGCCGGGCATGCTGCGCAAGGTGCCGGGCTGGCTGAACGATCCGCTCGGCCCACTGTCCATCCGCCCGGCCTACATGCCCAGGGCCACGCCCTGGCTGATGAAATGGGTGCGCTCAGGTCGCATGGAGCGCGTGCGCGAGATCGCGAAGGCCATGCGCGCCCTGCATGTGAACGCATTCCATGACTGGAAGGAACTCCTGGGGGATACGGCTTACCGCGACCTTGTCCGGCAATCTGGCCAGGTGCAGATGTGGGATTCCAGCACCGAAACCGCGACCGGCCGGATCGAGCGGAACCTACGCAAAGAGCATGGCATCCACAGCGAGGAACTGGGCGCCGACGATCTTCGGCAAATGTTTCCGGGCTTGGCACGGGAGGTGGTGCGGGGCGTCTTCATCCCTGGCAACGGTCACACCGTAAGCCCGCCTCGCCTGCTCCGCACGCTGGCCGAGATGTTCCGCGCCGAGGGCGGGATCGTGCTCCCCGAGCGCGTTCTCAAGCTCATCCCCGAGGATGGGGGAGGCTGGCTGGTCTTCACCAATGTAGGGAATCATCGGGCGGAGAAGATCGTCCTGGCCGGCGGCGCCTGGTCGGGCCAGCTGCTGGAGCCGCTGGGAGTTCGGGTGCCGTTGGAAACCGAGCGCGGATACCATGCTATGCTGCCTGCCCCCTCGATCTCACTGCGCTTGCCGATCCTGCAAAAGAGCCGCAACTTTGGCATGACGCCGATGGAGGAAGGCATCCGCGTTGCCGGCACGGTGGAGTTTGCCGGGCTGGAGGCCGTGCCCGACGAGCGACGCGCCAAGGTCCTGCACGAACAGGCCCGGCGCTTGTTCCCGGACCTGCGGACCGAGGAGCCCAAGCTTTGGATGGGCCATAGGCCCTCGACGCCGGACAGCCTGCCGGTTCTCGGTCCAGCGCCGGGGCATCGCGGCCTGTTTCTCTGCTTTGGCCACAGCCATTTCGGCATGACCGGAGGGCCTCCAAGCGGCAAGCTCGTGGCGCAGCTTGTTGTTGGTCGGCCGACGACGATCGACCCCACGCCCTATTCGGCCGCCCGATTCTGACCAGGGAATTCAGGCGCCCCGTCCGCCAGTGCCGTGAAACCTGACAGGAGTTCCGACATGCGAAACGACAGGTTGACCCTTTCACCTTCAAGGCGCCGCTTTCTCACCCTGGGCGGCGCGATCCTCGTTGCGCCCTATGTCATCGCCGGTCCGGCCAGGGCGGCCGGGCAGGTGATCGTCCGCACCCCGGGCGGAGCCTACGACGACATCATGCGCCGCCATGTGTATGAGCCGTTCACAAAGGAAACGGGTATCACCGTGATGCCCGTGGCCGCGACCGTTTCCAAGCTGCTGGCCATGTTCCGCGCCAACAATGTCGAGCTGGACCTCATCGATACCGGCGACGGGCCGCTTGTGACGCTGGGCCGGATGGGCGCCCTGGCGCCGATCGACTACGGCAGCTGGAAGTGGAGCAAGCCCGACGATGTTGGCGCAGATTATCGTCACGACACCCGTGTCGCCAACTTCGTCTACTCCACCGTTCTGGCCTACAACAAGACCAAGTTTCCCGAGGGCCAACACCCTAAGAGCTGGGCCGAGTTCTGGGACATCGGCAGGTTCCCCGGTCCGCGCATGCTGGCCGACATGGCCTCAGGTCAGCCGGATCTCGAGATCGCCCTGCTCGCGGATGGCGTGCCGCGCGACCAGATCTACCCGATCAACATCGACCGCGCCTTTCAGTCCTTGTCCGGGATCCGTCCCAACATCCGCAAGTTCTGGGACACCGGTGCGCTTTCGGCGCAGATGCTGTCTGATCAGGAGGTGGTGCTGGGCTCCATCTGGAATGGCCGCCTGCAGACCCTGATTGATAAGGGCGCACCGCTTGGTTTTGACTGGAACGAGAACATGATCCAGGTCCAGGCTCTCAGCGTGTTCAAAGGTTCCCCCAACCAGGCCAGCGCACAAAAGCTGATTGATTTCATGATGCAGCCCGAGGTGCAGGCGAAGTATTCGATGGACCTGCAGTACGGCCCGACCAACCAGAAGGCCTTCGGACATGTCCCGGCCGAGCACCTCACACGCATGCCGGGCGGTCCCAATTCCAAGCAGGTCGGCTTCATGCGGGATGTTGGCTGGTGGGAGTCGAACCGCGAGCGGGTCAACCGCCAGTGGTCGCGCTGGATTCTCGGATGAGCACATCCCCTTGCCAGGGCGTCCGCCTGGAAGCCGTCCGCAAGACCTATGGTTCGGAAACAGTGGTCAGGAACATTTCCCTGACCATCCCGCAAGGCGAGTTCTTCACCTTTCTCGGGCCGTCGGGTAGCGGCAAGACCACGACGCTGTCGATGATCGCAGGTTTCACGCTGCCCGATGGGGGGCGCATCCATATTGACGGCAAGGACGCGACGCGTGCGCCGCCACGTGATCGCGGTCTCGGCATGGTGTTCCAGAACTACGCCATCTTCCCGCACCTGGACGTGTTTGGAAATGTTTCCTTCCCACTGAACGTGCGCAAGGTGCCGAAGCCGGAGGTGGTGAAGCGCGTCGCTGCGGCGCTGGAGATGGTGAAGCTCACCGGCTTCGAGAGGCGCTTTGCGAGAGAGCTTTCGGGAGGCCAGCAGCAGCGCGTAGCGCTGGCGCGTGCCATTGTCGGCCATCCTCCTGTGGTGCTGATGGACGAACCTCTCGGCGCTCTCGACAAGAACCTCCGTTACCACATGCAGGTGGAAATCAAGGAAATCTCGCGGCGCCTGGGTATGACCGTGATCTACGTCACGCATGACCAGGAGGAGGCGCTGACCATGTCGGACCGCATCGCCATCATGAACCGTGGTAGCATCGCGCAGATAGGCCCACCGCGGGAGGTGTATGAGTGCCCGGACAGCGCCTTTGTTGCCCGCTTCCTGGGTGAGGCAAACCTTATCCAGGCGAAGCGCGAAAGCGGTGCGCTTCGCGGTGCCGGCGATGCCTGGTTCGAGGTAGCGTCGGACCGACCCCAGGTCGTTGGGGGCCAAGTCTTTGTACGGCCTGAAAAAGTCTCCATCCTGCCGGATGAAGGCACGCCATCGGCCAACCAGATCAGGGGGACAGTGCGGCACACAGCCTTTCTCGGCAATGTCGTGCGATACGAGGTAACGCTCCCTGATGGGCAGGTCGTTCTGTGCGATGCGACCAATGCGTCCGGCACCGTGCTGCGAAATCCCGGAGAAACGATCCGGCTGGGCTGGCAGAGGGCCGACGCCCTGCTTCTGGAGGCGTGAACCGATGCCGCTACGCCTTGCCGCCAGATGGGCGTTGATCGCGCCTGCCCTGGTGCTTCTGCTTCTGTTGTTCATCACCCCCATCGGATGGTTCATCTGGGCATCCCTGACGGAGCTCGGCAGTCTGGAGGAGGTGTGGTTTGAAACCCAGGCCGTCCTGGGCTCGCGAGCCATTCTCGGTGCCATCCTCAACACCAACGGCATTGCCCTGACGGTGACCGTGATGGTCCTCATCATCGGCTATCCATTGTCTTATGCTTTGTCGCGAGCCAAGGGACTTGCCTTCTCCCTGGTGCTGCTCTGCATCGTTATCCCGTATTTCACCAGCGTTATCGTCCGCACCTATGCCTGGATGGTGATCCTCGGGCGAAATGGGCTGATCAACCAGATCCTGCTCGGCCTCGGTCTGGTGTCGGAGCCGGTGGACCTGCTCTACAACCGTACTGGCGTCATCATCGGTATGACCTATGTGCTGCTGCCCTACATGGTGTTGACGCTCTACGCAGCCATGAAGGCAGTGGATCAACGACTGTTGCAGGCGGCCGAGGGCATGGGTGCTAAGCCTATGACCGTCTTTGCCAAAGTCTTCCTGCCGCTCACACTGCATGGCGTCACGGCAGGCTCGCTGATCGTCTTCATACTGGCGCTCGGCTTCTTCATCACGCCGGCTCTGATGGGCGGACCGGGCGACATCATGATGGCGATGCTGATCGAGCGGGAGATCGAGCTGTCGCATAACTGGCCCGTCGCGGCACTGATGACGATCGTGTTGCTGAGCATTACCCTGGCGCTCTACGCCATTTATGGCCGCGTTTCGGACAAGGCCGAGGGAAGCTTCGCCCGATGACAGGACCGACACTGCGCATCGCTATCCTTCAGCTTCTTGTCGTGCTGCTGTGCACTGCGATGCTGGCACCCATCCTGATCGTTGTTATCGCCTCCTTCAGTGGCGACGGCTATCTGAAGTTTCCGCCTGAAACGCTGTCCCTACGATGGTACATCCGCTTCCTCAGCGATCCGCGCTGGCTGGCGTCACTGTGGAACTCTTTCTTGATCGCGGCCATGACATGCGTACTGTCAACCGCGCTAGGATTTCTGGCGGCGTATGCGATGACACGGGGTGCCTTCAGCATGCGCAAGACCATCACTGCACTGCTGCTGATGCCGCTCATCGTGCCTCACGTGGTAACCGCCATTGCGCTCTACTTCCTCTCCGCGCGCTTCGGGCTTATCGGCTTCAAGCCTTGGATAGCAGTGGCGCACAGCGTGGTGGCGTTGCCGATTGTACTCGTCATCCTGCAATCGGCATTGAAGGTGGTGGACCCGAATCTTGAACGGGCAGCCATGATCTTCGGGTGTACGCGTATGGGAGTATTCCGGCGAGTGGTGTTGCCATTGGTGCTGCCGGGGTTGGTCTCAGCGATGCTCTTCTCGTTTCTTACATCCTTCGATGAATTAGTCATCTCGCTTTTCCTCGCCGGGATTCGCGCCGAGACGCTGCCGGTGCGGATCTGGAACAGCTTGCTGCTAGAGGTCGAGCCCACCATCGCTGCTGTGAGCAGCCTGCTCATTGCTGTGACCTGCGCGGCCCTCCTAGTGGAATGGATGGTACGCCAGGCGCGCGAACGCACTCTTGCCGCCCGAGGCTAGGCCTCGTGGTCCGGGGCTCAGCCTCGAACAGGCTCAATCGTCTTGGTGCGGCGCGCAGACTTCATGGCAGTTCCGCCAAGGCGCCGGTGCTGCAAGGTCTGCTGGCGGATGAGGATTGGCTACCAGCGTGATCACGTTCACCATACCGCTGCCCATGGCAATCGCCGGGTACCGGGTGGCGGCAGCGTTGTGGGCGGTTCGGGGCAAACGCCTGATTCCACGCCGGCAATGCGCTGTTGAAACCGACGCCGCTAATCCGCGGTTGAAGGCGCAGCCTTTGGCCCCCCTCACCCGCCCTGCATAGATTTACAACGACCGCGACTGCGTTGCGCAGCCTTCAGCGCGGCTAAAGGAACTGCGCGTCGTCAGGATGCGTCCTGAGGAGTCCGCCGGGTCCTTGTCAGCGTCCTCTGTTCGGCTAACCCTGTCGTGCTGGATTAGGAGCGAGCAGGCAATGGGTGTCGGATGATCAACATTGCTGGCATTGTTGGCTATTCTTCATGCTCTTGGTGGTGGATGAGGGTGTGCCGCCGCTCGCCTCACAGCATCGTAGGCGTCTCCAAGCTGTGACGGGATCAGGACGTGCAGTCGTAGCTCCCGACGGTCTGCCCCCTCCGCGGTTTTGATGCGTATAAGTCAGGAGAGGAAAAAAGTTTTCCCAGATGTGGCACGAAGTCATGTCTCATGAAAGTCAAAATATTATTCTCTGAGAGCAGAAGTTGGTACGGCAGTTTGAAGCGTTTAGTAGATTTGATGAATGCGACGCACAGGGCTGTTGCCGAGCTCGAGCCAGTGCAGGGCAGCCATAGAGGCTAGTCTGTAATGATCAAGAAGTACGAAGGGTTGACCCGACACTAGAGGCTGTTATGGACCAGCGGGTTGGTAACGATCAGGCTGTTGGACATGAGTGCCCGCAAGCCGTACCCGTCTGATGTATCTGATGACGAATGGGCGCTGG